>JAZQKP010000031.1:0-110239 GCA_045542275.1 Eubacteriales bacterium | reverse complement strand
TTATGGTAGTAACAAAGCAGTCTATTATCGGTGATGTTCTTGATTTTAATCCTGAAACAGCACAGTTTTTCTTTGAAATTGGTATGCATTGTCTTGGCTGTCCTCATTCAAGAGGAGAAGCAATTGAGGATGCTTGCGCAGTTCATGGTACAGACGCAGATGCTCTTGTAAAGAAGCTTAATGACTTCTTGGCTTCAGCAAAATGAGTGATTTTAAATTAAGTAAAAGACTCAGCGCCGCCGCGTCATTTGTACGAGACGGCGCCGTTTGTGCTGATATAGGAACGGACCATGCCTATATTCCAATCAGCCTGGTGCTCGAAAATAGAGTAAAATATGCCATAGCATCAGATATTAATGAAGGCCCTATACTTAAGGCCAGGGAAAATATCGAAAAATACGGTCTTTCTGATAAAATCGCAGTAAGAGTTGCAGACGGTCTTGACGGAATAGAAACGTACAAGCCGGATAGCATTGTTATTTGTGGTATGGGTGGAGAGCTTATTGCACGTATAATTGATAACTGTGATTATGTAAAGAAACAGGGAATACAGCTTGTTCTTCAACCAATGACCAGTATTTCAGAGCTAAGAGAATATCTTTCACACGGATTTAAAATATATAATGAGGATATAGTTTTAGATGCCGATAAGCTATACCAGATTATTTGTGCAGAATTTGACGGGAAAGAGTATTCTTATACTAAAGTAGAGCTGGAAATCGGTAAAATCAATATTGAAAACAAGCCACAACTCTTTAAAGACCTTGTTGATTCAGTTCTCGAAAAGAAAAGAAAAAGACATAACGGTCTTAAGCTTGGTGGTTATAATACGGAAGAAATTGAAAATGAAATTAAGGAATTGGAGACGCTTATATGACATTTCGCCAGCTTCATAATGAATTAGATAAAATGTTCCCAAAAAGCTTAAGCTGCGAATGGGATAATGACGGAATTATGTGTATGCCTAACCCTGATTCCGAAGTGAAAAATGTATTGATTTCCTTGGATATCACCGAGGACGTGGTTGATTTTGCTATAAAAAACGGATTTGATACTATTATTTCACATCATCCATTAGTGTTCAGCTCTCAAAAATCACTTAGCATAGATAATTACACTCAGAGGAAGCTTATTAAGCTTGTAAAGTCAAATATTAATGCTATTTCATTACATACACGTTTAGATGCAGGAAACGGTGGGGTTAATGACACTTTATGTAAGCTTTTGGACTTTGAAAATACTGTAATAGATCCATTAGATCCCGTTGGTAGAATTGCTACCCTTGATTCTTCAATTGATATTGAGACCTTTGCAAAGGAAATAAAACAAAAGCTTAATTCTCCATGCGTATTTTATAACGGAACTAATAAGGTACAAAAGGTTTATTTATGCGGTGGCGACGGCAAGGATATGATTCCATTAGCTATCGCAAATGGAGCAGATACCTTGCTTACAGGCAGAGTAAGCTATAATACAATGATAGATGCCTATGATATGGGATTAAATATTATTGAGGCAGGGCATTTCTATACGGAAAATCCTGTTTGCAACACCTTAGAAAGCATAATTTTAAATATTGATAACACCTTAAAAATAGAAAGAATTACATCTACTAATATTAAAATTTTAAAATAAATCTTAGTTTTTTTGAAAAAGGCTATTACATTTTCAAAAATTTTTATGATAAAATATTAGTATAACAAGTAGTTTGCAACAGCTAAACATACTGTTGTGGGCTACTTTTTTCTTTAATGAGGTGAAAAATGTACGAGGTTGGAACAGTAGTTATTTACGGGTCAGAGGGTGTATGTAGAATAAGTGAAATTGCTGATGTAAGATTTACAGGTATGGAGGAAGCACGTCCATATTATATTCTTACACCCATTTCAAATCCAACATCAAAGGTATATGTTCCTTGCGAAAATGAAATGCTTGTTTCAAAAATGAAAAGAGTATTATCTTACAGCGAGATAAAAGAAATGATATCTGAGGATTTTTCTTTACCAGAATGGATAGACGATAATAGACTGAGAAACAAGTATTTTAAAGAGATTTTACTGTCTTATGACAGAAAGAAAATTCTTGCCCTTGCTAAGCTATTATATCTAGCAAAAAACGGTAAAGAACAGAAAAAGAGGCTTTATACATCTGATGAAGAAATGCTTAAGAAAATAATAAAAATTCTTCATTCCGAATTTTCCTCAGTTATTAAGATAGAACCGGAAGAGGTTATGCCATTTATTTTCGGTGAGATTGAATGTGAAGAAAAATAAAAACCACTCAAACGAGTGGATTTTTATTTTTACTATTGACATTGACGCAACATCAAGATTTATGATATAATTACATTGAGGTGATAAAATGAAAAAAACATTTTTATTTTTAATATTTATATTTGTACTTTTATTTGTTGGATGTGGCAATACAGACAATACAGTTACAGACGACCCATTAGAGGATGAGCTTTTCAGAAATATTGAATGTAGAGAAGTGACCCGTTTTCATGATTATCATTTTTCCTTTAATGGCTCAAAGGATGTTATCACGCTATCGCTTCCGTATGATTGGAGCTTTGAAACGAAAATTGACGGCTCATATGATATTTTGAGAGCTACTCAAAAAATCGGTACACTAAAGAGAGGCAAGGCCGATGATCTGGAAGCTTGGAAAACTGTACATAACGGGAAAATTGATAGTGAATTGTTTGTTGGTGAAAGATTTATAGATAAAACAGGTATTGGAGAAACTTTAAAATTCAGACACAGATTTTATTTTAGATATGAAGAAAACGGACAAATAAATGAATTTACACTTATATTTAATTTTGATGAATTAGGAAGCTCTGTTGCGCAAAGAAAAATAAACTCATCATTGTATCGTCCTATATATACTAATCCACGTATGGGTTGCTTGAATGTAGAAACTCCTGACTCAATCCTGATATTAGGAAACAGCTTTATCAATTCATCAGATGTAGGTGAAATACTTGGAGAGATGATTTCTGTAAATGGTAAAAACTGCAACATACAATCTATATCCAGGGGATATGCAACAGTTGATACGTTTGTAAAGGATAGTTATTTAATGTCATGTATTTCAGAAGGAGACTATGATATAGTTTTTATAAGTGGATTTTATTCCATTGAGGAAATTGAAAATTTGAAAAAGCTAAAAACTTATTGCGATGAATCAAAAACTAAGCTTGTAGTTTTTCCTGCTCATAATGAAAGTATTCCGGCAATTAATAAAGCAGCAGAATTAAATAGCGAAATAGGTTTTATAGATTGGAAGGGTGAAATTGATAACTTTCTCGTTAATGGATATAGCAGATTGGATTTTTGTATAAATGACGGACATCAGCATAGTACACCGTTGGCTGGATATGTTGGTGCGCATATGATTTACAGGGCAATTTATAATGAGACACCCAAAGCAGATATGAACATATATATAAGTCAAAAATATGTAGAATCAAAGCTTAAAAATTATGTATCATCAGGAAGAATAACTAACGCAGAATATGATGATATTATTTTTATAAATTAAAAAACCGACATTGAGCGGTTTTTTATTTTTACTATTGACATTGACGTAACGTCAAGTGTTATAGTATAATTAAGATGAGGTGAGATTATGCAGGAAAAAAAGTTACTTGACATAAATTTTGTTTGTAAAATTCTTAATACCACATCACGTACATTGCGCTTTTACGAGGAAAAAGGGATTATCAGTAGCACTAAGATTGATTTCTCAAAGAGAAGACATTATTCTCAAGAACAAGTTGATCATATTCGTAAAGTTATTGTTCTTCGTAAGCTGGGGTTATCTATTAATTCAATATGTGATTTGCAAAAAAACAACTCAGATATGAGGACAGCCATTAATATGAGAAAAGCAGAAATATATTCTTTGATAGAAGAAAAATACAAGGAGTTAATGCTTTTAAACGATGCGCTTGAAACTATCGATGCCGGAGAAGATATTTATAACCATAAAATAAATAATGAAGAGATGGATGCGATAAGGGTAGATATTGTAAAAAGATGCTCACAAGCGTATGTTGATAATAATATTGAGTTACTATATGAACATTTTATACCTAAAATGCGAGAATATATGTCTATTTCTTCATTTAAAAACGTAAGAGAAGAAGCCTTGGAGTTTATAGGTAAATTTGTATCATTTGATAAAATAGAAAATGATTCCCAATATCCTCATGTATATTATCATTATATAAAATTTGAAAAGATAGGTATAAAGATAAAATTTGTATTCACAAATGATAAAATCAGTGGATTTTGGGTTAATTACTGTAATATTTAGGAGGTATTTATGAAAAAATTTTTAATATTTATTTTAATTATATCTATGATATTTTTATGTTCTTGTGAAATTCATTTTGGCGAAAAAGTATATGATATGCACTGGTTGTTTATAGCAATACCTACAGTTCTAATATTAATAATTAGTGGGGTAAGTATTGCAAAAAAGAAATTTGTTTGCCCAAACTGTAATAAAACATTTTATGTGAGTTGGATTAAATGTATTTTTTCTGGGCATATAAATGATGAACGTTCTTTAAGATGTCCACATTGTAAAAAGATAGGTGCATGTTATCCGTCATACAATCAGGAGGATGAAAAGTGATATATGCAATTTATATCGTTGTAACACTAATAGTTAATGTATTTTTAGCTTTTATATATAAACAAAATCTCAATATATCATTTGTACCATTGTTTCTTGTTATATTTATGGGTTATATGAGCATTTACCTGAATAATAATAGAGGAAAAGGTGACTTTAACGTTAATAATTTTTCAGATTTGAATGATGAGGAATGGGCGATAGTGTCAATTTATATGTCACGCTCATATATTGTATACATCCCTTTGAATTTTCCTTTAATTTTTTTCTTTAATATCTACATAAAATTAGGTTTAATGATATTAATTTTGTTTCTATCTGTCATAAGTGGGCCTGTAGTCTATAAAATTAAATGTAAAAAATAATAAAACCACTCAAATGAGTGGTTTTTAATTTATGGCATATAAGTTTAAGTCCCAGGCGGGAATATAAGGGAATCTGCGCAGGTAAAGCTTGTATTCAGGCTTGATTTTATGAATAAGCAAGGGAAGGAGATACATATCCTCACTTTTGTGGTACATTGATATAAGCAAATCGCAAGAATTGTCTATAATTACCTTGGAGCTTCCGAGTATAGCCTCATATTCTGCACCTTCTACATCGTACTTAATAAAATCTGCCTTACTGATTACACTGTCCAAACGACGGGCTTCTATCTGAATTGTTTTAGATTTAAAAGAGTTAGTGCCACCTTTTGATGAATTCCTGTTTCCTGACGAAATAAATTCCACTATTCCGTCCTTATCATAGGAAGCATAATTGTAGGCATAAACCTTTGCACGATTTTCGTTTTCGGCATAAATAGAAAGCTTTTTATAGTTTCTTGAATCAGGCTCAAAGGCATAAATTTCTTTAAGATTAGGGCAGTATTCTAAATAAGAACGGACTGTGTCACCGTTATAGGCACCTAGATCTGCATATATTTCGTACTTTTCGCACTTTAAAATCTCTTTGTTAACATTTTCTTCGCTATTCTCAGTTGCTTTGAGATAACATAGCTTACCGGTTAACTTAAAACGAACGATATTATCAAAGATTTCCTTTGATTTTTCATCAAAAAGAAGAGAACGGGCATCGTAAAGCTCTTTTTCATGTGTATCAAAAAACTCTTCATTAAACAGCTCCCCGGGGCATACAGGCACATCAGGAGCATAAAATTCGTGTTTTTTGTCAAGCTCATACATTATTTTTATTACATCATCTAAGCGTGAGCCGAAGGAAAGAACTATGATAAAGTCATTTCCGTATTTTTTACATGCCTCAGAATAGGAAATTACCACCTTATCACGGTATTTATGCCCACGTACGAATCCGTCACTTGCAAAAACATCCTTGTATGTAATATTATATTTTTCAAAATAGCTGATTATTTTATCAGCACCGTTACCCATTCCGTAAATAAGAATAGGTTTATCAGTATTCTTTAAATGTGTCCACAGGTCGCAATTAAAGGTGTCAAAAATGTGATTTTTGTAATTTATCATTTATATTCCTTGATTTTAATTTTTTGATTTGGTATAATATTATCGTAAAATATTATACATCATAAAAAAGGAAAGGTCAAGGTAAAAACTATGGATTGTATTTTTTGTAAGATTGCAGAGGGTGTTATTCCTTCAAATAAAGTATATGAGGACGATAGAATAATTGCATTCCACGACCTTAATCCACAGGCAAAGGTACACGTGCTTGTAATTCCTAAGCTTCATATTGCTTGTGCTGATGAAATAAATTCTGATAATAGCGCAGAAATTGCTTATATCTTCGAGAAAATTCCTATGATTGCAAAGACTGCAGGCATTACAAACGGTTATAGAATTATCTCAAACTGTGGTGATGACGGTTGTCAAAGCGTTAAGCATCTTCATTTTCACATTGTAGGTGGAGAAAAACTTTCGGAGAAAATGGCATAATGAAGAAAAAATATAAGGTGATATATTCATCTCTGCCTGACAAAAGCTTTTTTGATATTTACAGTGTAGAAGAGGGAAATTTTCCTGACGAAAACGAAAATGGAATTGTAAATATCTTTGAAGATATTAAATATCAGGAAATTCTAGGCTTTGGTGGCGCTTTTACCGAAGCCGCTGCATATAATTATGCGCTTATGAGTGAGAAAAATAAAAAGCTTTTTATGAAGGCTTATTTTGATGAAAAAAGTGGAATAGGCTATAGCTTTGGCAGAACTCATATTAATTCATGCGATTTTTCACTTGGTATATATTCCTATGTCAAGGAGGGTGATGCGACCCTTGAAACCTTTGACATTGAAAGGGAAAGAAAGTACAATGTTCCTTTTATTAAGGACGCAATGAAATATTCCCGTGACCTTGTGCTTTTTGCATCTCCATGGAGTCCTCCTGCTTATATGAAGAATAATGACGATGTTATGCAAGGTGGTAAGCTTCTTCCTGAGTATAAGTCAGTCTGGGCACACTATTATGCAAAATATATCAAGGCTATGAGGGAAGAGCAGATTAATATTTCTGCTATAAGTATACAAAATGAGCCTATGGCAACTCAGACTTGGGAAAGCTGTACATATACAGCAGATGAAGAGGCAGATTTTGCAGAGAATTATCTTATACCTGCTCTTGACGAAGAGGGACTTTCCCATATTAAGATTATAATTTGGGATCATAATAAGGAAAGAGTATTTGACAGAGCACGTGACGTTTTAAAAAATGAACAGCTGAATGAAAGAATTTGGGCAGTTGGCTTCCATTGGTATTCAGGTGAGCATTTTGAAGGACTTAGTCTGGTACATGATGTGCTTAATAAGCCTACAATACTTACTGAATTTTGCTGTGGAATGTCTTCATCTGGGGCTTCATTTAACAGTATAGCAGAGAAGTACGCAATTGAAATCTGTGAGGATTTAAATAATTATTGCATTGGTATCTGTGATTGGAATTTACTTCTTAATAAATTCGGAGGTCCATTTCATAATAGAACTGCGGCTTCTACAGTCGGTAGCGCATCTAAAGCATCAAATGACCCTATGGAGGGTGGATGTGCTGCGCCTATTTTATATGATGAGGATAATGACAAGATTATTTTAACTCCTGCCTACTATTATATGGGGCATTTTTCCAAGTATATTAAGCGTGGCGCCAAGCGCTTGGCAACTACTAAATATTATTCAAAGGTTTATGCTACAGCCTTTGAAAATCCGGATGGAAGTATAGCAGTAGTAATTGTAAATACAAACGATATTGATGAAAAAGTCGCTATACGTTATAGAGGAAAGAGTACAAAAATAGTTTTAGGCCCACATTCTATCGCAACAATCTTAATATAAAAAGGGGTACATGAGTACCCCTTTTAAATTTGTTTTCGGATGGATTCCAGAGCGTTTTTTTCAAGCCTTGAAACCTGTGCTTGAGAGATACCTATCTCACTTGCAATTTCACTTTGAGTTTTACCGGAATAAAAACGCATATCAATTATCTTTTTTTCACGTTCTCCAAGACGTTTAATTGCTTCCTTAATAGCAATATCCTCAATCCAAAGCTCCTCATCAGAAGAAGAGTCCCGGATTTGGTCAATTACAAACACAGAGTCCTCCGAATCACTATAAACAGGGTCATATAAGGACACCGGCTCTGTTATTGCTTCAAGTGCGCAAACTACATCCTCCTTCTTTTCGTTTAAAGCCTTTGCAATTTCCTCCATAGTAGGTTCACGCGCATTGTCGTTTGTAAGTTTTTCCTTGGTTTGAAGGGCTCTATATGCCAAATCTCGCACAGAACGGCTTACTCTTATAGAATTATTATCCCTTAAATATCTTCTGATTTCACCAATAATCATTGGTACAGCATAAGTAGAGAATTTTACATCTAAATTTATATTAAAATTATCAATAGACTTAATTAGTCCTATACAACCAACCTGAAAAAGATCATCCATATTTTCATTTCTGTTTGCAAATCGTTGTACAATTGATAGTACAAGACGCAAATTTCCGTCAATTAATTTGTCACGTGCTTTTTTGTCACCTTGCTTTGATTTGAATAAAAGCTCTTTCTTTTCCTCTCCGGAAAGAGTAGTTAAGTTAGAGGTATTTACCCCGCATATTTCAACCTTATTATAATGCATATTCCCCTCCGAATATTTGATTTGAGTATTGACATTAAGGGGTATTGTTATGCAATTAATACCTTTCCAAAAAATTCATCTAGATAAAATAATCGACACGTGTACGGCTTTTTTATATCAATTGATAAGGAAATATAATTATTTGCATTAATTTTCTAAATCTATTGAATTTATAAGGCTATTGTGGTAAAATAAATCAGTCGAAAGACATTGTTAATTTTAATATTTATGGTTCGGAGGTATTGAACATGGAAAAAATTAAAATGACAACCCCACTTGTTGAAATGGACGGAGACGAAATGACACGAATCATCTGGAAGATGATTAAGGACGAACTTCTTCTTCCATTTGTAGACCTTAAGACAGAGTACTACGACCTTGGTTTGCCGGAAAGAGAACGTACAAAGGATAAGGTTACATACGATGCTGCATATGCAAATCAGAAGTACGGTGTAAGTGTAAAGTGCGCAACTATTACACCAAATAAGCAGAGAGTTGAAGAGTACAACCTTACAGAAATGTGGAAGAGCCCTAATGGAACTATTCGTGCTATTCTTGACGGTACTGTATTCCGTGCTCCTATTCTTATTGATTCTATAAAGCCTGCTGTTCGCAATTGGAAAAAGCCTATTACAATTGCACGCCATGCATATGGTGATGTATATAAGGCAACAGAGTACAGAGTTCCCGAAGAGGGCAAGGCGGAGTTAGTTTACACAGATAAGAACGGTAATGAATCATTCCGTAAGACTATTTATGATTTTGAGTGTCCTGGTGTATTACAGGGTATGTATAATAAGGATAGCTCAATTCATTCCTTTGCACATTCTTGCTTTAATTATGCTATAAATACAAAGCAGGACCTTTGGTTTGCTACAAAGGATACAATTTCCAAGCAGTATGACCAGACCTTTAAGCTTATTTTTAAGGATATTTATGATGCAAACTATAAGGAAAAGTTTGAAGAGTTTGGTATTACATATTTCTACACACTTATAGACGATGCTGTTGCACGTGTTATCCGTTCTGAGGGTGGATATATCTGGGCATGCAAGAACTATGACGGTGACGTAATGTCAGATATGGTATCTACTGCATTTGGTTCACTTGCTATGATGACCTCTGTGCTTGTTTCTCCTGATGGAAATTATGAATATGAGGCAGCTCACGGTACTGTTACAAGACACTATTACCGCTACCTTAAGGGAGAGGATACATCTACTAACCCTATGGCAACAATTTTTGCTTGGTCCGGTGCCCTTCGCAAGAGAGCAGAGCTTGACGGCCTTTCTGACCTTGAAACATTTGCAAATAAGCTTGAAGAGGCTTGTATTGATACACTTAATGACGGTATTATGACTAAAGACCTTGTGGGTCTTGTTGAAAAGGGTGTTAATGCTACAGCAGTTAACACAATGGGATTTATTAAGGCTATACGTGAAAGACTTGAAGCAAAACTTGCATAAATTAAAAGAACTTGGGATATCCCAAGTTCTTTTTTATTTTAACATTTCTGGCATTGTATTAAGCATATTTTCTATAAAGATTCCGTAGCCCTGCGTAGGGTCATTAACAAGCACATGTGTAACTGCGCCGATGATTTTACCGTTTTGAATAATTGGGCTACCACTCATACCCTGAACAATACCTCCGGTTGTTTGTAATAGAGCAGGGTCGGTTATTTTTACTCTGAAATTTTTTATTCCGGAGCAAGAAACGTCTATATCTGATATGCATACAGTAAACTTTTTCGGTGATCCGTTATCCAATGTGCACCAGATATACGCTTCACCGTTTTTAACCTCATTCTTGTAAGCGACACTAAGCGCTTCCTCGGGTGGATCAACCTTGTCAAGAGATATGATTCCAAATACTCCTGATGAAGAGTTCATAGTTAGTGAACCGATCTTTTTAGTATTAAACGAACCCTTAAGCTCTCCTGCTGCACCGATCTTACCCTTATTAACTCCATTAATTGTAACATCCATTATAATCCCCTTGGACAAAGGAATCAAATTACCTGTGTTGCCGTCACAAATTCCGTGTCCTAAGCCACCAAATGCACCTGTTTCGGGAGAAATAAATGTAACAGTGCCGATACCTGATGTGGAGTCTTTAAGCCACAGTCCTGCCTTATACGAGTTATCTTCTTTAAAGTATTTAGGAGTAAATGTGAAATTTAAAATTGAATTACCACGCTTTACGGTTATTGTAACTGGCTTTTCGCCATTTTTGTTAAGCTCAGATGTAAAATCCTCAATTTTATTTATATCTGTGTTATTGAGCTTTAAAACTATGTCCCCAAGTCTTACTCCTGCAGTATATGCACTGGAGCATTCGTTACCGTCTGTTTCTGAAAAACCGACAACATATAATCCTTTGGCGATGATTTTTACTCCAAATGGCATTCCACCGGGATACAGCTTTAAATCCTTAATTTCCGTGCTATTTTCTGATTGTACCGACCTTACAAAGCTATCAAAACCACCCATAGCATCATTACTTGCCCATGCATCAATGTAATTTTCAGCGAATAGAGAGGTACATAATGTACAAGAGATTAATACGGAAAAAATCAGACATAAAAGCACCTTGATTTTTTTCATTTATCGTTTTATTCCTTTCATTTTATTCACATTTAATTTGTGTTTTTTCATAGTTATTTATGTGTAACAAAATTATTAGAAATATTAATAAAATTCCAAATCAGTATAGTTAGAAATATATTGACAATTTTGGTTTTTTAATATATAATTTTAATTAGATAACTAATAAAATGGAGCTAAATATGGATAATGATTTTAAGGAATTAATTAGAAACAGCAAGGAAAGAACCTTGCTTATGGTGATAAATGAAATATCAAAGGTTTTTGATGATATTATGAGTAAATGCCCCGAAAACCTTTTCTTTACTGACAAGACACCTCGTCTTATTTTAATGATGCTATCATTTAAAGACGGTATGACTCAGTCTGAGCTTGTTCAGGCAACTCATATGAAAGGATCAACTGTTAGTATTGCTCTTAATAAAATGGAAAGCATGGGATTTGTTAAGAGAGTAGATAATCCTGCTGATAAACGTTCCTACAGAATTTTTCTTACAGAAAAGGGAATTAATTTCAATGATAGTATAGAGAAGACACTAAAGGAAAAGGATATCTTATCAGTAAAAGGTATTTCACCAAGAGAAATCAAATCGGCAATAAATGTTCTTGACAGTGTTCTGGATAATCTTCTAGAAGAGTTAAACGAAAAATAAAAGACGGACATTTGTCCGTCTTTTAATTTTTTTATAATTTTAAGGGATTTTCCTTAATACACTGGTCAAGCCAGATAGATCCTACATCAAGAGAATCGTAAATACCACTCTTACCAACCTGCTTAACAATCTTTTTAGGATCATTAGTAGGGCAGATAGTTGCAAAAACCATAGTAGGATTATCGTTCGCATCCTTCATAAATATATCAAGTCTCAATATATATTTGTCCTTAGGAAAACCGTAGTAAAGGACATCTCCATCTCTAACAAGGGGCTTACCTTTGTATTCAATAAAGCTTTTCTTTTCCATACATTGACCGCCTTTCTTTTATCTATTATGAATCATTTTACTATATTTTAAAGTAAATGTCAAGGAATTTAACTAAAAACCTTTATTAAAGAAAAAATAAAACGGATACAGGTAGTATCCGTCTTATATGTATTACTTTTTCTCAACAATTTTTAAGTTTGTGGGTAATATACCACTTTGCTCATAAACAATCTCGTTAATCTGTGCTACCTGACTGGCAAGTAAGCCCTCTGTCTTAACAATAACTGTAGCATTGCCATCGCTTATAACCGCTATGCAATCCTCAAGTCCTTTAGCCTTTACAAGAGTTTCTATCTTTGATTCTGCCTCAATATCCTCGGCAATCTGTGCAATGTCTGCAAGGGCAGCCTCTACAGCCTCGGGAAGAGCAGAATCGCTCTGTGCAACACTCTGTAATACCTCGATTGCTTCATCTCTAGCTTGTTGACGGCTGAGTACGGTTTGTGCAAAATAATTGGATGTAGCGCTGTCATTGTTAAGTGTATCGTTAAGGTCTGTATCGCCAAGGTCAATATCCACATCCTGGTCTGGATTTGTAGGTGCTTCGGGATAGAGAAGATAATTCACTCCAATTGCGCCGCCTATAATTAAAATTGCACATAAAATTACAAGATTACGCACACCGAATTTTTTAAAGAATGATTTAATTTTGCTGTTTTTCTCGTTTTCCATAGTTATTTCTCCTATTAATTTGTTACACTACATTATATTGTTGTTCATACGTAATTATTACCTTTTGATATCTGTTATTTTAACTTTGTTCGCTCCTATACCTAAATATTTTGATACTATTTCGGTAACCTCAGTTTTAATCTTATCGTCACTACCGTTGCTACATGCAACAACAACCCCTCTGACATATGGAAGTGTATTATCTGTTTTGTTATAATACCCATTATTTTCTTCTGCTTCAATTGAACTTTCAAGTGTTATAATGACCTTTACCTTACGTATTCCTTCTACATTTAAAAGAAATTCCTCAAGCTTAGCTTCTGTTTCCTCTATGTATTCTTTTGATTTGCTTGAATTATTTTCGAAGGAAAAGGAGCTTGAAAATATAAGTAAAATTCCAATTACAATAAGTGATATAATGAGCCATTTCTTTCTTAGTGTAATTTTATTTTCTTGTGACACTTACCCTTACCCCCACTAGATTTTCCATATATTTTTGCACCTCATCAACGTTTGACCATGATGCATTATTCGTCATAATAATATTAACTCCTGTTAGTTTAATGGCTGAGATTTCAGTTTCATCAGTATCAATAGAAACATAAATATCCTTTTCACTAAATCCAAATTTGCTGATTAAAGCTTTTTTAAGCCCATTTGATATATTTTCCTTGCTGGAGTTTATAATAACCGAGTTAGATTCATCTATTATTTGTTCCGTTTTAATGTTTGTAAAAAAATCATTTATATATTCATTTAGATTTAGTATTCCTGCTGCCATATTTTTAAATGGCATAAGGATTGTAATAACCATAATTAAGCCCATCAAGTAATTAATATATTTCTTTGTTCCGTTACTTGTATCTGAAATAAAAGAGCTGATTATTCCTATTATCAATGATAAAAGTAGAATTGTATAAAGATACCTTTTCATTATACACCTACCGTTGTTTTTATAAATATTGTTAATGCGAATATAAAAAATACAGCAGTACATGCTACCAGTGCAAGCATAAAGGAGCATATTCCCGATGCATCTGCAATTACAGAGCTTTCTTTGTTACAGCCAATTATATTTGATAGAGAAGAACATATATCCAAGGAAAGCTTATGTAAATAAAAGGATACCACAATCGGAAGAGTAAGAAGAACAACGCAAATAACAGCTATAATTCCACACGAATTTTTTACAAGTGCAATACTTGCTGTAACCGTACGTAATGCGTCCCCGATTGACGAACCGACAATAGGGATAAAGCTACCTATAGCAAATTTAGCTGTTTTCATAGATAGTGAATCAGCGCTTTGTGTTAGCACATTTTGAAAAGAAAATACAAAAGAGAATATCATCATAGTAAAAACTGTTATGGTTACAAAAGAATTTCTTATAAATTTACTTATCCCACTAACATCTATATTTCCACTAATTGCCTTGATAAGAGAAAAACAGAGACACACGCTGACAATTGGCATAAGTATTTTAATAAGGACATTTTCAATTAAGGATATAAACATTAACATAGAAGCATTACCTAAGGCAGCTGATGAGATGTTTCCGCTCATTATGTGCATTACAGTCAGTACTGGCGCAAATGCATTCATAGCAGTACATAAGGTTTTCATGTATGAAATAGCTGCTTTGAGCATTGAACTAACCATACTGAATATGGTGATTGAAATACAAAGAGAGGAGCAAAAGGAATAAGAATTTTTTAATGCTTCAGAATTAAGGCTACTTGTCATTGTATTAAAAACAGATGATATTATTACAATAATCATAATAACAGACATAGACTGTAATACATTTGGTAAATCGGCAAGTATAAAATCTACAACTGATTTTATAAAAGTGGTTTGGTTTATTTCTCCTTTAATTAGTGATGAATAATCACCCTTAAAGAGCTCTGAAGGTAAAATTTCCTTAACGTATTCGGGTAGAGAGTCTTCAAAATCCTTCATTTCGTCTTCAATCGAAGATGTTATATCATCAATGGGTTCATCTGCTTGTATTGGAACTGTTAGACAAATTATAATTAAAAAATATATAATAAATTTTTTCATAATCCCTCCAAGATACTTTGGCATAATGAAAAAATATCTTTAATGATCGGTAAGGATAAAATTAGTATTTCTGCCTTACCCGCCATTTCAACCCTTTGAGCAATAGCACCCTCTCCACAGTCCTTACATATATCTGATGTAATTTGTATCATCATAGCTATTCCGAGAGCCTTGATTAGAATAGGTATATATGCATTTACAGATGAGCCATAGGAAATTTCCTCAATATATTTAAGTATTGGATAAAAAATTGCAATAGAAAAAATAGATATTCCCACAGTTACAAGTATTCTTAGAAAAAGAGAATACTCGTCCTTCATATGCTTGAAAATCATACAAATACTAAGAATACAGACAGTAATCCCGCAAACCTTAATAATTTCCATATCAAATGCCAAATATTTTTGATAATGTATTAAAGAAAACATCAAGCTCAGAAAGTATAATAAGCATTACAAGTATAATGCCACCTATTGAAAGCAGAGTAGCTTGTTCATCTCGTCCACTTTTGTTTAGAATTTGACAGGCAACGGATATAAGAATTCCGATGCCCGTGATCTTTAAAATAAGAGATATATCCATTTAAACTCCTAAATAATAAGTAAAATAACACATGCTCCACCAAATATTGCAAGTGTGCGTACCACTTTTATTTTATTTGGAAGCTCATTTTCATATTTTGTTATAATTTCATTTAGCTTTGCTAAAGTATATTTACACCTGGAAATCTCCTCGTCCTTTAATCCTTTTCCAAGATTTTTAAAATAATCATCAAGAAATAGTGCGGTTTCTTTATCAAAATATACATCTAGGTTATCAAAATTTTTATTATAAAGCTCATTTATAAGCTTGCAATTATATTCTGAAAAAAGCTGATTTTGAGGAGTAAGAAAAAAATCAATTTTAATTTTTATGAAATTTATAAAATCACGAATTTTTTTAAGATTTTCAATTTTATTCTTTTCTTTTATTTCATAGAAAAATGAAAAACATATGCAAGCGCACAGAATAAGCACAGAGCCTAAGTATTTCATACCAAGCATTCCTTTAAAGAATTTAATGTAAATTTATATCTTGTTGCTCCAATATCTCTAGAAATTCCTATTGCATAATCAAAAACCTTATTATTAATCAAAGGTAAAATTTGCTCCTTTGCATTTAATTCATTGAATGATGATGCATGTGTGGTAGCAATTATGTTAACACCGCAGTTTACAGAGTTTAAAACGGCAATAGCTTCTTCCCTTGTAGTAATTTCATCACATACAATTAGCTCTGGAGTCATGGTTCTGGTTGCAAGATTTATTGCTTCACCCTTAGGATATGAAAGATATAAATCTAGGGAAGCATTTATTTCTAATCCCGATAGTATTTCCTCACGGCTATCAATAACACTTAATCTTATGGGATTAGAAAGAGTAGACAATCTATATACAAGCTCTCTTAAAATAGTTGTTTTACCAACACCCGGAGGAGAATAAAGCAAAACAGAGCATTTATAATTGTTCTTTTGAAAAAGATCAAAAACATAATCTCCTGCATGATATATTCTTTTAGGCATTCTGATATTTATGGAGGAAAAATCTTTTATGCCTGTTATCTGACCACTTTGGATTGTTGCTTTTCCACATATTCCGGCCCTAATGCCATTTCCAACGTTAATGTATCCATTTTTTATTGTATCAAAATGAGAATATATGGAATCTGAGCAAAGTAGGCTGGATGTCTCAAGTATATCATCTTCAGTAATAAAAAGATCAGTTCTTATGGTTTTAAAAGATGTTATAAGGTTCATAAACGAGTTTGAATGTAACCTTATTTCATCAATTTTCAATTGTGGATATTCTTTCAAATATTGATTTATAAAGTGACTGATTTTAGATGGTAATTTAGAAAGAATATATTCAATATGTTTGTCCTTCTTTAAAGTATGATTTATTTGAATTTTCATTTTACATCTCCTTTTTATTACTTTATTCATAAATGATAATCAAAAGAACAAAAAGCAAGGAAATACCTTGCTTTTGTTGCTTTTATATGATAAAATTAGTCGACAGACGGCATCACAAGAGTATGTATAAATCCTTTAGCATCAGCAGAGCAAATATCTCCTGCAATAACCCTATCGTGATATACAATTATGTTGGCATAGACTGTACCGTTGTATTCCGGATAATTTGTTACTATAAAGGTATAACGCTTTGCAACCTTTTTTCCATACTTTGTAAGGTCAAGCCCCTGCTGCTTTTGTATCTCATTGTAGGATGTAAGTACCTTGTCAAATTCCTTTGGAATAGTTATTTCACATTCTTCAACAGGAGTGGCATCTGTTTGCCAACCGTATTGAGATAAAAATTTTATTCCGTCATCTGCATTCTTCACATTATCAAAGGAAATTTTTTCGTTCATTGCTGCGATATCAGCTGTAGTGTCTGATGTGTATGAGGGAATTAAAAATACAAGGGCAGCCAGAACAATTAGCGCAACACCTATTACTCCAAAAAATTTAAGGGTTGATGCCCTCATAGAATATACAAACATTGATTTTCTCCTCTTTTGCGTTATTGTTTGTTATATTCATATTTCCAAGCTCACAAAAATATTACTTTTAAGGTGAAAAATGATTTTAGTAGTTGATTCAAATAGCTATAGAAGAGAAAAGCTATCAAGATATTTTAGGTATGATGGTCTTCCGTCTATGTGCATAGGGTATGAAGATTTTGAAATGTATACTAAGCCTTTGGTTACATTACTTGTTGATCCATCCAGGGACTTTCTTTTGAAAATCAAATCATCTTTGAATACACATATTATTGTAGTAAATAAAACTCAACGTAATAATGATGTAAGGACTGATTTAAAAAGAATATATAAGGCTGACGGAATGGTTAGCTCTGATGAAATAAAAGAAGAAATAAAGAATTATTACGGTTATGATTTAAAGACGGATAAAATAAATCATGTAATGCTTTTGGATAGTGAAAAGGATGTTATATATACATTGGAAAGACTTTATCTAAAGGAAAGAGAATACAAGGTTTTGAAATTTTTCTTGTATAACGTAGGAAAAGTATTTCCTATTTATGAAATATTTGAATATTTGCATTTTAATGGCAGGATAAAAGAAGATACCTTTGTTTCTTATGTTAAGTGCATTAATCGAAAATGTAAAAGAGAATACAGAGAAAGGCTCATATACAAGCGTACTCTTGGGTATGAAATGGTGACTGTTACGGGGATATCTACAGAGTTATATAATCAAAAGCACAATATTTTTAGTATACAAGGATAAAAAGCGCTGAACAAAACTGTTCAGCGCTTTTTAATTAATCCATAACAATAACAGGAATTTCAATTGATGCTTTATCTAGGAAGCAATATGTATTTCCGTCTTCGATATAAGTATTAAATGTACCTGTAACAATAATATTTGTACCGATAGATGGATAATCATCAGGATAAGTGTAATCGCCATCTAAAACAAATTCCAAGGCTTGTGTATGACCGTGCTCCGAATCTACTAAGGTCACCATAAAATATCTCATTCCACCTTCTTCATAAACGTTGAATTTACCGGAGATTTTTACGACCTGTCCCTTATTACTTTCGTTGTTTTCTGCCATTGCGATTATAAAATCTATGGCGCTGTGCTTTGACATTTTTGTAAGGTCATAATCTACTTCTTCCTTTTCACAGGACACGAATGTAAATACAAAAATTAAAATTAATACTATTGAAATAATTTTCTTCATTTCTAAATTCCTAACTGTTAAATATTTTTTTATTAATTTATTTTACCATTTTATAAGGTTAAAATTCAAGTAGAATAACAAATATTGTTGAAATCTGTCATAACTTTTTTAATTTTTGATTTTAAATACGACAATTTTTTTCTTTGTAAAGAATTATAATTCAAGAAAAGGAGGTGTTTGATTGATTGTTTACGCAGACATACTTTTTGCAATAAATTTTAGTATGGATTTTATTTCTATGTTTATAACATTAATGTTGCTGAACAAAAAAATAGATAAGAAAAAAATAATGCTTTCATCTATTATAGGTGGAATATACGGTGTATTCAGTGTACTGTATGAAATAAACATATATGCTTCTTTGATTATTAATATAGCTGTTTCATTTATAATGTGTGTAATTAATTTTTCGGGCAACAGATTGCGAAAATTTTTGTCAATGTACATAATCTTTTTTGGAATAAGTGCAGCCCTTGCAGGCTTTATGAGTGTGTTTTATTCATTCTTAAATAAAATACTAAAAGAATATATATCAGACCATTCATACGTAAAGGTTTATAATAGGGCAAGATTTTTCATAATATCAACACTTGCTATGCTTGTCGCAATTGTATTTAGCAGAGCTTTTTCAAAAGAGAAAAACATAAAATCTGTAGTTGCTGAAATAGGCTTTAATAACGGAATACATAATGTAAATTTACTGTGTGATTCAGGGAATTTATTAATTGATCCGTTAAGTGGTAAAAAAGTAATTTTGATATCAAAAACTACACGCCTGGGAAAGATAATAGAACAGATAGAGGATATTTATAAAAGGTATATTCCTTATAACACATCAACAGGAAAGGGAATACTTAAGGGAATTGTGCCGGAATATATTAAAATCAATAACAATGAGGTAAGTGCGGTGATAGCCCCTGTAGAAAATAAGGATTTTGGAGGATATGAGGGCTGTATATCAACTTCACTTTTATAGAGGAGAATATGATTAAGTTTTTTGAAAAAATTAAGAATGTAATTTTATCAATATTCGCTAAGAACGAATTATACTATATAAACGGTCCTGATATGCTTCCACCACCTCTTACACCGGAGGAGGAAGCGAAGGCAATAGCAGAGCTTGAAAAGGACCCAAGTAAAAATGAACTTCTTATAGAACATAATCTGCGTTTGGTGGTTTATATTGCAAAAAAATTCGAAAATACAGGAGTTGGGATTGAGGATTTAATTTCTATTGGCACAATTGGTCTTATAAAGGCTATAAATTCTTATAAATCTGATAAAAATATTAAATTAGCAACATATGCATCCAGATGTATCGAGAATGAGATACTTATGTACATAAGAAAAAGCTGCAATCGACATGTAGAAGTATCAATTGATGAGCCATTAAATACGGATTGGGACGGTAACGAGCTTCTTTTGTCAGATATTTTAGGTACAGATGAGGATGCAGTTTATAAGAATATTGAAGAAACTGAGGATAAAAAAATAATTGCCGAGGCGGTAGCTAAGCTTAATAAAAGAGAACAAGTGATTGTAAATATGAGATTCGGGCTTAACGGATATAAAGAAAAAACACAAAAAGAGGTTGCAGATGAGCTGGGAATATCCCAATCTTATATATCTAGACTTGAAAAAAAGATAATGAAAAGACTAAAAAAAGAGATAGAAGCAAAAATTTAAAAATAATTTAAAAAAGTTCTTGACTTTTACATATGGTATGTAGTATAATAAATCGAAAATTACAGTTTAATGCAAAGAGGTGAAAATAATGAAGGCAGGAATTCATCCCGAATATAAGGAAGCTACTATCAGATGTGCTTGCGGTAACACTGTTGTAACAAAGACAACTAAAGGTGATATCTCAGTTGAAATTTGTGCTAAGTGCCATCCTTTCTTTACTGGAAAGCAGAAATTCGTTGATGCAGGCGGACGTGTTGACAAGTTTAAGAAGCGTCTTAACGGCGGTAAATAATTTGGTAGATCGGGTAAGTGGTTTATGCTGCTTACCCTTTTAACTTTTTAAAATCATAAAGGAGAAGCCTATGGAAGAGAAGAATACAGTAGCAAGGGTAGTTACAGTAGGTATATTTCAGCAAGGTGGAGCTGATGAGTGTGAAAGATCCTTAAAAGAGCTTGAAAGACTTGTAGATACTGCCGGTGGTAAGGTGATTGCTACTCTTACACAGCTGAAAAACACTCCTGAGGCTGCTACTTATATAGGAGAAGGTAAGCTTAATGAGCTTGCTGAGATATGTAAACACAACAATACCGATAAAATAGTGTTTGACTGTGAGCTTTCTCCTGCACAAATTAAGAATATTGAGAATGTAACAGAGGTTGATGTTATTGACCGTAGCATGCTTATTCTTGATATTTTTGCTCTTCATGCTGTCACAGCAGAGGGTAAGCTACAGGTTGAGCTTGCTCAGCTTAAATATACTGCTCCCAGACTTATGGGTAAAGGTAAGGATATGTCACGTCTTGGTGGTGGTATCGGTACACGAGGCCCGGGTGAAAGTAAGCTTGAGATTGACAGAAGACGTCTTGCCTCAAGAGTAGCTATGCTAAGACAGGAGCTTGAGGAATTAGAGAAGAATAGACTTGTAACACGCGCTCAAAGGGATAAAAGCGGTATAGCCAAGGCTTGTATCGCAGGATATACAAATGCTGGAAAATCAACCCTTCTTAATCTTCTTACAGGTGCAGGAATACTTGCAGAGGATAAGCTTTTTGCTACACTTGACCCAACAACACGTAAATTTGAGCTGCCAAGCGGAATTAAAATGCTTATAACTGATACAGTAGGCTTTATTAAAAAGCTTCCTCATCATCTTGTACATGCTTTTAAATCAACCCTTGAGGAAACGGTTTATTGCGATTTTCTTATAATAGTTGTAGATGCATCAGATGATGAGTGTCTTGAGCATATTGCAGTAACTGATTCCATTCTTGAATCTCTTGGCGCAAACAATAAGCCGAAGCTCTATGTGTTCAATAAATCCGACCTTGCAACAAATGAAAGAATGTACGATTTGAGACTTTTAAAGAGTAGAGAAGCAAGGGTAGTTTCACTCTGTGCAAAGAGTGGAGAAGGACTTGATGAGCTTACTGCTCAGCTTGAGGAATTGTGTCGCAGCGGTAAAACAAATGAGGTGTTTTTATTCCCTTATTCAGAGCAGGGAATGATGAGCATTCTTTATAAAAATGCAGAGATTAAAAACACAAAATATGTTGATGAAGGAGTGTTGGTTGAGGCTTGCGTGGATGAGAAGACCAAAGGTGCCTTAAAGAAGTATCTGAAGAAATAATTCTACAATTGCCAAAAACCTATAAAGCCTTATGAATCAAGAGAAAATCAAAAGACTGCGTCAGTCAGCAGAGATTGAATTTATAGAACGCAAATCGTTGTTTATTGGATATTCTGCAATTGTAAAAAACGAAGAAGAAGCACTTGAAATTATCAAACAAAGAAAGAAAAAATTTGCTGATGCAACCCATAATGTCTACGCATATATAATCGGCGATGGAACAATAGCAAGATACTCAGATGATGGAGAACCTCAGGGGACATCAGGTATGCCCACACTAAATGCAATAAGGATGTCGGGAATTACTGATGTTTGCGTTGTTATAACCCGTTATTTTGGCGGTATTTTATTGGGAGCCGGTGGACTTGTACGTGCTTACTCAACAGCTGCATCTATGGCACTGGAAGCAGGAGGAATCGCTGTTTTTGAAAAATATATTGAGTATGAGGTTTCTTGCTCGTATTCGGATTACCAGAAGATACAAAGCATTCTTTCTTCGTTTGATGTAATAACAGATAATACTGATTTTGGTTCAGATATCACAGTTCGATTTGCTGTTGCTGAAGATAAGAACGAAAATATACAACTTAAGATAACAGAAGCCTTCGCTGCACGAATAAAGTTAAGGAAGCTTGGCGAAAGATTCGACACAAAATAAGCACAAAAAAGTATTTTGTGCTTTTTTTGCGTATTTATATAATATGAAGAAAATTGAGGGGAGGAAATATAATGAACGCTAATGAGATGTTTCTTGAAAGAGAAAAAACTTTTCTTTCACCGTATGCATTTTTGACCTCAGATACAAGGGGTAGAGAAAAATATTGCAGTCCTTGTCCTAACCGTACTGAGTTTCAAAGAGACAGAGACCGTATTTTACATTGTAAATCCTTCAGGCGTCTTATGCATAAAACACAGGTTTTCTTTTCTCCCGAAGACGAGCATTTTAGAACAAGAATGACTCATACCCTTGAGGTTACACAAATTGCCAGAATTATTGCAAGAGCATTAAGGCTTAATGAGGACCTTTGTGAGGCTGCTGCGTTGGGACATGATTTAGGTCATACTCCGTTTGGTCATTCAGGTGAGCTTGCTATGCAGCTTGTTTACAGTAAGGATTTTGCTCACTATAAACAGAGTATCAGAGTTGTAGAACGACTTGAAAATGACGGAGAAGGCTTGAATTTAACTTGGGAAGTAAAGGATGCCATTCTTAACCATTCTGGCTCAAATGAATCTGCTACTCTTGAAGGTACAGTAATTAAGCTTGCTGATAGAATTGCTTACATAAATCATGATATTGATGATGCTGTACGTGCCGGTGTCCTGTCAATTGGTGATATTCCGAAAAACATCATTGATACATTAGGTAAAGGACATAGTGAAAGAATTAATACTATGGTGAGATCCGTAATAGAAGAAAGCTTTGATAAGCCTTTCGTTAGAATGAACGATGAGGTTTCCGAGGCTACTATGGCATTAAGAAGCTTCCTTTTTGAAAATGTTTATCATAATAAAGTAGTTAAGGCCGAGGAAGACAAGGCCATTGATATGATCAAAACACTTTTTGACCATTACGTAAAGCATTATGATGAAATGCCTAAGCTTTATGTAAATAACTGTGAAAAAGACGGCGTAGAACGAAGTGTGTGTGACTACATTTCAAGTATGACCGACAGATATGCAATAAAGACCTTTAGGGAGCTTTATGTTCCTGATATTTGGAGAAGTAAGAAATGATTCCCGCAAATATAATTGAAGACATTAAATTCAGAAACGAAATTGAAAGCGTTATTTCGCAGTATGTCACTTTGAAAAGGGCAGGCTCAAATTACAGTGGCCTTTGTCCGTTTCATAGCGAGAAAACTCCTTCATTTGTTGTTTTTCCTGCTACACAGTCTTTTTATTGCTTTGGCTGCGGTGCAGGCGGAGATGTTGTAAGCTTCACTATGAGAACTGAAAATCTTGACTATGTTTCAGCTCTGAAGGTCCTTGCTCAAAGATCCGGTATTACGATTCCAGAGGATGATGACCGTACAAGCATTAGTGGTGTTTCAAGGCAAAGAGTCCTTGAGATGAATAAGGAAGCTGCCATATTCTTCAGAAATATGCTTTTTGATGAAAATATAGGCAGAGAAGCAAGAAACTATCTTTTTAACGAACGTAAGCTCCCTATGTCCGTTGTAAAGCATTTTGGACTGGGCTTTGCGCCAAATTCCTTTGGTGCGCTTTATGATCACTTGCGTAAGCTTGGTTATACGGATAAGGAAATGGTTGAGGGCTTTGTTTGCGCTAAGGGAAAGAATGATTCCGTATACGATTTGTTCCGTAACCGTGTTATATTTCCAATTATAGATGTATCGGGTAATGTAGTTGCCTTTGGTGGACGAGTTATGGACGATTCCAAGCCAAAATATCTTAATACATCGGATACACCTGCATTCAAAAAGAGTAAAAACCTTTTTGCGCTTAATTATGCCAAGAACAAGTGTGAAAAGATGCTTATTCTTTGTGAGGGCTATATGGATGTAATAGCTCTTCATTCAGCAGGCTTTGAAAATGCAGTTGCAACATTGGGTACTGCTATAACACCTGAGCATGCCAGAATTTTCTCGCGTTATACCAAGAAGGTTGTCATATCCTACGATAGTGACGAAGCCGGTCAAAAGGCAGCTGATAAGGCATTCAGACTTCTGCAAGAGGTCGGGATAGATGTTAAAATTCTTAAAATGAATGGTGCTAAGGACCCTGATGAGTTTATTAAGAAATTCGGCGCAAACCGATTTACAGATTTACTTGAAGGCTCGAAAAGCAGATTTGAGTTTGAAGTGGACAAGATTCTTTCAAGGCTTGATATTTCAGTCTTTGAAAACAGAGTTAAGGCTTCATCTGAAATTTGTAAAATAATCGCTTCATATCCTTCCAACGTGGAAAGGGATTTGTATTGTCAACATACATCAAAGCTCCTTGAAATACCTCTTGACAGCTTGAAAAGAGATGTTAATAGAGCTATGAAGCGTAACGCAAAAAATGAAAAAACAACCCAGATGAACGAAATATACCGTGCATCAAGTGGAATAGGGGATAGAATTAATTCGGACAGTGCAGCAAATATGAAGGCAAGTAAGGTAGAAGAAGCAATACTTGGTCTTATGCAGCTTCACGATGAGCATTTAAATAAATGCTCAAGCGCTTTGATTCCTGACGATTTTGTTACATCATTTAATCGTCGGGTATTTGAAAAAATGGTAGAATGCTACAAGACAAACGGCAAATTCGATATTGCATTTGTTGAGGAGAATTTTAACATAAATGAAATATCCAGAATTACAAAAATGGTTATTGAAAGACAACGCTTGGATTCAAATGGAGCGGACGTACTTGATTCATGCATTAAATCCTTAAAGGCAGAAAAAAACAAGGATGAATCATCATCAAGCATTGATTCGCTTGAAAATTTGTTTAAAAGCAAAAAATAAGTGGGGTAGAAAATGATTTCAGAGAAGAATTACGATTTGAGTGAGCTTATTGAAAGCGCTAAGGTTGATATGTCCGATATGGACAAGGATCCTACAGCCGCTGATAAGTTTGAGGACTTCTACAGTAATGATCAGCTTGATGAGATTTATGAGTCCATCAAGAGTGCATCCAAGAATATCGATGATATCGACAGTGAGGACGTAGATGATCTCGAAAAGGAGCTCGAGCAGCTTATAAGTCCTGAGGACATTGAGAAGATGCAGGAGGGTCTTTCTATTGATGACCCTGTAAGAATGTATCTTAAGGAAATAGGTAGAGTACCCCTTCTCGATTCTGAGCAGGAGCAAATTCTTGCGCAGAAGATGAAGGAAGGCGACGAAAAGGCAAAGAACAAGATTGTTGAGGCAAACCTCCGTCTTGTTGTAAGTATTGCTAAAAAGCATCTTGGTAAGGGTATGGCATTCCTTGATCTTATTCAGGAGGGCAATCTTGGTCTTATGAAGGCGGTAGAGAAGTTTGACTGCACAAAGGGTTATAAGTTCTCAACATACGCTACATGGTGGATAAGACAGGCGATTACCCGTGCTATTGCTGACCAGGCGAGAACCGTACGTATTCCGGTACATATGGTTGAAACTATTCATAAGGTTTCAAGAATTTCAAGACAGCTTCTTCAGGAATTTGGCAGAGAGCCTACTCCGGAAGAAATTGCAGAGAAGATTGGTATGACTCCCGAAAAGGTAAGAGACACAATGAAATATGCTCTTGAGCCAGTTTCTCTGGAAACTCCTATCGGCGAAGAGGAGGACAGCCACCTTGGTGACTTTATTCCCGATGAGGATTCACCCGCTCCCGCAGAGGCAGCATCCTATACACTTTTGAAAGAACAAATTAATGAAGTATTGCACACACTTACACCTAGAGAGGAGCAGGTACTTAAGCTTCGCTTTGGTCTTGAAGATGGTAGAACCAGAACTCTCGAAGAGGTTGGTAAGGAATTTGATATTACAAGAGAAAGAATCCGTCAGATTGAGGCAAAGGCATTAAGAAAGCTTCGCCACCCAAGCCGTTCAAAGCGTCTCCGTGATTATCTTGACTAAAAATATTATTTAAAAAATAAATAAATTGTAAATGTTGAACAAAACAACTTGACAAATTACTACTTCTAATGTAAAATAATATGTGAACTAGAATCTGGGAGGATTTCTTAAAAATGAAAAAATTACTAAGCTTGGCGCTTGCCATTTTGATGCTCTGCACATTATTCCTCACATCATGCTCTGATAAGAGATCAGATGATGAGATTATGGAAGACATCGTAAAGAATTCTAAGAGAACAGCTCTTACATTGTCAGTTATGATTCCTACCGATGCTGACACATCCTCTCCTGAATTTCAGGAAAGACTTGCTGCAGTAGAGGAGGCTATTAATACATTACTCCGTCAGGACTGTACAGAAATTAAGCTCATTGCTGTAAACGATGCTGAATACGACGCAGCTGTAGCAAAGAAAATGAGCGACTCCAAGGCATCAATTGCTGCCGGTGGATCAAGACCTTCTTCCGTTGTATTTACAAACCAGGCATATAAGAAGTATGTTAACGGTGTTGATGGCGAATATACAATTCAGCTTAAATATCCAGATATAATGGAAAATCAGGTTGACATCATTCTTATAAGAGACAAGGAAGATTATGTTAACTATGTTAACAACGGTCAGCTTAGATCACTTAAAAACTACCTTGCATCAAGTGGTTCATATTATCGAATCACTAAGATTATCAAGCCTGAGATTTTAAGCATGATGGAAGTAAACGGAGCTGTTTACGGTATTCCTAACAACCACTTATATTCTAATGGCTTGTATCAGTATCTTGTAATAGATAAGTCTGTTGCAAACCAGATTAAAGACTTTGATGTAAAGACTCTTACCGATGCTAATGGCAAGCTTGACTATGTAGCACTCGGTGCGTTTCTTGAGGATGTAGCAGAGCTTGATAATGTATTGCCTTTAGTTGCTAAGGAAGGCGATGCTCCCACAGTTTCTTATTGGGGTGAAGATGGCTTCTCACTTATCAGCTCTTCAATGTTTGGTAACAAGGCACCTGTTGGAACACTTGAAAATAGAGATTATACTTCGTTTATGTCGCTTTATAAGAAGTACAATGTAGCAGATGATGGCAAATCAAAGGTTGCAGTTACATATGATTATCTTTCTCCTGTTGATGTTGAAGAGGACGATGATCATTACTATGTTCGTACAGAAGTATCCGTAATTAACGACGAAAACGCATTTGAATCTGTATTTGCGGTTACATCATATTCTGTTGAGTTCGACAGAGCAATGGAGTTTGTTTACAATCTCCAGACTGATGAAGAAATTCGCACACTCTTGCAGTACGGTATAAAGGGTGAGGATTATCAGCTTGAAAATGGTGTTCTTGAAATGATCAAGGACAACAAGGGTGACTACGCATATAAGATGAACACACTTTATACAGGTAATGGTTACATTACATATCCTGCTGAAAATGTAAGCATCGACATGTGGGACTATATAAAGGATATCAACTATGATTCAATTGTAAATCCCTATGAAGGCTTGAATAATTTCTATGCTGAAAATAATAAGGATAAGATAGATGCTTGCACTGCTGCACTTAAGACTCTTAATGCTTCTGCATACGAAAAAATCTCTAATATGACAGCTGAAGAGTTCGATACATTTGTAGCCGAATGGGCAAAAGAGAATACTGAAAATGCGGATGTTCTCGAAATCAGAAATTCAGATGCTTATAAAAATGCTATAGCAGCATATACTGAGCTTTACAATGCTTTTGCCGGTGTAGAAGAGGCTCCGGCTGAATAATCAAAATTAATTACCGCAGCTTGTTCGATGCTGCGGTAATTTTATTCCTATTATAAATAAATGAAGAGAAAATATTTTTTCTCATAAGAAACTAGCGAATAAATTTTAAATGTAAATTTTTTGTTAACTGTAAAAAATCGGTTGAAAATATTAAATAACTATGTTATAATACGGTGCGTGTGTATGAGAGCACACGAAAAATAAAACACACATCCACGCTATGATGCGTTTTCGGTGCTGGTAATCGGTAGGAACGTAAAGCGTGAATGGCGGAAAAACCAAAGGAGGACATAAAAATGTCAGTAATCTCAATTAAGCAGTTGCTTGAAGCAGGTGTTCACTTCGGACACCACACAAGAAGATGGAACCCTAAGATGGCAGAGTACATCTTCACAGAAAGAAACGGAATCTACATCATCGACCTTCAGAAGACAGCAGCAAAGTTTGAAGAAGCTTATATGTTTGCTCGTGATATCTCTGCAGAGGGTGGCGACGTTCTTTTTGTAGGTACAAAGAAGCAGGCTACAGATGCTATCCGTGAGGAAGCTCAGCGTTGCGGTATGTACTATGTAAACGTTCGTTGGCTCGGTGGTATGCTCACAAACTTCCAGACAATCAAGAAGAGCATTGCACGTCTTAACCAGCTCCAGAAGATGCAGCAGGATGGCACATTTGATCTTCTTCCCAAGAAGGAAGTTGCTGGTCTTGTAAAGGAAATGGATAACCTCGAGAAGAACCTTGGCGGTATCAAGAATATGGAAAGACTTCCTTCCGCTATCTTCATCGTAGATACAAAGAAAGAGCACAATGCAGTTCTCGAAGCTAAGAGACTTGGCATTCCTGTTATCGCTATCGTAGATACAAACTGCGATCCTGACGATGCAGACTACATCATCCCCGGTAACGATGATGCTATTCGTGCAATTAAGCTTATTTCTGCTTCTATCGCTGATGCTGTTATCGAAGGCAGACAGGGTGAAACTCCTTTTGAAGCAGTAGAAGAAAAAGCAGAAGCTGAAGCTGAATAATTTTAATTAAACGGAGGATATAAAAATGGCTGCTATTTCAGCAAAAATGGTTGCAGACCTCAGAACAAAGACAGGCTGCGGAATGATGGATTGTAAAAAGGCACTTACAGAGTCCAACGGTGACTTTGACGGTGCAGTTAAATTCCTTCGTGAGAAGGGTCTTGCAGTAGCTGCTAAGAAGGCAGACCGTATTGCAGCAGAGGGTGTTGTTGACATTCTCGTTAGCGAAGACGGTAAGACAGCTGCTATGATCGAAGTAAATGCAGAGACAGACTTCGTTGCAAAGAATGAAAAGTTCCTTGACTTCGTTAAGGGTCTTCTTAAGACAATTATTGCTACTAAGCCTGCAAATGTTGAAGAGCTTCTTACAAAGAACTTCAATGATACAGATATGACTGTAGAGGCTAAGCTTAAGGATATGATCTTCACAATTGGTGAAAATATGAATATCCGTCGTTTCCTTATTGTTGAGGGTGTTCTTACATCCTACATTCACGGTAAGGGTTCAACAGGTGTTATTGTTAAGTTTGAGGCAGATGATGCAGCAGTAGCTAACGAAGGCTTTGCAGCATTCGCTAAGAACATTGCACTTCAGGTTGCAGCTATGCCTGTTCTTTACCTTAACAAGGAATCCGTTCCTGCTAAGGACCTCGAAGAAGAAAAGTCCGTTATTCTTGCTCAGCTCGCTAACGATCCTAAGAACGCTAACAAGCCTGCTCAGATTCTTGAGAAGATGGTTGTTGGTAAGCTTGGTAAATTCTATGAAAAGAACTGCTTGCTCGAGCAGGCATATGTAAAGGATGACAAGATGAGCGTTGGTAAGTACGTTGAAGCTTCTGCAAAGGAATTCGGCGGTGCTATCAAGGTTGTTGGCTTCTTTATGTATGAAAAGGGCGAAGGTCTCGAAAAGAGAGAAGACGATTTCGCAGCTGAAATCGAAAAGATGGTTAGAGGCTAATTGTTTAAATAAAAAACCGACAGCAATGTCGGTTTTTTTATGGAAAAATTAAAAAATTTTGAAATTAATATTTACAAAACAATAATAATATTGTATTATATTATTAAAGACAAATATATATGTGAGGGTATTAAAGTGGAAAACGGTAAGCCTGTATACAAAAGAGTATTACTCAAGCTGTCCGGAGAGGCTATTTCCTCCGGCAAAAACGGAATTTTGAATTTTGATTACATTAAGGAAATTGCAGATGTAATTAAAAAATGCGTTGCCAACGGAGTACAGTTTGGTATTATTGTTGGTGCCGGAAATATCTGGCGTGGCAGAAGCGGTGAAAGCATGGATAGAGTAAAGGCAGACCATATGGGTATGCTTGCTACTTGTATTAACGCTGTTGCACTTCAGGAGTCATTTGTCAGATACGGTCTTGATACTGTAGTAATGACTGCAGTTGAAATGAAGGCATTTGCAAAGCCATTTTCAAGAGATGATGCTATCGAAGCATTGAATAACGGTAAGGTCGTTATCTTTGGTGCCGGTCTTGGTATTCCTTTTGTTTCAACAGATACAGCAGCTGTGGTTCGTGCAGCAGAAATTGGTGCAGATATAGTTCTTATGGCTAAGAATATTGATGCTATTTATACTGCTGATCCAAGAAAGGACAAAACTGCAGAAAAGATTTCCAATATTACATACAAGGAAATCCTTGCAAGAGGTCTTCAGGCAATGGATTCCACTGCGACATCCTTTGCTATGGACAATAATATTCCTATTCATGTATTCGGTCTTGACAATTGTGAAAATATTTATAAAGTAATAATGGGTGCCGAAATGGGTACCGTAGTAAAAGGAGAATGATTATGAAGCTTGATACTAAAGAATTAGAAGTAAGAATGAGAAAGAGCATTGATGCTTACAACAATGAGCTTGACACAGTTCGTGCTGGTCGTGCTAACCCTAATATACTTTCAAGAGTGACTGTTGACTACTATGGCACAGCAACTCCTATTAACCAGATTGGTACAGTTTCTGTTCCCGATGCAAGAACTATTGTAATTCAGCCTTGGGATTCCTCCACACTTAAGGCAGTTGAAAAGGCTATTTTGGCTTCCGATATCGGTATTACACCTGCTAACGACGGTAAGGTTATCAGACTTGTATTCCCCCAGCTTACAGAGGATCGCAGAAAAGAGCTTAAGAAGCAGGTTTCTAAAATGGGTGAAGATGCTAAGGTTGCTATCCGTAACATTCGCCGTGACGGTATTGACAAGGCTAAGGATATGAAGAAGAACAATCAGATGACAGAAGACGAGCAGAAGTCTTCTGAAAAGTCAGTTCAGGATCTTACAGATAAGTTCATCAAGGAAATTGATGCTATTACAGCTGCTAAGGAAAAGGAAATCATGGCTATCTAATTGCCAATAAGAATTAATGCAAAAAGACCACAATTTGTGGTCTTTTATGCCATATAGAGAGGTATTATGTTATTTCGTAAGAAAATTGAAGTCCCTGTGGTAGATAACAGACTTTCCCACATAGCATTTATAATGGACGGTAACGGCAGATGGGCAAAGAAACGCTCATTACCACGTAAGGCAGGTCATAAGCAGGGAGCAGTTGCTTTTGAAAAGATAGTTAAGGCATGTAATGATATTGGAATCAAAACCGTAACTGTCTATGCTTTTTCTACAGAAAACTGGAAAAGACCTAAGGATGAGGTTGATGCAATTATTACCTTGCTTAACAGCTATATTGACAGAGTGAGCCTTAAGGATGATATCAGATTTGTCTTTTTAGGTGATAAAAGCGTTTTAAACGATGAGCTTAGAGAAAAAATGATAAAGCTTGAAAAGGATACTGAAAACTGCACTAATACCTTAAATATTGCTTTTAATTATGGTGGCAGGGCAGAGCTTGTTCATGCTTTCAATGAGCTTATTAAAGATGGCAAAACAGAAATTACAGAAGCTGATATAGATGCACATCTATACACTAAGGATTCCTGTGATCCAGACTTAATTGTCAGAACTGCAAATGAAATCAGAATATCTAATTTCCTGCTTTGGCAGTGTGCTTATTCAGAATTTTATTTTACCGATGTATTATGGCCCGATTTTGATGAAAAGGAGCTGTATAAGGCGGTAGAAGAATTTTATAAGAGAAAACGTAATTTTGGTGGTATAAAATAAACATCAAGGGAGATTAAAATGAAAACAAGAATTATTACAGCAATTTGTGCAATTGCAATATTTGTACCTATTTGCTATTTTTCAGAAACTATAGTTTTTCCTATTGCATTTGCTATAATTTGCGCAGTTGGAGTATATGAAATGGCAAAATGCCTTGGTATGCATAAAAATTTAGCCCTTGGTATACCTATGTATTTAATTGCACTTGGTTTACCATTACTTAGCTTCTTTGATGCTGTTAGACCTTATTTCTTTACTATAGCTATTTGTAGCATATTCTTGCTTTTGATATATTTCTTAGCTTATGTAATGTTCAGACTTAATCAGGACAAAATATCTGATGTAATGACATTGTTTGCCCTCTTTACATATGTAGTTGGTTGTTTCTCAACTGTAGTAAGCATCAGATATATGGAGGACGGCAAATTTTACTATCTTCTTATATTTATCGGTGCATGGGTAAGTGATACATTTGCATACTTTACCGGTAGATTACTTGGTAAGCACAAGCTTATTCCCGCAATCAGCCCTAAAAAGACTGTGGAGGGTGCTATTGGCGGAGTAGTATTTGATATGGGTGCATTTGCGCTTTACGGCTTGATTTTAAGAAGCTTCTTTGATTTCGAAATTTCCTATTTGTATCTTATTATAATGGGTGCAGTAGTAGCAGTAGTTTCACAAATCGGCGACCTTCTTGCTTCTGCAATCAAAAGACAGTATGAAATCAAGGATTACGGCTTCCTTTTCCCAGGTCACGGTGGTGTGCTTGACCGTTTTGACAGCGTAATGCTTGTTTCACCATTTCTTTACATCTTGATTTCAATTCTTAATCTTATTTAAGGACATAATATGAATACTGAAATTAAAAAAATTGCTATTTTAGGCTCTACAGGTTCGGTTGGTATGCAAAGCGTTGAGGTGGCAGAGAATCTGTCCTGTCAGGTAGACCTTTTAATGGCATCATCATCTGTTGATATAATTGAAAATCAAGCAAGAGTAGTTAAGCCACGTGTATGCGTTATGACAAATGATAATGCTGCATCCTTGCTTAAGACAAAACTTGCTGATACTGACATTAAGGTATATTCCGGTGAAGAGTCTGCTATGCATGCAATTGAGGAGAGTGACGCCTCAGTTGCTGTAAACGCTGTATCAGGCTTTGCTGGACTTGCCCCTGCCATTGCATGTGCGAGAAGCGGAAAAAGAATTGCCATGTCAAATAAAGAAGCGATTGTGATTGCACATAAGTTTCTTCTTGAGGAAATGAATAAGCATAATGCTGAGCTTATTCCTGTTGACAGTGAGCATAGTGCGATTTTTCAAAGCCTTGATAAAACCGGTTATAATAACATTAACAGAATCATACTTACATCGTCAGGCGGTCCATTCAGAGGAAAGCACAGAGCAGAGCTTAAAAATCTTACTGCAGCTGATGCTTTGGCGCATCCAACATGGAAAATGGGTGCTAAAATTACAGTTGATAGTGCATCTTTAATGAATAAAGGCTTTGAGGTTATTGAGGCTGTTCGCCTGTTTAATGTTAAGCCTGAGCAGGTTAAGGTTGTTGTTCATCCTCAAAGTATAATGCATTCAGCTGTTGAATATATTGATAACAGTGTTATTGCGCAGATGGGAGCGCCCGATATGCGCACATGCATTCAGTATGCAATAACATATCCTAAAAGAGAAAAGGCACTTGCAGACAGACTTGATTTTGCTAAGCTTTCAAGTCTTACCTTTGAAGAGCCGGATATGGACACATTTACTTTGTTACCATTGGCTTTTTATGCAATTGAGCAGGACGGAATTATACCGGCTGTTCTCAATGCATCAGATGAGGTTGCGGTTCACGCGTTTCTTAAGGATAAAATTGGATTTACTGATGTATTTGATATTGTAGAATCCATTGTAAAAAGCTTTAAAAATATTAAAAATCCAACTCTTGATGAAATTATCAATGCAGATAAGGAAGCAAGAGTAAAGACCCAGGAGTTAATTAGCACCTTCGTTAAATAAAAAGTACGAGGTAAAAAATGATAATTTTATATATTCTTATTGCCATCTTTGTTTTTGGCTTTATGATTTTTGTTCATGAGCTGGGACATTTTATGTTTGCGAAAAAGTTTAACGTCGCCATTAATGAATTTTCCATAGGTATGGGACCTAAAATCTTTTCAAAAAAAGGCAAGGATGGAGTAGATTACTCATTACGAGTTCTTCCAATAGGTGGATATGTAGCTATGGAGGGCGAGGATGAGGAAAGTGATAATCCATTAGCATTCAATAAAAAGCCTGCTTGGCAAAGATTTATAATTGTTATTGCGGGCGCAATGATGAATATTATAATTTCTGTGCTTATTCTTGCTATAATCACTATGTGTACACCAAGATTCGGTACAACTGTAATTTATAAGTTTCACGATGAATCCACAAGCTTTGTAAGCGGTCTTCGTGAAAATGACAAAATAGTTGAAATTGATGGAGCCAATGTGCATACATCAAGTGAATTAAGCTATGAAATTATGCGTAGGGGATATGAGCCGGTTTCTGTAACTGTTATTCGTGACGGAGAAAGAGTTACAATTGATAATATAGTATTTCCGACTATATCATCTGAGGGCGTGGTGTTTGGCGCACCTGACTTTTATGTATACGGTGAGGACAGAGGCTTTGTTTCCGTTATAAAAAATACATTCTATACAAGTAAATCCACTATAAAAATGACATGGGATTCCATCTATGATTTATTTAGTGGCAGATACGGTATAGAGCAGCTATCAGGTCCTGTTGGAATTACAGGTGCTATTACTGATGCTGCAAAAACAGGAGCAGAAAACCTGTTTTATTTAGTAGCTGTAATAGGTATAAATCTTGGAGTATTTAATCTTTTACCCATACCGGCACTTGACGGTGGAACGCTGCTTTTAACTCTTGTTGAAATGATAACAAGAAAAAAGCTACCTCCAAGGGTAGAAAACGGTATAAGAACAGTAGGCTTTATGCTTATAATGCTTCTTGCAGTGGTAATTTTATTTAAGGACGTAATATATCTTTTCAAATAGAGGATAAAAAATGAGCTATAATGATATCAGACGAACAACCAGAATTATAAAAATCAAGGATAAGGCTATAGGTGGCAACAACGATGTTCTTATCCAGTCTATGACAAATACTGAAACTGCAGATTACAAGGCTACTATTGAACAAATCAGGGCTTTAGAGGCTGCAGGCTGTGATATTGTAAGAATTACTGTTCCTGATATTGCATCAGTAGATACAGTAAGAAAAATTAAGGCGGAGAATATTAATATTCCTGTTGTTGCTGATATTCACTTTGATTACAGAATAGCTCTTGAATGTGTAAAGGCAGGCATTGATAAAATCAGAATCAATCCCGGTAATATCGGCGAGGAATGGAAGGTAAAAGAGGTTGCCGATGCTTGTAAAAATGCAGGTGTACCTATAAGAATAGGTGTAAATAGTGGCTCTCTTGAAAAGCACATACTTGAAAAGTACGGCTCTCCAACACCTGAAGCATTGGCAGAAAGCGCATTTTATCACGCTTCCTTGCTTGAAAAATTTAATTTTAACGATATTGTTATATCTGTCAAGTCATCAGATGTAAGAAATATGATTTTAACTAACAGAATAATTGCCTCAAGATGCGATTATCCTATCCATCTTGGAGTTACTGAGGCAGGAGATTCCTATTCCGGTCTTGTTAAAAGCAGCGCAGGAATCGGCTCACTTCTTTGCGATGGTATAGGTGATACTATCAGAGTTTCCCTTACTGCAGATCCTATTGAGGAAATCCGTGCAGGTAAAGAGCTTTTAAGCTCCTTGGGCTTTTATTCAAAGGGTGGAATCAAGATTGTATCCTGTCCCACCTGTGGCAGAACAAAGATTAATCTAATAGACCTTTCAACAGCCTTTAGAAAAGCTATTGATGGCTTTGATACCAAGGGTAAAACAATCAAGGTTGCGCTTATGGGCTGTGTTGTAAATGGCCCGGGTGAAGCACGGGAGTGTGATATTGGTATTGCAGGCGGAAAAGGAGAGGCTGTATTGTTTAAAAATGGAGAAATAATTAAGAAGATTCCCGAAAATGAAATTATTTCATCACTTTTAAATGAGCTTCATAAGATAGTAGACGAAAAGTAAGGACTAAAAATGGATTTGATAAGAAGATTTCCAAAATATATTCCGTCAGATTCCTTCGTTTCAGTAATGAAGGATGGCGAGGTTTTGGATACTAAGGTAGATAAAGAGCTTCGTATAATGCAGATAACAGTAAAGTTTTCTGATATAGTGCGTAAGGACAAGCTTTACGCACTTGAAAACGAAATCAAGCTTGCATATGATGTTAACAAAATAACACTATTGCCAAGATATGACAGCTTACTGTTTTCAAGCGATTATATAGAGGATGTAATACTTGAAACATACAGAAGAGGAGCGGTTAGCAACGGCTTCTTTTCTGATTATACTATTGATGCGTCAAGAGAGCATATTAACATAAAGGTTCCGTTTATTAAGGGCGGAATTGAGCTTCTTGGTATCGGTAAAACAAATGAGGTTATCTCCGATATTATCTTTGAGGAATTTGGTATAAGAATACCTGTAACCATTTCGCAAAGAGAGGATTACGAAAAGGTTCACGCTAATTTTGAGCGTGAAAAGATGAGCGCCCTTAAAAAAGCTCTTGAGGAGCAAAAAAAGGTTAATGTAAGGTCTGCAAAAGAGGAAAAGGAAGCTGACCTTAAGGAAATGAGAGCTGAATTTAAAAAGGCTACCTCTTTTTCTTCTGAGGATAACAAGGTTGAAATCAAGGACACTAAAATCACGGTTGGTGCAATAACCTTTGATACAACAAGCCGTGAGTATGTTTCAGGTGGAGAATTTGAAATTGAAAATGTAGTTCCGATTTCAAGGCTTGATGCAGGTATGCACGGCATTGTAGTGCTTGGTAAGGTGTTTGAAATAACCGAAAAGCCTATAAAGCGTGGTGCCAACATTACAATTCAGATAGGTATTACCGATAATATTTCATCCATTTATATTAAAGAAGTTGTTTCAGCAGATGAAAAGGATGAATTCCTTGCAGGATATAAAAAAGGGAATGCTTATGCCATTAAAGGCTCAGTAAAGCTTGATACCTTCGATAATGAAATATATCTTAATGCTACAGATGTTAGTAAAATAGATGTAGTAAAGAGAATGGATAATGCTCCCGAAAAGAGAGTAGAGCTTCATTTACATACTATGATGTCTCAGATGGATGCAACAATAGATCCTGAGGCAATTGTTAAGGTGGCTAAGGAATGGGGACATAAGGCTGTTGCCATTACCGACCACGGTAACGTACAGGGATTCCCACCCGCCATGCTTGCCAGCGAAAAGCTTGGGATGAAGCTTATCTACGGAATGGAGGCATATTTTGTAAATAATACCTCACTTCCCGTGTCAGGTAATAAAAATGAACGCTTTGACGGTGAATTTTGCGTTTTTGATATTGAAACCACAGGCTTATCCAATATAAAGGATAAGATTACAGAAATCGGTGCTGTAATTATTAAGGATGGCGAGGTAGTTGATACGTATAATACCTTTGTTAATCCTGAAATGCCGATTCCGGAAAAAATTGTGGAGCTTACAGGTATTACCGATGAAATGGTAAAGGATGCACGTACCATCAAGGATGTATTACCTGAATTCTTCCGGTTTGCCGGGGATAGAATACTTGTTGCCCATAATGCAAGCTTTGATACAGGCTTTATAAGACGTGCCTGTGAGAGCTGCGGAATGGAATTTAATTATTCATACCTTGATACTGTAGCTCTTTCAAAATATGTAAATCCCGAGCTTAAAAGACATAAGCTTGATGTCCTTGCAGAGCATTACAGCTTAGGCGATTTTAATCATCACAGAGCCTGTGACGATGCTGAAATGCTTGCAAGAATACTTATTTGTATGCTTGATAAGCTTAAGGGTGAGGGAATTGAAGATATTGAGGCTATGCTTAAGCGCATAAGCTCTAATACGGACCCACTTAAGCTTAATACATACCATCAGATTATTCTTGTAAAGAATAAAGTAGGCTTGAAAAACCTTTATAAGCTTATTTCTGACGGTTATCTTAAATATTATAAGCGTCACCCAAGAGTGCTTAAAACCGACTTAATTGAGCACAGAGAAGGTCTTATTATCGGCTCTGCCTGTGAATCGGGAGAGCTGTTTCAGGCTATTTTGGAGGGTAAAAGCGAGGCAGAAATTGAAGAAATCGCAGATTTCTACGATTATCTTGAAATTCAACCCCTTTGCAATAACATGTTTATGGTTCGTAAGGGTGATGCCACCGTTGAGGACCTTAAAAGCTTCAATAAAAAGATTATCGAGCTTGGTGACAAGCTAGGTAAGCCTGTTGTTGCCACCTGTGATGCACATTTTCTTAATAAAGAGGATGAAATTTGCAGAAAAATTCTTCTTGCAGGACAGAAATATGCCGATGCAGACAACGATGTAGGACTTTATTTCCGTACAACTGAGGAGATGCTTAAGGAATTTGAGTATCTTGGAGAAGAAAAGGCATATGAGGTTGTAGTTACAAATACAAATAAAATTGCCGATATGATCGATTATGATAATATCAGACCTTTCCCGAAGGGCACATTTACACCTAATATGGAGGGTGCTGAGGAGGATCTTCAGCGCATGTGTTGGGAAAGAGCAATGAATATGTATGGCTTTGAGGGTAAAATTCCCGAAATTGTATCTGAAAGGCTTGAAAAGGAGCTTTCCTCTATTATTAAAAACGGATTTGCCGTGCTATATATGATAGCGCAGAAGCTTGTATATTACAGTGAAAGTCAAGGCTATCTTGTAGGCTCACGTGGCTCTGTTGGCTCGTCATTTGTTGCTACTATGGCGGGTATTTCAGAGGTTAACCCTCTTCAGCCTCATTATGTTTGTCCCAAGTGTAAATACAGTGAATTTATTACAGACGGTAGCGTAGGCTCAGGCTTTGACTTACCCGACAAAAATTGTCCTCACTGTAATACAAAGATGATAAATGAGGGACATGATATCCCCTTTGAAACCTTCCTTGGATTTAAGGGTGATAAATCCCCCGATATTGACCTTAATTTCTCCGGTGATGTACAGGGTAAGGTTCATAAATATACTGAAGAGCTTTTCGGCGCTGAAAACGTGTTCAGAGCCGGTACAATCGGTGCGATTGCACCAAAGACCGCTTTCGGTTATATTGCAAAATATATGGATGAGCATCAGCTTAGCATTAACAAGGCTGAAATTGCACGTCTTGTAGAGCTTTGCACAGGTGTTAAGCGTACAACAGGTCAGCATCCCGGTGGTATAGTTGTTGTACCTAAGGAATATGACATTTACGATTTCTGTCCTGTTCAGCATCCTGCAGACGATCCAACCTCTAATATTGTAACAACTCACTTTACATTTGAATATCTTCACGATACCTTGCTTAAGCTTGATGAGCTTGGACACGATATTCCTACCAAGTACAAGATGCTGGAGACCTATACCGGCACCTCTGTGCTTGATGTTCCAATGAATGATAAGAATGTTTATGAGCTTCTTTTGTCAACTAAGCCCCTTGGCTCAGAGGATCTTTTAAAGGATCTGAAATGCAAGGTTGGTACATACGGCTTACCTGAGCTTGGTACAAGATTTGTACAGCAGATGCTTGAGGATTCAAAGCCGAAAAACTTCTCAGACCTTTTACAGATTTCCGGTCTTTCGCACGGAACTGACGTATGGCTTGGAAATGCACAGGATCTTATTAAAAACGGTACCTGTACAATTTCTGAGGTTGTTGGAACACGTGACAGTATTATGATTTACCTTATTTATAACGGACTTGATAAGAGTATGGCGTTTAAAATAATGGAGGATGTACGTAAGGGCAAGGGTGTTAAGCCTGAATATGAGGAGGAGATGATTGCAAAGGGAATACCCGATTGGTATATCAGCTCCTGTAAGAAAATCAAATACATGTTCCCGAAGGCTCATGCGGTTGCATATGATATATCTGCTATTCGTTTAGGCTGGTATAAAATATATTATCCTCTTGAGTTTTATGCTGCATATCTTACAGTTGCGCCCGGTGGCTTTGAGTCTACAATGGTTGCAAACGGTAAGCGTGGTATTCTTGATAGATTAAAGGAAATTGAAGAGAAGGGTATGGATGCTACACAGAAGGAAAAAGATATGGTTGTAGCCCTTCAGCTTGCATACGAATGTCTTGCAAGAAATATAGAATTTTTGCCCGTTGATTTTTATAAGTCAGATGCCTTTAAATTCTTACCTGAGAATGGAAAGATACGTCTGCCGTTCTCATCTATTGCAGGTGTAGGCGACACAGCAGCTGAAAAAATCGCAGAAGCCAGAGATAGTGGAGAAATATTCTCAATTGAGGATTTCCAGCAAAAAACAGCCCTTTCCAAGACTGTTATTCAGATTCTTAAGGACAGCGGTGTATTCCGTGATCTTTCGGAAACAAATCAGATTTCAATGTTTTAAATAAAAAAGACCACCCGTTGAGTGGTCTTTTTTATTCTAAATTCAATATTAGTTCTTCCATTTTTGAAAGGGTCGCATTTTCAAGTGCGTCAAAAATGCCTTTAATACAGTCCTTTTTATAGCTTATGATTTCATCACACTTAATAACTCTTTCAATACCCTTTATTTTTGCATTTGTATTATGAATATGACCGTAAAGAGAGAGGTAACACCTGTCAGAAAATTCTATAATTACTGTTTTATTTTTATGAGAAACTGTTTTTGTTATAAATTCTTCTTTATTAATCCTTATAATTTCATTAGGAAGTAGGGAAGCAGTTTTATCGGTACATTCTGCAAAGAAGTTAATACAGCTTATATAGTCAGGACGTAATAATATCGAATTTAAAGCACGTTTTAAGTTTTCTTCAAATGTAAGGCTTGTTCTTTTACAATAATCGTGTCTTAAAATAACATTACCGCAGTAATTCATAGCGATAAAAATATATGAATACTTATCCTCAAGCATATAAACAGAGTATAGCTCTTTGTTGATTTTATAATTATATGTGGGTCTTCCTTTGCCCTCATGTAATTGTTTATAAGAGATTAATATTTTATTTTCGCACAAAAGATTGCCAATATCCTTAACTGTTACGTGGCTAAGTCCTGTGTCATTCATAATTTCTTCAACGCTAGTTTTTCCGATTTTGACGGAATTAAATATGTTAATTGCGTTTTGATTTCTCATTTCCTCATGCTTCATATCATCACCCAATAAAATTATAAATTCTATATGTTATAAAGTCAAGAAAAAACTTGAAATAACCAATAAATTGAGTTATAATAAAAATAAAAAAGGGAGGGATTAACATGCTGGACAAAATTCTTGGAATAATTTCTATCCATCTTGGTATAGCGGTAGAGGATTTAAATGAAGAAATGGCTCTTACAGAAATAGGCATTGATTCCTTGACACTTATGAAAATTATTATGAGTGTAGAGAACACCTTTGATATACATATTCCCGATGAAGAAATTGTGGAATTAAGGCTTATTTCCGATATTGCAGATGTAACAGTAAGAAAAGTTTCTTTCTAATTTAAACACTCCTCGCACCGTTTTTTAACGGTGCAAATTTTTTGTCGAAAAAATGAAAATTTATGTTGACAAACAAATTAGACAAGTGTATAATAGAATAGCGTCACAACAAAAGAAGGGGTAAGAATATGGACAATTCTAAGAAGCTGCCGGAGGCTGAGTTCGATGTGATGGTCGCACTCTGGAACAGCCGTTCCTATCCGGTTAACACAGCGTATCTTATGGAGAATGTCGGAAAAGCAAAGGGCTGGAAGGCTCCTACGCTTATTTCATTCCTTACTCGCCTTGAGGACAGAGGATTTATTCATTCTGAGAAGAAGGGTAAAGAGAGATATTATTATGTTGATGCTGTAAAGAACGATTATATAAAATCAGTCACAGTAGATTTTCTTGACAGATACCATGAGGGTTCATTTGTTAAAATGCTTGATTTACTTTACGGTAACGGCTCTCTCCCAAATGATGAGCTTGATAAAATGCTTAAATGGCTTCAGGAGCAGTATTAATGAATAATTCGGCATCAAGGATTCGAATTTGATGAAGGTGAATATACAGTGATTCCTCTTCATCAAATGTGCGAATCTCCTAAAAAGAAATAATAAGAGTCAGCTACTGGCTCTTTTTTATTTTTTACATTTTTCTATTTAAATTCTTGACAAAGTATGATAAAATAATATATGATTATATAATAAGAGTAAATACGACTAATTTACATAGATATTTTCTTTAAGGAGGTAATTATGGGATTATTTTCTAAAGTTGCGAAAGCATTTGATAGCATGAAATCCGGATATACATCCGCTGTAATACTTTGCGCAGGCAATTCCACAAGATTTGGTAAGGGCTCCGAAAATAAACAGATGGCTCAGGTACTTGGTAAGGGTGTTGCTGAGAGAACTATTTCTGTTTTTGAAAAAAGTAAGGCTATTAAAGAAATCATTCTTGTAGTTCGCAAAGAGGATTTACAAAAATATAAGGAGCTTATAGTTGTAAATGATTTTAAAAAAATCAGATGCATTGTAGTAGGTGGCGATACAAGACAGAATTCAGCCTTCAGAGGCTTCCGTCATATTTCTGAAAAAACAAAATATGTTATGTTCCACGACGGCGCACGTTGCCTTGTTACTGAAGAAATTATTGAGGCTGTTCTTAAAAAAGCAGTTGAATATAATGCCGCATCTGCCGCTTGCAGAACAACAGATACTGTTAAATGGGTAGATGAAAACGATTTTGTTAAACGCACCCTTGATAGAGAAAACGTTTGGAGTGTACAGACACCTCAGGCATTTGAAACAAAAACATATAAGGCAAGCGCTTATAATGCACGTCAGAAAAATATTCAGGTTACAGACGACTGTATGCTTGCGGAAAAGGCAGGCTTCCGTGTTAAGCTAGTTGATACAGGTAAGGAAAATATAAAAATTACTGTAAAGGATGATATTCAGTATGCTGAGTATATTCTTTCCAAGAGAGCGAGTGCCGGTATATGAGAATTGGTCATGGATATGATGTTCATCGCTTTACAGAAGGCGATTATGTAGTTATCGGTGGAGTAAGGATTCCATACGAAAAGAAATTTCTTGCTCACTCCGACGGCGATGTGCTGATTCACGCAATATGCGACGCATTGCTTGGTGCTGCGGGAGAGAAGGATATTGGCAATCTTTTTCCTGATAATGATCCTGCGTACAAAAATATTGATAGCAAGCTGCTTCTTAAAAGAGTTAACGATATTATTTCATCAAAGGGACTTGCAATTGAGTATATTGATTGCACAATAATTGCTCAAGCACCTAAGATGGCTGTTCATATTCAAACGATGAGAGAAACTTTAGCTAATACACTTGATATTTCTGTTGATTTAATCAATGTAAAGGCTACAACGGAGGAAAAGCTTGGCTTTACAGGAAATAAAGAGGGAATTGCAGCCCATTCTGTATGCCTATTAAAGAATAAGGAATGAGATTTCATTATCACACAACCTTTATTTTAACTTCCTTTCTCACCCCTTATTCTGAGCCTTCTTATATTATATTATGATTTTAAGGCTTTTTTGACATTAAAATACAAAATACTACAAGAGGTTACTATGAAACATATTTCCCCTTCAATTTTGGCATCAGATATGCTTAATCTTGGTAATGAGATTAAAAAGGTAGAAAATTCAGGCGCTAAATACGTACATATTGATATTATGGACGGTAGATTTGTTCCTAATATAAGCTTTGGTATGCCTATTATATCAGCAGTCAGAAAATGTACAAGTCTTGTGCTTGACGTACATGCTATGATAGTGGAGCCAGATATATATATTGATGAATTCATTAGGTGTGGCGCTGATATTTTAACATTCCATTATGAAGCCCTTGATAATGAACGTATTTTGAAGGCGATTGCCAAAATAAAAAGCTTAGGCAAGAAGGTTGGTATATCTATAAAGCCTAAAACCGATGCTGAGGTTTTGTATCCTTACATCAAGGATATTGATATGGTTCTTGTTATGACTGTTGAGCCGGGCTTTGGCGGTCAAAAATTTATGGAGGATACAATGGTAAAGGTGCGTAAGGTCAGAGAATACGCAGATTCAATCGGCAAGGAGCTAGATATTCAGGTTGACGGCGGTATCAATGATAGCACCATAAAAATCGCATCTGACGCAGGTGCAAACATATTCGTACTCGGAACAGGCTTCTTTAAGGCGGAAAAGCCTCTTACAGCTGAAGAAATATTGTCAAAGACAAAATAAAATAATGGTGTCGCTCGACACCATTATTTTTTATTTTTAATAATTTCGCATAAAGCCTCATACAAGGAATATACATCCTTTTTAGTATTGAAAACTCCAAAGCTGACACGGACAGCGCCACCCTCTCCCGTATTTAAAATTTTGTGAGCTAAAGGGGAGCATTGATATCCACTTCTTACATAAATATCCCTTTTGTTAAGCTCCGAGGCAACATATGCTGAGGAAAGAGAACCAACATTAAAAAGCAGAGCATTTCCTGCATATGAATTCATTTGATAGGTAGTAATCCTATTATCTATACTTAACAAATCAAGTAAAAGAGTATACAAGCCTTCTTCGTGCATACGTATTTTATCAATACCTATACTATTAACCCATTTAATGCCCTCACAAAGCCCAACAATTGCAGGGGTTGACAATGTTCCACCCTCATATCTTTCAGGCAAAAAATCGGGCATATCAAGCTCTAAAGAGTTTATACCTGTACCACCCTCAATAAATGTTTTTCCAATTTCATCATTACTAAAAATTACTACACCAACACCCTGGGGGCCGTAAAGTGACTTATGTCCGGGTATACAAAGTGCGTCAATATTCATATTTGAAACATCAATTTTATAAAGCCCTGCACTTTGCGCACCGTCAACAATAAATTTTATCCCTTTATCCCTACATAGCTTACCGATTTTGTCAATTGGCAATCGTCTGCAACCTACATTGGACTGATGTGCGCATATAATAGCTGATGTATCACTTCTTATTTTAGCGAAAATATCAGCCAAAATTTCATCGTCATTTCCTGTAGAGGAAAAAGTGCTGTAAGAGCAGCCATGTGTCAATTTTAATACGTGTACAGGCCTCAAAACCGAATTATGCTCAATATCACTTATAAGAATATGAGATTTATCCTTAATTAAAGCTTTAATCGCAATATTTAAAGCATATGTGGTATTGTAAGTGAATACCACGTTTTCTGCCTCTGCGTTAAACATTTCAGCAAGTAGTAAGCGGCATTCATATATTTTTTCAGAGCTTCTTTGAGATAGCTTATGTGCGCTTCTCCCGGGATTACCACAGTATTTCATTATACATCTGCTCATTTCTTCGGAAACGGAAGCAGGCTTAGGAAAGGTAGTGGCAGCATTATCCAGATATATCATAGCTTTTCCTTATAAACTTATTATTTCCGAATATTTCACGGAGCTTTTATCTAAGGCATCCTTTGCAGTATATAAGTTTACACATTGGAATTTTACACCGTATGCACATCCTTTTTTAGTCATATAAGGCTCCAGCTTAATAATTTCACATTCAATTAAATGCTTTTCAAGTGCTTTTTTCGCCTTTTGAGCATGTGTCATTGACCTTACCGATGCTACACACATATTTCCTCCTTAAAAGATGCCTATTGCTATTATATGACATAATAAAATTTGCGTTAAAAAAGAGCTACCGATAAAGTAGCTCATTTTTATAAACCGGGAATTACTGTAACAGCAATGGCAAAATAAATTAATAATGCAATAGCATCTACAATTGTTGTAATGAACGGACTTGCCATTACGGCAGGGTCAAATCCTATACGCTTTGCAAGTATGGGGAGAGAGCAGCCAACAAGCTTTGCAACTACAATTGTAAATAGTAAGGTAAGACAAATAGCGAATGCTATTTCAACTGTGATTTCATTATTGCCGAACAAAAGTCTGTCAACAAGCATAATTTTGCCAAAATTAATAACAGAAAGAGCAATACCGCAAAGTAGAGAAACCCTTAGCTCTTTAAAGAGAATTCTTAAAATATCTCTCATTCGGATTTCTTCGATAGCAAGACCACGAATAATAGTTACTGAGGACTGTCCACCTGCATTTCCTGCAGTATCCATAAGCATCGGGATAAAAGCAGTAAGGATTGTACAAGCGGCAAGCTTTCCTTCAAAGGAAGAAATAATCTGTCCTGTAAAAGTGGCAGAAATCATAAGTAACAGAAGCCATGGAATACGTTTTCTCCATATTTCAAACACACTATTACTAAGATATGGCTTATCCGAAGGGATAATAGCTGCCATTTTTTCAATATCCTCAGTAGCCTCTTCTTCCATAACGTCGATAGCATCATCGACAGTGATAATACCTACAAGACGTGTTTCATTATCTACAACAGGTATTGCAAGAAGGTCATATTTACTCATTTCCAAGGCTACATTTTCTTTGTCATCAGTAGTTCTTGCAAAAATGATATTTGTTTCCATAATATCGGATATAATGCAATCATTTTCGGAAAGAAGAAGAGTTTTTGCGGTAATATATCCTAAAATTGTACGGTCAGGCTTTGTAACATAGCAGGTATAGATTGTTTCTTTATCAATACCTGTACGTTTAATTCTTTTTAAGGCATCCTCAACCGTAATATCCTCATCAAGACTAACATACTCGGTAGTCATAATGCTACCTGCAGAATCCTCTGGATAATTAAGAATTTCATTAATTGTTTTTCTTACATCAGCATCTGAGTTATTAAGAATTCTTTTAACTACATTTGCAGGCATTTCCTCAATAATATCAACGGTATCGTCAATATAAAGCTCTGTAAGAATTTCCTTAAGCTCATTATCGGTAAATGAGGAGAGAAGAGTTTCTTGATTTTCAGTACTCATTTCGATAAAGGCCTCAGCTGCTAAATCCTTTGGCAAAATTCTGAAGAGAAGACCGATTTTTTCGGGAAATTCTTCAAAAATAATGGCAATATCAGCAGGTTCTATTTCTTTTAAAATACTTTTAATTTCATAAAAATTTTTATTATCGATTAATTCAGAAATATTATCGATAATTTTTGTGATAATTTCCTTTTCCATACTTACCTCCAAATAAATATTTTTGAAGGTGTATACCCGTTATAGCATATAAACGCACGGGCAAATATTAAATTTTGTACACCTTCGGACATTAATACTGGCACCTGCGTCCATAAGCTCAACTCCTTTATAGAAAAATTACATAAACATTATAATTCTTTCATAACGGAAATTCAATATTTATTTGTTGAAAATCTGAAATTTTTTTATCAAATAAACTATTAATATAAAACCAGTAATAAATAGAAGCCCTTTAATATTGATTAACTCATTAATAATAGCAATAGAGCTGTTATTTGGTTCAAGCTTTAATGAGAAAACTATTATAGAGGATATAGCTCCTAAAAGTAAACCGTGAATTAATTTGAAAACAAAAAATTTGCCTTTAGATAAAGGAAAATTATTACAAACAGAGAATATTTGAAAATGGACACACAATCCACCAAATCCAATAGAAAATCCGGTTAAAAAGCCACATAATAACGTGTTTTTAAAGGAAACGCATTTAAAGGCTCCCGTACAAAATTCTAAGAAAATATTTAAAATTGAAGAAACCTCTGTTCGGGTTTCAATAGGAAATAGAGTAGAAATAGTGGTAATAATTATGGAAAAGAAAATAATAAAAGAACACATTGTTATAATAACCTGTGCACTAGAGCTTATAGCGTCTGTAAAGGCATTTATATAATTTGCTTTTTGTGTAATTATAAAATAATTTTCATCTTGCTTTTTTCTGAAAAATATTTTACCCAAAAATAAAGAAATAATAATTTGAAAAGCATAAAGTATAAATCCATAAATAGTGCTATTCCATATTCGTACACCAACACAGGCTACAATAAAGCCTATTCCTGCATTAGAGGAGAGAATAATGGCATTAGAAAAGGATTCTGAATCAGTCGGATTTTTAGAATAAATCTCCCTTATACATTTTGCACCGGTAACAAAACCAGCAATAGAGCCAAGAATAATAGAGGGTAAGTATATTTTACATATGCCTAATATATTATTTTTGCTTTTCGACAAAAGTTTTTCTATAATATAAGTGTTTGAGATAAAAGAGGATATAACCATAAAAGGAAAAATCGAACAAATTAATGTGTTACCACAAAAAATAAGAGAGTTATAAATAGTCAAGTTTATATCTTTTACATTTGCAAAAAATAAGAAAAATATTATAAAAATTAAAAAAATGCTCATTATATTTTTCATTTTGGAAGTTATTATTATCACACCCTTATCATAAATATCCATAATAGAATATATGTTTTGTGAGGGTAACAAAATGATAAAAAGAAGCCTTGAGGATTTGATATCCGACAGATTTGATATACCTCTTAATGGAATAGCATCTGTACCAAATGCTCAATTTGTAGGTAATACTCAGCTTAGCATTGATGGATGTGTAGGTATAAAAAAATACAAGGATGATGAAATAATAATTCGCTCAAAAGCATATCTGTTAAAAATTAAAGGAGCATCTCTTTCTATGATGACCTTTTCTCAGGGAAGAGTAAATATAAGAGGGTATATCAAAAGCTATTCTATTGATAAGGTTGGTAAAAATGAGTAAATTTTCGCTAGGCAAGATAAGAATTACCGTGACTCCGGATAAAGTAAATAGTGCTTTTCAAATTATTCTTGAAAAATCTCTCTCTTATGAAAGCTTTTCATTTAACGTAAATGGAGAAGGAGTATTTATTGTTTCTGTAAAGAACAAAGAAAGGTTTGCACAAGAATTCGAGAAAAACGATATTATAGCAACCTTTTCTGACAATTATGGCTTAGGAGCTGTTGTAACCAAATATAAAAAAAGGTATGGAGCCTTTATCGGTATTTTTTTAATGCTTATAATAGTTTATACATCTTCACTTTTTGTATGGGATATAAGGATTGATGGTAACACATCAACAAAAGATGAAGAAATATTGAAAACATTAAATGACTGTGGCTTTTCACTAGGTAGTTTTATTCCCAAGATTGACTATGACAAGCTGCATAATACCTTTCTTTTAAAATCTGATAAAATCTCTTGGATTTCTGTCAATATAGTTGGAAATGTAGCCAATGTATCGGTTAAGGAACGAATGACAGAGGAGGAAAAACCTCAGAATACATATTCAAACGTGGTTGCAAAGTGCGATGGGCAGATTGCACTTATAAGACTTTATGACGGAATAAAGACCGTAAAGCTACTGGATATAGTAAAAGAAGGAGATATATTAATATCGGGTGTTATAGACTCTCAATCAGAGGGTGTTCGATATGTTCATGCAGACGGAGTGGTAAATGCATATGTAAATAAGCATATTTCTATAAAAATACCAATGATGGAATCAGTAAAAGAATATACAGGCACCATTAATTCGGACAAAAGCGTAAAAATCTTTTCTAAACATATAAATATTTTTAAAAAAAATAGCAATTGTAATAAATTTTATGATAAAATAGAAGTTAACAAGAATATAGTACTGTTTAACAAAATTAAATTACCTGTTGTAGTGACAGAAACAATATTTTCAGAGTATGTCTATAAGGATGTTTCATACACCGAAAGAGAGGCTAAGGAGTTGGCTTTTGTAAAGCTGAGAGAGGAGCTTGATATTGCCTTAAAGAATGCAGAGCTACTGTCAAAACGGGTAAATTACTATTGTGACTACGAATTTTACTATATAGAATGTGACCTTTACTGCATTGAGGATATTGCTAAGGTCGTTGAATTTAAGGTTGGTTAAAGCAAAGGAGAATATATGGCAGAGAAAACGTTTAACACCTCGTCGCCAAGTGCCACAAGCTCAATTTTCGGTTCTTTTGATGTAAATGTTATGGCAATTGAAAGGGCCTTTAATGTAAAAATAGTTAACAGACCGTCTAACAATGATATAGGCGATTGTATTACTATAAGTGGTGATGATGAAAATGTAAAGAATGCCTATGAGGTAATGATGTACCTTAACAAAATGGCATCAATGAACAATATAATTACAGAGCAAAGCGTTGACTATGCCATATCAATGGTTCGTGAAAACAGGACAGGAGATTTAAATGAGCTGGATGCTGACTGCTTTTTTGTAAGCGCTAAGGGTAGACCAATAAAAGCAAAAACAGTTGGCCAGAAGCGTTACATTGATAACATAAAAAAGAATACAATCACCATCGGCACAGGTCCTGCAGGTACGGGTAAAACCTTTTTGGCTGTTGCGATGGCGGTTAAAGCATTACGAGACAAGGAAATCAACCGTATCATTTTAACAAGACCTGCCGTTGAGGCCGGTGAACGACTTGGATTTTTACCCGGTGATTTACAGAGTAAAATTGACCCATATTTGAGACCTTTATATGATGCACTTTATGAGATGCTTGGATTTGAAAGCTGCTCTAAGTATATCGAAAAAATGGTTATTGAGATTGCGCCTCTTGCATATATGCGAGGCAGAACTCTTGATGATTCATTTATAATACTTGATGAAGCGCAAAATACCACACCGGAGCAGATGAAAATGTTCTTAACAAGACTTGGTATAGGCTCAAAAATTGTTGTTACAGGTGACCTGACACAGACAGACCTGCCCGACGGCAAAAAGAGCGGTCTTGCAGAGGCGGTAAAGATATTGAGAGACGTAGAGGGTATAGCAATTCATACATTCTCAGAAAAGGATGTAGTAAGACATAAGCTTGTACAGAGAATTATTCTTGCTTATGATAAATATGAAAAGGAAAAAGCTGAATACAAAGCAAACAGAACAACATATAGACAAGGAAAAGGAAATTTAAAATGAGACTTAACACATATTTTAAGGACGAACAGGACAAGTTTGAATTAAGAGTAGCCTTAAAGGCCGTTGCAAGAAAGGCTATATTTAATACTCTTATTTACGAGGGCTTTGATAAGAACTGTGAGGTTTCTGTAACCTTTACAGATAATGAGCAGATTAAGGAGCTCAACAAAAATTACAGAAATAAGAATTCTGCAACAGATGTTTTATCCTTCCCCATGTTTGATGATTTTTCAAATGTTGAGATGGTTACTGATGTTCCTCTTGGAGATATAGTTATTTCTCTTGAAAGAGCAGCAAAGCAGGGCTATGAAATTGGCCATAGCTTATACCATGAGGTTGCATTCCTTTGCGTTCATTCAACCTTGCATTTGCTTGGCTACGACCACGAAACATCTAAGGCAGACGAAAAGGAAATGTTCAGAAAACAGGCAGAAATTATGGAGTTAATGGGGTATTAAATGAAAAGAACAGCTTTTATTGCAATTGTAGGCAGACCTAATGTAGGTAAATCCACATTACTTAATGCTATTTTGGGCGAAAAGGTTGCTATTGTATCCTCTAAGCCTCAGACAACTAGAAACAGAATAACAGGTATCCTTACAAGAGGAGAGGACCAATTTGTTTTCTTAGATACTCCCGGCTTCCAAAGACCGAGAACAAAGCTTGGTGACTATATGCTTAAGGCATCTAGCTCATCAATCGGCTCATCAGATGCTGCAATTATTATGGCAGATGCTTTTCATGCGCCAGGAGATATTGAAAAAAATATAATTGAACAGATTGTAGCTAACAAAATTCCTGCAATTCTTGTACTTAATAAGGTTGATATGTCAGACCCTGTTAAGCTTGCAGAAACTATTGCTCAATATGATTCAATTTATAAATTTGATGCAGTAATACCCACAAGTGCATCAAAGGGACAGGGTGTAGATATAGTTCTTTCCGAATGTGAAAAGTTTTTATCCGAAAGTGAATGGTTTTTCCCTGAGGATATGATTACAGACCAGCCTGAGAGAATGATAGCTGCTGAAACCATAAGAGAAAAGATTCTTCGTACTCTTAACGATGAGATTCCTCACGGAACAGCTGTTTCAATCGAGGAATTTAAGGATGAAGGAAAAATTCTTCGTATAAGAGCAGATATTTACTGTGAAAAGGCATCTCACAAGGGTATTATAATCGGCAAAAACGGAGAAGCACTTAAAACTATAGGCTCTTATGCAAGAGAGGACCTTGAAAGATTCTTTGGTGTAAAGGTATATATTAATCTTTGGGTAAAGGTAAAGGAGAAGTGGAGAGACAACCTCTTCAATCTTAATAACTTCGGATATAATTCCAAGGAGATTTAATGACAGATTTTAAGGTAAACGGCTTAGTAATACGTGAGGCAGATCACGGAGAAAATGATAAGCTTCTTACCATCCTTACCGAAAAATACGGAAAGCTGTTTGTACTGGGAAAGGGGGTAAAAAGCGTACGCAGTCGCCATATGGCGTCATGTCAGCTTTTTTCCTATGCTTCCTTTAACTTTCGTAAGAAAGGAAATATGTATTACATAACAGACAGCGATTTAATAGAGAATTATTATGATATCAGAGATGATATTTTAAAGCTATCCTTGGCAGCCTACATATGTGATGTGGTGTGTGAGGTAACAAAGGAGGGCGTAGAGGAGGCTGATATGCTTAAGCTGACTCTGAATACACTTTTTGCAATCGCCAAAAATATTCGTCCACTTGAAATTATAAGAGCATCTTTTCAGTTAAGAACGGCTGTAGAATGTGGATTTATGCCTGATTTGACTGGATGTGAGAGCTGTGGAGATGTAAATCCACCGTTTTCATGCCTTGATATCATGAACGGACACTATATATGCGAAAAGTGTAGAAACAATTCAAATTTTACATTTGTAAAAGATAGTTTTTACGAGATGGGAGTACCAAGACCTATATCAATTATTTCTGATGCGGTATTACAGACCATGAGATATATTTGTAATTCAAGACAAGAAAGATTTCTTGCATTTTCTCTTGATGAAAATGAGCATTCAATGTTCTTTGATGCCTGCGAGAAATACTTGCTTAACCATCTTGAAAGAGGCTTTTACTCTCTGGAATTTTATAAGTCAATGCTATAAGGAGTAACATGCTAAATTTTGATAAATCAATTTCAGTTCTGGAATTTGATAAGGTACTTGAAATGCTTGCTGCTGTAGCTCCTACCGAGGGGGCTAAAAAAAGAGCCTTAGCGCTGCAGCCCACAAGCAATAAGGAAAGTGTTGTAAGACGACAGACCTTTACTGCCGATGCTAAATATATGGTGGGAATAAAGGGTGCGCCATCCTTTGGTAATATGCCTGATATTCTTGATTCTGTAGAAAAGGCAGAAAAGAACTCTGTATTATCGCCAAGAGAAATACTTGATGTAGCATCTGTTTTGCATACAACAAGATCTCTTATAGAGTACATTCATACCGATGCACTCAAAAGATGCGCCTTAACAGAGTTTTTTGATGTTCTTGTACCAAATAAACCTCTTGAGGACAGAATTGTAAGGGCAATTATCGGCGAGGACCTCATTGCTGATGAGGCAAGCCCGGCTCTTGCAGATATCAGAAGAAAAATCAGATATCAGACTAATAGAATAAGAGAAATTCTGCAAAGCTATTTGCTTGGAGATAATGCTAAGCATTTAAGAGATACTATTGTCACAATGAGAAACGGAAGATATGTTCTTCCTGTTAAAAGCGAGAATAGAAATGAAATCAAGGGCTTAGTTCACGATACATCGGGAACAGGAGCTACATTATTTATAGAGCCTATGTCTGTAGTCGAAGCAAATAATGAGCTTCGTACACTTATGGGGCAGGAGCAGACGGAAATTGAGCGTATCCTTGCAGAGTTTTCTGCAGATATAGCTAATTTTGCAATGCAGCTATTTAATAACTACCGAAATATCACAGAAATTGGATTTTATTTTGCCTGTGCCGAGCTTTCATATAAGATGAATGCAATCGAGCCAAAAATAAACGATAAAAAAATCGTTGTTTTTGAAAGAGCAAGACATCCTTTACTTAATAAAGAAACCGTTGTGCCGATTAATATTTCAATCGGCGAGGGCTACAGAATGCTTGTTGTTACAGGTCCAAATACAGGTGGTAAGACTGTAACCTTAAAAACACTGGGCTTATTTGCATTAATGGCACAGTCAGGACTTCAGCTTCCTGCTGACAGGGCTGAAATATGTATATTCGACGGTGTTTTTCCTGATATAGGTGATGAACAGAGCATTGAACAGTCTCTTTCAACTTTTTCTGCTCATATGCTTTCCGTTGTTAAAATTTTGGAGAATATGACACCGGATTCACTAGTTCTTTTCGACGAACTGGGTGCAGGTACAGACCCTATTGAGGGTGCTGCACTTGCTCAGTCTATTCTTGAAAGAGTTCTCTCTGAAAAATGTCTTTGCGCCGGTACAACTCATTATGCAGAGCTTAAGGCTTTTGCATTAAATACGGAGGGTGTTTCCAACGCATCTTGCGAATTTGATGTAAATACACTAAAGCCTACATATAAGCTTATAATCGGTGCTCCGGGTAAATCGAATGCGTTTTTGATTTCCTCAAAGCTTGGTGTCTCAGAAGAAATAGTAAAAAGAGCAAGTGAACTAACCTCAGATGATTCAAAGAGCTTTGAAAGTGTAATCGGAAAGCTTGAAGAATCAAGAATAGCCTTAGAAAATGAAAAGGAAGAGGCAAAGAGGCTTCGTGAGGAGTATGAGGCTTTCAAATTAAAGGCTGAAAAGGAGCTTAAGGACAAGCTCAGTCGTGCCGAAAAGGATGCTGAAAAAATGGTTAAAAAGGCTCAGGAAATGATTTCCGGAGCTAAGGTAAGCACAGAATATATCTTTGACAGACTTGACAAGCTACAGAAGGAAAAGGATTCTAAGGATTTCGGCAAAATGTATGCCGATGCTAAAAAGGATCTTAGAAACCGTCTTAATGAAGCTGATGATATTTACAACCCCGTTGAAGAAGTGGACGATAATTACGTTTTGCCCCGTCCATTGGTGAAAGGCGATACTGTTATTTTGAGAAACCTTGGTACAGAGGGTGTATTGCTTGATGATCCGGATAAGCAAGGAAATGTAAATGTAAAGTCGGGTATTGCCAAGACAAAAACCAATATCTCTAACTTGATTCTTGTTACTGAAAAGAAGATTGACAAGAAAAAGGAGAAGCCTCAATCAAGAACAAAAGCAATTGTTTCCAAGGATTTTTCAATATCAATTGATGTTCGTGGAAAGAATATTGAAGAGGCATGGATAGATGTAGATAAATACTTTGATGAGGCGCTTTATTCCGGAATTAAAAGTGTAACAGTAGTTCACGGTAAGGGAACAGGCGTCTTAAGAAAAGGGCTTTGGGAATTCTTCAGAAAGGACCAAAGAGTAAAAAAATATCGCCACGGTGAATTCGGAGAGGGCGATTTTGGTGTGACAATCGTAGAGTTTAAGTAATAAAGGTATTGCAAAACCAATTAACGTTTGTTATAATATTAGTATAATACACATATTTTGAAAGGATTTTTACTATGGCAGATTTAAAAATGCTCGCTATTGACCTTGGTGCATCCAGTGGACGAGGTATAGTAGGTTCATACGACGGTAATAAGTTTTCAATCAGAGAAAACCACCGTTTCCCTAATGAGCCGGTTAATACTACCGGAAACTTCTGTTGGGATATCTTAAGAATTTTTCACGAAATCAAATCATCTATTTCAAAATGTATTTTGTCCGATGATAAGGATATAAAGAGCATTGGTATAGATACCTGGGGTGTAGACTACGGCTTTGTTGATAAGAATGGCGTATTAATGGCTAACCCTTATCACTACAGAGATGCAAGAACTGTAGGTATTCAGCCTTATGCCTTTAAGACTGTTCCTTTCGAAGATATTTATTCAGTTACAGGTATTCAGACAATGAACTTTAATACTCTTTATCAGCTTTGTGCTGATTTAAGAGACAGAAAGTACATAGTTGACAATGCTAAGAAACTTCTTTTTGTTCCTGATTTGCTAAACTATTTCCTTACAGGTGAAATGCTTACAGAATACACCATAGCTTCAACAGGTGCTATTATTGACGCAAAGAAAAGAAAGATCGCCTTTGACTTACTTAATAAGTTTGGCATCAGAAATGATATATTCTGCGACCTTGTAATGCCTGGTAACAGAATTGGTAAGCTTTCTGAAGGCTTACGTGCTGAAATCGGTCAGCTTGATGCTACAGTTGTTAATGTTGCTGCACATGATACTGCAAGTGCTGTTATCGCAGTTCCTGCAAAAAAGGGTGAAGACTTTGTTTACATCAGTAGCGGTACATGGTCACTTATGGGTGTTGAATGTGATGAGCCTGTAATCACTAAGGAATCAATGAGCTACAATCTTACGAATGAAGGCGGAGCTGAAAGAAAGATAAGATTCCTTAAAAATATTATGGGTCTTTGGCTTGAGCAGGAATCAAGAAGACAGTGGAAGAGAGAGGGTCTTGATATATCATTTGATGAGCTTACAGCTAAAGCTCTTGAATCTAAGCCCTTCCAATGCTTTATTGATCCTAATAACGATCTTTTCAATCCTCAGGGCGATATGCCTTCGAGAATCAGAGAATTCTGTAAGAAGACAGGTCAGCATGTACCTGAAACAATCGGTGAGGTTGTAAGATGTATATTTGAAAGCCTTGTTCTTTGCTACAGACAGACTATTGAGGCTATTGAGCATATGACAGGCAAGCATTATTCCTCCATTAACATTGTTGGTGGTGGAACTAAGGAAAAAATTCTTTGTCAGTATGCAGCAGATGCATCTAACAGAGTTGTATATGCGGGTCCTGTTGAGGCAACTGCAATGGGTAATATTGCAATGCAGGCAATTTCCTCCGGTGAAATCAAGGACGTTGCACAGGCTAGAGAGGTTATCAGAAATTCATTTGACATTAAAGTATATGAGCCTCATCATACAGCTGAGTGGGAAGAGGCATATCAAAGATATTTAGCAATTTGCGGAAAGGAAATATAAGATGAGCAATAAGATGTATGAATACGCTAAGGAAGCATATGCAAAAATAGGCATCGATACCGATGCTGTTATTGAAAAGATGAAAAAGGTTCCTGTTTCCATTCAGTGCTGGCAGGGTGATGACGTTAAGGGTTTTGAAAGTAAGGGCCCCTTGACAGGTGGCATTCAGACAACAGGCGATTATCCCGGTGCTGCAAGAAATATTGAGGAGCTTAAGGCTGACTTTGATAAAGCTGCATCTATGATTCCCGGTAAAAAGAAGCTCTGCTTACATGCTATTTATCTCGATAATAAGGGTGAAAGTGTTCCCAGAGACCAGATTAAGCCTGAGCATTATGAAACATGGATAAAGTGGGCGAAGGAAAAGGGCTACGGTCTTAACCTTGATCCAACATGCTTCTCACATCCTCTTTCTGCAGATGGCTTTACACTCAGCCATCATGATGAAAAGATTCGTAAGTTCTGGATCGACCATGTAATCGCAACAAGAAAGATTGCAGAATACATAGGTAAAGAAATGGGCGAGGTTTGCGCAAGTAACTACTGGATTCCTGATGGATTTAAGGATATTCCTGTAGACAGAAAGGGTTACAGAGAAAGACTTGAGGATTCTCTTAACCAGATCTTTGCGGTACCTGTTGATCCTAAATACAATATTGCAGCTCTTGAAGGTAAGGTATTCGGTATAGGAGCAGAGAGCTGTACAATCGGTTCTAACGACTTCTATCTTGGCTATTGTGCAAAGAATTCTCAGTATCTTACACTTGATGCAGGTCATTTCCATCCAACAGAAGTAATTTCTGATAAGATCAGCACAGCGCTTCAGTTCACACCCGGTCTTTTGCTTCACGTTTCACGCCCTGTAAGATGGGATAGTGACCACGTAGTTATCTTTGACGATGAGCTTAAGGCAATTGCTCAGGAGATTGTAAGAAGTGGAGAAATGGACAGAATTCTTATCGGTCTTGATTTCTTTGATGCAAGTATTAACAGAATTGCTGCATGGGTAATCGGCGCACGTAACATTCAGAAGGCACTTCTTTTTGCAATGCTTGAGCCTACTGAGATGTTAAAGGAGTTTGAGGTTAATATGGATTATACCTCACGTCTCGCTTGGCTTGAGGAGCTTAAGTCAATGCCTTTCGAAGCAGTATGGGATAAATACTGTGAGGAATGCGGTGTTCCTGTAGGCGCAGACTGGATCTGGGAAGTTAAGGAATACGAAAACGAGGTTCTTTTAAAGAGATAAATTTGTCACAAACACCGTTTTTTCGACGGTGTTTGTGGTGTTTTTATAAAAAACAACGATTTTTGATTAAATTTTAAAAAAATTAACTATTTAATAAAAAAATGTGGTAGAATAGATACGCTGTGTCTAAACGACAGAATAATTTCAATATGAATCATTATCTATGGGGGTATTTATGAACGAGAATTACAATGGCGAATTGAAAGTCATTGGCATGAGAGGCTGCGAAAAATTTGTTGGCCAGGTAGACAACTATCTCAAAAGATGGAGAAAAAAGGAAAACACATTTATCGCTGATACTCAGTGTCCCAGATTTGGCTCTGGTGAAGCAAAGGCTCTTATTAATGAATCTATGAGAGGCCTTGATCTTTATATCATTTCCGACTGCTTCAATTACGGTGTAACATATAAAATGTATGGAATGCAGGTTCCTATGAGTCCTGACGATCATTTCCAGGATCTTAAGAGAGTTATCGCTGCAACCGGTGGTAAGACAAAGAGAATCACAGTTATTATGCCCATGCTTTATGAAGGCAGACAGCACAAGCGTTCTGCAAGAGAATCTCTTGACTGTGCAGTAGCACTTCAGGAGCTTATTAATATGGGTGTTTCCAATATCATTACATTTGATGCTCACGATCCCCGTGTTCAAAATGCTATTCCTCTTAACGGATTTGATAGCGTAAGACCTACATATCAGATGCTTAAGGCTCTTGTAAATAATGTTCCTGATATTAAGCTTGATAAGGACAATCTTATGGTTGTTTCTCCTGACGAGGGTGCTATCGGACGTTCTATGTACATTGCATCAGTTGTTGGTATTGAGCTTGGTATGTTCTATAAGAGAAGAAATTATTCTATCATTGTAGACGGTAAGAATCCTATTGAAGCACACGAATACCTCGGTAAGGACCTTCACGGCAAGGATGTTATCGTAGTTGACGATATGATTTCCTCCGGTGACTCAATGATTGATGTATCACTTCAGCTTAAGCAGAGAGGCGCTAAGAGAGTATTTGTATTCTCAACATTTGCGCTCTTCTGTAACGGTCTTGATAAGTTCGATCAGGCTTATAAGGACGGTATATTTGATAAGATTTTTGCAACAAACCTTACATACCATCCTGAAGAGGTTCTTTCAAGAGATTGGTACTGTAATGTTAATATGAGCAAGTATGTGTCCTATATTATTGATACACTTAATAAGGATAACACAATCAGCGATCTTCTTAATCCTGTTAAGAAAATCCATACATTGCTTGATAAATATAAAGAAAACGCTAATTTTGACGAAGACTAAGGAAATAAAAGATGTTTAATTTTAAAAAGGCCGTTTCCTATGACCTTCTTAACTGCATAAAGTCTCTTTCTCCCGATGTTCAGCTTACTGAAAATGATATTCAATCTATGTTTGAATATCCTCCGGATGCTAATCTTGGTGACCTTGCATTCCCTTGCTTTAAGCTTAGCAGAATTTTGAGAAAAGCTCCTGCCGTTATTGCACAGATGATAGGCAGAGAATTTAAGTCTGATGTAGTATCTAAGGTAGAATCCATTAACGGCTATTTGAATATTTTTGTATCTGACAGCTATCTTGTAGATAATGTACTTTTAAGAATTGAAGAGGAGAAGGAGCATTACGGCTCTGATGATTCCGGTAAGGGTAAGGTTGCTGTATTCGATTATTCATCACCTAATGTAGCAAAGCCTTTCCATATTGGTCATCTTGGAACAACTGTAATCGGTCACTCTCTTAAAATGCTTCATAAATTCCAGGGATACGAGTGCGTTGGTATTAACTATCTTGGTGACTGGGGTACACAGTTTGGTAAACTTATTATTGCTTACAATTTGTGGGGAAATAAGGAAACCGTTGAAGAGAAGGGTGTAGATGAGCTTGTTGCTCTTTATGTAAAGTTCCATGAGGAAGCAGAAAATGATGCTACTCTTAACCAGAAGGCAAGAGATGAGTTTACAAAGCTTGAGCATCACGATGAGACAAATATTGCTCTTTGGAAATGGTTTGTTGAAATAAGCCTTAAGGAATACAAGAGAACATACAATCAGTTAGGCATAGAGTTTGACAGCTATAAGGGTGAAAGCTTTTATACTGATAAGATGCCTGCACAGATTGAAAAGCTCCGTGAAATGAATCTTTTAAAGATTGATGACGGTGCATCTATTGTTGACCTTGAGGAATATAATATGCCTCCTTGCTTGATTCTTAAGAAGGACGGCTCAACACTTTATCCCACAAGAGATATTGCTGCAGCAGTATACCGTAAGGAAACATATAATTTTGACAAGTGTGTTTATGTTACATCAGCAGGTCAAAGCTTGCACTTTGCACAATGGTTTAAGGTAGTTGAGCTTATGGGCTATGATTGGCATGATAAGCTTGTTCACGTTCCTTATGGCACAGTAAGTATTAACGGTGAAAAGCTTGCTACAAGAACCGGTAATGTAATTCTTCTTAAGGACCTTTTTGCAACTGCAATTGAAAAGGTTAAAGAAATTATTAATGAAAAGAATCCCGAATTACCTGATAAGGACGGAGTAGCAGAGGCTGTTGGTGTTGGTTCTGTAATTTTCTATTATCTTTATAATAATAGAATTAAGGATATCAACTTTATAATGAAGGATGCTCTCAGCTTTGACGGTAACACAGGTCCTTATGCGCAGTATACATACGCACGTACATGCGGTATACTTGAAAAGGCTGCTGATATTGATTTAAGTAAGACAAATCCTGTTCTTACAAGCCCCGAGGAAAGTGATCTTTTAAAGGTTCTTTCTAAGTTTAATGAGGCTGTTAAGGGCGCTATTAAGGAATATGAGCCTTCAGTAATTACAAGATATATTATTGATGTTTGCTCTTCATTTAATAAATTCTATCACAATTGTCAGATTCTTTCTGCAACTGATGATGCAGTTAAGGCAACAAGAGTTCGTTTAACTGCTGCTGTAAAGACAGTTCTTGGCTCAGCATTTGAGCTTATCTGTATGAAGAAAACAGAAAAAATTTAATTCAAGAGGTTATTTATGTCAGGACATAGCAAATGGAAAAATATAATGCATAAAAAAGAGAAGACCGACGCTCAGAGAGCAAAGATCTTCACAAAAATCGGTAAGGAAATGGCTATTGCAGTTAAAGAGGGCGGACCTGATCCCGCCGTTAACTCTAAGCTTGCTCAGCTTATAACTAAGGCTAAGGCTAACAATGTTCCTAATGATAATATTGAAAGAACAATTAAAAAGGCAAGCTCCTCCGATGCAGCGTCTCTTGAAGAAATGAGATATGAGGGCTACGGTCCTGGTGGTGTAGCCGTTATCGTAACCGCAGCAACAGACAATACTAACCGTACAACTCCCGAAATCCGTTCCTATTTTAGCAAGTACAAGGGAAATCTTGGTACTACAGGCTGCGTTGGATACCTTTTTGAGGATAAGGGCGTTATTATGATATCTAAGGAAGAGGGATATGATGAGGATGCACTTATGGAGGCTTCCTTGGAGGCCGGTGCAGCTGATTTTATCTCTGATGATGAGGCCTATATCATCTACACAGAGGATAGTGACCTTGAGGCTGTAGCAGAGGCTATTGAGGCTACAGGCTTCAAATATGTATCCAGTGAGCATGATAAGATTCCTTCGACCTATGTTACACTTGATTCTGATGATGATGTTAAGTATATGAATTTACTTATTGAGCATCTTGAGGATAATGATGATGTAACTGAGGTATATCATAACTGGGAAAACTGCGATTAATATAATAAAAGCGGTGCAAATGCACCGCTTTTTTATATCTTTGATACAATAATTTCAGCATTACCTGTAATGGAATAAATTCCTAATCCTGCAGGAATAAAGTAGCTATCACCCTTAACGAGAGAAAACTCTTCATTATTATAATTAATTATCGCATTACCGTCAAGACAGAGAACAGAATTAAAGCTTTCTTCAGTTGCAGAAAGAGCAATTTCACCGTCAAGATCGTATTTATCTACAGTAAAGAATTCACATGATGCAAGGCATGTACTTGTTTTTTCGCCCTTTGAATATCTGATTTTATTAATTTCGTATTCACCACGGTTTACAATAACATTTAAAGCATCATTTACGTGAAGCTCTCTTGGTTTGCCATCCTTACCAACTCGGTTATAATCGTAAACTCTGTATGTAATATTTGAGTTTTGCTGAATTTCAGCAAGTAAAATTCCTGCGCCAATAGCGTGTACAAGACCGGATGGAATAAAGAACACATCGCCCTTCTTAACGTTAACATAATTGAGCTGATCCTCAACTGTGCCGTTACCGATAGCCTCACCAAGTGATTGAATATCACAGCCAGGCTTTAAGCCATATACAAGCTTAGCATCAGGCTTAGCGTCAATAACATACCACATCTCAGTTTTTCCAAGGCTGTTTGCCTTTAAAAGAGCATATTCATCATCGGGATGAACCTGAATAGAGAGGTTATCCTCAGCATCTATAAATTTAATAAGAAGAGGGAATCTGTCAAGCTCTTTATTTGTAACTACGCTAAATCCAAGCTTATCAATATATTCTTTCATTGTAAGACCGGCATATTCACCCTCAGCAATAGTGTTCATACCGTCATCACGGACGGTAAGCTCCCAACTTTCAGCTATATTTTTTAGGTCTGAAACCTTATTATAATCGGTTTTAAGTTTATTTCCACCCCAGATTATTTCTTTGAATTCGGGATTTAATTTAATAGGTTTTAACATGTAGTAAAAGCTCCATTCAATTATTATTTAACATTAATATTTTAATATAAAAAAGTAGAAAAGTCAATATAAAAAAGCGGAGAATAGTCTCCGCTTAATTTATTTTATTTCTACTGTAACTTTTCTGTTATCAATCTTTGCAACAGTTTTCATTACAGTACGCATTGCCTTGGCAATTTTGCCGTGCTTACCTATAACCATGCCAACATCTTCTTCCGCAACAGTTAAAGTTAAAAGTACTTCGTCACCTTCAGTGTGTTCTGTAATTACAACTTTATCGGGATGATCGACTATAGATTTTACAATATTACCAAGAACTGTGCTTAAATTAATCATAAATGCACACCCTGATTATTCGTAAAAATAATCACCTTTCTAAAATTGGAAGTAGATTATTTAACGATGCCGCTCTTCTTAAGAATAGACTTAACTGTTTCAGTAGGCTGTGCACCGTCGTTCAACCATTTCTCAGCCTTTTCAGCGTCGATCTTGATTTCAGCGGGATCTCTCAAGGGGTTGTAGTAACCGATTTCATCGATAAACTTACCATCTCTGGGTGATCTTTCATCTGCTACAATTACACGGTAGAAAGGAGCCTTCTTTGCGCCCATTCTTCTAAGTCTGATTTTTACTGCCATTGTTCTTTCCTCCATTAAAAATGAATATAATAAATTTTTTTGTTATTTTTATGAAAAGCCATTAGAATTTAAATGGCATTTTTCCTCGTTTTCCGAAGCCAAATCCACCGAATTTGCCTGATGTCATTTGCTTCATCATCTTTTTCATTTGTTCAAATTGCTTTAAAAGCTTATTTATCTCTTCAACGCTTGTACCGCTACCGGCGGCAATTCTTTTTTTGCGAGAGGAGGTAATAATATCAGGATTAACTCTTTCCTTAGGTGTCATTGAAAGGATAATAGCCTCAGTATGAACAAGCATGCTTTCATCAATCTTTGCATCCTTCATAGCGCCTGAATTCATACCGGGAATCATAGCCATAATGCTTTCAAGAGAACCCATTTTCTTAAGCTGAGCCATCTGTTCAAGATAATCTGTGAGAGTAAATGTATTTTCTCTCATTTTCTTTTCCATTTCAGCGGCTTTCTTCTTATCAAAGTTTTCTTCAGCCTTTTCTATAAGAGAGAGCACATCGCCCATTCCAAGGATTCTTGATGCCATTCTGTCAGGGTAGAAGGGCTCAATCGTATCAAGCTTTTCACCAGTACCGACAAACTTAATAGGCTTTCCGGTAACGTATCTTACAGAAAGAGCAGCACCACCACGGGTATCACCATCAAGCTTTGTAAGCACAACACCGCTGATTTCAAGCATATTATTAAAGCTTTCGGCTACATTTACAGCATCCTGACCAAGCATTGCATCAACTACCAAAAGAATCTCAGTAGGGGATGTAGCAGCCTTAATATCCTGAAGCTCCTTCATAAGAACCTCATCAACATGAAGTCTACCTGCTGTATCAATAAATACCATATCGTGACCGTGCTTTTTTGCATAATCAAGAGCACCTTTAGCGATGGAAACAGGGTTTTTGGATTTTTCCTCTGCGTAAACTGCAATATCGAGCTTTTCGCCTACGATTTGAAGCTGCTTTATAGCTGCGGGACGGTATACGTCACAGGCAACCAAAAGGGGATTTTTACCTTGTTTTTTATAAAGACCTGCAATTTTTCCTGAATGAGTTGTTTTACCTGCACCCTGAAGACCAACCATCATAACAACTGTAGGTGGCTTTGAGTTGATTTCAAGCTTAGCCTGGGTTTTACCCATAAGATTAATAAGCTCTTCATTAACTATTTTAACAACCTGTTGAGCAGGGAGAAGGCTTTCAAGCACCTCAGATCCAACAGCTCGTTCAGTAACGGTTTTTATAAATTCTTTAACAACCTTAAAGCTTACATCGGCTTCTAGCAGAGCAAGCTTAATTTCACGCATGCCTTCTTTAACATCAGCAGCAGTAAGCTTACCTTTATTTCTAAAGCGTTTAAACGCATTGGACAATTTTTCGGATAAATTCTGAAACATTGATTATAACCTCCATTTAATCAGTATAATCAGCAAGCTCCTTGATTTGTTTTATAACCAAATCAATTTCATTCGAAACAAAACTGTCATTAATTTCTGAATTAATTTTTGAAAGTCGAGAGGCAATATCGCTTGATTTTTCTTGAACTGTAACAAAACGTTCAGCAAGATGTAATTTTTCTTCCATTTCTGTAAGAATTGTTTCACCTTTTTTTAAAACGCTTCTTACACCTTGCCTTGATATAGAAAAATTTTGTGCAATCTCTGCAAGAGATAAATCATCATTATAATACATATCAAGCATATCTTTTTGCCTGTCTGAAAGTATATCACCGTAAAAATCAAGTAAAACAGATATATTTAAATTTTTTTCAAACATACAAATTTTACCTCCGTTCAAGGTGTAAACTTAATTACTTTACAAGTATATCATAGGAAATATAATTTGTCAATAGCTTTTTAAATAAATTTAAAAATATTTATTTAAGAAAATATTACTATAGTGTAATCTGAATCTATTATATAAAATATTTATTTTTACTAATTAGAAAATAACGATTTATAATGATAAGTTATTATTGAGAAGATAATTAAAATTAAAAAACTAATTAGCCAAAATAATTCAATTTCGTGAAAACGCACTTTTTTTAATCAATTTAATACAAAACATCGATTTAAATAAAAATTTTGCCGTTTTCAAGGATATATATAATTATATCTAAAAAAGAAAGCTCCGATTTTAACGGAGCCTAAACTAATCATATTTATTTTTTACTACATGTCTATTCTCTAAATTATATAAAATTTGCATTTTGTATAATTAGGTCAAAAGAGTTTTCCATTAGAAAATTTTTGTACTGATAGAGTGATATGGTGAGATTTGTCATTTTAAATTCTGTTTTCACGTTTAGCAAGATATTTTTTCTTTGTAGCCTCTCCACCACGAAGATGTCTTTCAGATTTATTAAGCTGTAAAATTTTCTCTACCTCACTGTATAGAGTATAATTGATTTTATATAATTTCTCTGTTATGTCCTTATGTACTGTTGATTTACTATATCCGAATACTTTTGCTGTTTCTCTGACTGTTGCTCTGTTCTCTATTAAATATTCTGCAAATTTTTCACATCTTTCTGCCGTGCTTGAAAAATATATCATATCAGCTCCAAAATTATGAAGATTTTATCCTTGATATAATATATATGAAGAAAACCGCATAAAAATGCGGTTTTCTCTCTTTATTTAATTCTCAAACTTGAAAACAGTTGTATAATCGTAAAGCTCACCGGGATTTAACTCACATGAGAAAAATTCGGGATGATTAGGCGCATCAGGAGTATGCTGAGTTTCAAGACATACGCCACAGCGCTTTACAGGCTTAACACCGTGCTTAAAGGGATTATAATCGGTTACAACGCAGTTTCCTGTATAAATCTGTACACAGGGCTGATTTGTATATGCCTTCATTACTCTACCGGACTTAGGGTCTTTAAGAGTTGCAAAATGCTTAATTGTTCCGTCTGTATTAAGGATATAGTTATGGTCATAGCCCTGACCGTAAACAAGATTGATATTATCCTTGTCAATATCCTTACCAATGCACTTTTCTTCTCTGAAATCAAATTCTGTATTCTCTACGTTTAATTCCTCTCCTGTAGGAATAAGCTCATCATCGGTGAGAGTGATTTTGTCAGCATCAAGCCAAAGTGTATGATCCTCTATTGTGCCATAGCCGGCAAGATTGAAATATGAGTGGTTTGTAAGGTTAACAATAGTCTTTTTATCAGTAGCTGCCTTATATGTAATTGACAATGTGTTCTCTTCATTAAAAGAATATAAAACGGATACATTTAGATTACCGGGATAGCCTTCATCTCCGTCAGGACTGAATATAGATGCTTCAAGATACATAGTTCCACCGATTTCCCATGTCTTTACATCCCAAAGCTTTTTATCAAAGCCGAACTCACCTCCGTGAAGGTGGTTTCTGCCGTTATTTACAAAGAGACTGTACTCTTTTCCGTCAAGAGCGAATTTAGCCTTAGAAATACGGTTACCGAAGCGACCTATAAGTGCGCCGTGATATCCTGTATCACCAAGATAATCAACAACATTGTCAAAGCCCCATACTACATCTGCAAGCTCACCGTTTTTATCGGGAATAAGAAGCTCATTGATTCTACCGCCAAGAGTTATAATCTTAACGCTTGCATTCCTTGAATTTTTAAGAGTATAGGCGTAAACCTCTCTGCCATCAGGCATTTTATCAAAATAAGATTTTGTAATCATATTATTCTCCGTATCCGTCAGGATTCTTTTTCTGCCAGTTTGCAGAGTCTGCGCACATCTTTTCAATACCGTACTGTGCTCTCCAGCCAAGGATTGTATATGCCTTTGTAGGGTCTGCATAGCATTCATCAATATCACCGGGACGGCGAGGGCAAATTTCATATTTTACTGTAAGTCCTGTTGCCTTCTCGTATGCATGAACCACGTCAAGAACTGAATAACCGTTACCTGTACCGATATTAAAATGCTCAATGCCTGTTACCTGCTTAGCTCTGTCAAGCGCCTTTAAATGGGCATTTGCAAGGTCTACAACGTGGATATAGTCACGTACACCTGTGCCGTCATGTGTGTTATAATCATTACCAAACACATTAAGGTGGTCATACTTGCCTGATGCAACCTTAACTACATATGGTAAAAGATTGTTAGGAATACCCTTTGGATCCTCACCTATAAGACCGCTTTCATGTGCACCGATTGGATTGAAATAACGAAGCACAGAAACGCTCCATTCGGGGTCGGAAACTACAATATCTGAAAGAATTCTTTCAATCATAAGCTTGGTTTCACCGTAGGGGTTAGTTGTGGAAAGGGGAAAATCCTCTCTGATTGGAACACTTTCGGGCTTACCGTAAACAGTAGCTGATGAGGAGAAAACTATTCTCTTGCAGCCGTTATCTGCCATTGCCTTTGTAAGATTAAGTGTACCTGTAATATTATTATGGTAGTAAAGCATTGGCTTAGCCACGCTTTCACCAACTGCCTTAAGTCCTGCAAAATGAATTACAGAATCAATATCATTTTCCTTAAAAATCTTATCGATAGCATCAAAATCAAGAAGATCAGCCTTATAGAACTTCACTTCCTTGCCTGTTATTGTCTTGATTCTGTCAAGAACGCAAAGCTTGGAATTGCAAAGATTATCTACAATTACAACCTCTCTGCCATCATTTAAAAGCTCTACAACGGTATGAGAGCCTATAAAACCTGTACCACCTGTTACTAAAATAGCCATTGGTATCTCTCCTTTGTTTTTTCTTTATATCTATGATATAACATTATTTAAAAAAAATCAAGATATTTACATAATTATCTTGACAAATTGCTAATTATTTGATATCATATGTGTATCAAATGATACACTTTTTGAGGTTTTTGTGAAAAATTATATTGAAATATTAAGTAAATGCTTTTTATTTGAAAATGTAGATGAAGAAAGCATAAAGAAATGCTGTGAGCAAGACGGAATCGCACTTATTGAATATTCTCCACAGGATGTAATGCAGGATTATAAATCCGCACAGAATGTGGGAATACTATTAAACGGTAAAGCAACAATTATTTCCGGTGATGACGGAGTTATCATTAGAAAGCTTGAAAAGGACGATGTATACGGAGTTGCAAAGCTGTTTGACACTCCTAAATATCTTACCAAGGTAGTGGCAACATCTAAATGCACTGTACTGGCTCTTAACAAGGATTTTATAGAGGGCTGTATAGAAATTGACCGACAAATTGCTATAAATTATATATCCTTCCTTGCAAAAAAGATAAGCTTTCTGAATAACAAAATCAGCTCATATACGGGTAAAACTGTTGAGAATAAATTGTATACCTATTTGCTTCAATTACCTAGAAATAATAATCAAATTGTATTAAATACCGACTTTTCGGCAATTGCCAAAATGCTTGGAATCGGAAGAGCTTCCCTTTACAGAGCTTTTGATAAATTGGAAAAAGACGGCTTAATAATGAAAAATAATAAAGAAATCACGCTAAAAGAGGTCTAAAATCATGAAAAAATCACTTTCATTAATTTTGGCAGTTGTCTTAATTGCCCTTTCAATTGTATCCTTCTCCTCATGTGGAAAGAAAACTGAAGATACTATCAAGGTATCAACACTTAACGGTACAACAGGCTTTGGTATGGCTCCCTTGATGAAGGAAAATTCACTTGGAAATACATCTAATAAATATGAATTCAAGGTAGAAACTGATCCATCATTAGTTACTGCAGGTCTTATAAACGGAACTATTGATATCGCTGCTCTTCCTACCAATGCAGCTGCAAATGTTTATAACAAAACAAACGGTGGCGTACAGATAATCGCCATTAACACACTCGGTGTTCTCTACGTTGTAACAAATAATGTAAATATTACATCTATTGCAGATCTTGAGGGCAAAACAGTTTACTGCCCTGCCCAGAATCCTCTTTTCATTACAAAATATATAATTGAAAAGAATAACCTTTCCGATAAGGTTACCATTGATTCAACAACATATGCATCACCCGATGCTTTACGTGCAGCTGTAATTGCAGGTGAGGTTGAAATCGCTGTTCTTCCCGAGCCTATGGTTACAATCGCTAAATCCAATAATGCTGATCTTAAGGTTTCTCTTGACCTTACCGAGGAATGGAACAAGATTTCAGGTGGAAAGCAGCTTGTACAGGGCTGCGTAGTTGTAAGAACAGAGTTTGCTGAAGCATTCCCCGGTAGCGTTGACCAGTTCCTTAAGGAATATAAGGCATCTATTGAAGCATTGAATGAGGATGCTACAACCGGTGCTTCCTATGTTAAGGAATTTGGCATTTTTGCAAACGATAAGGTAGCTGCAAAGGCTATTCCTAACTGTAATATTGCATATCTTGACGGTAAGGATATGAAGGAAGCAATGAAAAACTTCCTTGAGGCTATGAATTCCATAGCTCCTGCAAGCATCGGTGGCGCAATCCCCGGTGAAGATTTCTACTATGGCGGCTAAATTAAAAAGGCCACTTAAAATATTTTTAATAGTATTATTTTGGTTTACAGTTTGGGAAGCGGTGTCTCTAATAATAGGAAAGCCGCTTCTCTTTCCTTCACCGATAGATGTTATTGTAAAGCTTTGTCAGCTTATAATTACAAGAGCATTTATAGTAAGCTGCTTACATTCTCTTGGCAGAGTCGGTCTTGGAATAGTTATTGCTATTGTTTTAGGCTTTTTAACAGCGCTTTTATGCTCATTTTCAAATATTCTTTACGAAGTACTGTATCCATTTGTTACTGTTATAAAATCGACTCCTGTGGCGTCATTTATTATTCTTATATGGATTTTTGTCGGTAATAGTATTACTCCTATATTTATTTCTGCCCTTATGGTATATCCTATCGTATTTGCAAATATATACCAAGGTATTAAAAATGTAGATAAATCACTTTTAGAGGTATGTAAGGTTTACAATATAGGAAGAAAGAAAATTATCAAATCCTTATACATACCGTCAGTTATTCCCCATTTTCTCTCTGCTCTTTTATCATCAATCGGCTTAGGCTGGAAGGCAGGAATCGCCGCTGAGGTATTGTGTACGCCTGTAAAATCTATTGGAAAAGCAATTTTTGAATCAAAAACATATCTTGAATATGTAGATTTGTTCGCTTGGACGGCTGCAGTTATTATTTTGAGCCTTATTTTTGAGCTTGCTCTGACCAGATTGCTTAAGATGCTGTTTGAAAAATTCTTAGGAAAGCAGGTGAAGAATAATGAAAATTAATAATTTAACAAAGAAATTTGGAGAAAAAATAATTTTTGATAATTTTTCACTTGATATACCTGATGGCAAGATTACCTTTATAATGGGGGAAAGCGGCAGCGGTAAAACTACTCTTTTACGTTTAATAAGCGGTCTTGATAAAGAATTCAACGGTGAAATTATAAAAAATACCGATAAAATAAGCTGTGTATTTCAAGAGCCAAGATTATTCCCTGCTTTAAATGCTTCTGATAATATTGAGATAGTTAATAAAGGCGGTAATCTTGATATAACAGATGTTTTAAAGCTTGTAGAGCTTGAAAATGATGTTACTCTTTTCCCTGCTGAATTATCAGGTGGAATGAAAATGCGTCTGTCAATTGCACGTGCTTTATACTATAACGGTGATATTTTTATAATGGATGAGCCATTTGCTGCCCTTGATGAGGAGCTTAAGGACAGAATTTTGCCCGGAATTTTTGAATCCTTAAAGGGGAAAACTGTGCTTATTGTATCTCATAGCATAGAGGATGCAGAAAAATACGCCGACAATATAATAAAAATCAAATAAATGAAAGGAACAGACAAAATGTCTGTTCCTCTTTTATATTAGTGGCAGCCACAGCCACCCTTATTTCCGTTACCGTCGTTTGAATGATTATGACCGCAACCGCTATATTTATTTACCATAGGAGGAGAAAATTCCTCTACGGGGAACGCCATAGATCTGAACAATGTGCAAGGATCATGCTCTCCGGCAGCGATACATTCCTTTTCGGGAATGTTGTATTCAATAGCATTAACAAGAAGCTGAGCAGGACGCTCAATTCTTACTACTGAGAAAAATCCTAAGGAAACAACAAGAGATTTATCATCTCTTTCACAAAGCTTGCCGTTTACACTGCTTATAACGTGATCGGGAATATCATCAATACAGCAGCAACAACAGCATGGGAATACTCTGGGCTCAACTACTTTAACGTTAAGAATAATGGGGTCAACAGTTTCTAATACTGCAATTGGAAGATTGTTTGACTTAGTGCAATCACAAGATATATCAGGACAGAAGCCACTCTTTCCTGCTTCACTCTTGAATATATTGACATTACCCTCACTACCAAATAAAACAACCTTCTTTTCTACTACTGCAATTCCCTCAAATTCCTGAATGTTACCCTGAGATAAGCAAGCCTCAAAGCATATCTTTACATATATTTTAATATCAAGCTGATAAAAGCCTCTGTTAAAGGGGACCTCGCTGACATCAATATATGCAGAAATTATTTTTGCGTATGTTGCTCTGATTGTAGATGTACGTTCAATAATCTCCTCGCCGAAATTAGTAAGATATACCTTTACATTTTCAAAGCAATCCTTATCCCTGCAGGAATCAAGAATTCTGTAAGTATCAATACAGATATTCTCTCTGTTATGGGGATTGGAACAAATTCTATTATCCGGCATTATGTCTTTACCTCCTGTAATATTGAAGAAATAAATACTACTCTTCTGTATTAGCATATGCAATATTACAAAAAGTGACATATTTCTATTAATCCTTTTTATTAGATGAATGTGATAACAAGTTACCTGGTAAGACCTTCTTTCATCATATCAGATACCTAATTATATTGAGATAGTCGATGAAATACCTAAAAATGGTTCAGGAAAGAAATTGAGAAAATAACTTTAAATAAAAAGATAGTTGCTTAAACTGGCAGCTATCTTTTTATTTTTGACTTGTTTCAAACAACAGAAAACGAGAGCAGAAAGAATCTGCTCCCGCCAAGAATTATTTATTATTTTTATGAATTTCATATGAGGGAAAGCAACTGCCATCTCTGAGACCTTATCAGTAGCTCCCTTTAATATTCTTTTTTCCTGTTTTTTGACAGGGCTTTTTTGTCGTGCAACTTTTTATTCTGTTTTCACGCTAACCATCCCATGTCTCCCCGACATTGTTATTTATTTTTTTGTGCTATAAATGACACAAAATAAACAATACAAATTATAAATGCAAGTGATAATATTGCAGTTGCAACTCCTATAAATCCAGTTTTCCATGTTAATCCAGAAGGGTTATAACCAAAAGCTGCACTTATTGTAGTACCCATGCAATAAAAACAGTATTTAATAAATTCCCACATTTTATTCCCCCTAAAAAATATCATTAAAAATAGCGCCTGCAACTCCTCCTATAAAACGAATTACTCCAGTTTTCACTGCAGGTATGCCCCATAAACAAGAGCCAATATCTCCCATTGTTAGCCAACAATTTGGATTTCTTGGTGCAATTTTAGATAGTAAATATCCCGCTCCTTGAATGCAGACAAGGGACGGTTCCTTGTCTCCCCTGTCTCCCTTTACCCCCAACAAGATTCAGGAGCAAATCTTTTTATATTGGAATCGACATATTTTGATGCATCCAAATACACACATTCATTTTTTTGTAACTTTAGAGTATATGTCAAAAAGCGTCCATTAACCCCGACTGTAATTTTCTCAATATCTTCCCATTTGTAATATTTCAATCTTTTACTAAAAAGACACAATGCTATTCCGCTTTTATCTATTGTGACAGTTTGGAAAATCCAATAAAATCCAGCAATAAATATTATCATATATGGACTTATAGCCAAAGCAGTAAATGTTAAGGTGGTTACAAAATCAAACTGTAATACTAAGCCAACAATTGCTACTATCATCATTACAAATAATGATATAATAATTAAAATAGCTATCCATAAAGAATGTTTAAAATGCTTATTAATCATAAGAAATCCTTTCTAATTAAAAATGAAATACTATCACAAATAGCTTCCGTTCCAACAATAAGCATAGTTGAAACAATTCTAGCAGCCAACATGCTATTACTACTAGAAATAGCTTTGCTAACAGATTGACCCACGATAGTTACTGAACCAGAACCAAAACCAGCTGTAAAACTTGTTAATGCAGCTACACCTAACAATACCCCAACTGACTGAGATACTGTCAATGCTTTACCAGCAATTGTTAATGCTTTTACTGAACCTTTTACTATACCTCCAGCTATACCACCTAATCCATAAACTAAACCCGAAGCTGCACCGTTCCTTGTCCTCTGTTTATATATAAATTGTTACTAAACATTATATCATACAGAAAAAAGTATGTCAACTTTGGTTTTTTGGGCAAAAAAAGAAGACAAGAAAATCTTGTCTTCCCAAACTATCTATTAAAGATATTTTTTCATTGTATCTGTGGTGTTTTCAGCAGGCATTGATACTGTCATTACAACGTTCATTCCGTATTTCGAAGAGAGCTCGTCAACCTCAGTAACAAATTTATCAAACGCTTCTGCATCTCTCTGGCAGATTCTATAAGTAGCATCTATAAACAAGTCTGTGATATCGTGGTTACTTGCAATAAGTCCTGCGATAAAGCCATAAAGCTCACTTGCGTTGTTAACCATATATTCATCAGAATTGATAAGTCTGCAATTATAATTTAAAGTAAGCTGAAGATTTGTACCCTTTTCGATACATACAACAGAGCCTTTAGAGCTGTCAAGAGCTGCATTGATCATTTCGATAAGTGCTTTTGTTTTACCTGTGCCTTTAACACCAATAATAAGTTTAACCATATAAGTTACCCTCCGAAATATAGTTTGTATATAAATTATACCTTATAATACCATAAAAATCAATACTTTTTGTGAAAAATAAATAATAAATTAGGAGATATTCTCTCTTAAAATAGTTAAAAACAAATCGACTACCGTAAGATAGCCGATTTTTAATTAGTTCATTCTTGATTCAAGATCTGCCTTGAGATCCTCATAGCCTTCCTTACCAAGGAGAGCAAACATATTCTTCTTATAGCTTTCTACACCGGGCTGGTTAAAGGGGTTTACCTTAAGTGTATAGCCGGATACTGCGCAAGCATACTCAAAGAAGTATACCATATAACCAAATGAATATGCACTTCTGTTCTCAAGCTCAAGAACAAGGTTAGGAACCTCACCGTCTGTATGAGCGAAAAGTGTACCGAGCATAGCTGTCTGATTTACATGATGAAGCTCCTTACCGGAAAGGAAGTTAAGCTTATCAATATTATCAGGGTCATGAGGGATAATAACTGTATCCTTAGACTGCTTAATATCAAGTACAGTCTCAAACATATGACGGGGACCGTCCTGAATGTACTGACCAAGGGAGTGAAGGTCTGTTGAGAAGATAGCAGATGCAGGGAAAATACCCTTTCTGTCCTTACCTTCGCTTTCGCCGAAGAGCTGCTTCCACCACTCACATACCATCTGTGCGCAGGGCTCATAAGCTATAAGCATTTCTGTATGCTTACCCTTACGGTAAAGTGTATTTCTGATTGCTGCATATCTTAATGCATCGTTATTCTTAACGTCCTTAGGCATACAAGCAAGACGTGAATCCTGTGCACCACGCATCATAGCATCAATATCAACACCGGCAACTGCAATAGGCAAAAGACCAACAGCTGTAAGAACTGAGAATCTACCTCCAACGTCATCAGGAACTACAAATGTTTCGTAGCCCATATCGTCAGAAAAGCTCTTAAGAGTTCCCTTTGCTCTGTCTGTTGTAGCAAAGATTCTTTCCTTTGCGCCTTCCTTACCGTATTTCTTTTCAAGAAGGTCTCTGAAAATACGGAATGCAACTGCAGGCTCAGTAGTTGTACCGGACTTAGAAACAACATTTACACAAACGTCTCTACCCTCGCAAATTCTTATAATGTTAGCAAGTGCTGATGAGCTGATAGAGTTACCTGCAAAATAGATGTCAGGTGTATCCTTCTTCTTAAGGTTGTTGTAATAAGGTGTTCTGATAAATTCAATAGCTGCACGGGAGCCGAGATATGAGCCACCGATACCGATAACTACGAAAACATCACATGTCTTACGGATTTTTTCTGCAGCAGCCTTAATTCTTGCAAATTCTTCCTTATCATAGTTTTCAGGAAGGTCAAGCCAACCAAGGAATGCGTTACCCTCACCTGTTTTTTCTGTAAGTGTAGTTTGTGCCTTATATATTTCGTCAGAGATATTATCTATATCCTCTTCAGAAACAAATTTACAAAGAAACTTTTCATTAAGAGATAATGTCATTTCTTATTCCTCCATTTAATGCCTATGTATTTTTAAATACCTTATTATAATACTACATTTATCATCAAAATTCAACAGTTTTTTTAAATTTCCATTATTATTTTAGAATAAATTCTTTATTATGCGTAATATATAGCTTAAAAATGTTATTTTACCGATTTCCTCTGTGCTATATATGTTATTTTCTCCGATTACTTCTCCATTCGATTTATAAATTACCTTTCCAAGCACATCACCCTTTTTTAAAGGTGCATTTATATTTTCATTTATTACAAGCTCATAGGTAATATTATTTTTCTCTCCTTTTTTAACTAAGGTCTCATACTTATCATAAGCTGCGTTTACTGTATCCTTTTCACCGCCGATGATTTTAATTGGCTCAATTTCTTTGCCATCATTCACGTAAACATCATAGTTGGCAAAGCCGTAATCAAGAAGCTTAGCAGCCTCGGCATTTCTGATACTTGATGTTTCAGAGCCCATTATAACGGCAATTAAATGCAAATTATCTCGCTTTGCACTGGCGCTGATGCAAAAGCCTGCCTTAGACGTTGAGCCTGTTTTAAGCCCTGTTACACCCTTATAAAATCGAACAAGTCTATTGGTATTCGACAGTCCAAATTCTCCGTTGCGAACCGTATCCATCCATATAGTTGTATACTCTGTTATTTTCTCATGCTTTAAAAGCTCTCTTGACATTAATGCAATATCATATGCTGTTGTAAGATGATCTGTTGTATCATCATCAAGCCCAGTCGCATTTTCGAAATTTGTATTAGTCATTCCCAATTCCTTGGCTCTAATATTCATAGCTTCGACAAAAGCTTCTTCGCTTCCGCATACAAATTCAGCCAAGGCAACCGCAGCATCATTTGCAGATGCTACAACTACGCTTTTTATCATTTCGTCAACGGTCATAGCTTCACCCACCTCAAGAAATATCTGTGAGCCTCCCATTGATGCTGCATTTTCACTTACTGTTACAGTATCCTCATATTTTATCTTCCCGTTTTCCAAAGCCTCAAAAACTAATAGCAAGGTCATTATTTTGGTTACAGATGCAGGTGGCAACCTTTCATCTTTATTTTGAGAAAAAAGCAATGTACCGGTGTTTACATCCATCAGCACGGCGCTTTTTGCTTTGATTTCCATTTTAGGTTCCTTTATATCCATTGTAAAGCCCTGGATACTGAAGCATAGCGTTAAAAGTAAAATAAACGCAATAATTTTAACTATTCTTTTCATATCATCACCTCAATGGAATGATATTCTCTTATAAAATAAAAAATGACGCAAATAAAACTAATTATCTGCTGATAAAAATAAATAAAGGACTGCGTTTGCAGTCCTTTATTTCCTCTATTACTTTACAAAAAACTTGCTTAACTCTGAAAAAAGCTTATCAGAATTATCTGTATGAGCATTAAGTGTAATTGCGCTCATCAAATCAAGGCTGAAAATACCCATAATAGACTTAGCATCAACTACATATCTACCGCTACACAAGTCAATATCGATGTCGTAACGTGTAACGATTTCAACGAACTCTCTTACATCCTGAATAGAGGTAAGTTTAATTTGACATGTTTTCATATTTTTCTCCCTTTCATTCTGAATTTTTTACCCATTATACTCTAACAAGGTTGATTTGTCAACTATATTTTTTAAAGTTTTTTCAATTCAGTAAAACGGATAAAAAATGCTTTTTCAGAGTGTTAAAAACCATAAATTTGCACAATAAAATCAGTCTGCTTTTCTGCTGCTGATAAGATATCTGCTGTCTATAATATCAATTCCTCCAAAAACCTCATTTCTACGGTAATCAAGGAGAGAAATTTTTCTTTTTAGCAAATATGATGTATCTTCATCAGCAAGCATTCCTGTCTGAGAATCTATATACACCTCTTTATGAAGCGTACATTGCTCCCTAGGCTCTGTACCTGCTTTAAAATAGCCGTATTTTATTCTGTTTAATCTTGGATCGTATTTACATTGCTCACAAGGTAGCATACCGGAATCGGCGCAATATTCCGAAACTATAAGATCGTTTGAATTAAAGAGCTCAATGCTTAAATCCTTTCCCTTGTGTATATCCTCCATTATGGCATCAAATAAGGAAATTGCAGGGCTTTTACCCGATGATGAAATACTTTTTGGGTCATCATATCCTACCCACACTCCACAAGTGTAATATGGACTGTACCCAACAAACCATTTATCGTAGCTATTACCCGATGTGCCGGTTTTTCCTGCAAGATTTATAACTCCGTTAAGCTTAGATTTACTTGCAGTTCCTTCTCTTACAACCTTAGATAAAAGCTTATTCATAACAGCAGCTGTTTCGGGACTTATTACTTTCTTTTGATATGATTTGTTTTCAAGCAAGGTATTCCCGTAATTATCCTTTACCATATAATAAGTTCTTGCCTTGCTCACATAACCACCGTTTTGAAACATTGTATATGCATTAGTCAGCTTTAAAAGGCTTTCTCCATTTGTAAGCTGTCCTAATGCTAAAGGAGATTTATTTTTATCATTACTTGTTAAATCAAAGCTTAATTCATTTCTTAGGAAATCAAAAGAATTTTCAATACCAAGTAAATCAAGAGCTTTTACAGCTACCGTATTAAGAGAATGTGCAATAGAATATTCTATATCTACAAGACCGTGATACCTATTTGGTGAATTTTTTGGCCATGTACCCTCTTCACTTATATCAATAGGCACGTCATCAAAAACTGTGGCATAGTTTATATCATTTTGTTCTAATGCAGGAGCATAAACAGATAAAGGCTTTATTACCGAGCCTAAAGGACGCTTAGCATCTATAGCTCTATTGAATATCCTGTTTTGTGTCTTATTTCCTACACCTCCAACTAATGCAAGTATATCTGAATTATAAGGATTAATAATTACACAGGATGCCTGAGGATAAGTGCCGTTTTGATGGCTTATATATGCCTTATAATTTTTGAAAACCTTTTCAGCTGTATTTTGAATTTCGGGAGATACAGGTGAATATATGTTTAAGCCACCCTTATATACCATCATTTGTGCGCCCTCTCGGCTTAGATTATATTTATCCATCAGGTCAATTATGATATCATTAATAATTGCTTCTGTATACCAGGAATAAATACCGCTTTTATTTTCATTTTCTATACTTGAATTAATTTTTAACTCTTCTTTTATTGCATCATTATACTCATCATTTGCAATCATCTGCTCCTCAAGCATTGCATTAAGTACTAATTTACGTCTTTCAGCATTCTTTTCGGGAAATTTATAAGGATCATAGTTTATCGGACTTTTTACAATTGATGCTAAGGATGCGCATTCAGCTAAGCTTAATTCCTCTATATTCTTTCCGAAATATGTTTGTGCAGCTGTACGCACACCGTAACAATTCTGAGACAGATACACTATATTAAGATAAAGCTCTAGAATTTCAAGCTTTCCTATGTTTTTCTCTAAATGAATTGCTCTTATTATTTCTTCAATTTTTCTTTTTGGTGTAGGCTTGTTGTCTCCTGTCAGATTTTTTATAAGCTGTTGAGTAATTGTTGATCCCCCAAACTCACTTTTACCAAAATTTTTTAAGTAATTAAAGGTTGCCATTGCAGTTCTTTTCCAGTCTACGCCATTGTGTTCCAAAAAACGTCTGTCCTCTATTGCTATAAAAGCATTAACCAAATTACTTGGCATATCATAGTATGAGCACCATTCACTTTTATCAAGAAAAATCTGTTCGTCGGTAAGCTCTATGGGCTCTCCTATTGAATTTCCGTAATCGTCCTTATTGTAGTAAAATATACGTGTAATAGATGATGAGCCTGTTCTTACAAGACTTAAGTCAATTTCTTTATTAATATTCGAATTTATATAAATAAACACGCCAATTGATGTAATAATAAAAACCAAAAGCGCTATTATTAAAAGCTTAAATATTGGATTTTTCCTTTTTTTCATATAAAATCCTCTTTCTTTTGCATATATTCTTATTATTTTCCCAATAATAAGTTGTATTCAAAATTAAGGAGATAAAAAAATGGAACAAAAAGATATAGAAAGCACATATGTTAAAAAAACGGAATTATACGTAATTTCATCGGTACTTATTCTCTTTATAATTATTTTTGGTATATTTTTATTAGTTAATCAAAGACCGGAAATTATAATAAATCCTGTAATTTCAACGGATAATACAAATAATGAGAATGTAAATGATGTATTCAACGATGTAACAGATACTAATGAAACAGAAACTACTGAAAAAGTAAGCTACATTGTTAAGGAATATAACGGTAAAATAGGCGTATATAAAAATAATGCTTTGGTTTACACCATGGATGTCTACACCTTTACTTTACCAGAATATGACAGAAATTTACTTGCTTGCGGTATTCCTGCAGATTCAATTGAAGAATTATACAGAATTCTGGAAGAATATTATGTATAAAAAAAAGCGAACTAAACCAATTACGTTTAGTTCGCTTTTGTCTTATTTTGAATCTATTGCATTAGCTATGGAATAAAAAATCGGAACAGTTATAAATAAAACCCAATAAGGATGCCAAAGGCTCCATTTCATACCGATAAAAACATAAATAAAGGTTACTAAAACCGGATATGCAAATAGATTAAGCTTTTTAGCTCTTATACATTCTATTGTGCTGTGATATAAAGGAATTGTTATAAATAAAGTCCATGCTATATCCCATCCATCCCATATAAATCCCCAAAGAAGAAATACAATTGTTATAAATATGGGATATGGAAAGGTGTGCAATACCCAAGCCCAGCCTCGTTTTTTACGTGGAGGTGTTTTATTTAATTCATTTTTTTCTTCATCAGATAAATATTTTTGGTTTTCTTCTACTGAAGAATCAGTATTATCTTCAGATTCACAATAAGAATTTCCCACTAATTCATCTAATGAAATCTTATATAGCCTTGAAATTGTAATAAGATTATCTGTATCAGGCATAGATTCGCCACATTCCCATTTTGAAATAGCTTGTCTTGAAACGTTAAGCTTTTCTGCCAGCTCCTCCTGTGATAATCCACTATTTTTTCTAAGCTCGTAAAGCTTACTTCCAAGTATTTCAGCGTTTGTCATCAGTATCCTCCGTTGTGTCTCTTAAACTGCTTTAATTTTACAATACTTAAGCTACTAAAACAACCGATTTTGCATTGCAAAAGCGCAACTTTAGGTTGCAAATGCAGATTTTTACTTTAAAATTACAGAATCTTCTCCTAAAATCTCCTTAAGGGCATCTATAATATCATCGCTTACGAAAATTTTTATATCTGTTGCTTTAACATACTTTTTGGTCGATGAATCATAAAAGATTATCTCAGTGTCACCCTTGTATTCCTTTAAAAGCTCAGTAATTTCCGTTACAATCGGTAGCTTAATCGAAGAAACCTTAAGATATAGCTTAGATACCTTCGGTGCTGCCACGTAATCTACATCTCTGAAAACATTGTCGGAATAATTATGAATAATCTTCGGCTTTTCATCATCTCTCAGACTAAGACTACCTTTTATCCAAACCACGTTTTCGTTGTAAAACATATATTCAAATTTTTTAAATGAATTAGGAAATACAATTATCTCTATTGAACCGGTCTGGTCCTCAATAGTTATAAATGCCATATTTTCCATATTCTTTGTTTGCTTTACAACTCTTGATGTAACAATACCGGCAACCTTGACAATTTCCTTATCTTTGTGGATATATTCGTTTTCGTCATTTGCCAAAAGACTTGAAATCTTAGTTAAATTCAAGTCCTTCATATGCTTACTGTATGCATCAAGTATATGTCCTGAGAAGTACATTCCCGTAACTTCCTTTTCATATACAAGAATCTCTTTTTTCGAGAACTCTTCTATGTCAGGATATTCAAATTTAGGCATCAAACAGTCCACATCATCGGCTGAAAGCATTGAAAAAATGTCGGTTTGACCGTGTAAAGTAGATCTGGACAGGCCTAAAGCGCTATCTACAATCTCCTCATACATCTTCATAAGCTGCGATCTGTATCTTCCAAGAGAATCAAAGGCGCCGACCTTAATAAGCATTTCTACCTGTCGCTTATTTAAATCTCTGTCCTTTAGACGGAAAACAAAATCCTCAAAGCTTTCGTAATTTCCATTCATCAGACGTTCTTCGACAATTGCCGAAACAAATGTTCTACCTACATTTTTAAGTGCAAGCAAGCCAAATCTGATATCATTTTTATCAATGGTGAAAAGTACTCCACTCTTGTTAATATCAGGTGGCAAAACTCTTATTCCAAGCTTTTCACATTCCTCAATATACTGGTTAGTTTTATCAAGATTACCAAGAACAGAGGTTATAAGCGATGCATAATATTCCTTTGGATACTTTGCCTTAAGATATGCCGTTCTATAGGATATAACCGCATATGCAGCGGCATGACTTTTATTAAAAGCATATTTAGCAAAATCAGCCATATCCTCAAATATATCGTTTGCAATATCTTCACTTATATTATGCTTAGCACAGCCCGTTATAAATAAGCCTCTTGCCTTTTCCATTTCGTCAAGCTTTTTCTTTTTCATAGCTCTGAGAACTATATCAGCCTGTCCGTAGGAATATCCCGCAAGTCTACCGAAAATCTGCATTACCTGCTCCTGATAAACAATACAACCGTATGTTGACTGTAAAATAGGCTCAAGTAAAGGTGTTTTATACTTAATCAGATTTTTATTATGTCTTCTCTGAATATAAGTTGGAATTGAATCCATAGGACCTGGACGGTAAAGAGCTATACAAGCTATAATATCGTCAATACAGGTTGGCTGAAGCTGAGTAAGTACCTGACGTATTCCCGCAGATTCAAGCTGGAATACCCCCTCTGTATGACCCTTAGAAAGCAATTTGTAAGCCTGTTTATCATCAAACGGTATCCTTGATATATCAAATAACGGGTCTGCTTCCTTAATTAGCTTAACAGTATCATCAATTATTGTAAGGTTTCTTAATGCAAGGAAGTCAAATTTTAAAAGACCAAGCTCTGCAACTGCATTCATATCATACTGAGTAACAGTCATACCACCGTTTACGGATAAAGGCAAATAATCAGTTAAAGGATTCTCTGTAATAACTACTCCTGCAGCATGAGTTGATGCATGACGAGGCATACCCTCGATTTTACAGGCTGTATCAAGTAGATTTTTAATGTTATCATCGTTATCATACAGTCTACGAAGCTCCGAAACATCATTCATAGCCTCTTTAAGTGTGTTATGACCGCCTATCAGCTTACATACAAGGTCAACATCGGCATAAGGAAGCTCAAGCACTCTGCCTACATCTCGAACAGCAGCCCTTGCTGCCATAGTACCAAAGGTAATAATCTGAGAAACGTGGTCATTTCCGTACTTACTCTTTACATATTCAATAACCTCATCTCTGCGTTCATAGCAGAAATCAGTATCAATATCGGGCATACTAAGTCTTTCAAGGTTCAAAAAACGTTCAAAAAGCAAGTCAAACTTAATTGAATCTACATCGGTTATAGCAAGTAAATATGCCACAAGACTTCCCGCACCTGAGCCTCTACCGGGGCCAACAGGTATACCGTTGCTTTTTGCAAAATTAATAAAGTCCCAAACTATAAGAAAATAGTCATCATAGCCCATCTTGTTAATAACGGAAAGCTCCCCTTCCATTCTTTCAATATAGGCTTCCTTTGTATATTTATCTGTATAAATTATTTGTCCTGCATTTTCACGTCTTTCTAAACCCTCATAGGAAAGCTTTTTTAAGTATTCCTTAGATGAAAGAGGCGCACAGAACTTATATTTCGGCAATTGAATATTGCCAAATTGAAAATCAAAATTGCACATATCAGCAATTTTGACAGTATTTTTATATGCCTCCGGATATGCAGAAAATAAATTCTGCATTTCATCAGAGCTTTTAAAATAAAATTCGTTATTAGGAAATGCAATTTTAGAATTATTTGATACAGTACAGTTTGTCTGTACAGACATTAAAATAAGCTGAGAATATGCATCCTCCTTTTCAAGATAGTGAACGTCGTTTGTGCAAACCAAGGGTGCTGAGGTCAGCCTTGAAAGCTTTACAATTTCAGCATTAACAGTCTGCTCCTCCTCAAGACCGTGATTTTGCATTTCAAGATAGAAATTTTCCTTACCGAAAATCTGCTGCATCTCAGTAATATGCTCAATAGCACCGTCTATATCGCCCATTAAAATGCTTTTTGGTACGTATCCAGATAAGCATGCGGATAAAGCAATTAAGCCCTCACTATGTGTCCTTAAAAGCTCCATATCTACTCTTGGCTTAACGTAAAAGCCCTCAGTATATCCGGAGGATACAAGATATGAAAGGTTTTTGTAGCCAATTTCATTTTTGCAAAGCAAGATAAGGTGGTAATAGGAAATGTTTTTCACCTTAGCCTTTTCAAAACGGCTACTTGGTGCTAAATAAACCTCACAGCCGATAATAGGCTTTATTCCCTCATTTTTTGCTGCCTTATAAAATTCAACAACGCCGAACATATTACCGTGATCAGTAATTGCAACAGCCTTTTGTCCCATAGCCTTAGCCTTTTTAGGTATATCGGCTATTCTGCATGCTCCGTCAAGCAAGCTATATTCACTATGCAAATGCAAATGTACAAAGTCCGACATTGCTTTCCTCCTTTAAATTTCTTCTTTCTTAAATTCTTCACAGATTGAAACAATTTTATCAAGCCTGTGAAATAATCCCGATTTGGAAATGGCGGGATTGAATTTTCTTCCTAAATCAGCATAATTCAATTCTCTAAATTCAAGTCTTTTGTACGCTGTTTCCTTAAGCTGATCTGGTAAAAGCTCTATTTTACCTGTGGAAATCAGATACTCAATTGCTTCTGTATATTTTTTTGATGCAGCAATTGATTTATTAATATTTGCGTTATCGCAATTGTACGCTCTGTTTGTGTTGTTACGAAATTCTTTAACAATTTTACTGTTAATAATTGAAAAGGTTGCAGAGGTTGCACCTATCTTTGCCATAAAGTCTTCAATTATTTCACTGCTTTTAGTATATATAAGATGCTTTCCGGCTCTCTCTCTGATCTTAAAGGAAAATCCGTTTTCAGATAAGAAATTAAAAAGCTCAAGCTGCTTACCCTTGTCTGCAAATGAAAGCTCAAGCAAGTAGGATTTCTCAGGATCACTTATTGATCCGTTAACCAAGAATACTCCTCTTAAAAACATAGCATTGCATTCGTCACACTTAAAAACACGTTCTGTATATTCGGCAATTGTAAAATACTTAAGAATGCCTGAATCTATTGAGATTTTTCCATTTTTGTAGTAACAAATATGCTTCTTTTTGAAAAGAATATCGCACAGCTTTAAAAACAAATCTGCATTTTCTACACTTGTCGTTTTTATGTAATAGATATTGTTTTCTTCCTGAGCGCAAAATAAAAATCCGTATAATAAGGAAAACATACAGCACTTCTTCCCTCTTATATCAAGGCTTATTATTTCACTTTTTGTATTAGCTGAAAAAGATGCCATACCACTTTCCTTCATTCCTTAAAAATTATTTCTTCCTCAAGCTCTACACCGAACTTACCAAATACCCTGTCCTTAATTATTTCAATAAGGTCCTTTACATCCTTTGATGTTGCATTGCCTGTATTGAGAATAAAGCCTGCGTGCTTAGTTGATACAATTGCATCTCCTACCCTTTCTCCCTTTAATCCTGCATCATCAATATATTTTGAAGAATAGCCCACTGGTGGGCGTTTAAACACGCTTCCTGCGCTTGGTAAGTCAAGAGGCTGAGATGATTCCCTTTTTCTTAAGTTCTCATCCATTTTAATCCTTATTTCTTTTTGTATGCCGTGGGAAAGCTTAAAGGTTGCTTCAAGAACTATATATTCAGGCTTTTCCATAAATACAGAATGTTTCATTCCGTATTTATGTTCATTAAGTGTAAGATCAGATATTTCTTCGGTATCCGTGTTTAAAACCTTTGTTTTATACACTATATCAGTCATGTCACAGTTAAAAGCAGATGCATTCATATAAATACATCCGCCAATACATCCAGGTATTCCATATGTAAATTCCATACCTGTCAAATTGTTTTCACATGCCTTTAAAGCAACGTTATTTATAGTGCAGCCACATGATGCTGTTATTTTATCATTATCCAAAGATATAGAATTTAAAAGCTTTGTTGAAATTACAGCACCATTATAGCCGTTACTTGAAAAATATGTGTTTGTACCGTTTCCAAGTATACAATATTTTATTGACTTATCCTTTAATAAACTAATAAGACCTGATAATTGCTCTGTTTTATCGGGATAAATTACAATGTTGGCAATTCCACCAATTTTAAAGGAAACAAGCTCTTTTGTGCTTTTATTAAGCTCATATACTATTTTTTCCTTATCAAGATATGTAATTAAATCAATCAAGGGATTACTCCTTAAAAATATCTAATATTTCCTTAAGCGTACTAACAGTATATGTTGGAACGATATCAGTTGTGTTAACTTTATTATTAGGATTAAACCAGCATGTATCAATTTTTGCTGTAACTCCACCCTTTATATCAGAGCTTAAGGAATCTCCTATGATAATACAGTCCTTTTTATCAACAGAAATATCATTTAACACAAAATCAAAATATTCAATACTGGGCTTTTGATAGCCGATTTTTTCGGAAATAAAAATTTTTTCTACAAAATCTATAAAATTACAATTTCTAAGTCTTTTAGTTTGAGTTACAGTATGACCGTTTGTAATAATATAGATTTTTTTGCCCATTTTACACAGCTCAGAGCAAATATACGGTGCGTCTTCGTAGGTATATGAGCTGCAAGAAAGCTCTGTAAGATAATAATCTGACATTTCTGATGCCGAAATATCCTTATTTCCTATTTCATTAAGCAATAACTCAAATCTTTTGGTTTTAATTTCTTCTCTTTTTATTCCACCAACCTCAAAAAGCTTCCAGAGGGAACTGTTTATTTCGGAAAATCTTTTTGAATACTTGGTATTTACACCAAAATATGAGAAGGTATTAAAAATAGATACCTCTTCTGCCTTATCAAAATCTAATAATGTATTATCAGCATCAAATAGAATATATTTATACACCTTATTCTCCCTTAAGCTGCTTTGATTGATTAATAAGCTCCTTAGCAGCTTCAAACTGCTTATCTGTAAGGTCAATACCGCTTATAATTCTTGCAATTTCATTTATGCGCTCATCATCATTAAGCTTAGAAACCTTAGCCTCTGCTCTTTCATCAACCTCAGTTTTCTTAATAAAGTAATGATTTTCAGCAAGTGCAGCTATCTGCGGTGAATGAGTTACACAAATAGTCTGTGACTGCTTTGATATTTCATAAAGCTTAATACCTATTTTCTGAGATGTACTTCCTGATACACCGGTATCAATTTCATCAAAAATTACAGTACCTGCACCGGTTTTATCACTCATAGCACTCTTTAACGCAAGCATAATACGGGAAAGCTCACCACCTGATGCAATTTTATTCATAGATGCAAGCTCTTCACCGACGTTTGTGGCAATCATAAACTCAACATTGTCAAATCCGTATTGATTAAGTACGACCTTGCCCCCTGTTTCGTTTTTGGTAGCTCTTATTTCAAAGCGTACCTTTGGCATATCAAGAAATGTCAAGGCATTCATTACGGTGTCACTAAGCTTTTTTGCTCCGATTATACGCTTATTATGAAGCTCTTCGGCTACTGAGAGTGCTACGGAATATACTTTTTTATATTCCTTTTTTAAGTCCTCAATTTTTTCTTCACTTTTTTCCAAGGAATCCAGCTTAGCCTCTGCCTCTTCCTTGAATTTAAGTATTTCAACCTCTGAGGAGCCATATTTACGCTTTAGCTTCTGTAAGAGTGCAAGTCTTTCATCAATCTTAGAAAGCTGAATTTCCGGTGGCTCATCGCCGTCAAAATCAGCATACTCAAAGGCTCTTTCCGCTATATCGTCAATTTCATACTTGAATGACTGAAGCTTAGATGAAAGCTCAGATGCCTCCTCTATAACATCGGAAAGCTTATTTAAAGAGTCAATTGCCTTGTCAATTAAATATGTAGCGCTAATGCCACTATCGTTTTTACAAAGCACCTTATATACATTAGTTGCCTGCTTTACAATCTTTTCGGAGCTTCTTAGCTTATTTCTTTTTTCAGTAAGCTTTTTCTCTTCCTCAAGGTCTGTAATTCTGGCAGCTGAAATTTCCTTAATCTGAAACTTAAGAATATCATACATCATATCCTTTTGCTTATTAAGCTCTGTATATGACGCAATCTCGCTCTTTAGCTTATTTAATTTACTGTAAAGCTCCTTATAATTCTCAAGGTCATTTTCAATATTGATATATTCATCAAGCAGTCTTAAATGATTAGCCTTATCCATGAAGCTGTGATTTTCGTTCTGTCCGTGAATATTGATAAGCAAGGGAGCTATCACCTTAAGCTGTGACAAAGATGATGTCCTTGAATTAATCTTTACAGTACTTTTTCCGTCAACGGAAATAGTTCTTAAAACCGAGAACATATCATCTCTATCATATTCAATTTCATTTTCGTCACAAAGCGAATAAACCCGTTCGGAAACATCTGAAAAATAAGCGCAAACCGTAGCCTTATCGCTACCGTGTCTTATCAACTCCTTAGATGCCTTGTTTCCAAGCACAAGACCTATTGAATCAATAATAATTGATTTACCTGCACCTGTTTCGCCTGTGAGCACATTAAATCCACTACCAAAATCAATATTGATATTTTTTGCAACTGCAATATTCTCAATATGTAATGAATCAAGCATATTATGTCCTCGCTAATTTATTATTTTCCTGAAATTTTACCTATTTTTTCCACTATTGATGCAGCTGCAGCCTCAGATACGGTTACTACAATAATTGTATCATCACCTGCTACACAACCAAGTATCTCTGCAAAGTTCATAGAGTCAATACCCGCTGCTACTGCCTGTGCAAGACCGGGATTTGTCTTTAAAACAACGTTATTACAAGCATAGTTAATGCTTCTGATAGATGACATAAGAGCAAGATTATACTCGGATACATCATCATTATCAGTCTTAGGCGCTACATACTTATAAACACCGTCAACCATAACCTTAAGAAGCTTTAACTGACGGATATCACGTGATGCAGTTGCCTGTGTTGCGTTATATCCCTCATTTTTAAGAGCTGTAATAAGGTCCTCCTGTGTTTCAATATTGTTCTTGGAAATAATTTCAAGAATTTTTTCCTGTCTCTTTGATTTCATTTTTGTTCCCTCTTTTTCAGTTTAAAACTGTCTTTCTTATAATTTCTTCATTAATTTCTTTACCGTTTTTTGAAAACATAGCAACAAACTCTATGTTTCCGTCACCACCCTCAATAGGTGATTTAATAAAGCCTGTACATTTATATTCACAGGATTTTGCACAATCCAAAACTCTGTTTACCGCTAAAAGACGGGCTTTTTTGTCCTTTACAATGCCACCCTTACCGATTTTCTCCTTGCCAACCTCAAACTGAGGCTTGATAAGTCCGATATAGCATCCGTCATCCTTAAGAAGCTTTAAGGCAGGATATAAAATATAGGTTTGGGAAATAAAGGAAACGTCGACAGTTATTATATCAACAAGCTCTCCTATATCCTCAATATTTATATTTCTTGCATTGTAATTTTCAATTGATATTACCTTTTCATTATCTAAAAGCATGGGGTCAAGCTGGTCAGTACCCGAATCAACGGCGTAAACCCTTTTAACACCTCTTGTAAGTAAGCAATGTGTAAAGCCACCTGTAGAAGCGCCAATATCTATAGCGCTTTTATCTTCCACATTGATGTTATAAACATCAAGAATTTTTTCAAGCTTTAGTCCACCTCTTGATACATACGGACATGGATCATTGATTTCAATATTGTAGCCAAGAGTCTCGTTAAGCTCATATGCAGGCTTTGAAATCTTTTCTCCGTTAATTATTACATACCCGTCTTCAATCAGAGTTTTTGCCTTTTGTCTGCTTTTTACATATCCAAAGGTATATAAATAAACATCTGCTCTCATTATTTTTTCCTGTCAATAAGGTATTTTGCAAATACTGGCAGCACTGAATCAATCTTACAATACTTTGTAATCTCTTCTATTGCCTTATTTGTAAGGCTATCTACCTCTTTTTGCGCATCCTCAATGCTCATATATGAGAGGGATGTCTTTTTTTGATTCTTTTCATCAGAGCCGATATTCTTTCCAAGAGTTTCCTTATCGGATATTTTATCAAGAATATCATCTCTTATCTGGAATGCAATACCGATATTTTCGGAGAAAATACAAAGAGCATTTTCTGTTTCAATATCTGGTGTATCACAGGCAGCATAATATCCAAGCAAGCATGCACATTTAATTAATGCACTTGTTTTAAGTGCATGCATTCTTTTAAGCTCCTCATAGGATGTGATATTATTACCGCTGTCAAGGTCAATCATCTGTCCGCCTGCCATTCCCGCATATCCCGCATATTCCGACAGGCATTTAATTGCCAACCTGACACTTTTATCACTAACCTTATCGTTAGTTGATGCTACATAAAAGGCATAAGTAAGTAAGGAATCACCTGCAAGTAAGGCTTGTGCCTCACCAAACACCTTGTGATTTGTAGGCTTACCTCTACGGTAATCATCGTTATCCATAGACGGTAAATCATCATGAATAAGTGAATAGGTATGAATCATTTCAAGGGCGCAGGCAAAGGGTAATGCCTTTTCTACGCTTTCACTTTTAGAAAAAAGCTTATATACCTCTAATACAATGAAAGGTCTTATTCTTTTGCCACCTGACAAAAGGCTGTAGGACATTGATTTTTCAATACCGTAGCCGTCAATATTCATATAGCCCTCAAGGGCTTTTTCTACTATTTCGGAATTTGATTTAATAAGCTGTTCAATCATTTTTGTTCTCTCCAATGTCAAATTCCTTTTCTATAAGCTCTCCGTCCTGATTTATAAGCTGTTTAACTGAGCTTTCAGCCTTTTCAAGCTGAGAATTACAAAGCTTTACAAGCTTTACTCCCTCTTCAAATAAAGAAAGTGATTTATCAAGTGGTGAATCCCCACTTTCAAGCAAGCTTACTATTTCCTCAAGCCTGTCCATAGCCTGTTCAAATGTTAAATCCTTTTTAGGCATGATTATTTGTATCCTTTCTTTCTATATTCTCAATAGCTGTAATAAGGTTACCGTCTGAAAGACTTACGGTAATTTTGTCTCCTGTATTTACAGCTGTAACACTTTTTACAACCTTATTTTCTTCATTAAATACTGCACCGTAGCCTCTTGATAAAACTGCTAAGGGATTTAGTGCAGTAAGCGATGCGCTTATTCTTGACAGATCAGAACGAAGCTCCTTGCTTTTATTATTCATAGCGTTATAAAGCTTTTCTGTACCGTCAACAAGCATCATTCTTTTTTCATCAAAAAGGAACATAGGGTCAGTCAGCACCTTTGATTCCTTATATCTGTCAATAAGGCTTCTGTAATCCATCAAGGTGTTTAAAATGCTGTTTTTAGCTCTTATATAGCTATTATCCACTCTGTTTTTAAGCTCTGCACAATTAGGAGTAACAAGCTCAGCAGCATGAGATGGTGTTGCAGCTCTTATATCAGCTACAAAATCGCAAATTGTAAAATCAATTTCATGACCGACGGCAGATACTATAGGAATAGAAGATGCAAATATTGCTCTTGCAAGACCTTCGTCATTAAATGACCATAGATCCTCAAGGGAGCCACCACCTCTGCCGATTATAATAACATCTACATTATTTATTAAGTTAAAATGCTCTACGGCACGTGTCAGCTCAGCTGCCGATTCTCTGCCTTGAACGGCTGCAGGATACAAAATAATATCTGCAAATGGGCATCTTTTAGTTGCTACCTTAATAATATCTCTGACTGCGGCACCGGTTGGCGATGTAATTACACCTATTCTTTTTGGGAATTTGGGTATAGGCTTTTTATATTCTTCATTAAAAAGTCCCTCGGCTGCAAGCTTATTTTTTAATTGTTCATAGGCAAGATACAATGCACCGATTCCGTCAGGCTGCATTGAGTCAACATACAGCTGATACGAGCCTGCCCTTTCGTATACGCCAACTCTTGTATGAACAAGAACCTTCATTCCGTTTTCAACCTTAAAATTAAGGCGAGAGGCGTAGGAACGAAACATTACGGCCTTAATTTCACTGCTTTCGTCCTTTAATGTAAAATACATATGGCCTGTGGAATGATGCTTAAAATTTGATATCTCTGCAGAAACATACATATCCTGAAGCTGAATTTCTTCTTCAATAAGCATTTTTATATATTCATTTACCTGGGATACTGTCTTTGACGGGGGCAAAAGCTCATTGCCATAATCGTCAAACCTGTAGGTTACTGCCATAATATCTCCTTTCAGCCGTTATATTTATCAAAAGTAAGTAGCGCTATGCCTGCGGCATTATCGGCGCTGTACTGTGGCTCAGCAAAGTAAACCTCTTTAAACTTCTTTTTAAGTCTTGCCTTTATAATTGAGTTACTTAAAACTCCACCACCGTATACAATTTTGTGAGTTGGATACTCTTTTCGCAAATTTACGGTAATTTTTTCAAGTGTTTTACCTATAAATTCAAGGACATAGGCGCACGTCAATGCTTTGTCTTGCGTTTTTGAATATAAATTGAGCGCAAGATTTTCCAGTCCCGATAAATTGCAATAGTAACCCTTAACGCTCGTCGCGAAGGGTGGAATTTCCTTATTATTTTCTTTAGCATATTGCTCTATTTCCTTTCCACAGGGAAATTTAAAGCCTAAGTGTACTCCGATTCGGTCAATTGCCTGACCTGCGTGGAGATCATTGCTACCACCGATAATTTCGGTTTTATAGTAATTATTTTCGCATTTTACCTTTACTACCTCGGTTGTACCGCCTGAAACGTGAAATGCGATAAATTCATCGCTTACCTCAGCATTACTTGAATATACAGCTGCACGAATGTGGCCTGACTGATGTGAAAAGGGATATACAGGCACCCTGTAAAATGCGCCAAGCATATTTGCAATCGCTTCACCAACAAGAAAGCACGGCATATATGAGCCTTCTACATCACGTGGAAATGCAGAATATCCAATAGCGACAACCTCGGATTCATTAAGATTATCCCTTATAAATTCCGAAATAAGCTTAAAATTCTTTATATGAGCAAAAACCGCTTCGCTCTGCCTAAGTCCTCTTTCACCCTCGTTTACGGGGAGCAATATTTTAAAATTATGCAAAATATTGCCCTTTGAATCGGATATGGCACAGGAAGTGGTATAATTACTCGTATCAATTCCTATGAATATTTTTTCAGCCATTTAAAAGACCACTTTTCGCAATGTTATTAAGAACACCGTTAATATATCCGGCAGCTCCGTCCTCTGCATACTGCTTTGCAAGCTCAACTGCTTCATTAATTGAAATAGGCGCAGGAAGCTTTCCATATACCATTTCATAAACACTAAGTCTTAAAATGGCAATTGTAGCCTTGGAAAGACGGTTAATCTTCCAGTCCTTAAGGAATTTTTCAATAATCTCGTCAATTTCTGTTACCTTTTCGCAAACGCCGACAAATGTGCGCTTCACATTCTCCTCCTCGTCGTCCTCACAACAGAAATTGTCATATGCGTTATTAAAATATTCTGTGTAGTTTTCTTCACTGTTAAAGCTGTATCCGAATAACAATTCAAATACGTTTTTTCTGATTTTTCTTTTTCCAAGCATTTTAGATAATTCCTTATATGTAATAATTATTCATATATATTATATATTTTTTATATTCTAAAGTCAAGTGAAAATATTCATTTTTTATGCATATTTCGATAAATATTTTTCGAATGTTCCATAACTGTATCATTTTCAATAAATGACTTGAAAAAAAGTCTGTTTTATGGTATTCTATTATAAATAATTAAACTAATTCGGAGCATAAAATGATTAAAAAATTTATTGGTGATATTTTGACATTAAGCTGTCTTATATTTGCCCCTATATCCATAATCTTAAATGCAATTTCTGCAATTGCTGTGGGCCCCAAGGTACTTTTAAAGGTCGGTACAATTTTAATATTATTTCTTTTGATCGTATTTGTTGTATCAATAATTATTCTATTGAAATCAGATAGAATTAAAAAGCTTGAAAATAAGAAAAATGTGTTTATATATTCTTCCCTTTTCTATACAGGATTTTCTGTCATTATAAATATAATTGCTTGGCTTATGCAGTCTGAAAAATCCGGTAATCTTTGGAATATATATACAATTATCACACTACTTATTTTTTCAATCGTTATTTCCTTGGTAATCAGATACCTGAAAACAAACAGTATAGTTTTAAGCTCCATAGTTTATCTTATTGTTACAGCTGTTCCATATTTCGTTATTCTAATTGGAATAACCGAATTTTTCAAAGGAGCCAAGGTATTTATACCAATAGGAATTTATTTACTTATTTACGGTATTACTGTTACAGCTTTTGCAGTTAAGAAATATAAGAAAATAGAAAAAGAGCTTAATGAAAAGCCTTATGAAAGGCAGTTTTAACACAATCTTTTAATTAGTTATAGAATGACTTACGTAAATCAATATAATAATGGGCTTTCCCTTATACCTAAAGATAACTTAAAAGAAAAAGATAGTTGCTTAAATAGGCGACTATCTTTTTTGTTTGTTTTTCAATTGTCAACTTAAGAAAAACGAGAGCAGATTTCTCTGCTCTCGCCGTTTTATTACTTCAGCTATTCTCAATCAAAATATCTTCCAATTGGGATATATCGGATAATGTAGTTGCAACTAATTTTTTATTAAAATAAATTTTATTAGATTTTATTTTCAACACAATATATTTTTTATCTAATATTGTGATTTTCTTTTTATTATCTAATACTTTAAGCATACGTTTTGCCAAATAAAATTTAACTGCAAATATATTGCCGCCTATATACTTCAATTTAAAATACTTGTTAATTATTTTACGTATATCTTTTGACGTGTCAAATAATATTCCACTTTCATAAATAATCTTGTCATTTAATGATCGATCCTTATTTGAATATTTTTTATATAAAACAATGTAATATATGAAACTGAATCTAAATGTAAGCAAGAAAACAATAGAAGACATGGCTCCTAAGATTAACACTATATATTTGTAGAATTGAGTATTAAATATAAAAAAAACAATAGATCCCAGCAATATAATATAGGAAATAATAATGAATGGTAATCTTTCCCATCTCTGTGGTATAGTATTAACGTTATTTAAAGCACACTCTTTAAAAGAATCATTGGGAAATTGTAAATTGCTTATATAAACAAAATGCCATTTAAGAAACCCCAAAAAAGTTTTTTTCATAAAAATCTCCTATAGTATATTAAAAATGCCAGCGAGGATGACTTTCTTCAATTTTTCTATTTTTTGTCGTTCAACTTTTTATTCTGTTTTCACGCTAACCGTCCCCTGTCTGTCGTTAATAAATTTCTAATTTTTAAATATTTTTTTATAATTTTTTTTTGACAAATAAAGATAAACTTTTTTTGGTTCCTTATCCTTAGAATCATCTTTATATACAATTTCTACAAATCCAAAATCAATATTACCAATAAATAAATCAATGCTATTATGATATTTTGTATATAATATCTGATCATAATAAACTATTACTTTCTCACAACTATTTGATTCTTCTTTAATTTTTTCATCATCAAAAACAATATACTTTTTGTTGCATTTATCAATAACTAAGAAAATAATAAAAAATAAAGCAAACGTCGACATCAAAAATATAGCATAAAATAACAGACTATTTGCGTTGACATCAAACCCTAAAAAGTAGCCTAAACTCCCCATAAAAACAATCAAACCATTAAATGCAATCAATATATTTCTATACAAGTTTTGATTGGCTTTTATTCTCATATTTATCGTCCTTTCTATCTTAAAATTCTGGAATCAATTTATCTATTGACAAGTACTTTGTCGGGTTACCTGTGTATTTATTTTACATTATTTTTTCATAATTGTCAACCATGCGAAAAACGGGAGCAGAACGAATCTGCTCCCGCCGGGTTTATTTATTGCTTTTGTTGACTTTGTCTAGGAGACAAGAACCCGTCCCCTGTCTCCTTTTAAAATAAATAAGGGGACTGATATCAGTCCCCTTTTGAAGTTTAAGAATTACAAATTATTTGTATTTGCGCTTTCTTGCTGCTTCAGATTTCTTCTTTCTCTTTACGCTAGGCTTCTCGTAGTGCTCTCTCTTACGAAGCTCCATAAGAACTCCGGATCTTGCGCACTGACGCTTAAATCTACGAAGTGCACTATCAAGTGATTCGTTTTCTTTTACTCTGATTTCTGCCATCTATATCCCTCCCCCCGCTAAAAGCAAAGAGCTTAAATCTCTTTAGTATTATATTACAAAGATTATTGCTTGTCAATAGAAAATTTATATTTTTTTGAAAAATTTATTTTACTACGATATTTACAATCTTGCCGGGAACGTAAATTTCCTTAACGATAGTTTTACCGGCTATTGCTTCAGCTACTCTTTCATCATTTTTAGCTGTTGCAATTGCAGATTCCTTATCAAGATTCTTATCAATGCTGATAGTACCACGAAGTCTGCCGTTAACCTGAACTGCAATCTCAATCATAGTGTCAACAGTCTTAGCCTCATCATATGTGGGCCAGCTTTCATAAGCGATTGTGTTATTATGACCTAATACAGACCACATTTCCTCACCGATATGAGGACAGATGGGAGAAAGCATCTTTACAAAGCCCTCAGCATAAGCTCTTGGACACTTGCCTTCCTTATAAACTGCATTTACAAATATCATCATCTGTGAAATAGCTGTATTGAATGCAAGCTTTTCGAAGTCCTCGGTTACCTTCTTAACTGTCTTATGATAAATCTTTTCAAGCTCGGGAACTGCTCCGTCAACTATATTTTCTTCCTCTGTAAAGAATGCCCATACACGGTTAAGGAAGCGCTTAGCACCCTCAACACCTGCATCACTCCAAGGCTTGGAAACCTCAAGAGGACCCATAAACATTTCATAAAGACGAAGTGTATCTGCGCCGTAATCACGAACTACATCTCTGGGGTTTACTACAAATTCAGGGAAACGCTTACCCATTTTAATGCCGTTTGCACCAAGGATCATACCCTGATGTACAAGCTTCTTAAAGGGCTCCTTAGTAGGTGCAAGACCCTTATTATAAAGGTATCTGTTCCAGATTCTTGAATACATAAGGTGACCTACAGCATGCTCAGGACCACCGATATAAAGGTCAACAGGCATCCAGTGCTTAAGAAGCTCCTGATTTGCAAACTCGTCCTTATTATTGGGGTCAATATAACGCAAGAAGTACCAGCTGGAGCCGGCAGGACCGGGCATTGTAGAGGTTTCTCTTGTTCCCTTTACACCGTTTTTGTCATAATTCTTCCATTCTGTTGCATTTTCAAGAGGTGCTTTACCGTTTGTACCCTTATAATTTTCAAGCTCGGGAAGAACAAGAGGAAGCTCCTCATCATCAAGAACATGAATTCCGTTCTCTGTATGTACAACAGGAACAGGCTCACCCCAGAAGCGCTGTCTTGCGAAGATCCACTCTCTGAAATGGTAGTTTACTGTTCTGTTGGCAACACCCATCTTTTCAAGCTTACAGGTAATGGCCTCCTTAGCCTCTTCAACAGTAAGTCCTGTAAATTCCTCAGAATTAACAAGTCTGTATCCCTTGCCAAGATAGTCGCCCTTTTCAAAAGCCTTTTCAGATACATCTACGTGACCAAGCTTCTCGTCTCCGTCAATTACTTGAATCATATCAATATTATGAGCAATAGCATATTCAAAGTCACGCTGGTCGTGTGAAGGAACAGCCATTACAGCACCTGTACCGTAGTTAGCAAGAACGAAATCACCGATAAACATTCTTACTTCCTTACCGTTTACAGGGTTAATACATGTAACTCCCTTAAGCTCACAGCCGGACTTTGTCTTGTTAAGCTCAGTTCTGTCCATATCGTTTTTCTTCAAGGTTTCGTCAATATAAGCCTGAACCTCGTCCTTATTTTCGATTCTGGGCATAAGCTCCTTAACTACATCTCCATCGGGAGCAAGAACCATGAATGTAATACCGTAAATTGTTTCAATACAGGTTGTAAAGATAGAAAATTCTCCGCCGCCAACTATCTGGAATTTAACCTCAACACCTGTGGACTTTCCAATCCAGTTTTTCTGCATAAGCTTAGTGGATTCGGGCCAATCAATTTCCTCAAGGCCCTCTAAAAGCTCCTCGGCAAAGGCGGGCTGATTAATAACCCACTGCTTCATATTCTTTCTGATTACGGGGAAACCGCCTCTTTCTGACTTACCATCGATAACCTCATCGTTAGAAAGAACTGTACCAAGCTCCTCACACCAGTTAACAGGCATATCGATATACTGTCCGTATCCGTCAAGGTAAAGCTGCTTGAATATCCACTGTGTCCATTTATAGAAATCAGGATCGCTAGTAGCAATCATTTTGCTCCAGTCATAGTCAAAACCAAGCTCCTTGAGCTGTTTTGAGAATGTCTTGATATTCTCCTGTGTAAAGCCGTTAGGATGGTTACCTGTATTTACAGCATACTGCTCTGCAGGGAGACCAAAGGAGTCATATCCCATAGGATGAAGAACGTTATAGCCCTGCATTCTCTTCATTCTTGATACAATATCAGTAGCTGTATATCCCTCGGGGTGACCTGCGTGAAGACCTACGCCTGACGGATATGGAAACATATCAAGTGCATAGAATTTAGGCTTGGAAAAATCCCAGACATCTGTCTTGAAGGTCTGATTCTTTTCCCAATATTCCTGCCATTTCTTTTCAATTGATAAAAAATCGTATCTCATTATGTGCCTCTCAAATTATTAATTCAAAATCTTATTAATATCAATCTCTTCACAGTCAGCCCAAAGTCTGTCAAGCTTATAGAAATCTCTTGCTTCCTCTGAGAAAATGTGAATAATTACGTCCTTACAGTCAAGCACCTTCCAGTCGTTACAGTCACTGCCCTCAAGTCTGATGTTTTCTACACCTGCAACACCAAGCTTATATTCAAGCTCGTCTGCAAGAGCCTTTATCTGTGTGCTTGAACGTCCGTTACAAATTACAAAGTAATCTGCAAGAATAGTTTTTGTATCTATCTTAAGAACCTTAATCTGCTCTGCCTTCTTTGTATCAAGAAGCTTTACGCTAAGCTCTGCAACCTTATCAGAGCCTGCACCAAGCAATACGCCCTCTTGAACCTCAAAAATGTTTTCCATAGGTCCTCCTTTATCTAAAGCAATTTTTGTTTTGAATAAAATAATTTCTTGTATCATTGGAATTAAAGTCTATGGGTAAGCCCTCGTCTATCAGATTTTTGATTGTATAATCAAAGGATAAAATAAGAGTTTTACGCAAAACCTCAAATTTATCTTCCTTACCCTTCTTTAAATTCCCGTAAAAGTACCTTCTCAGCTTTTTACAATCCTTAAAGGTACGTGTTTTCTCTATATAATCGGCAAGGTAAATAAGAGCTTCAAATAATGTCATACCAACTGTACCCGTAGTATGATACTTAATTCCGTTATAAATTTCGTCATCGACGATTTCTTTGCCGAATTTTCTTCTTGCAAATTCACAGCCTGTCTTTGCATGAAGAAGCTTTGGAGCTATATTTTCTTTGTCGATTTCAATTCCGTATTCATCGCAAAGAGCTATTTGCTCATTTGTTTTAAGCTTTTTGGTGATATCGTGTAAAAGTCCACACAAGGCAAGCTTGTCGCACTTTTCGGGTAAATATATCTTGCCAAGCTCATATGCCTCAGACTCTACTCCTAATGTGTGACTATATCTTTTTTCACCCTGTAAGTTCTTTACAGCCTCACGGATTTCTTCAATACCAACCATAAAATCACTCTTTTCTGTATAAACCGTTTTTTTCTATATACGAAAGCACCTCAGGTGTAAGTAAATCACTTACATTACCGTAGCCAATCTTTTCTCTGATTTCACTTGAGGAAAGCTCAATTGCATCATCATAAAGAAAGCAAACCTTCGCACCGAATTTTGATGTATATTCCTCTTTTTTAACCTTGATAGCCTCTGTAATTTCACTATCGTTTTCTCTTCTCATACAAACAATTATAGCATTTGAAAGAATGTAATCAGGTTTATACCATCTGTCAAGTGTTAAAAACATATCTGTTCCACACAAAAAATAGATTGTATCATTACCCAAATCCTTAAAATGCCTTATTGTATCTGCTGTATAGCTTTTTCCCTGACGGGTAAGCTCCACATCGGAAATCTCAACGCAGCCCGAAACAGGTTCAAAGGCAATTTTACACATTTCAAAGCGTGTCAAAGCATCCACAGTAGATACTCTGGTTTTATGAGGAGGTATAAAGGTAGGAATAACATACATTTTGTCAACCTTATAGGAATTTAAAAAATTTCTACAAGCCTGTATGTGTCCTATGTGAGGGGGATCAAAGGTCCCCCCATAGATACATATTGTCATCTTATATTTCTCAAATCAATCTTTCTGTTCTTTTCCTGTGATGAAACCTTGAAAAGAACGATTTTTGTTCCGATTGTCTGTACAACCTCAGCACCTGTCTTTTCAGCAATAGTATTTGCTACATCTCTTATAGGATCGGGACAGGTTTCAAGAAGTTTAATTTTAATTAATTCCCTTGCCTCAAGCGCATTATTCAGCTGAAAACAGATTTCGTCGCTGATACCACCCTTACCAATCTGGAAAATAGTATCTAGATTAGTTGCAAGAGATTTTAAATATGCTCTCTGCTTACTTGTCATTTCAATACCTTTTTAAGCTCATCAAGGAAGTGCTTCATTGCGACACCTCTATGGCTTACTTCATTCTTCTTTGATAATTCTACCTCTGCAAAGGTTTTTCCAAAGGGCTCATAATAAAATAACGGATCATAGCCAAAGCCTTTGTCGCCGTGTCTTTCACGTAAGATTTGTCCATAGCATTCGCCTCTTACAACAAAATCCTTGGAATGATCGGGAAATACACAGGCAACGGCACAAACATACTTTGCTGTTCTGTTAGACTCATTTTCAAGCTTCTTTAGGATGAGATCATTATTATCCTCATCATCACCGCCTGAATATCTTGCAGAATATATACCGGGCTCCCAATTAAGAGCCACAACACAAATGCCTGAATCATCTGCAACGCCTATATATCCATACTTTGCGGGAACAGATGCCTTGGCAATAGCATTTTCCTCAAAGGTAGTACCGTTTTCTTCAATTTCACCGTAAAAGCCTATATCATCAAGAGATAAAACATCAATATCTCCGCCTAAAGCTTCACTAATAAGCTTTTTAAGCTCGTGAATCTTCTTTTTATTACGTGATGCTAAAACAATTTTAATCATAGCTTACTCAAACAACGCATTGATAAAATCGTTAGCGTTGAATTTCTCCATATCATCAATTTGTTCGCCTACGCCAATGAATTTAACTGGAATATTAAGCTCCTTTTTGATTGAGAAAACTATTCCACCCTTTGCTGTACCGTCAAGCTTTGTAAGAACAAGGCCTGTAATATTAGCTGCATTTTTAAATTCCTTAGCCTGATTGATTGCGTTCTGACCTGTAGTAGAATCAAGAACAAGAAATGTTTCTCTTACAGCATCAGGTAATTCTCTTGTAATTACTCTGTCAATCTTAGCAAGCTCGTCCATAAGATTCTTCTTGTTATGGAGTCTGCCTGCTGTATCGATTATAAGAGCATCAGCCTGACGCTTTTTAGCTGCGTTAATTGCATCAAATACAACTGCTGCGGGGTCAGAGCCCTCTGTGTGCTTAATAAGATCAACACCTGCTCTCTTAGTCCAAACCTCAACCTGATCGATTGCCGCAGCTCTGAATGTATCAGCTGCTGCAACAACGACCTTTTTATGATCTCTTTTAAGTGCAGCTGCAATCTTACCGATAGATGTTGTTTTACCAACACCGTTAACACCGATAACAAGGATTACAGTCATATCCTTGGAAAAGTCGATTTCCTCGCCTTCACCAATCATACCAAGCATAATTTCCTTAAGAAGCTCCTTAACCTCATCGGAATTCTTAAGTCCTCTCTCCTTAATTTCTGTACGAAGAGTATCAAGTATTTCCTCGGTTGTTGATGCTCCTACATCGGCGCATATAAGTATCTCCTCAAGCTCCTCCATAAGATCCTCATCAATTTTACGAAGATTCTTAAATAACTCTGCGAAAGGCTTGAAAAGAAGATTTTTAGTTTTTGCAAGTCCTCTTTTTAGTTTTTCAAAAAATGACATAATTTACCTCTTATTTAGTTGCTGTGGGCTGAGCAAGTATTTTTTCTTTGCCCACATCGTTTACATCCATGGTAAGAACCTTGGATATACCCTTCTGAGGCATTGTTACACCGTAAAGTCTATCGGCAATTTCCATTGTACCACGACGGTGAGTAATAACAATGAACTGAGTCTGCTTGGAATATCTCTTGATATACTGACCGAATCTGGTTACGTTGACCTCATCAAGAGCAGCCTCAATCTCGTCGAATATACAGAAAGGTGTAGGATTAACCTTAAGAATAGCGAAAATAAGTGCGATAGCAACGAATGCCTGCTCACCACCGGAAAGAAGCATAAGGCTTTTAATTACCTTGCCTGGAGGCGCCGCCTTAATTTCAATACCACAGTTAAGAACATCGTTTTCATCAGTAAGTGAAAGCTCGGCATGACCACCACCAAATAGCTCCTTAAATACCTGATTAAAGTTCTCGTTTACTGCGTTGAAGGATGAAACAAAGCTATTCTTCATTTCAACCTCAAGGTCTTCAATTATCTTAAGAAGCTCGTCCTTAGCACGTGCAATATCGGAAATCTGGGCATTCATTACGTCGTAACGTTCCTTTACCTCTTTAAATTCCTCAATAGCATTGGGGTTAACTGATCCAAGAACACGCATCTTGTTCTTACATTCTGTAGCAACTGCAAGAACTTCCTTTCTGTTCTTCTCATCAACCTCAGGATAGCCAAGTTCGACAGCTGTCGAATATGTCAAACCATAGTCTTCGTAGATTTTGGAAACCATTTTATCAAAATCAAGCTTCAGCTGCTCAAGCTTGTTTTCGCTATTCGCATGGGAAACAAGAATCGTTTCCTTCCTTGCATTAACTGATTTTGTTTTATTATTAAGCTCATTACGCTTCTGCTCATATTCGCTTTCGAGCTTAGATAGACGCTCTCTTTCATCCTCTAAGCCGTCAAGTCTCGCCTTTGCTTCCTCGTAAAGAGCCCTGTTCTTTGCGGTTTTTTCTGCAGATGTGCTAACCTCTTCCTGAAGTCTTTCCATCTTTTCTGTTCTTTCCTTAATCTCATTCTCGATTTCCTCAAGTCTGGATCTGGAATCATTTACAGAATTTTCCGCAGCCTCTATATCCTTATTGATTTCAGCAACCTTGATAAGTGCACCATTAACCTTTTCAGAGGTTTCTTCGGCAATTGTAGAATATTCGTTCTTTTGAATATCAAGGTCTATTCTTCTTGCTGATATTTCTTCAATTCTTATTTCAAGTGATTCTCTCTTTTCCTTAAGGCTAGCAAGCTCAATTACGCTTCTTTCGCTCTCCTCGGAAATCTTTATATTATCACTTTCAAGGCTTTCAATAAGATTCTTGTTTACGTTAATCTGAGCAACAAGAGTTTCATATTCTGTCTTTTCTGCTCTGTAAACTGTATCAGTTATATTTAACTGCTGCTTTACATCCTGTTTTCTTGATGTAAGGTTGCGAAGCTCCTCACCAAGAGCCTGTCCCTCAGTCTTTATAACCTCAATTTTCTTTGCACTCTCGTCTCTTTCCTCCTGCATACGCTTGATATCTGCAGAACGGGAAAGCATTGTATTATCATGTCTTACAGAACCACCGGTAAATGAACCGCCTACGTTAATCTGCTGTCCATCAAGAGTTACAACTCTTATACGATATTTCTGCTCTCTTGCCATGCTTGTAGCATTGTCTATATTATCGAAAATTACAGTTCTTCCAAGAAGTGATGAGAATATCTTGTCAAAGCGACTATCAAACTTGATAAGCTCATTTGCAACACCAACATATCCCTTATATTTCTTCGCATTCTGCATTTCCTGAGTAGGAGTCTGTGCAGAAACGGAGCTTATAGGATAGAATGTAGCACGACCGGCCTTATTTTCACTAAGCCTTCTGATACAAGCCTTGGCTGTATTTTCATTATCAACAACAATATGCTGAAGTCCAACGCCAAGAGCAGTTTCAATTGCTGTAACATACTTTTCTGCTACACCAATAAGGGTGGAAACAGGACCATAAATTGTACCAGCACCGTTAATTTCGCCCTTTTTGTAGGAATTCATTATGTATGATACACTTTTTGTATAGCCTTCAAAAAGCTCTTCCATGTTCTTGAGAGCCTTTATCTTTTCTTCAAGAGCAAGAGATTTTGATCTTAAGCCGTTAAGCTCATCTCTCAAGGCTTCATATCTGTGAGTTTTCTCATCAATCTGAGTCTCAATATCAGTTAATGTTGCCTCAAACTTGCTTATAGACTCCTCATATTTCGCTAATGTTAAAGCAGATTTATCTGCCCTTTCTGACATTTCGTCAAGAGTCACTCTGTAACCCTCAATATCCTGAGAAATGGATTTTGCCTTTTCTTTTCCGCTTGATTCGGAGTTTTCGATTACAGAAACTCGTACCTTTATTTCATCGCGCTCAGCCTCAATAGATTTCTGCTCATCAAAAAGGGTATCAATCTCCTTGATTGCTTCATCTCTGTTCTTAACATAAGATGTGTATTCTTCTCTTAAAGCAAGATAATCATTCTGGGCACTCTGTAAACGCTCACGAACATTTTCAAGAGCCTGTAATTTAACATCAATCTCTTTTAGGCAAATGTCTTTTTTAGCCTCAAACTTCTCAATTTCAGCAATTTCAGAGCCTGAATTAAGTCTTGCATGCTCTACATTGGTTTCCATAACTCTTAAATCAGTATTAAGAGTGTTTAATGTATTATTACATGCTCTTATCTGGCTATAAATCTCCTCAGATTGCTGTCTTGTGCTTTGTAGCTTTTCATAAAGAATAGCATCCTGCTCTTCAAGCTGCGCAATAGAGTCATTAACCATCTCAAGCTCATGACCTGACATCTGATGATCCTGTGCGGTCTTTTCAATGCTATTCTTTGTTTTTTGAGAATCGTAAATCCAAAGAGAAACATCAGCAACCTTTTTGCGTTCATAAAGCTCATTGAATTTCTTAGCCTTTTCAGCTTCTCTTTCAAGAGGTCCGACACGCATTTCAAGCTCATGGAAAATGTCATATGCACGATCCATATTTTCCTGAGTATGCTTAAGCTTTCTCTCCGCCTCATCCTTTTTATATCTGTACTTGGATATACCTGCTGCTTCCTCGAAGATGTGACGTCTGTCCTCACTCTTCTTAGAAATAATTTCAGCAACTCTACCCTGACCGATAATAGAATAACCTTCTCTACCTACACCGGTATTCATAAACAGCTCATAAATATCACGTAGACGAACAGGCTTTTTATTTATAAGGTATTCACTTTCACCAACCCTGAAGTATCTTCTTGTTACAGTAATCTCATCATAAGGGCTGTTAAGTCTGCCCTCCTCAGATGAGTTATCAAAGGTAACAGAAACCTCGGCATAGCTCATAGGTTTACGTACCTCTGTACCAATAAAGATAACGTCTTCCATTTTTGTACCACGAATGCTTCTTGATGAAAGCTCACCAAGAACCCACTTCATAGCGTCGGTAATATTTGATTTACCACTACCGTTAGGTCCTACAATAACTGTAGCACCATCATCAAAATGAAGAACGGTCTTATCCGGGAATGATTTAAAACCTTGTAATTCAAGTGATTTTAAATACATCTTTTTCCTCCTTCGCGCTGATTTTTATATCAAATGGTCTAAGCATATTATCTTCAACGATTTTAATTTTCTTAATACCGTATTTTTGCCTTAAATAATCCTTGTTTTTGCCCTTATTACCGACTATCTGGGATACAGCGCCTTTTGGACAGTATACAACCATAAAATCGTCTATGTTAGTGTCAATTTGATTTTCAATTAACTTCAAATACAAGGTACCCTTTACCATTTCACCGATAGACGGATGGTTTGGTCCTGCAACAAAGCTTTTATCAGAATGTAAATTATCGCTTTCACAAAGCCCTATTCTTATACACTCAACATGATTCTCAACAAAAACACCCAAAACATCTGCGCTTCTCTCTATTGCTTCATCAAGAGATAACGGATTATAAGTTGAATTGTGAGTTAGAGCTTCAAGCTCTGTATTACAAAAAACAAGTGTAGGGTATATGCGTGACGCAACAGCGCCAAGCTCACATATTTTCCTTGCGCAATCTATTTCGTCCTCCTTGGTTGCTGTCGGCAATCCAATCATCATTTGCCCTACGAATGGAATAGATGCTTTATTAAGTAATTTTGTAGCATTTACAGTATCAACAGATGTATGACCTCGTTTTAAGAATGAAAGGACATTATCGTTCATGCTTTGAATGCCAAGCTCTACGCAAGATACTGTATAACGCTTCAAAATTTCTATGATTTCATCATTTATGTAGTCCGGGCGAGTGGACATTCTGATGCCCGAAATTCTACCTGTATTAACGTGCTTTTGCGCGGTATCAAGAAGTCTTATCATTAAGTCTCTGTCAATACCTGTAAATGAGCCACCAAAAAAGGCAATTTCACATTTATCATCAGGTGATACCGTGCTTAAAACACGTAAAATAGTTTCTTCAACCTCATCTTCATTAAACTGTACTGTACCCGAAATATGTCTTTGATTGCAAAAGATACACTGATTAGGACAGCCGAGATGGGGAATGAATATTGGAATATTTATATGCTTCATTTAACTGCAAAAAGCTCAAGTGCTTCCTTTGCGGCATGCTGCTCCGCTTCTCTTTTGGTTTTTCCTGTTCCTCTGCCTATAACGTTGGAATTAAGCTTTGCCTCAACCTCAAAGGTCTTGTTATGGTCAGGACCACTTTCTCCAACACAAATATACTGAAGTCTATCCTTTCCGGAGGCTTGTACAAATTGCTGAAGCGCTGTTTTAAAGTCAAAAGAAATTTCATTTTTAGATGCTTCTTCAATTTCCGAAGAAATTAAAGGCATTAAAAATTTCGAAACTGTTTCCACATTGTGATTGGAATCAATGAAAATAGCAGCAAGTAATGCTTCAAAGGTGTTTTCAAGAATTTTAGAATTTGTTCTGCCGTTTTCCTCTTCACCTTTGCCTAAATAAAGATAACTACCAAGCTTAATTTTATTTGCAAGTGAGGAGAGGGATTTTGAGCATACAACGGCTGCTCTTACCTTTGTTAAATATCCCTCCGGATTATCAGCAAATTTCTCGTAAATGTATCTGCTGGTAATAAATGACAGTACACTATCTCCTAAAAATTCCAGACGTTCATTACATTCAACCTTTTTCTTCGAATGACTATGAGTTTTCTGTTCATTTGCATAAGAAGAATGTGTCAATGCGGTCTTAATTATAGATTTGTCTTTAAACTTATACCCAATGGTATTTTCCAACTGTTCTATAGGTAAAGGATAAATAGACATTTTCTTCCTCTTTTCAAATTTTATTCAGTAGCCAAAGCCTTTGATACCTCATCAATAATACCTGATGAAGCATACTCCTTAGCTTGTCTTATTGTATTTTTAATTTCTTTGTATGTAGAGCTTCCGTGAGCCTTACAAACAGGCTTTGCTAGTCCTAAAAGAACTGCGCCACCGTATTCTGACGAATCAAAGTCCTTTTTGAGCTTTTTAAGCTCTTTTTTCATAAGCAAATATGCAATTTTAGTACCAAAATTTGCAGTAAACATTGTTTTTAACCTTTTAAAAATAAGCTTACCCATACCCTCAGTGAGCTTAAGCGCAATATTACCTGTAAAACCGTCTGTTACAAGTACATCGCATACTCCATGAGGAAATTCCTTGGATTCAACATTTCCAATAAAATTGATATCCTGACGCGCCTTTAAAAGTGCATATGCCTCCTGTGCAACAGGAGTACCCTTACATTCTTCAGTTCCGTTATTCAAAAGGCCAACTCTTGGCTTCTCAATACCGAAAACACGTTCCATATATACTGATCCTATGTATGCCCACTGAGAAAGAAGGTCAGCTGTTACTGTGGGATTAGCACCTGCATCAAGCAAAAGTGTACCGTTTCCAAATGGCATAACAGTAGCAATAGCACTTCTTCTGACACCTTTGATTTTTCTAACAATAAGTGATGATGCCACATGTAATGCACCTGTGCTACCTGCACTTACAAAAGCATCAACACTGCCCTCCTTTAGCATTTTAAGACCTACTGCCATAGAGCTGTCATTCTTCTCTCTCATTACAACCATAGGATCATCCTCCATTGTAACGAAAACCTCGGTATGTACGATTGTAACATTATCCGGTTTTGACACCTTTAGCTGCTCAAAGCAGGAGTTTATTTTATTTTCATCGCCTATAAGAGTTATCTGGATTTCACTGTTTTCTAAGGATGCATCGTATACTCCCTTAACAACCTCAAAGGGGGCATTATCTCCGCCCATAGCATCAACTGCAATATTCATATGTACTCCTTTTTATAGTGTATTTTTTATTTCCTCTATGACTTTAAGTGCTCTTTTTGCTATTTCTTCATTTCTTGCCTTTTTGCCACCCTTAACCTTATAATCAAGAGGAGCAACAATACCAAAATTGGCATTCATTGGCTGAAAATTACCTGTTGCACTACCTGTGCTTACATAATGCGATAATGCACCAATTACCGTTTTGTCGGTAAAATCGATCTGCTCTTCGCCCAAAGCTAATTTAGCAGCATTTATACCTGCTACAAAGCCTGAGGATGCAGATTCAATATATCCCTCAACTCCTGTCATTTGTCCTGCAAAGAAAACCTTAGGATTTTTCTTTAGTGAATAGCTACAGTTAAGGATTCCGGGGGAATTTAAATAAGTATTTCTGTGCATAACTCCGTATCTTAAAAACGTTGCATTTTCAAGTCCGGGAATTAGAGAAAATACCCTTTTCTGCTCAGGAAATTTAAGATGGGTCTGAAATCCCACAAGATTATACATTGTGCCCTCGTTATTTTCCTTACGGAGCTGTACAACGGCATAATATGTTTCCTTAGTTTCAGGATGCTCAATACCCACAGGCTTCATAGGTCCGTATAAAAGTGTTTCAAAGCCTCTTTTTGCCATAACCTCAACAGGCATACATCCCTCAAAAACTGT
>JAZQKP010000030.1:0-28765 GCA_045542275.1 Eubacteriales bacterium | reverse complement strand
CTTGGAAATAGGCGATTCGTTTGATGCGAAAACAACCCACGGCTCTCCAACAATTTGAGTAAGGTCAGCACTCAATTGTGCTGCGCAAATTTCTCCAACATACGCACCCTCGTCTGCAACATAATTATCAGGCCAATCGTGTGAGTAAAATATGTAAGGAATACCGTCATTTACAAACAGTGTTCCGTCAATGCAGCTTTGCTCGTGCGGGGTTACTGCACACCCTGTCAACGGTTCAAAAGGACCAAGAGGACTGCTTGATTTCAAAATGTATGTTCCAAACATTTCATTTTTAGTTGGAAACGAAGCAAGCATATAATATTTTCCGTTGTACTTATGCACTTCGGGTGCCCAGTTTGCCCCCGTATTCATATTGAATTTTGCCGAATCAAAGCATTGCCTTGGTTCACTCCAACAAACGAGGTCAGACGATTCGTAAACGTCAAAGCCTCCAACACATATGCCGTAATTTTCGCCTCGTGTTCCATACATATAGTATCGTCCATTTTCAAATATAACAAATGGGTCACGAATATGAATGTCGTAATTTTTCATATCACTGATACATACCTTTCTTCTTCAAATGATCACAGACAGGGCACAGACAGGGGACGGTTCTCTGTCTCTTATTTTGCAAAAAAGCTTAATTTAAGCAGATTCATACTTGCGTGGCCTTCCATGGATATATCAAACACGATGTCAAATTTATCGCCCTCAACCTGTGTGGGCAGAATGTGGAAGGTCTTCTCTATTACATCACCGTTGCAATTGCTTAAGGGAACGGTGGAAACCTTTTCTTTTACTTCTACCCCGTTAGACGTATATGCGCGAATGGTAAGCCAATGCTGAATTTTTGCCTCTCCGTTATCGTAGATTTTCAGCTTGACAGATGTTTCCTTTCCGTTTTCGAAGAAGAAATCATTTTCGTAAATTGCCTGCATTTTAAAGAGAGAAAATTCCTTGAAAACGGAATAATGAGGCAGTTCCATAAGCTCAGTAGTGTTGAAATATTCGCTTCCTCTGTTACCGAATGCGCCCTCGTAATAAACTACATCGGTATCCTTGCAATAAAAATCACCCTTGGGGAATATCTCAAGACCCTCATCCGTTATATCATATGCATCGGTGCTTAACATCTTGGGTATGCAACGAATAATTTCGTCTGTCAATTCCTGTGTGGATTTAGGCATAAAGAATGGCATATTCATTGTCATACCATAATCCAGCGTGTTAAGCGATGCAACAATAATTACATCATTAATGGGCTTTATCCACTTTTCAGGGAGCTGAGAATTGCCAAGAATAATGCCTAATGTCGCTGCCAGGCTTCCTGCTGAGCAATCGGCATCCTCTCCACAGTTGACAGCAAGAAGCATACTCTTGCCGAAATCTCCCTCTCCGTATAGCAAGCCCAAAATAGCGATTGCTATATTCTGAGGTGCATCAAATCCTGCAGGTGATGGCTTATACTGTGTAAGCTTAATATCCTTTAGCTTAGTGTGTTGGTAGGAAAAGGCGCCAGATACCTCTTTAAAGACAATATCCCTTGCTTCCTCATATGTCTTTTTATTCTCATAGCAATTTACAACAAGGGTGATTCCCTTATAAAGTGCGCTTGCGCTTGGGATATAGCTAAGACCGATATCAATCAGCTTTCTTACATCGCTTTCTACAAAGGCAGCGCTTTGAACAGCTGCCCAGAATACCTCACCGTAGGTTCCCTCATCTGCATGGTCGATGGAAGAATCGAAATATGCGTAGCGAGTAGCAATTTCCGGATGACCGGGGCAAAGACACGCCCAAATCTCGCTACGGATAAAGGATCCACAGCTGTCCTTATAGCTGTTGGAATGGTATCCCGATATGGGTGTGGGAATACCACGTCTTAAATTTGATTTGCCAACGCCGTATTCTGCCCAGCTGGGATTAACAAAGATATTAAAATATTCTGCCAGAATTTCCGAATTCACGTTTCTGCCAAATCTTCTTACGGCATTCAAGGAGGAAATCTGCAAATCCAAATCATCATTGGGCTGTGGATTATTTACAATATTCGGTTGAATAAAATATTCAATATCGAAAAAGCCGTTCTTTCCTTCAAGAGGAGCGCCAAGTGTTCCACCTACGTTTTTACCGTTAAAGCATCCTAATATTTTATCTCTTAAAGCTCTTTTGTTCATAGCTATCCCCTTTTCTGCCCTGTTCTTTGACTTGATTATATCACGAAAGCTATCCTTATGTCAATCAGCATAAATTCATATAGCTTTTGATTTATGTAATTGACTTTATTCATTATTCAAGGTATAATGAAGAAAAACGCTTTTACGCTTTTGAGGTGGATTATGTTTTATACCTATTTGACCCATAGTGACAAAAAATACGGCTTTGGCGTGTGCGCTGAGCTTCTTTATAAAAAATTGCCCTCTGACCTTTGCTATTTTGAGGTGTTTGCTGATAAAAATGAGGCGAAGCGCCGTGAAAAGCAGTTGAAGGCGCTGTCTTATGCAAAGCTTTCGTCATTGATAAGAAGCAAGAAAGCAGGTGGATTTACCTGTCATATAGAGGGTGAAAAAGCTGTTATTTGCTTGAAAAACGGTGTATACAATCTGACCGGTGCGATTTTGGTTAAGGGTGAGGACATCATAATTCGAGGTGACAAAAATACTGTTATACAGGGCTGTGCCAAAATTGACGGTTGGGTAGATGAGGGCAACGGTGTATTTTCCGCAAGGACGGAATACGAAGCTGATGCGCTTTATATTAACGGTGAAAAATATCAGATGGCACGCTTCCCCAAGTATAATCCAAATATAAGAATTTTCGGTGGTTTTTCACGTGATGTTTTATCAAAGGCTAAGGCTGATGAGTGGAAAAATCCCAAGGGTGCTTATATTCACGCAATGCACCGACACAACTGGGGCGGATTTTCCTATGAGGTGACGGGTAAGGATGAAAACGGATGCCTTACATATATAGGTGGATGGCAGAATAACAGGCAGATGGGTATGCACTCCGACTTTAAGTACATTGAAAATGTGCGTGAGGAGATGACTCTGCCGGGAGAATGGTATTTTGATAAGGAAAACAAGCGTGTTTATGTGATTTTAAAGCCCGGTCACAGCCTGGACAGTGCGGAAATTTGCGTAAATTCAAGCTTTTTCGTGTTTAAGGGGTGTAAAAACGTAAGCCTTGAAAATGTTAAAATAAGACGGGCAAAAAGAACGTTTATGCTCACAAATGAGCCCTTATTACGAAGTGACTGGACAATTTACAGGGGTGGCGCTGTTTACTTTACAAATTCAAGGGACTGCTCTGTTTCAAAATGCTCACTTTTTGATATCGGCACAAACGGTGTTTTCGTTGACGGAAAAAACAGTAATATTACTGTTTCGAAATGTCATTTCAAGGACCTTGGGGCAAGTGGCGTTTGCTTTGTGGGTAAGCCAAGCTGTGTAAGAAGCCCCTTGTTTGAGGCTACCGAAAGTCAGAGCTTTCTTGTGATTGATAAAAAAAGAGGACCTAAGGGTAATGCATATCCGAAAAAATGTGCTGTGGAGGATTGCCTGATTGAGCATGTTGGCATAGTTGAAAAGCAGGCGACGGGTGTTGAAATTTCAATGTCCTACGGTATCAGCGTTATCAATACCAGCATTTACGACGCATCCCGTGCGGGAATAAATATTTCTGAGGGCACATTTGGCGGACATATAATTGACGGATGCGATGTTTTTGACACGGTTAAGGAAACAGGCGACCACGGTAGCTTTAACTCCTGGGGCAGAGACAGATTCTGGCATTTAAGCGACCTTGAGCAAAGCGAAATTCACAAGTATGCCTTTCTTGACTGCAACAAATCGGTTATCAGAAACAGCCGATTCCGTTGTGACAGAGGCTGGGATATTGACCTTGATGACGGCTCCTCAAATTATGAAATTTACAATAATTTGTGCTTAAACGGCGGTATAAAGCTACGTGAGGGCTTTGGCAGATATGTACACAACAATATAACGGTAAACAACTCTATCCATATGCACGTTTGGTACGAAAACTGTGGGGACGTGGTTGAAAATAACATTATTTTCACAGAATATCAGCCGATTTTAATGGAGCATGGCTTTGGAAAAAGCATTGATTTCAATATTTTACATTCAAGAAATACAAAGGGTATTAAGAGGGCTACAGAGCTTGAAAAAATTACAGGCATGGACAAGGGCTCAATAAAAACAAAATGCATCTTTGCAGATGCAAAACACGGCGATTATACCCCCATTGAACCGAAGATTTGTGGCTTTGACAGCTTCCCCTGTGAGTTTGGTGTAAGATATGCGCCACTTAAAAAGCTTGCAAGGACTCCTGCCCTTCCAAAAATCAATCAAAGCACTAAAAAGAGTAAGTCAAGCATTATTAATCTCTTTGATATGAAGGTTAAAAACATCGAAACCGACGGTGAAATGACAGTATTTGCAACAGCAGGCCATGACGGTGTGCTTGTTTGCGACGTTGACCAGTTTGCAGATGTGTCGGCAAAGGGTATTCTGCCCTGCGATGTAATTGTTGGTATGGGGGATAAGGAAATCAAAGCTCTTGCCGACCTTGAGGGGATTACAAAGGGCGAATTTCTTTCATCGGAAATTACCGTTTGGCGTGCGCCAAAGCGTGTGATTTTAAAATAGATTATGTGAATTTATATCTTCAAAAAGAAAAAAGGGCGACACGTGTCGCCCTTTTTTGTTATTTATTGCTGTTAACTGTTCTGGTTTCACCACATACATTACATGTTGTATCACAGTCATCATCGTATTCGTGGGCAGAGGGTGTTCTCTCTGCATTACATACGTTACATTTTGCATCGCAAGCATTATCATATGTATTCTGTTTGTACACCCTTAAGGGGTGAAAATTAGTAATTCAGGGGTGAAAAAGGGGTGAAAATTAAAGATTCTCCTTAAAACAAGCTGTTTTTTAAACAAAAAAAGACGATGGTCAGCCATCGTCTTTAATATTTAAATTTAATGAAGGAGTAAAGCGTACAGCTCCTCACGGCTGGTAACGCCAAGCTTGGAATATAAGGTTCTTGTATAGGTTTTTACTGTGTTTTCGGAAAGGTGTATCTCCTCTGCGATTTCACGGCGCTTCCTGTTATCAAGTATAAGCTCCAATATTTCACGTTCTCTTGATGCAAGCTGCTCTCCCTCTTTCAGGCTTAGCAAAACCTTGCCGATTTTTATATCCATGGGCATAGTTGCAATATCTATACCAAGCTTTTCTTCTCTTCTCGGCGCATACTTATGTACATCTCTTAAGTGAACATAATCCTGTATCATCCAGTATAAAAGCAGGAGTAAAAGCTCTGAAATAATATATGTGACCGATAAGAATTCAAACTCCCAGTCAATAAATTTTTCAAACAGCCACACAATAATATTGCCACAAACGATACCTGCAATAAAACCTGCAAATTTAGGTCTGCCTATTTTCTTTTTCTTTATGGAATGGATAATTGCAGCTATCATAGCCACAAAGTATCCAATCAAATAAACGAGATATACAAAATGTAAGGGACCGTATTCCTTAACAAGCCTTGTTGCGCCGTTAACAGCTTCAATTTCCACACTCTTGTAATACTAGGGCAAAAATCCTACCGTTGCCACTATGGCAAACATTATTGCACCAAGTGATACACAGGTAATGATGTGTGTCCTTTTAATTTCAAATCCACAAAGACGTACAATGATAAGAAGCATACACATAGACAGAAATACGCTGACAAAATATGATACATCATTTGCAAAAATAGCAAACTCAACAGTATTCGCCATTGAAAGCATAAGATATCCAAGGTTAACTACCGTAACACATATGTACAGCATGGTTAACCAGAATTCCTTGACTTTAACCATTACTGTGTAGGCAATCAGTAAGCCCAGTGAAAGAGCCAGAGTGATTGCATATCCGATTATCATAGGCTTACCTCCTTAAAAGTTGTTAACAAATTATAGCATAATTTTAAAAATAAATCAAGGCTGAATGCTATTTGTTTAAAACATCAGAGATATTTCTGTATAAGTGGCTTGATTCTTGCCTTATCATTTTCGGTGAGAACAAAGGAGTATTTTTCTATGTAGGCTTTGAATTTTTCCTTGTTAATAGGCTTAGGTGTCTTGCCTACTCTGCGTTCAAAGTTGGCAAAGAAAATATTATCAACCTTATCCTGTGAAAGGTCAAGACCTAAAAGCTCCTTATCGTCAAAGCTTAATACGGGCTTGTCGGTGCCAAGGAATGTAGTAACTACATTAAACAGCCAATCCTCATATTGGTTATCTTCCATATAGCTTCTGTCTGTGCCGAAAATAAGTCTGTCGGAATACTTATTAAAGAATTCCTTGTAGTATTCATAATTTTTCTCAAACTCTACGTACATTTCTCCACCGGGAGTTAAGTCAACGCAAAGATTAGGATATTTTTCAAAAAGCTGACACAAAAGCTCCGGTGTCTTGCCACAGAAGAAGAAATGAGCAAGGGTCAAATGCAAGGTAGGGTGATTTTCAAGAATACCGATAGTCTGTCTTTGTATCTCTTCATATGAGGAAAAGGTACCGTCAAGATATGCCCAACCGTTTGCTACTGCCCAGTCCGGCGCCTTGCTTGCATCCCAAAATTCGTCAGGGTCGTTTACATGCATTAAAAGATGAGTGCCGTCCTTTTCCATCTGGTCATAAACTGCGTCAAGGGAAGGGTGATTAAGATTTTTACCTATTCTTTTATGCTCGGTTGGCTTGCCCTCCAGCATTTTTATTCCGTCAAAGCCTATTTCCATAAGCTCCTTGTACTGTGTAACGGAATCCATATCCTTTGGCATATTATTAATGGGAACATGGATATATTCAACACCACCGTGTATAAAGGTATTGGGGCGCGCAAGCTTATAAAGTCCCATTACAATGTTATTACACACATTTGACTGTCTGCTAGGGATAGCGCAAATGTTAAGTGCGTGGATATTCTGCTCCTTAACATATTTATCAAAGCAGGAAATAAAATCCTCATCTCCCCATTTTGAAATATGAAGGTGGCTGTCAATTATCTTTCTCATAGTTCCTCCTAAAAACGTATTTCTAATTTTAGTTTAACACAGAACACCTTTAAAATCAAGACTGTATATACTTGACATTTAAATTACATAATGATATAATTAGAGTGACTAAGCATACTACGGAGGCGAAAATGTATACACTTTTGGCAAATAATATGGAGCTTACTCTTGATACAAAAAAAGGACTTATTTCCTCTTTAAAGGTTGGGGAAAGGGAGTGCTGTGCAGATGTAAGCCCGATTTTCAGACTAAGATTGCGTGATACTGACGGAAAATGTATCTATTCCGACGCAACAAATGGAAAATTCAGCCACGTGGACGGCTGTTTTGTGTACTCAGACTTTGAAAATGAGCTTTCAAGCCTTAGGGTAAGCATAAGTGTTTCAGCCGAAAATGATATTTGCTGGTGGGTTAAGGTAGATTCTGTGCCGGACAAGTATACTCTTGAGTGGATAGAAATACCCAGAATTTGTATGCCCCGTCTTATTGACAATAACAAGAACGGTGGAAGAATACTATTTCCATATGATGAGGGTATATTACTTACTGATGAAACAGCACTTCCAAGATACGAAATGGAATATCCTATGTCGGGTGCGTATTTTATCTTTCCTAACAAGGTATGCTCTCAGTTTTTGTCCTATCATTTTGATGATGTTGGCCTGTATATAGGCGCACACGACCCTAAAAGAAGCTTTAAAGGTGTAGATTTTTACGCTGACGGTAGTGGAATTTCATTACAAATGCGTCTTTATTCGGGTAAGGGCTACGGAGAAGGCTATGAAACCGATTACCCTGTTGTGTGGTCAGCCTGTACTGGTGAATGGAAATCTGCCGCAGAAATATACCGTAGCTGGTTTGAAAGCAATTTGCCAAGCAATTTAGTTCCTATTAAGGACAATAAATCCTTGCCCAAGTGGTATGAAAATCCGCCCTTGGTTGTTACCTACCCTGTGCGTGGAATACACGATATGGACAAGATGGAGCCAAACGCTCTGTTCCCTTATACTAATGCATTACCTATTCTTAATAAGATAAAAAACGACACAGGGTGTCACATTTTAGCACTTTTAATGCATTGGGAGGGCACTGCCCCTTGGGCACCACCATATGTATGGCCTCCATACGGTGGAGAAAAGCTGTTTAACGAATTCAGAGATGAGCTGCACAAAAACGGTGACCTTTTAGGCATTTACTGCTCCGGCTTTGGCTACACGAAGCAAAGCACACTTGTGGATGAATATAACTGTGAAGAAAAAATCAAGAATGAAAATGTACTTGACGGTGTTTGTTGTTCTCCTGAAAACAAGCCTCTGCTTGGTATAACCTGCTGTCCCTATCAGCGATACGGCTACGATATTTGCCCAGCATCTACACGTGGACGTGAGATACTTAACGAAGCCTACTCTCCTGTTTTCAAGAGTGGAGTGGACTATGCCCAGATACTTGACCAGAACCACGGTGGCGGACAGTATATGTGCTATGCAAGGAATCATAATCACCCACCTATGCCGGGTGAGTGGATGACCTCCAATATGCAAAATCTTCTTCTTGAGTGGAACAAGGCTGCGCCGGGTATGCTGTTTGGCTGTGAAAGTGCAGCAGCTGAGCCATTTATCGGTAGTCTTATGATGAGTGACAACCGTTTTGAGCTTAATTATCCTTACGGAACTCCTGTGCCTGTATATGCATACATCTATCACGAATATGTACGCAACTTTATGGGCAATCAATGTGGCTGTCCCTTTGACACAAAAATTGATACGGTCCGTTACCGTCTTGCCTATTCCTTTTCTATCGGTGATATAATGACCCTTACCCTTGCGCCAAACGGTGACCTTATGACCCATTGGAGCACACGTGACTTTGACCATGCGCCAAATATGGAAAAAGCATTGATTTTTATTAAAAATGTAACGAATTTTTATAATACGGTGGGTAAAAAATATCTCCACCACGGAAGAATGTGTCAGGCTCCAGATATAAAATGTGGCATAACAGAAATACCTATGACAAGAGGTAAAGAAAAGGCCCTACTCCCCCGTTTACTGTCTTCTACATGGCAAGCCGATGACGGTAAGGTGGCTTATATTGTGGTTAACCCTGAGGAAAAGCCGGTTTTATTCAGTATAGAGGGCGATTCCTATATGGCACCACCCCTTAATGCTACGCTGATTGTAAAATAAATAAAAGCTCCGATGCATATCGGAGCTTTTTCTTATTTAAGGTATTCATTGTAGAGTGGCTCTATATTCTTCCACTCATCATCGGAAAGTAAGCATTTATACTTATCTATATACGCTTTTAAAAGGGATTTATCTATTTCCTTAGGTGTTTCACCCACACGTCTTTCGTAGTTTTTATAAAGGATGTTTTCCTTTGCCTCACCTGTAAGCCCGATGCCTGTAAGAATAGAATCATCAAATGCCATAGTCTTTTCCGTAGTGGCGATGTATTTATAAAGCACCTCAATGCACCAGACGTGACTCTTGGTTGCCCAAGGGAATGTGCCGTCTGTACCGAGAAGCACTCTGTCAGAATACCTTTCAAAGAATTTCTTAAAGTATTCGTAATTGGCCTCAAAGGAGTGGTACATTTCGCAGCCCGGGGTTAAATCTACGCAAAGATTCGGATATTTTTGGAATAATTCAGCCACGTGGTCGGGATTTTCTCCACAGAAGAAGAAATGTGCAAGGGTTACCTTAAGTCTCGGATAGCTTTCAAAAAGCTTGTGCGCCATATCAAATATTTCCTCGTGGGTGGGATATGTGCCGTCACCGTAAAACCAGCCCTGGTCCAGCTCGCCCTTAGCTATTTTGGTAATATCCCAAAAGGGCGCAGGGTCATTTATATGGAACACTACATGGGTATTGTCCTTTTCCAGCTCTGCATACAGCCTATTAAGAGCAGGATGATTAAGATTGCCACCAAGCGGCTTAAGAGCTGTGGGCTTACCCTCTATAAGCTTTATTCCGTCAAAGCCCATTGCCATAAGCTCCTTATACTGAGTAACAAGGTCCATTCCCTTTGGCATATTTTCGGTAATTGGCCAGATTATGTGGTCAAGTGCGCCGTGGGCATATGTATTCTTATGCTTCAGCTTATAAAACGCTGCCATCATATTATTGCAGACAGCCCTCATAGGTGATGGCAGACAGCAAATATTAAATGACTTAATACCCGACTGCTCTCTGTGTCCCTCAAAGCAATCTGTAAATGATTTATATTCCTCATTATTCCACGCCTCTATATGCACATGGGTATCTATAATCTTTTCGTTTATCATAACTCCTCCAAATGAAAGCTTTCTAAGTCCATTATACATCAACTTACAAAAAAGTAAATAGATTTTTATCTATTTATTCTTTATTATTGATTTCAAAATAAAAAAATGGTATACTTAAGTAAATAATGATTTAAGGAGCTAAATTATGGTAAAGGCTATCAATCCAATTATTCCGGGCTTCCATCCGGACCCCTCTATTTGCAGAGTCGGAGACGATTTTTATCTTGCTACATCTACATTCCAATGGTTTCCGGGAGTTCAGCTTTATCACTCACGTGACCTTGTTCACTGGGAGGAGCTGCCATCACCCTTAAGACGTGTTTCTCAGCTTGATATGAAGGGAGATCCAAACTCCGGTGGAATCTGGGGACCCTGTCTTAGCTATTGCGACGGAACCTTTTATTTGATATACACAAACACTAAGAATTTCCACGGAATATTTAAGGATACACCCAACTATCTTGTTACAACCACCGACCTTTACGGCGATTGGAGTGAGCCTGTATACCTTAATTCCAGTGGATTTGACCCGTCTATGTTCCACGATGACGACGGAAAGAAGTATCTTCTCAATATGAGATGGGACTCCAGAATGGAAAACCACGACTTCTCCGGTATTCTTATGCAAGAATATTCTCCCGAAGAAAAGAAGCTTGTAGGAGAGGTTCATTGCATATTCAAGGGTACGGAGATTGGCGCAACAGAGGCACCTCACCTTTACAAAAAGGACGGATATTACTACCTTATGGTGGCTGAGGGTGGTACGATGTACAATCACGGCATCAGAATGGCACGTTCAAAGAGCATTTTCGGTCCTTATGAGGCTGACCCTGCCCCATTGCTTACCGTAAGACACAATCCCTATTCTCCCTTGCAGCGCACCGGTCACGGCTCCCTTGTTGAAACCAAAAACGGCGAGTGGTATGTTCCCTACCTTTGCGGACGTCCTATTACAAGCAAGAAGAGATGTATCCTTGGCAGAGAAACAGCAATTGCAAAGGTTGTTTGGGACAGAAAGGGCTGGTTAAGGCTTGAGGAAAGCGGTCTTACTCCTCCTACTGAGGTTAATATTGACCTTGATGCCTACGAATTCCCACCTGCTCCCGAAACTACCACCTTTGATATTGACGCACTTCCTCACTCATTTAAGACCTTGCGTATTCCCTTCGATGAAAAAATCGGCTCACTTACCGAGCGCAAGGGATATCTCCGTCTTTACGGCAGAGATTCCATAACCTCCTGGAATACTCAGGCGCTGGTGGCGCGCAGGCTTCAGCATCACCACGCAGAAGCAATTACCAAGCTTGAATTCAAGCCTGATAACTTCCAGCAGATGGCAGGTCTTACTGTAATGTACGATACTTATAACTTCTTCTATCTCTATATGTCTAAGGGCGATGAGGGCGACAACGTGCTTCGTGTATTTGTACGTGACAATCTTAAATTCTATAACCCCCTTATGTGTGGAATAAGCATAGGTGATGCTACCTCGGTTTACTTAAAGGTAAATATTGATGAGCTGACTCTTAAATATTCCTACTCCCTTGACGGTGTAAATTACACCGACATAGGCGGTGAGCTTGATTGCTCCAACCTTTCAGATGAGGCATACGGTGATATCGGTCATGAGGGACATACAGGCACATTTATCGGTATGTGCTGCCACGACCTTTCAGGTGGAGAAATCGACCCTGCCTGCCATGCAGACTTTGAATTCTTTACTTACAGACCGACTGATAACTAAAATAAAGAAAAAACGCGACACAGTGTCGCGTTTTTCTTATTTATACTGTTCAAGTGTTTTAGTTAAGTGGTCCTTTACCATTTTTACAACGGACGGCGGTGTGGTAACACGCAAACGGCTATCAAAGGAGCAGCACCAGGCAATAAACATGGGACCCGCCTGTACCTCCACCTTACAGTGAATTTTTTCCTTATCTGTACGGAAAATTTCAACACGGTTGCCAAATTTATCGAAAATTACGTCAATTAAGCCTCTGTCCGCCTCAAAGGTTACTGTCTTGATTTCGCCTGAAAACATACCGAACATCTGACGCTGACGCTCTGCCAGGTCAATGTTTTCAATATCGGGGTTGGGAGTTATCTTTTCCTCAAGAATCTGTACCCTGTCCATTCTGTCAACACGGTAATTTGCAAGACCCTCGTGCTTATCGTCATAGCATATAAGGTAGTACTGGTCATCGTCAAAAACAGTGGCAATGGGATTTACAACATACCACTTATCCTTAAGAGGCTCCTCCTTGCTTTTTCTGAACGATTTGCCACGTCTCAAGTCATAATCAAAGTAATTAAAGCCGATTTTACAGCCGTCCTCCACAGCAGAGATAATCTTGTCTATGGAATAGTAAATACTTTCATTTATGCTTTTTACAGTGCTGAATTTGGCTATATTTTCCTTTAGCACCTCGCCCTTTTTGCTGCCTGCCAGCTTAGCTACCTTGTGAAGCAGCTCCTCGGTTTTTTTCTCGGTTACAAACCCTGCCGCCTGTACTGCGTCCATAAGGATACGCACCTCAGGTACGTCAAAGCCTCTGTCCATTACATAGTAACGGTTACGTCTACCCCTGTCCTTAAGCACCTCGTAGCCGTAGTTATTAAGGGTTTCTATATCAGTATACAGTATCTTTCTGTCTACCTCAATGCCCTCCTTTGCCAGCCTCGCAATAATTTCCACAGTGTCCATAGGGTGATTTTCGTCTGTTTCCGACTTTAAAAGCTCCCAAAGCTTAAGAAGCTTGATTTTTCTTGAATTTTCAGATGTCATATAGCACCTCACAAAAGCTTTATATATTCAGTTTATCATATTTTTATAAGGATTTCAACATAAAATTGTACTGTTATCAAGACAAATAATAAGGTTGACTATTTGACGGATTTGGTGTACAATAGGTCTAAGAGGTGATTTTATGATTAAAAAAATTGACGGTGGCTTGCTTGACTCTTCCGTATATATTGTTTATACAGAAGAAAGTAAACGTGCTATGATTATAGACTGCGGTGTTCCCATACGCAAAATTACGGATTTTGTAAACCAAGAGGGGCTATGTGTAGATTATATAGTGCTTACCCACGGTCATTTTGACCACGTGGACTATATTGACAAGTATGCTGCCACCTTCAGAGATGCAAAAATCCTTTGCCATGTAGATGAATTAAAGGTTTTACTTGATCCCGAAGCTAATCTTACACCCTATATTACTACGTCTAAGGCTTACGATTATCCTTATATAACGGTTAATGACGGAAGCCTTATTTCAATAGGCGAAAATGATAAGATTACCTTTAAAATCATACACACCCCCGGACATACACCCGGTTCTATGTGTCTTCTCTGTGAGGAGGAAAGGCTTCTGATAACGGGTGATACCCTATTTAAAAACGGATACGGCAATACAGGCTTCAAATATGGAAATAGGGTCAATCTGCAAGCCTCTTTAGTTCGTCTTTTAAGCCTTGACCCCGACATTACCTTTTATCCCGGACACGGAGAAATATCCAAAATAAAATACGAAAGCTTATACTAAAAGAAAAAAGCTCTTGGTTGCCCAAGAGCTTTTTTGTTTTACGGAACTATTGTGAGTGTGCCAAGCAAAAGCTCAACATTATAGTTTTTAGTTACATCGACACCGTCTGCATCAAGTATAGCAAAGGTCATCATATCCACTGTATTCTTCGCTTCACCCTCAACAATTATAGATCCTGTTACCTCAGCAAAAATAGTATGTCCCTCTACAAGAGATCCACTGACCACATAAATTTCATCACATGTAAGTGGAGTACCGTCATAGGATTTACTAGCTGATTGAGTTTTAATAGTGATGCTTCTCTTGTCAATTCTAAGGAAATCACCGTCAAACTTGATGTAGTAATCATCCGTAACATCATTATTATTGGAATCGTATACCTTAATGGGCAAATCGCGTAGCTCTGCTCCGTCCATTACGCCGGCATCGGTAATAGAGCCTGAAAGCTCAAACTCTACTCTGAGTCCGTCCGGAATATCCATAATGAAGTATTCATCAGGTGCATATTCAAGAGGCTTTCCATCATAATACTTCTGGTTGCTGTAGGGGTAAATCACAATTTGTGGCTTGGTAATAGTAATAATACCCGGCTCACAAATAACGAGAAATTGATCAGTAACATCGTTTCCGTTCTGGTTAAATATCTTGAAGCTTTCTATATTGCTGAAGCTACTGCCCATTTCTGTACGGCTGCCGGATACTGTAACCTCATAGGTATAGCCTTTATTGAGAAGTAATTCAAGTAAGGAGCCAAAATCTACTGCAAGCTCGTTCTTTGCATATAACGGAGTTCCGTCATAGCCCTTATCAATATCAACAGGTCTGATTTCGAGTCTTTGCTTTATAGCTTCATTACCACCTTCACTACTGGGGCCACCGTTAGATGCGCCGGTAACCTCCACATTAATCCAACCAACTCCGTCAATATATACCTCAACCCATGCGTGTGCCTGGCTTGCAGTAATTTCTGACCATTCGCCCTTTACGGTGGAGCCTGTAAAGCCCAAGGTGTATCTTGCGGGGATTCCAAGGGCACGGTAAAGGAGAACCGCAGAGGAAGCATAATGCTGACATATACCCTGCTTATAGGTGTCAAGGAATGCAATTACAACATTTTTCTGCTTATCAAGTGTTTTATCATAGTCAAGATTGTATGTTGCGGAGCCTTGAATAAACCTTGCTACCTTACTGATTATACGTAAGTCATCTGAACGGAATTTATTTTTTTCTATAATTCCATCCATAAATTCCTTTGTTTCCTCGTCTATCTGAAGGTAGTTTGCGTATACAAACTCTCTATACTCAAGCTCCTCGTCGGCATAATCACCGAGATAGCCCTCAAGACCAAGTCCGTAGCCGCCATAGAAATAATATTCCATATCAAAGGCGTTATTTGTGCCCTTATTTATTACGTCGCTTGTCTGAATATCGTAATTGAATTCTCCCATTGCGGCATAGTAAGGAATAAAGTACTGACTGTTATCAATCTTTATGCTTGTGGAAATAGCATCTATTCCCTTATTTTTCATAGCAATTCCGCTAAGATAGTTATAGCTGTAAATACCATCAAGAAGCTTATCGTATTCCACAGCAGGAAGCCAACCGTTTCCTGTATAAGCACCGAAGGAGCCAAGCCTTAAGTAAACAGGAGCTGTAAAGTCGGATTTGATTTCAATAACCGTAGGTGAAGGACCGTTAGGATCGGCTACATTTTCACCGTTTATCTGACCACTCATATCCAGGTCAGATCCGCCATTACCGCCACCACCGCCCGGTTTTTCATCGCCTTCTTCGCCGCCACCGCCGCCGGATCCGTTATCGGAGCTTCCGGTAACCTCAACATAAACCCATCCTGCGCCATCTATATATACCTCTACCCAGGCATGGGCATTTTTAACTGTTACCTCAACCCAATTTCCTGCCTCAGCCTCACCCACATAGCCTAACACATATCTTGCGGGAATTCCAAGGGCACGGTAAAGAAGTACCGCAGAGGAAGCATAGTGCTGACATATGCCCTCCTTATAGTTTTTAAGGAATGCAATCGCTATGTTCTCCTCATTATCAAGATTTTCATTATAATTCAAATTGTACTTTGCAGCATTTTGGATATATGATGCTATCTTTGAAACAACAGCCTTATCGCTTAAGCTGAATTGATTTTCCGAAATTATCTTATCCATATATGCTTTTGTTTCTTCATCTATATCAAGATAATTTTCGTAAACAAATTCTCTGTATTCCAGCTCCTCGTCAGAGTATTCACCGAGGTCAACATCTAAAATGTTGCTTATATTTGTGTTAAGGAAATAATCAACCTCATATTCCATTTTATCACCGGCATATATTACATCACTTGTCTGAATGCTGTAATTGAAGCTCTTCATTTCCACATAATACGGCAGCATATATTGAGTGCCCTTCAGCTTAACGCTGATAGGTGTGCTTTCAATACCTGCCTTACTCGTGGCTATACCGGTAAGATAATTATAGCTGTAAATATCGTCAAGCAGCTTATCATATTCCGGTGCGGGTAACCATTTATTTCCTGTGTATGAGCCAAAGGATTTATATCTGAAGTAAACAGGTCCATTGATTTCGGATTTAAATTCTATGGCAACAGGCGCTTCTCCACCACCTGATGAAGAGTCTCCTCCACCCTTGATGGTACCGTCATCAGAAATATCCGGTAGCATAGAGCTGCCTCCACCTTCATTCGGGCTTGAAATTGTCAGCTTACCCAGCCTTTTTGTATCATATGCGTAATATTTTTTTACATCTCTGCCGGTTTCATCAACAATAGTAATTTCATATGAGTTGGAGACAGAGCCTATCTCTGTAATTGTGCCTGTGGTTTCTATAGATGTTATTCTATGTCCATCCAAAAGCTCTCCCTCTGTTACCTCATAGCTACATACAGAGTTTGTAAGAGGTTTGCCGTCATAAACCTTCTTCGCTGAGCCGGTAGTAATTATGATAATTGCATGTGGCCTTATTTCCAGTAAACCTGCATCGATTGTAACCTTATAGTTGAAGGAAATATCCTGCCCATTACTGTCAACAACGGTAAAGCTAACATCATTGGGTATGACGCCGATATCCGTAATAGATAGCTTATCTCCCATAACAAGCTTATGTCCGTCAACCAAGCTTCCTTCTGTAATCTCGTATCCGTCAGGTGACAGGAGAGGAGTTTCATCATAAAGCTTACTGTCGCTGTCTGTCTTAACGGTTACCATTCGCTTAGTAACCGTAAGTGTTCCCGGATTGCACTCAACAAGGTAGTTTGATGTTTTATCAACACCCTCACCGTCGTTAATTGTACCTTCAAATCCGTTTTCGGCTGTTCCCACATCGGTTATTGAGCCGTCGCCGAATATATTAAGCACATGGTCAAGCACAAGGCTTCCCTCTATTATAACAGCTCTGTCGTTATTTGTAAGAGGTGTGCCGTCATATTCCTTTTCCGCAGAGCCTGTTGAAATTACAATTTTTCGCGGTGTAACCTCAAGTATACCGTAATAGAATGTAGGAATATAGTTATGTGTTTTGTCTTCGCCGTTTTCTGTATAAACATGGAAGCTCTCGGGATTAACAACGTTAGGATATGTGCCTACATCGGTAATAGAGCCTGTCGTGGTTGCCACATAATAGTGGTCAAGAACAAGAGTCTTTTCCGATGTGATGCTGCTGTCGGGACATGTAAGGGGTGTGCCGTCATATTCCTTTGTTGCAGACCCTGCTGTAACATCTATAGGTCTCGGAACAATTTCAAGAGTTCCCTTATATGTGTGAATTTCATAATACTGACTTGCATCAGTACCGTCGGCTGTAGTTATCTTAACGCTTCCCTCAACAATTGAATTATCAGCTGTTCCAACATCTGTAATTTCCCCTGTTGTTTCTGCTGTGAGAATATGGAATGAGAGAAGATTTTCAACGCCGTATTTCTCGCATGTAAATGGCGTACCGTCATATTCTCTTGTGTCAGATCCTGCCGTAACATATACATTTCTCTTTGTTATTTCAAGCTGTCCGTACGAATAGGCGATGCTATAGTTATCGCTGTAATCCTTATCTCCGTTCATTACCTTAACAGTCAACTCGTTTGCCTTGCTTCCTATTTCGGTAATTTCTGCATAGGTTACAACCTCAATAGTGTCGCCGTATGCAAGAGCAAAAGCACTTATAAATGTATAATGCTGATAAGAATGAGATAGTGAATCATATTCCCATGTCTTATTATCTGTCATAAGGTGTATTGGACGGGGTGTAATATTCAAGGTACCGTATACAAAGGTTATGTCGTAATTTGAGGTTACGTCATATTCTGTTTCGTTTTCAAGAATCTTTAGCTGCACCTCATTGTCTACACCACTATCCCATACTGTTGTAGCACCGGTTGAATCAATATAATGTATATACTGATTAGCAATTAAGTCCCTACTTGGAATAACGAGCATGCTTTTATGCTCTTCTCCGTTATACACCCAAGTGCCATCTGAGGTTGTAAGGGTAATTTCATAGGGTAATATGCTTATTGTACCGTATGAATATGAAATATCGTAGTTTTCGGTTACATCATAGCCGGTTTCATCGTCAATAGCAATTTCAACCTTGTTTTCCTTATTTCCTTCCTTCACCTCTGTAATGGTCTCCTCGTATATCAAATAGGAAAGGTGACCATCAATTAATGGGGTGGTATCAGAAATGGTATAATCGCTTCTTGAATGGGTCTTGCCGTCATATATCCATTTGTCCGTTTCAGTGCTTACAGAAACAGGGCGCTTAAGTATTTCAAGCTCACCGTATTTGTAGGAAATAATATAGTTTTCAGACACGTCCTCGTTGTTTTTGCCTTTTATAACAGCGGTAAGCTCATTGTCCTTTATTCCCTCTGTAGCATATTTGATTTCGGTATATGTATCAATCTCAGCCTTATGTCCGTCTACAAGAGCTGTTTCTGATGTAACATCAAATCCCTTATGGAAGTGAATTATATCATCATATACCCAGCTTTTGTCTTCGGATGTAATTTCTATCCTGCGACAATCAATTGAAAGGGTACCGTATGTGTAGCTTATATCATAGTTTTCAGACACGTCCTCGCCATTTTCATCCTTAACAATGATTGCAAGCCTGTTTTCCGTCGGACCGTCTGAAACATTTTTAACCCTTGTCTCTACTGTCTTAACCTCTGTTGTATGGTTAAAGCCAAGAGTTGTGTTATCTGTAAGGTTATGCTCCCTACATTCATGATAGCTATCATCATAAGTCCATTCATTAGACCCTGTTGCTATCTTAATATATCTTTTTGTTACTGTAAGAGTAGAGCCCTTATAGGTAATATCGTAGTTTTCAAGCTCTACTGTGCTTTCACCGTCCATAATAACAAGGGTTCCGTCTACTATTGCAGATGCTGAGGTTCCCACATTCTTCTGAGAGCCTACAAGCTCTGCTGTGGCAGTTTGACCGTTTGCAAGCTCGCTGCAATCTATGCTGCTTGCATAAAGGTCTGTTCCGTCATAAACCTTTGTCTCAGGATTTGGAGCAAGAGTAACACTTAAGGGCGTAACCTTAAGCTTTCCTATATTGGAAATAGATATATCGTAGTTAGCTGTAACATCTCTGTCGCCATCCTTAACCGTTAAGGTTATTATATTATCTACCTCACCCTCACTAACATTTGTAACTGTTGTGTAGGTATCAACAGATGATTCATGACCGCTAACAAAAGGTGTTTTATCACTTACTGTGTATCCCTTATCTGTCTGCGCCTTACCGTTATACACAAATACTTTGTCATTTGTAATAATCTCGATAGGCTTAGGTGTAACAGTAAGCTCACCGTATGTATAAGTAATTTCATAATTTGATGTAACATCCTCGCCATCTCCGTTATTAATAACAAGTGATAGCATATTTTCTGTTTTTTCACTGTTTACATCTGTAATTTGAGTATTATCTGTAGCCTCGGCACTGTCGCCCTCTGCCAGCTTGGTGTCAGAGGTAATATCGAACTCCGGCATACCGTGGCTTTCTCCGTCATATACCCATTCGCCATCCTTAGATGTTACAGAGATTTGTCTCTTTAACACCGTAATATATGCTTCGGATACAAATATGGAGTAATTATCTGTCTTATCATTACCGTCGCTGTCTGAAATCTTAAAAGTGAGAAGATTTTTCACCTTGCCACTATTCACTACATTTGTATGAGTGTTTATCTCTGCCTTGTGTCCATCCACAAGAGGAGTTTCCTCATTTACGGTAAATTCCTTGTTAGAGTGCTCCTTGCCGTCATAAACAAATTCCTTGTCGGAAACATCTATTCTGACAGGACGCTTGTTTACTGTAAGTGTTCCCTCTACTACATTTATATCGTAATGAATGGAAACGTCTATGTTGTCCTTAGTAAGCACAGCAAATGTAGGCATATTGTCCTTTTCGCCCACATCTGTAATGTAATCCTTAAATGTACCTACCAAAATGTCCGTGCCATTATTTGCAAGTGTGCCTGCTGTAAGCTCATATACCTCGTGCTTAAAGGGTAGGCCGTTGTAGATTTGGTCTGCGTCCTCAACGGTAATGGTAATGCTCCTTTTATTAAAGGTAATCTCGCTCTTAACAGGATTTATTGTATACGCATATGTAATATCCTCACCTGCAGAGTTTGTAATCACTACCGAAGATGCTACCGCTGCAATATTTGTCTTCTCAAGAGATATATCGTCATATGCGAACTGGCTGCAAGAGATCTTATCCCCGTTTAACAAATCTGCTGACACGCTAGGTAATTCTCCGTACATAACGGTTTGCTGCTCTACCCTTACATCAAGGACCCTTGGTAACACAGTAAAGCTGTGTACATCACCGTACCTTGGATTACCGAAGGATGACTCCGATACTGCTCTTACATAATACGTACCGGGATATATGGGAGCAGAGGTTGAAAAGCTGGCAAAGTCTGCATCCTGTGAGAATTGATAGGCTACTCCCTCAAACACAGCCCCTGCCTCATAAACAAATTCCTCACCGTATGTAAGGGATGTAGGACATTCTACCTCGTCGTAAACATGACCCTGTATTCCAAGATAACCTGATGTTAATGCCAGACAAACAGACACGACAGAAATGATCAACACGCGAAAACGCTTGATCGTTTTAAGAATATTAGCAATAAAAGATATTCTTTTGTAATATTTTCCGTACTGCATATTTCTCTGCTTTCTTTATTTTTTCTTGGGAGTTACAAAAAGAACTCCGTTTTCATATGTTATCTTGTAATTAGCTGTAACGTCCTTGTTAAGTACGTTAACAATTTTAACTGATTTAATTGAATTTTCACTCTTACCTATCTTGGTTTGTGAGCCCTTTATTTCTATTTCTATAAAATTCTTCTCTCCAAGCTCTCCGTCCAAGCTATAGCCACTGTTTACAAGAGGCTCTCCGTCATATTCCTTTGTATCTGAGTTAGCTACTATATGTATCTCCCTCTCTGTTACCTTAAGAGTGCCATACTTTGAGTTAATCTTATAAAAGCTTGTAACATCGGCTCCGTTTTCATCGCAAACAGCTATTTTATAGGTGTTTATACCGATTCCAACATACAATGCTTTTCCTGTGGTAACAAGCTTTGAAACCTTATGACCGTAGGAAAGCTCTCCCTCATAGCTGCACTCCTCAGAGGTGTGCTCCAAGCCGTCGTATACTGTCTCTAAAGAGCCTGTGGAAACTGTAAGCTCGGAAATATATACCTGAACCTTACCCGTGTTGAATTTAAGCTCGAAAAGCTCAGTTACATCCTGACCGTTTTTATCGTAAATTATCAGGGATTCAATTGTACTATTTGTAATTCCAAGCTCTGTCCTCTCGCCGTTGACCTTCGCCTCATATGTGTATCCCTCTTTTATAAGGGCCTCTAAGCCTACTATTTCATTTGTTGCGACAAGAGCCTTGCCATCGTACTTTTTATACACATTGACAGGACGAACGTTAATTAGGTTTTTGTTCTCCTGAGCATAGCCATCTTCACTGCTGAAGCCATCTCCGCTGCCTGTTACCTCAACGGGCATCCAGCCTATCTCATCTATATAGATTTCCACCCATGCGTGTGCCTGCATATTGGAAACCTCCGCCCACTGACCCTCTACGGCATTAGCCATAAAGCCTGTTACATATCTTGCAGGAATTCCAAGGGCTCTGTAAAACATAACGCCGGCTGAGGCATAATGCTGACATATGCCCTCCTTATACTTATCAAGAAAGGCTATTACAATATTATCCTCACTGTCAAGCCCTCTGTCATATTTCAAGCTGTAATGTGCAGAGTTTCTTATATATTCAGCTACATTTTCGATAATATTATCATCATCCTTTGAAAAGCCTGTTTTCTCAATAACACCGTCAAAATATGCCTTTGTTCCGTCATCAATGGTAAGATACTTGGAATATACAAATTTTCTATATTCAAGCTCATCATCTGCATATTCGCCCAAGCTGCCCTTAATATGCTCTCCGTATCCCACGTAGTCATAGTAATACATCGAATAAGCATTCTCCGAGCCACTATAAACGGTATCGCTTATCTGAATATCATAGATATGTCTTTCAAGAGAGGTGAAATAAGGCAAAAGATACGGACATTCCTCTATTTCCTCTATTGACAGGGCTATACTCTTTCCACCGTTATTTGCAATAGCAATGCTTGCAAGGTAATTCATGCTGTATACCTCGTCAAGAAGCTTGTTGTAGGTTACTGCCTCTGTCCAGCCCTTGCCTGTATAATCACCGTAATTCATATTGCGAAGATATACTGTACCGCTTGCATCCGATTTGATGCGAAGCATTGGTATAATCTCCATATTGGCATCGGGACCTGAAATCTGAGTTCCGTTTTTCTCCGTTTCATTTTCAGGATTACCCTCTCCCTCGCCATCTTCCTTATCCTCCTCATCGGCAGATGAGCTGCCTGTTACCTCAACCGCTATCCAACCGATACCGTCAATATAAACCTCTGTCCATGCGTGAGCCTGCTTTGAGGTTACCTCAGCCCAGGTATCAGATGTCGTACTTGCGGAATATCCTACTGTGTATCTGGCAGGAATGCCAAGTGAACGGAAAAGAAGTGTGGCTGCTGATGCATAATGCTGACAAATTCCTTCCTTATATGTTTCAAGAAAGGCTATTACCTTATTGTCCTCATTATCAAGTGCCTTATTATATTTAAGATTATATTTTGCTGCATTTTGAATATATGATGCTACCTTAGCTACAATATCACCGTCATCCTTGCTGAAGCCCTCTTTGTCAATAATGGACTTCATATATTCCTCGGTTTCATCGTCTATATGAAGATAGCTTTCATAAACGAACTCTCTGTACAAAAGCTCATCCTGTGTATACATTCCGTTAGGAGTAAGGTCTGTGGCTGTACCTGAATATACAAAATACGGTACGGTATATTCTCCACTCTCTCCCTCGTTTACAGTATCACTTGTCTGTACTGTATACTCACCCTCTGCCATTGATATGTATGTAGGTAAAACATAGTCGCCTGTATAGGATTTAATCATTAAAGAAACAGGCGTGCTTCCACTATTTTCAATAGCAGTACCTGTAAGGTATGAAAGTCCGTATTTCTCTCCGATAAGCTTGTTATAAACAGGTGCTGTCTGCCAGCATGTGCCGTCGTATTTTCCAAAGCTTGCAAGCTTAAGATATACGCTTCCACTTTCTGGTGATTTGATTTCCAGCATAAGTGCAGGGGGTAAGTCAGTATCGGTAAATTCGATTTTTCCGCTTGTGTCAAGCTTACCGCCTACCTCGCCCTTTTCATCGGGCTTAGGCGCCTCTGCATTGTCAGCAGACTTAACTGTAAGTGTTCCAAGCTGTGTTACCACATTATAATTGTCCTTTACGCTGTTGCCCTCGCTATCCTTGATGACTATTTCAGCCACCTTATTGTCGCTTGAGCCAACCTCGGTCTGCTTACCTGTAACAGCAATTTCCATTGTATGACCGTCAACCAGCTGCGTAATGGAAATAATCTCCCATTCATCACAGGTTAATGCATTGCCGTCATAAATTTTGCTATCGCTGCCTGTACGGATAGCTATCTCTCTCTTTGTAACCGTAATAATGCCCTTAATAACCGTTACATCATAGTTAAAGGTAATATCCTTGCCTTCGCTATTCTGAATAACAAGGTCTGTAAGCTCATTATAAGCAACACCTGCCTCTGTCTGAGTCACAGCAAGGGTTGCGCCGACAATTTTATGTCCCTCAAGCAAGCCACCCTCAGATGCCAGCTCATATTTTGGCGCAGATGTGGGTTTTCCGTCATAAACCTTAACGGTAGATGCGGTAACTATTGTTATTTTAACAGGTGTTACCTTAAGCACACCCTCTATTCTTACAATCTCATAGTTTTCCGTTACATCCTGACCGTTTTTATCTGTAACGGTAACCTTAACAGTATTGCTGACCTCTCCTGCATCTGTTATAGAGCCTATCGCCTCAACAGCTACCGTATGTCCCTCCATAAGAGCGCCTACTACATAGCTTGCCTCGGGATTTGTAAGCGGAGCTCCATCGTATGCCTTAGTCGAAGAGCCACTTGTAACTATAAGCTCCTTTTTGGAAACGGTAAGCTTTCCGTAGACAAGCCTAAGGTCGTATTTCCATTTCACATCGTTTCCGTCAGCATCCACTATGCTTACTGTAAATACGTTATCGGTGGTTCCAACCTGGGTAAGCTCTCCTGTTACCTCATAGGTTAAGGAGTGCCCCTCCATCAGCTCACCGTTTATAAGCTCAACGGAGCTGTTTTTTATAGGAGTTCCGTCGTATACCTTTTCGGAGCTTCCCGAAAGAAGCTCAAGAGATCTGGGCTTGACACGAAGCTTACCTACCTGATATTCAATTGCGTAGTGATCTGTAACATCAACACCGTTTGAGTCGTGAATTACTACGGATATGAAGTTGTCACTTTCACCTACATCTGTCTGTGAGCCTGACACAGTAACAGATGCAGTATGTCCTTCCTTAAGCTCACCGCTGACAAGCTCCCACTCACCTGATGTAAGGGTGCTTCCGTCATATGCCATTTCCACAGTGGCAGAGCGATATACAAGCCTTGTAGGAGTAGCTCCTATTGAACCTGTACCTATCATAGTAAGCACTACAACAAGCACTGCCAGCATACCGATTACGGCGGAGCCAAATATATAAATCAGTTTTTTTGTCATAATCCTAACTCTTTTAAATAAATAATGTAATTTCGCTATTACGCATTTCTTTCAAGACGGTGGATAGCGTTTTTGCAAAGTATCATTTTATCGTAACCGAACAGCTCATCAAGATACTGGCAAAGTCCCTCTGCCGCACTTCTTAGGTACACAGGGTTCTGGGTCTCCAGCTTCCTTATTATCTTCTTTGACAGTATATCGTCAAGTGCCTCAAGCTCCTCGCCTCCGCACCCTACATATACAGGTACATACTGTCTTATCTGCTTCATTATTCGGTTACCGAAGGTTATATGGAAGTGGCTGATAAGATACTTATCAAGCTCCTCCAATCTCTTCATATTTCTGCCTGTAAGCTCATATTCCTGCATAGCTTCTACTGTTAATCTCTTGAAGTTTTCTGCTGTTATGGGCGTTGGCTTTGTCCTCGGTGCTACAAATCTCTCTGATTTCTCATCAAGATTAAGTATCATCGCTCTGTCATATACCTTATCCGATATGGCAAAGGTGGAGTCATCATTATTCGCTGTTCCTATAAACCACATATTTGTTGGTAGCTTGATTCTTCCGTCCTTTAACTGTACAGGGTCGCTTTCCCATACGTCAGATACTACATCTATATATCTTTCATCCGGATTCGGTAATTCAAGTAATGACAGGAATTCTGCAAAGTAATACTCTACTCGTGCTATGTTCATTTCATCAAGCACTGTTATGTATATATCCTTACAGTAATTTGCCTCATACATCTTCTCAAGAAGTAAGGTCTCATTAAATCTCTTTGTAAACTCATTGTAATAGCCAAGTAAGTCGGTTCTTTCCTTCCACATTGGCTGTACAGGTATTACTGTTGATGTATTCCTTACAAATGACCCCATTGCATGTGCAAGTGAGGTCTTACCTGTACCTGACATACCCTGTAGTATGATTATGGGGCTTACTGCCATTCCTGCTATAAAGCGTCTTATATCCTTAATATCATAGTAGAGCCTTAGCTCTGCTGCTGCATAATTCCTGAAGTTATCGCAAAATCTCTTAAGACTTGCCTCCTCTTCGAATCTTCTTGCCTCATAGCTTCTTTTGTTTTCATCTATTCTTGAAAGCATACAGAATCGGGGGGCTCTCTCGTTTTCCTCTTCCTCTGTCAATTCTGCCTTACTTTCTTTTTCTGTTTCCTGTACCAAAGGCTCTCTTACTTCCTCTTTTACTGCCTTCTTCTCTTTTTTTCCCTTTCTTCCCTTTTCTTCGGTAGGTTGGGAGATGAAGGAGGGCTGAGCTGCTGCGTAAGCAGGTGCCTGTAGACCGGAAATTACAATATCTATATTTTCCTCTTTGGATTTTTGTCTATCCTTAATCCAAGCGATAATAATGATAATCAGCATTACGGGAATAACGAAAAGGAATACCATTACCATTATCATTATTTCCGACGGGATAATACCAAACTCAAAAATCTCGCTTATGGAGCTTGCATTCATAAGGGCAACTGCCAGTATTGCTGCTGCCAAAACAAGAAGGCTTATGATCAATATCTTTTTAGAATGCTTTTTCTTTTTATTCTTCATTGTTCTCATCGCCTCGGTTTGTTTCTTCCTTATTCTTCTCAGGCTCTGTATTTACAGGCTTAAGAAGCTGCTTTTTGATTGATTTCTTTGTTTTTGCCCATTCCTTTTTATAAAATGCCTTAAATTCCTGATAGGTGCGCTCAAGCTCATCAAAGCTTTGGCGAGATGTGAAGTCTCCGTTGTCCTCACCCTTCTGGTTACGTAAAGCATATACATGGGCATTTGCTACTCGCTTATCTGAAATAAGCTTATTCTTTTCCTCTGCAAGAAGCTTATTCTTTTCCTCTAGCTCCTTGATAATTGCGCTGTATTCATTCTTCAACGCGCTCATTTGACCGTTAAGCTGCTCGATTTCCAAGAGGTGAGCTGCGTTTATCTGCTCCTTTTCCTCACTGTGTGCAAGTCTTAAAGCGTTCATTTCCTCGCCGTGTGTATAAATGAGCTGTGCCTTTTCCTCGTCAAGACGGGAAAGCTCCTCCTTATGGGATAAGCAAATTTCCTCTATTCTTGCTTCGTTTTGTTCGTTTATTTGCTGAATTTCCTCAGTGTGCGCCTGATTTAAGGCTTCTATGCTTTCCTCATATTCAGTCTTTAGCTGAGCCATTGCATTTTCATGCTCATCAGTAAGTCTTCTGATTTCCTCAGCGCTTTCCTCTTTTATTCTGATTATTGTTGCTTCAGCCTGACTAAGCTCCTCGCTTAAGCGACGGCTTACTTCTGTTTCATTGGTAAGAAGGGCTCTGGTCTTTTCAAGCTCCTCTCTTACAGATGAAAGCTCATTTACTTTGCCCTCAAGAGTACGTATCTGCTTTTCCAGCATAATAATGTACTCCTCATAGCCCTCACCGGAGGCAGCCACACGTCTACGTGCAGCCTCCAGCTTTTCAAGTCGACGCTTATATTCCTCGTCCTTTCTCTTTCTTTCCTCCTCCTCGTATTCCTCCTTGAGAGCATTTTTAATTCCCAAGCCATACTCATAGGTAAGGAAGGACGCCATAAGCACACTTTCCGCCATTTCGTCAGCCAAATCCTCACGGAACGGATTAAGCTCTGTAATCTTTGTTTCTACTGAATAGCCTGCCTTATCGTAGGCTACCACAAAGCTGTAAAGCGCCATTGCCTGCTTAAAATTGTTGTTCATTTTAAGCACGTTAGTCTTTGTAATAGGTGGCTTAAGCATTGGCGCCTTAGCTACCAGCTTCATAAGTGGACAGGAAATAAATGCGAGAACAGCCTTTAATATAAGGTCTATTCTGTCAATTATATCCTTTGACTTGTTGTTTTTTCTGAGATATCTGTCCTCCTTACGCTCCTCATTAAGATTAACTGAGTAGGTAAGAGTCTGCTTTGGCAGCTTGACTGTTTTATTCATTGTCATACTGCCCTGATATGTATTACTTAATTCGAGAATCTTGTTGTATCGAAGTGTAATAAAGTCACGTAAATAGCAAAGGAGCATGTAGAGAAATCTGTTTTCATACACGGCGTAGTCATTAAGCTTCTCAACTGTATAGAGCTGGTCGGGGATAAGGTCCTCTCCCTCTACCTCTCTTGTGATGAGATTGCTATGCTTAGCCAAGTGCTCAACAGAGGATTTAGAAACATTTTTCACCTTTTCAATAGGAATGACCTCTCCGTTGGAACGGATAAACTGTCTTTCCTCCTTAATTGCCTTTTCAATAAATACAAGACCGTTTTCAATAGCATCTACCCAGTCGGTATCAACGGTGCATATATTTCTCCTAAGCACTATTTTATCAGATTCCACATTTACTCTGGATATGGCATTTCTCTCAGAGGTGCAATCTCTGTCATTCATAGTGTGCTCACGGTATTTAAGCAAGGCACGGTAATAAACATTCAACTGATTCATACAATACTTCCTTTAACTGTTTCTTAACTGATTTATGCTTTACGCATTTCTTTCAAGACGGTGGATAGCGTTTTTGCAAAGTATCATTTTATCGTAACCGAACAGCTCATCAAGATACTGGCAAAGTCCATCTGCCGCACTTCTTAGGTACACAGGG
>JAZQKP010000029.1:0-12641 GCA_045542275.1 Eubacteriales bacterium | reverse complement strand
ACTAAAAACATAAATCCAAGTAGCTTTGTAACGCCTTTTTGTGCCTTTTGCTTTTCTCTATTATTTAGTCTTTTTTCAAGAAGCTTGGGCGCTTTTATAAACAGCACAATTCCCATAATAAGCATCGGGACAAAAAGCAAGCAAATAAAGAGCCACGCATAAGGATAATTTATCGTCCACGCCGGCAAAAATAAAAGTGCGCCAACAAGGACTATTACACCAACGATAAATATTATCCAGTGGAAAACAGATGTAAACCTTTCAAAGGGGATTGATGAAAGACCGAAGGTGATTGCTACAATGCCTATTCCTCTTGCGATTACGATAGAGGGTACAAACCACTTAAGTGACATCTTTATAACGCCTGCAACCATTGTAAGCGCTTCGTCGGGGAATGCGGGGAATGCCATAAGCAAGGGGAAATATACTGTACCTCTGTTGCGAAGAAGTGTAAGCGCCCTTTCGCAATCCTTACCGCCAAGATATTTAACGCAAAGCTTATATCCTCCAAAGCGTCCGATTGCATACAATGTATGACTGGCAATCAGTGCAGCAATAAAGCTGATGATAAATGCGTGTAAGGGATTAGTATAAATTGTCATGCTGAGAATAGTAAGCGCCATTGCTGCACCGGGAATAACGCAAAGCAGCATACTGAGGATTGTCTGCAAAATAACGAATACAACCCAACCGTACCATTTATCCTTAAATGCCATAAAAAGCTCGGAATTAAACTGAATACCGTCATCAAAATAGATAACGTTTGTAAGCATAAGAATTACAAGTGAAACAACGGAAACTGCAACTACACCGAGAACTATGTAAAGTGCGTGAAGAAGCACCTTTTTGTTGTTCATTATAAAGCTTTTAATTTTTGAAAAAATATTTTTGACCTTGTTCATTTATGTGTGGACCTCTCTGTAAATACCCTACTATTATATTATACTTTGATACCCTTTGTCAATTTATTTTTATCAATACAAAAATTGTTTACAATTGCGACTAATTTTTCCTACAAGGCAAATTTATTTATAAATTAAAATATATTATTGACAAGTTAAAATCCTTGTGTTAAAATAGGGTAAATGCGACGACTAAGAGGAGTAACCGCGCTGACCCTTACAGAGAGCCGTTTGTGGTGGGATACGGCAGGAGATGACGGTGAAGGTAGCTTACGAGCAGCATAGGTGAAATTAAGTAGCCCTTGACGGTGACTCCCGTTATGAGTATTGAGTGCGCACTTTTTGTGCGAATTCAGGTGGTACCGCGTTTTTAACGTCCTGATTTTTTATCAGGACGATTTTTTATTTTTGAAATTAATCGAAAAGGAGATATATTCAGTAATGAAAGAATTAGCTAAGACTTATTCCCCTAATGAATTCGAAGAAAGAATTTATAAGAATTGGTGCGAAAAGAACTATTTCACACCTGAAATTGACAAATCAAAGCCCCACTTCTCTATTGTAATTCCTCCACCAAATATTACAGGTCAGCTCCATATGGGTCATGCTCTTGACAATACCTTACAGGATATTCTTGTAAGATACAAGAGAATGAATGGCTTCTGTACTCTTTGGCTCCCCGGTACTGACCATGCGTCTATCGCTACCGAGGCAAAGATTGTTGAGGCAATGCGTAAGGAGGGCGTAACTAAGGAGGATATCGGCCGTGACGGATTCCTTGAGCGCGCTTGGGCTTGGAAGGAGCAGTACGGCGGAAGAATTATTTCTCAGCTCAAAAAGCTTGGCTCCTCCTGTGACTGGTCAAGAGAGCGCTTTACTCTTGATGAGGGCTGCTCTGAGGCTGTTAAAGAGGTTTTTGTTCGCCTTTACAATAAGGGACTTATTTACCGTGGCGAAAGAATTATCAACTGGTGTCCCCATTGCTTGACCTCTATTTCCGATGCTGAGGTTGAATATGAGGAGCAGGCAGGACATTTCTGGCATATCAAATATCCCTTCAAGGACGGAAGCGGATATCTTGAGTTTGCTACTACCCGTCCCGAAACTATGCTTGGCGATACTGCAGTTGCAGTAAACCCCAAGGACGAAAGATATAAGGATATTATCGGCAAGACACTTATTATTCCTCTTGTAAACCGTGAAATTCCTGTTGTTGCCGATGAATATGTTGAAATGGACTTTGGTACAGGCGTAGTTAAGATCACCCCTGCCCATGACCCCAACGACTTTGAGGTTGGTAAGCGTCACAATCTTCCCGTTATTAACGTAATGACTCCCGATGCCAAGATTACAGAGGACTACCCTGCATATGCAGGTATGGATCGCTTTGAGGCAAGAAAGGCTATTGTAGCTGACCTTGACAAGCAGGGATATCTTATTAAGGTTGAGGATTACGCCCATAATGTTGGTACATGCTACCGTTGTGGCACTACCGTTGAGCCACGTGTTTCACTTCAGTGGTTTGTTAAGATGGAGCCCCTTGCTAAGCCTGCTATTGATGCTGTAAGATGCGGTGATATTAAGTTTGTTCCCGAAAGATTTGAAAAGAACTATTTCCATTGGATGGAAAATATTCGTGACTGGTGTATTTCCCGTCAGCTTTGGTGGGGACACAGAATTCCTGCATTCTACTGTGACGATTGTGGTGAAATCGTAGTTACAAAGGATTCTAAGGCTGTTTGTCCTAAGTGTGGTAAGGAAATGCGTCAGGACCCTGATACACTTGATACATGGTTCTCCTCTGCCCTTTGGCCCTTCTCAACTCTCGGTTGGCCTAACGAAACTGAGGACTTAAAGTATTTCTATCCTACAAATACACTTGTTACAGGCTATGACATTATCACCTTCTGGGTATCAAGAATGATATTCTCAGGTCTTGAATACATGGACGAAAAGCCCTTTGATACAGTTCTTATCCACGGTCTTGTACGTGATGCCCTTGGCAGAAAGATGTCCAAGTCCCTTGGTAACGGTATTGACCCATTGCTTATTATTGATAAGTACGGCGCAGACGCACTTCGCTTTGCACTTGCAACAGGTAACTCTCCCGGAAACGATATGCGCTTCTCCGATGAGAAGATTGAAGCTGCAAGAAACTTTGCAAACAAGCTTTGGAATGCAGCACGCTTCGTAATGATGAACCTTGATATTGAAAAGGTTGAAATGCCTGAAATTGAAAAGCTTGGTCTTGCTGACAGATGGATTCTTACTAAGCTTAACGGACTTATCAAGAGTGTACGCACACAGTTTGATGCATATGAGCTTGGTATTGCACTTGGCGAAATTTACGATTTCGTATGGGATATCTTCTGTGACTGGTATATTGAGCTTTCCAAGCCTGCCCTTTCTGCAAAGGGTACTGAGGCTAACCTTGTTACACAAAATGTTATCGTATATGTACTTGAAAATATTCTTAAGCTTCTCCATCCCTTTATTCCCTTTATCACAGAGGAAATCTACCTCTCACTTCCTCACTTTGAGGACTGCGAAAGCATTATGATTTCATCCTATCCCAAGGTTAGAGATAAGCTTACCTTTGCTGTTGATTGTGAAAATATGGAAAAGGTTATTGAGGTAATCAAGGCTATCCGTACTCGCAGAGCCGAAATGAACGTTCCTCCCTCAAAGAAGGCGAAGATATTTATTACAACTCCTTATGAGGATGCATTTAACGCTTCCACAGCTGATTTCTTCAAGAAGCTTGCATCAGCATCCGAGCTTGAGGTAGTATCCGAATACAACGGTGAGAACGCAGTACAGATTATCACCCACGCAGCTACTGCTTATATTCCTATGGCAGAAATGGTTGACCTTGATAAGGAAAGAGCACGTCTTAACGGTGAGCTTACCAAGGTTCAGGGTGAAATTGACAGACTTCTTAAGAAGCTTGGTAATGCTGAATTTGTAGCTAAGGCTCCTGCTAAGGTAGTTGAGGGCGAAAAGGCTAAGCTTGAAAAGTACGAAAGCACAAAGCAAGGTATTCTCGATGCAATTAACTCACTCTAAAATGCAAAAAGCCGACACATAGTCGGCTTTTTTATTGACTTAAAGAATTTTATATGTTAAAATAAAAGGTGGAATGACGTCTAAGGAGTTATTATGGATAATAAAAATCTTAACGAAAATAAAGGAAATGCCCTTGCCCTTTTACCTATTTGTGTTTTCCTTATTTTGTATATAGGGCTTGGTATTATTTTTGGTGATTTCTATGTAATGAGCGTGGTTGTAGCATTTCTTGTTGCTATACTTGTTGCCTGTATTCAGCACAGAGGCACAAGTCTTGACGAAAAGCTGTCTATTATGGCAAAGGGTCTTGCAGACAAGAACATAGTAACAATGATACTTATCTTCCTTACATCGGGTATATTTGCAGGTATTCTTGGTAGAGACAGCGCAGCAAGCGTTGCCGATCTGTTTTTAAGCTTTATACCCGCCAGATATTCTGCACTTATTCTATTTATTGTGTCTTGCTTTGTTTCCACGGCTATGGGTACATCCTGTGGCACTATTGCGGTTATAGGACCTATTGCCTGCTCTCTTTCGGGAAATACAGGCATCAGCCTTGCGCTTTGTATGGGCTCTGTAGTTGGCGGTGCTATGTTTGGTGATAATCTTTCCTTCATTTCCGACACTACGATTGCAGCTACAACTACACAGGGCTGCAAAATGAAGGATAAGTTTAAGGAGAATTTCTTTATTGCTCTGCCTGCTGCAATTTTAACAATTGTAATCTTACTTATTTTCGCCTTTACAGCTACAGATGTAGCTGAATATACACCAAAATCCCCCAACCTGTGGCTGTTAATTCCCTATATTCTTGTTTTGATCGGTGGAATTGCGGGAATTAATGTCTTTGTGATTTTACTTTGTGGAATTGGTACAGCCTTTATTATCAAGCTTTGCCTCGGTATTGAATTTGTAGAAATTGTAGGCTCTATGGGCTCCGGCGCTGCAGGAATGTTTGAGGTTATTCTTGTAACGGTGCTTGTAACTATGCTAAGTGGAATTATGCGACATTTCGGTGGCTTTGATGCTCTTTTACACTTTGTAAAGCGCACCTTTAAGGGTAAGGTAGGAGGTCAGCTTGGTATTGGCGCCTTAGTTTCCGTAATGGATATTGCAACAGCAAACAATACAGTAGCTATTGTAATGGCAGCGCCTATTGCAAAGAATATAAGTGAGGAATACGGCATATCAAATACAAAAACAGCATCTCTGCTTGACATTTTTGGTAGTGTAATTCAAGGTATTATTCCTTACGGCGCACAGATGATATATGCAATCTCAGCTATTACAATTGCCTATGAGGGTGGAGTAATTCCCAGCCTTGTTTCGGCAGTACAGATTATACCCTATTTATTCTACCCGTTTCTTTTGGCAATCAGTGCCATTATATTTGCATTCTTACCTAATCTTAAGAAAAAGTCGCAAAAAAACGATAACGTATAAGAAAAAGTCGCTCAACAGAGCGACTTTTTTTATTTATCAAGTAATTTATTTACGCTTACAAGCTTTACACAAAGAGCGAAAAGCCTTGATGCAAGCTTAAGGTCCTCAAGTGACGGATAGGAGGGAGCAATACGGATATTGCTATCGTGTGGGTCCTTTCCGTAGGGGTAGGTTGCACCAGCACCGGTCATAACTACGCCTGCGTCCTTGCACATTGCCACAATCTCCTTAGCGCAATTATCAAGTGCGTCAAAGGAGATAAAATATCCACCGTTAGGCTTAGTCCAGCTACCTATATTAAGTCCACCAAGCTCCTCTTCAAGAATCTCAAGAACAGCCTCAAATTTAGGACGAAGAATGTTTGCATGCTTCATCATAATTTCGTTAACACCCTTCATATCCTTAAGAAATCTTACATGGCGAAGCTGATTAACCTTATCGTGACCGATGGTCTGCACGGTCATATGCTTTTTAATTTCTGCTATGTTACCAACAGATGCACATACTGCGGAAATACCAGAGCCTGCAAAGGTAACCTTTGAGGTTGATGCAAACTCGTATACCATATCTGCATCACCTGCAAGCTGACACTCGGAAAGAATCTCAACCAAGCTATCCTGCTTATCCTCATAAAGATGGTGAATGCAATATGCATTGTCCCAGAAAATTCTGAAATCAGATGCTGCCGGCTTAAGTCTTGCAAATCGACGAACTGTTTCGTCAGAGTAAGTATAGCCCTGTGGGTTTGAATACTTGGGAACGCACCAGATACCCTTTATTGAAGCATCCTCACTAACAAGGCGTTCAACTATATCCATATCAGGTCCGTCCTCAGTCATAGGCACGGTAATCATTTCAATACCAAAATGCTCAGTCACCTTAAAATGTCTGTCATAGCCGGGGGCAGGACAAAGGAATTTTACCTTATCAAGCTTAGCCCAAGGGGTAGAGCCCATAACACCGTGTGTCATAGCTCTTGCTACAGTATCAAACATAATATTAAGGCTTGCATTACCGCAAACTATTACATTTTCTGTATGAACATCAAGCATTTCTGCAAAGAGCCTTTTAGCCTCATCGATGCCGTCCATAATGCCGTAGTTACGGCTATCTGTACCGTCCTCGCAAAGCATATCAGCGCTTGAATGCATAATATCCATCATAGGCATTGAAAGGTCAAGCTGCTCAGGACAGGGCTTGCCACGTGCCATATTAAGATTAAGACCCTTAGCCTTATACTCAAGATATTCAGCATCAAGCCTTGCCTTTAAAGACAAAAGCTCTTCTCTGCTTAATTCTGTGTATGTCTTCATAGATTTCCTCTTAAATTAAAATTCTGCGCTTCCTGTTGTTCTGGGATAGGACTCTACATCACGGATGTTGGATACACCTGTGATATACATAATAAGTCTTTCAAAGCCAAGACCGAAGCCTGCGTGCTTAGTTCCACCGTACTTACGAAGTTCAAGATACCACCAGTAGTCCTCTTCCTTAAGGTTGAACTTCTCCATTGCCTTAAGAAGCATATCAAGTCTTTCCTCACGCTGAGAGCCACCGATAAGCTCACCAACTCCGGGAACAAGCATATCCATAGCTGCAACAGTCTTACCGTCATCGTTTAAGCGCATATAGAATGCCTTGATGTCGGCAGGATAGTCTGTAACGAATACAGGCTTACCGAATACCTCCTCAGTAAGATATCTTTCATGCTCAGTCTGCATATCGATACCCCACTTAACAGGATAGTCAAACTTCTTACCACTCTTTTCAAGGATTTCAATAGCCTCTGTATATGTTACATGACCAAAATCATTCTCTACAAGGTTGGTAAGACGGGAGATAAGTGTGTTATCAACAAACTTGTTGAAGAACTGGATTTCTGCAGTGCAGTTTTCCATTACGTACTTAACAACGTACTTAATCATATCCTCTGCAAGACGCATATCGTCCTTAAGATCTGCAAATGCAATTTCAGGCTCCATCATCCAGAACTCAGCTGCGTGACGGGCTGTATTGGACTTTTCTGCACGGAAGGTAGGACCGAAGGTATAAACATTTGCAAATGCCATTGCATATGTTTCTGCGCTGAGCTGACCGGAAACAGTAAGGTTTACACTCTTACCGAAGAAGTCCTGAGAGTAGTCAACCTTGCCATCCTCTGTCTTAGGAAGGTTTTCCATATCAAGAGTAGTAACACGGAACATTTCACCTGCGCCCTCACAGTCAGAGCCTGTGATAATAGGTGTATGAACGTATACAAAGTTTCTCTCATTGAAGAACTTATGAATAGCAAAGGCAGCAACAGAACGAACTCTGAATACAGCGCTGTAAAGGTTTGTTCTGGGTCTTAAGTGAGCGATAGTACGGAGAAACTCTGCTGAGTGTCTCTTCTTCTGCAAGGGATAATCAGGAGTTGACGCGCCCTCAACAGTAACGCTCTTTGCCTTGATTTCAAAGGGCTGCTTAGCCTCGGGAGTAAGCACAAGTGTACCTACAACAACTAAAGATGCACCTACATTCTGCTTAGCGATTTCCTTATAGTTATCAAGAAAAGCCTCTTCAAATACTACCTGCATATTTGAAAAATAGCTTCCGTCATTTAATTCAATAAAGCCAAAGGCATTGCTTGCACGGATAGTTCTTACCCAACCGCAAACTGTAATTTCCTTATCGGCATAAAGCTCAGGATTTTTAAAAACCTCTTTAACAGTAGTTCTTAACATTTTCTTTTCCTCTTACATGTTATAATAAAATATAATAAAGTATTGTACCACAGCTTTTATTATTTTACAATACCTTTATGTTATTTTTTCCAAAAAAGTGTAACTTCTCTCAGCAAATCATTAGCATTGTTAAGATATTTTATATGATGCCAGTATTCAGGCATAAGCATTTTGTATTCCTCTGTGCCGAATCGGTCATCAATCAGGACTACAACACCTCGTTCATTTTCGCTTCTTATTACTCTTCCTGCTGCCTGAAGCACCTTATTCATGCCCGGATATGTATATGCGTATGCATATCCGTTTTCTCTTGTATTATCAAAATATTCCTTGATAATGTTAAGCTCTGAGCTGATGGTCGGAAGTCCTACGCCAACTATAATAGCGCCTATCAGACGTTCACCCTGAAGGTCAATACCCTCCGAGAAGCTGCCTCCCATTACGCAAAAGCCCACCTGTGTGCATTCGCACTTATCGTCAAAGGCATCAAGAAAGGCACGCTTTGCCCCCTCGGACATACTCTTTATCTGAGTTATCACCTTAATTTGAGGATACTTCTTTTCAAAGATATCCTTAACCTCAGTAAGATAGGAATATGAGGGGAAATATACAATATAGTTGCCCTTTTTACCTGCTATGCTTGCCCTTATTACATTGGCAACGGTAAGGGCACTTTTCTTTCTGTCATCATACCTTGTGCTTACATTATTTACGCCGATAAGACACAAATTTTCCCTATCGTACGGTGATTTCAAGTCCAAGGTGGTAGACTTTCCACAACCTAGAATATCGGAAAAGTATTCAAGAGGGGTTAAAGTTGCAGAGAACAAAATCGATGAAATACCCTTTTTCATAGCCTTGTCAAGCATATATGAAGCATCAAGACATAGAAGTCTTAAGGTAACCTCATCGTTGTGTGCCTCAATGTAAAGCTTAAAGCGTTTATCAAAAATCTCGCAAACCTTTATAAAGTGCTTAACCTTGAAATAGATATCGTTAAGCTCCTCATCAAAGAAATTTGTGATAAAAATTTTATCAATAACCTTGGTAAAGGGGATAAAATCCGTAAGAATATCCTCGGGCAGCTCAGATGTTATATAAAAACCGTAAAATTCATCCTCTATCTCCTGCTTTTCTGTCATGGCAAGGGCATGAAGAGTATCAAATTTTGACAAAACATCGCCACAGGCACGGGAAAATTTAGGAAACTGGGGAAATTTATTCTCTATTTTTGCAAAATCCGAACGAGTTAATGTGGCTGAGTACATTTCCCTTGCTCTGTCCGGCAAGTTATGTGCCTCATCTATTAAGAACACATAATTAGCATCGGGAGCTGTAAAATAACGTCTGAAATATACCTGAAGATCAAAAAGATAGTTATAGTCACAAACTATCAGCTCACACCATTCGGAAAGCTCCAGAGTTAATTCATAGGTGCAAATAGAATATTTATCTGCAATTTTGTCAATTATATCCTTTGTGTAGGTGCGATAGTTATTTAAAAGCTCAGCAAGGGCGAAATTGATTTTATCGTAAAATCCCCGACTACGTGTACAGTTTTCCACCTTACATTTGCGTCTGTCCTTAGCATTTGGGCCCTTACAGCACTTCTCCTTTGAGCTTATAAGTATAGCACGAAAATCTGGAATATTCTTTCTCATAATATCAATGGCATTAAGGGCTGCGTAGGCTGTTGTCGCCTTGCCTGTAAGGTAAAACACCTTATCGCAAAAGCCCTCGCCAATAGATTTGATTGACGGATATATAGATGCCATAGTCTTGCCTGTACCTGTTGGCGCCTGAACAATTAAGCGCTTATGGGTACGGATAGCGCGGAAGGTATCAAGGATAAATTCCTTTTGTGACTGACGTACGCCTGAAAACGGGAAATGAAGCGCTTTTAGCTGAGGCAAGCATTTTGTGTGTCTATCTCCTATTATTTTAACAAATGGGGACAGCATATCCACAAGATTATCAAAGTGAATCATCGCTTCCTCACGGTAGCATCTTTGCTCAAAGGTGCGCTCTTCGTCGTGCTTTTCACCAAAATAAACGACACGTGTCTCCACATAATTACCGCCAAGCCGCTGCATAACTATATGAGCTGAGCATATTGCAGAGGCAATTGCAATATCTAGCTCACCGTTATTAATTTTTTCAAGGCTATACGGAACTGTATACACCTTTTCTACTGTGTATACTCCGTTATCCTCTTTTCTTATTCCCTCGGGATAGGTATAAACTGTCAGATTATAGCCCTCACATACAGTTGAATAGGTATATGCATCAACTATATTTGGCTTATCCTCAAAGAGCCTATGCGACACTATAGTTGAGCCTGCCTTACTGCCGTACTCCCCTGCAGTCTCGATATCTCCACCTCTTAATACATATGAGCACAGCTCGTATGCGCTTATATACAGAGTATTTGAAAATTCATCAAAATGTGCACTCATATGCTTCTCCTTTACAATTTTTTTCGTTATTATTTGACAATATATTTATTTTGTAGTATAATTACAAAAGATAGTATTCAAAATCAAAGAGGTATATATGATATTAAATCAAAAACAAACCACCTTAGCATATAGATGCCCCTCTTGTGGCGGTGTAGTTACCAGTATGGTTGGTGCCTTCTCACTCAGCGGTAATATGTTCCGTCTGAAGTGTAGCTGTGGAGGTAGCCATATGACAGTTGAAAAGACAAATGACGGCAAAATGCGCCTTATTGTTCCATGTCTTGTATGCGCTAACACTCACTCTTATATTATATCTAATGAAGTATTTTTTGACAGCGATGTTTTTGTTATAGGCTGCTCTATGTCGGGAGTTGATATCTGCTTTATCGGTAAGGAAAAGCCTGTTGAGGACGCAATAATCCGTTCCAATGAAGAAATAATTGAAATGGTTGGCGGTGGCGACCTTGCCTCAATTAGAAATGAGGAAAAGGACCATTTTGCCCTCAGCGACCCTCAGATAGTTGATATCGTTAAATATGTTATAAATGAGCTTCAGGATGAAGGCAAGATTTACTGCGACTGTACTGACGGTGGGGATTATATAAGCGAAATATATGATGACCACATTACAGTAAGATGTACAAAGTGTGGCAAGAAAGCCGAAATTGATACAAACAGTGTGATCAAGGCGCACGATTTTCTTGAAAGCGATAGTCTTACCTTAAATTAATTATATTATACTATAATTTGTTATCAAAAGTCGAATAAACGCATAAAATGTCAGTAGAGAGGCAAATTATTCTCCTCTCAAATCTTTAAGGCAGGTAATATTATGAATAACTGTTTATGCGGTCTTTTCGACAATGAGATTATATGGATTGTAGTTCTTGCAGCTATCGTGCTTTGTTGCTGCTGCAACGGTTAATAAGCAAATTATAACAGGCGCAAAAACTCATTGATTTTAAAATACCCACAAGAAAATCTTGTGGGTATTTTTTATTCGGTATAATTATTCAGCTGCTTCTTCAGCTACTGCTTCCTCAGCTACTTCTTCAGCTGCGGGAAGGAGAACACGGATAGAAAGGCTAACCTTCTTGTTATCATCATCGATACCAACAATCTTAGCTTCAACTACATCGCCAACCTTAAGAACGTTAGCAACAGAGTCAATCTTCTTATCTGCGATCTGGCTGATGTGGATAAGACCGTCAACACCGGGAACTACCTCAGCAAATGCGCCAAAGCTTGTAACACCTACAATCTTAACCTCTGCTACATCATCAACTGCATACTTGGACTTGAAGATATTCCAAGGATTCTCTTCCTCTGTCTTGTGACCGAGAGAGATCTTCTTAGCTTCCTTATCAAAGGACTTAACAAATACCTTGATAACGTCGCCAACCTTAACTACTTCGCTGGGATTCTTAATTCTCTTCCAAGAAAGCTCTGTAATATGTACAAGACCGTCAACACCGCCAAGGTCAACAAATGCACCGTAGGATGTGATGCTCTTAACAGGACCCTCATAGATCTTGCCTTCTTCAATACCAGCCCAAAATGCCTCCAAAGCTGCCTTCTTTTCTTCTCTTGCAACTACCTTGATAGAACCGATAGCCTTCTTGCGACCGTCGTTCTTAATTTCAATAACCTTGATCTTCTGTACTGTGCCAGCAAGCTTAGCAAGGTCCTCATCCTTATTAAGACCAGTCTGAGAAGCAGGGATAAATACCTCAGCGCCGTCTACTACAGCTACAACGCCACCCTTAACAGCCTTAGCAATCTTAGCTTCGATTACTGTCTGGTCGTTAGCGTATGCAACGATCTTTTCCCAGTTCTTAACATCATCAATCGCCTTCTTGGAAAGTGTGATAATGCCTTCGGAATCGCTGGTAGCTTCAACACGAGCTTCAACTTCGTCGCCGATCTTGAATATCGTATCAAGCTTAACACTATTGTCGATGTTCATATTCTCTCTGGTGATAACGCCTGTGGACTTAGCACCGAGATCCAGTCTGATTTCGTTTTCGGAAATAGACATTACTGTACCC
>JAZQKP010000028.1:0-18493 GCA_045542275.1 Eubacteriales bacterium | reverse complement strand
AAATGAGCTTATAAATATACTTTTAGACTATGCAATGGATAATTGCGAAGTAAAATAAAAAAGCCGACCACGTGGTCGGCTTTTTTATTTTACTTCGCAATTATCCATTGCATAGTCTAAAAGTATATTTATAAGCTCATTTCTCGAACGGTTTGTTTTAACAGCAAGCAGATTTAATTTTTCTGTTGTTTCGTCTGTAATTCTTATAGAAAAGGTTTTGTAACCATCCTCTCCCTTTAATCTCTTTTTAATAATAAGCTTATCCTTCATCTTGCCACCTCGATATAGTACTAACATAATTATATATTGACAAGTCGACAAAATATATGTTATAATTTATAACACAATACATAACATATAGAACGAAATTTAATTTCAATTTCATCATATGTGTTAATGCAATAAATGGAGGGAGAAAATGAAAAGAAAGATATTACAATTTTTGTTGGCTTTTTTGTTGATAATTTCGCTTACACTATTAACCGCTTGTTCAGGCGTACAAGGCCCCGTTGGCCCTCAGGGAGAGCAAGGTGTTCCCGGTGCTGACGGTAAGGATGGCGCCGACGGTGAAAAAGGCGATAAAGGTGACAAAGGTGACACCGGTGAAAAAGGCGAAAAAGGTGATACCGGTGCTCAAGGTGAAAAAGGCGATAAAGGTGATAAAGGTGACACCGGAGAAAAAGGCGAAACCGGCGCAACTGGATCACAAGGTGAAAAAGGTGATAAAGGCGACAAGGGTGACACCGGAGAAAAAGGCGAAACCGGTGCAACCGGACCACAGGGTGAAAAAGGCGACGACGGTGTTGGAATTGAAAATATGGAAATCAATGAAGACGGTGAGCTTGTAATCACTCTTACCGACGGTACTGTAGTAAATTGCGGAAAAGTTACTGCATGTACACATTCTTACTCCGAATGGCTTGTAATAGCAGAAAAATCATGCACTGTTACAGGTATCAAAATGCGAACATGTTCAAAATGTGATTATAAGGATTATGAATTTACTCCTGCAGGACATAATTACGAGGACGTAGTAACATCTCCTACCTGCGGTGGAGAGGGATATACAACACATACATGCTCAGTATGTGAAGATGAATATATTGATACATTCATATCTGCTACAGGTGAGCATAATTATGTTCGTGGCATTTGTTCCGTATGCCATGCAGATGAGCCCGGTAGTGCTGGATTGGTATACGAATACGACGATTATACAGGTGGATATTCTCTTGTTAGTACAGGAACATGTAGCGATGAGTTTATTCGCATTCCCTATACTTATGAAGGATCGCCTGTTACAAAAATCGAGGCGGGTGCAATAGTCGGATACGATGGCTTAAAAGGCGTTGAGATCTCTGATAATGTTGTATACATTGCATATGGAGCATTTGTAAATTGCAATGAGCTTGAAACATTGATTACCCCCTTCTTAGGTGAAAGCAGAGAGGCAACATCAGCGTGTATACACCATATGTTTGGTTGTGGCAAATGGTCTTTAACAAGTAGTGTTCCTATGTCATTAACAACTCTTGTTTTGACAGACTGTACTCGTATTGAAAATTATTCGTTTGTTAATAACACTAACATTATCAGCTTAACGGTTCCCGAAAGTGTAATATCAGTATCAAAAAATGCATTTTTGAGTTGTGGCAGATTGGTAGAGGTATATAATTTATCCTCACTGGATCTGACATCATATTACAAGTGTGAAAATGTTGTTACTCATACCTCTCTTGAAGAGGAAAGCATACTTGATAGGGTAGGCGATTTCCTCTTTGCCACAATAGAAGATACTAATTATCTTGTAAAATATTTTGGCAATGATACTGTACTCACTCTTCCCGAAAGCTATAAGGGAGAAGAATATGTAATTTATAATTATGCATTCCATAATTGTAGTAGCCTTACAAGCATAACAATACCCAGTAGTATAACAAGCATAGGCAATAATGCATTCTCCGGTTGCACAGGGCTTACAAGCATTGATGTTAGTGAAGATAATGAATATTATAAATCAATTGATGGAAATATTTATTCAAAGAATGGAGAAATATTTGTTCTATATGCTCCAGGCAAAACCGCTACAAGCTTTACAATACCCAGTAGTGTAACAAGCATAGGCTATTCTGCATTCGGTGATTGCACTGGTCTTACAAGCATAACAATATCTGAAGGTGTAACAAGCATAGACGATTATGCATTCTCTTATTGCGATGGTCTTACAAGTGTAACAATACCGGGTAGTGTAACAAGCATAGGCAATTATGCATTCTCCGGTTGCACAGGCCTTACAAGCATAACAATACCCAGTAGTGTAACAAGCATAGGCAATTCTGCATTCTACGGTTGTTCAGGACTTACAAGTGTAACAATTTCCGAAGGTGTGGAGAGTATAGGTGACAGGGCATTCTCTTATTGCGATGGTCTTACAAGCATAACAATACCGAATAGTGTAACAAGCATAGGCAATAATGCATTCGATGGTTGCACAGGACTTACAAGTGTAACAATTTCTGAGGGTGTGGAGAGTATAGGTGACAGTGCATTCTCTGATTGCACTAGTCTTACAAGCATAACAATACCCAGTAGTGTAACAAGTATAGGCAATTCTGCATTCTCCGCTTGCCATAGCCTTGTTGAGGTATACAATCTATCTTCACTTAATGTTTCATCCTATTTTAGTGATGAAAAAATAATTCATACATCGCTTGAAGAAGAAAGCATACTTGAAGCTGTAGGCGATTACGTCTTTATGACGTGGGAAGGTAAATATTATCTTGTTAAATATATCGGAACTGATACAGTAATAGTTCTTCCCGAAAAATATAATGGTAATGATTACGCAATATATAATTATGCATTCTATAATTGCGATGGTCTTACAAGCATCACAATACCTGAAGGTGTAACAAGCATAGGAGATTATGCATTCTATAATTGCTATGGTCTTACAAGTATAACAATACCAAGTAGTGTAATAAGCATAGGAGATTATGCATTCTATTGGTGTTCAAGTCTTACAAGCGTAACAATTTCCGAAGGTGTAGAGAGTATAGGTGACAGTGCATTCTCTCATTGCGATGGCCTTACAAGTATAACAATACCTGAAGGTGTAACAAGTATAGGCAGTGATGCATTCTCTTGGTGCACTAGTCTTACAAGTGTAACAATACCGGGTAGTGTAACAAGCATAGGTGATGATGCATTCTCCGTTTGCCATAGCCTTGTTGAGGTATACAATCTTTCTTCACTTAATGTTTCATCCTATTTTAGTGATGAAAAAATAATTCATACATTGCTTGAAGAAGAAAGCATACTTGAAACAGTAGGCGACTATATCTTTATGACATGGGAGGGTAAATATTATCTTGTTAAATATATCGGAACTGATACAGTAATAGTTCTTCCCGAAAAATATAAGGGTAATGATTACGCAATATATAATTATGCATTCTCCGATTGCACAGGACTTACAAGTATAACAATACCGAATAGTGTAACAAGCATATGCGATTATGCATTCTTGGGATGCAATAGCCTTACAAGCATAACAATACCGGGTAGTGTAACAAGCATAGGAGAGAGGGCATTCTCTTATTGCGATGGTCTTACAAGCATAACAATACTCGACGGTGTAACAAGCATAGGCAATTCTGCATTCTCCGGTTGCACAGGCCTTACAAGCATAACAATACCTGAAAGTGTAACAAGTATAGGCAATAATGCATTCTACGGTTGCACAGGACTTACAAGTATAACAATACCTGAAAGTGTAACAAATATAGGCCTTTCTGCGTTTGAAGGTTGTTCAAATCTTAAAAACATAGAGCTTAAAAACACAGAGGGTTGGTGGTATGCCGGTTATTCTAATGCAGTAAGTGGAACGGAAATATCCTCAACAGATTTAAGCAATACAGAAACTGCAGCAAGCTATTTAACCAATACGTATCGTTCTTATTATTGGAAACGCAGCTAAAATAAAAAAGCCGACCAATGGTCGGCTTTTTTGTTATTTTGTTATGTATATAACAGAGTTTCTTTCAAGGCGGAGGGTTATTTTTCCGTCCTTTATCTTTGCGGCAGAGTATTCTGCCATTGTGCGATCCTTATCTGTTATAAGTATCTTTGCACCGTCAAGAGAGGAGTCTGCATTTATAGTTACATATTTAGCTCCGTCATTGTCGTTTTCGGAGTAATATGTAAGCATTACAGCCACGTCATCGCCCTTTTTAGCGCAAACAGCATATACATTATCGTCATCGGAGATAGCCTCATACTGATCTTCGAGCTCATAAAGGTTAGCAAACTGATAAAATGAGTAATAGCCCTTAAGAGGACGGTATGTATAAAAATCGAAAAGACCGTTAAATGTGCCGGGACGGGCATCATAGTACATCAGCATATCAATACTCGGGTTGTTCTGGCATTCAAGCATGCAAGCGGCAAAGAAGGCTGCGCCCTTCATACCGATTATCTGCTCAATGGAATATACAAATTCCTCTGTCCAACCACGAACATAGTTCCATTCATTAAGAACAGTTTCTGCGTTGGTGTAGCCGTAGCTGTCAAGTAGCTTTCGTACTCTTGTACACTTTGCGGACATATCCTTAGGCTCAGTCCAGTACCAATGGTAGGAAAAGAAGTCAATGGGTACATTTTTCTTTGACACTCTGTCAAGGAAACGGCTCATCCACGCTTCATCGCCAACGCTGGCTGGACCACCGATTTTAAGATTGGGAAAGCATTTTTTAAGATGCGTAGCCGCAACTGTGTAAAGCTCTGCAAACTGTTCCTCTGTGCCCTGCCAGCAGGGAGAGGAGCCGTCATCGTTTATAAGGTCGGGCTCATTCCAGATTTCCCAATAGGTGATTTTATAATTAAAGCCGTCTGCCCAGCCCTCAGTATAATGGCGGATAATATGCTCACAAATTTCTGCCCATTTCTGAAAGTCCTTTGGAACGCGTGTGCCGTACTTCTTTACACCGTGCTCAATCTTTGAGCCAAGACGGTAAAAGGGCTCTGCACCGTACTTAACAGTATTCATGATATAGCGGTCGGTGGTGGCAAACTCATAGCTGTCTGGGGAGCTTACATCCGCATCGAAGTTTGGGAAGATGGCGTGGATATCAACTGTATGCTCTCCGCCGTAGCCTGCATAGAAGGCTGCATCGTGGTTTCTTGCATACTTGAATCTTGCGGCACGGTAATCATCCTGATTACCTCTTGTCTGCACACCGCTTGAAACACAGGGGCCGTTGTTAACGGCATGCATGACCTTCATTTTGCCGATTCGCTTTGTTGAATCAATATTTACTGTACTCATTTTTACTCCTTTACAATTTCAATTATTGCAGCTGTGTATTCTCTCGGCATAGTAACCTTGAGTGTGGAATTGTTGATCACAACCTCACCCTCAAAATCAAGTGGATAAATCGCTTTTGCGCTTATTATCTTATTTTCAAAGGGAATTACTATATCCTTTTCCTCGGTATCCATTCTCCATAATGCCATTTTTATACAGCTCTTACATTTGTATGCAGCGCACATAAATTTGTCGGTGTACTGAGGAATTCCCAAGGGGTAAAAGGGAAGTGATTCTTTAATATCCTCACGAATAGATTTGTAGCAGGATATTGCTTTTTTCACCTCGTTAAGCTGCTCATTATCCCAGCCGTAAACCTCGCCTGAGAGGTGAACTCTTTGCATCATGGAGTTAACCATATTCATAACAAAGGCATCACGGGAGTCCTTAGCCTTAGGATAGCTCCAGATTGCGCCCTGCTCAGGTAAAACTGCCGTCGCAGATGCTGCGCTTACCTTGGCATTAAAGCGATAATCCGTCTGGTCGCTGACAGACTGAATGTCCGCTTGGGAAAGAGAAGCATATTCCATTCTCATTCCACCGCTGGAGCAGTTTTCCCAAACTAATGCGGGATGGCGCTCTCTTATTTCCTTAAGCCAGCTTATAAAGGCTCTGTTGTGATTAAGCAGTCCGTCGCCAAAGCTATCTGCGTTAAGCTCTGTACCGGCTCCGATATCTATGTTATAGTCGTTCTTTATGTAGCCAACACCGTATTCGTTAACAAGGCGATCAACTATTGCAGTTGCAAAATCGCGCACCTTAGGATTGCGGAAGTCAAGCTGATATCTTCCGTGGTCAATAACGCGTCTGCCGTGGCGCATAAAGAAGAAATCGTCAGGGAGATCCTTGGCAAGAGGACACTTAATTCCCATAACCTCAATTTCAAGCCAAAGACCTGGTATCATTCCGTTTTCACGGATATTGCTAAGTACAAAGTCAAGACCGCGAGGGAATCGCCAGGAGCAGGGAAGCCACTCGCCAACCATATCCCACCATGTGCCGTCCGCATACCATCCTGCATCAATACAGAAGTACTCGGCTCCCAGCTCCTTTGCGCTCTTGATAAGAGGAAGAAGCTTTTCTTCGGTGGGGTCACCGTTAAGGCAATTCATATAATCGTTAAAGATTACGGGAAGAGCCTTATCGGTAGTCTTCTCCCTTACGATTTTACGTCTGTATTTTGTAATTTCCGAAAGGACGTGGTTAAAATCGCTACCAACTGCCACACCGACAGTCGGGGTTATAAAGCTTTCATTTGGCTTAAGCTCCTTATACCACTGGTTTTCTTGCTCGGTAGGACCGCTGAGCTTAAGATAAAGCATATCGGCAATATCGGAGATTTCCCATTGCCAGGAGCCGTTATGCTCGATTTGCCATAGGTACGTATTATGGGTTTCGCTATTTATGATAGCACCCATAGGCAAATATTCCTTGCAGGAGAAGGTACCTGTGTTGGCAATTGAAATACGCTTGCCCGAAAAATCCGTGCATCTTTCATAGCCAAGCTGTGAAAGAGAATATTCCTTCCAATTTACCTCTCGACACCATGCATTGTGGGGGATAAGCACCTTGATTTTCTCGCTAGAGGGCAAATTTCCGTTATCAAATCCGCAATACGAAAATGCGGAAACATATTCAAGCCCTATATTTTCACCTGAAATATTTGTTACCTCACACCATGCACGAATTGCTCCGATGCCTTTATAAAGCTGATAGTGCATTATTGCCTTGAGAGTGTCGCTCTTTAACACAAATTCAAGCTTATTGCCAAGCTCATTTTCATAGTAATTATGGCTTGAATACTTTAAGGTGTAAGTGCCGTAGCCACCTGTATGCTTACCAAAATGGTGGTCATCGGGGTTTTTACCGCAAATGTGAACCTCTGCAATATTACACCAACGGTAGTCGTTTTTTCTTTTATCTTCTACATAATTCCTTGAAAAATCCTTGAGAATTACATACCCGTTTTCCGTTATATCAAATATTAAATTTATTCCGTTTTGAGAAAAGTCAAGCATAACTAACTCCTTCAAAGAATTTTATAGCCTGATTATACCATATATTTGACTAAAATCAAAGACTTTTTAGAAAAGTGTGTATTGATTTTGTTATAAAAATTTGCTATACTGTACAAGGAAGGCGGTGAGCATGTGAAATACGTTTTAGTAACGGGTGCCTGTGGCGGAATGGGAAGCGCTGCGGTAAAAGCGTATAAGGAAGCAGGATACTTTGTTTTCGCTATGGACAAACGTGAGTACGAGGCAGAGGAGAATGTTATGCCCCTTGTAGCTGATATTACAAGCGAGAGTGACATAGTAAGCGCACTAGAAAAGGTAAAAGAGGTTACCGATAACCTTTATGCAATCGTTCATTTTGCGGGAATTTATATGCTTGATTCCTTGGTTGAGATTTCTGAGGAAGCGTACATGCGCGCCTTTAACATCAATGTTTTCGGTGCATACCGAGTGAACAAGATCTTTTTGCCACTTTTAAAATCGGGAAGCAGAATTGTGATCACCACAAGCGAGCTTGCCCCTCTTGACCCCTTACCCTTTACGGGACTTTATGCTATTACAAAAAGCGCACTTGATAAGTATGCTTACTCACTCAGAATGGAGCTTCAGCTCCTTGGCATATCGGTGGTTGTTCTTCGCCCGGGTGCTGTCAAAACGGATATGCTCGATGTGTCTACCACAGCGCTTGACAGATTTTGCGACAAATCACAGCTTTATGCCTGTAATGCAGAAAGGTTTAAGAATATTGTAAACAAGGTAGAGGCACGTCATATTTCCACCGAAAGGCTGGCAAAAAAGACCGTCAAAATTGTTAATAAGCGTAAGCCAAAGCAGGTATACAAAATTAATAGAAACCCACTTTTGCTTATGCTAAATATTTTGCCAAGGTCGTGGCAAACAAAAATAATAGGACTTGTATTAAAGGAAAAGAAAAAGAGGAAATAATTATGCTAAGAAATGAACTTGTAAAAAGAGAGCTGCCCTCATTAAAATCAAGAGAGCAGATGGTGGATATAATGCAAAGAGAGGTGTACGGCTATTTACCAAATGTAGAATACACTGTCTCCGTAAGCGAGCCTGAATTTGTATATAATCAGTACAAATGTGGCACAGTGGAGCATTCGTATATTAACTTAACTGTTACCGTGGGAGAAAAATCCCATAGCTTCCGTGTGGACAGATTACTCCATTTGGACGATAAAAAGCATCCTACAGTAATTCTCAATAATTTCCACAGAATATACGAATCCCGTTACTTTGCTATTGAGGAAATGACAGAGTATGATGCAAACTATATTACAGTTTGCTATCAGGATGTATGCTCCGATGACGGTGATTTTTCAAACGGACTTGCACCCTTGCTTTTACCAAACGGACAAAATACAGATTCTACCTGCGGTAAAATCGGAATTTGGGCATGGGCAAATATGCGCCTTGTTGACTATGCACTTACTCTTGAGGGAACCGATGCTAACAACATTGCAGTAGCAGGTCATTCCCGTCTTGGCAAGACCTCACTTCTTACAGGTATGATGGATACAAGAATCAAGTATGTTTTTTCAAATGCGGCAGGCTGCGCAGGTGACACTCTCTACCGTGGAAACAGTGGACATAACAGAAATGAGAATGTGTATGCAAGTGGAGAGCTTATTTCCGATATTACCACCAGATTCCCTTATTGGTTCTGCAAGAATTATTTTAAATATGCAGACAAAAATTGCTCCGATACATTTGATCAACATTATATTCTTGCTACAATAGCGCCAAGATATGTTCTTATAGGCTCTTGTAGTCTTGATGCCTGGGCAGATCCGGATTCCGAGCAGCTTTGCGTTCTTGCAGCCTCTGAGGCTTGGGAAAAACAGGGGCTCAATGGCTTTAGCACAAGTGACAAATATTTAGAGCCCGGAGAAGCTGATCTTGACGGACATGTAGGCTTCTTTAAGATAAAGTCAAGACATTATTTCTCCCGTCACTGCTGGAGAAGATTGATGGAATTTATAGAAAAGCATAGAAATTAAAGACACAGGAGATTATATGAATAAGGTAAAGCCCTATTTACGCAGTAGCATTTATATTGTACTCGGCGCATTTATTATGGCTGTGGGGATAAATGTTTTCCTGGCACCAAACAAGATTTCATCTGGTGGCGCATCCACCATCAGTACAATTCTTCTTCATTTGTTTAATCTTAAAATGTCAATTACCAATATTGCCATAAACGCCCTTCTTTTTGGCTTAGGCTTCCGTTACCTAAGAAAGGATGCAGTTATAAAATCGGCAATAGGTATTGTTTGTCTTGCAGGATTTTTAGAGGCTACAAGCTATATTCCCGTATACAGCGAGGACACCTTACTTGCAACAATAGTAGGTGGCTTATTTGTAGGCATTGGTCTTGGACTTGTAGTAAAGCAGAATGCTTCAACGGGTGGTAGCGATTTTGGAGCCTTGATTATCAAGCGCTTCTTACCTCATATTTCAATAGCACACATCATCTTAGCAATAGACTGTACGGTAATCATTATTTCAGGTGTTGTATTCAAGAGTGTTACAATTACAATTTACTCTGTAATTGCCATGTATATTACATCAAAGGTTACAGATGCAGTATCTACCTTTGGTAACAAGGCAAAGGAGGTTAGAGTTCTTTCTGAAAAGGTTGAAGAGATTGCCTCTGTTATAATGGAGAAGTTTGACAGAGGAGCAACGGGAATTCATTGTAAGGGAATGTATTCAGAAAATGAACGTCTTATGCTTCTTTGTATAGTCAGCCCAAAGGAAATGCCAAGATTTATTTCCGAAATCAAAGCAATTGATAAGGGCGCATTTGTAATTATAAACGATGTAAGAGAGGTTCTTGGTGAGGGCTTCAGCTCTTATACTGACTATTAAAACGAAAGAAAAAAGGCACCCACGTGGGTGCCTTTTTGTTATTTTATTTCTTTCCCTCATTTGCAAACTTATGGTAAAGCTCCTTTACCTTGAAGTATGCAGCCTTAGGATTACGGTGCTCATCAAGGATACCCTTGTTGTTGAAATAGCGTACACGGTTAAGATCGGTTGATGGAGATGTTCTGATATTGCAGAACTGCCAGATATACGTTCCCTTCATATAGTCTGTATTGTGGAACAGGTTAAGCGTGTAATCAAGAAGGTCTCTCTGGTATTCCTCACTCCAACGAACTGAGTCAAAGGGAGAATGGAAATCAGCAAGTGCAGCTGCACCAAATTCACTCATTACAACGGGCTTATCCTCCCAGCCCATTTTCTTACGGCGCTCAGCAAACTGCTCAATCATCATATCCCAGTCAGCAAAATTACCGTTATATCCACCGTATCTGTACCAGCCGTGATATATATTGATGCAGATAATATCATCAAAGCCCATATCATTATCACAAAGGGGATGACAGGATGCGTGGGTAATAAGACGGTTGCCACCGTTTTCTCTTAAATACTTGCTCCACTTTTCGGAAAGAGGATATGTGTATGGAGAATATGTAGCAATTTCGTTATGCATACCCCAGATAACAATTGAGGGATGGTTGAAGTAGAACTTAACCATTTCCTTGTGCATTTCAAAGCCCTTGTCTGTAACCTCAGGATCCTGAAGCACCTTTTCACTAAAGCCTACGCCCCACATAGGGATTTCACTCCAGAAGAGAATACCGCGTTCATCAAGCATATCAAGGAAAATTTTTGAGTTGGGATAATGTGAGCCGCGAATAGTGTTACAGCCCATGTCCTCAATTAAGTCAAGATCCTTTTTCATAAGCTTGGGCGGGAAAGCAAAGCCCCAGTCGGGGTGCTCGTCATGACGGTTAACGCCAAGAAGCTCAATGCTCCTGCCATTTAGAAGAATTTCAACATTCTTTACTTCAACCCTTCTGAAGCCAATCTTGTCAACAAGGTCGTCTGTAGATGTGCTTGCTACTACTGTATAAAGATAGGGATTGTCCATATCCCAAAGTGTGATGCTTTCAAGCTTAACTGTATCAGCCTTAACTGATTTCTTTTCATAGCTGCTAAGAGTAATGTCAGCTTCATAAACAACAGTATCGCCTACCTTTACCGATACCTTGTCTGTAAGTGTATCAGCGCTTGCGTTGTAAAGCTCAAGTGCGCAGGAAACCTCTGCATCCTTAAGATTATCGGAAAGAGTATATGTAACGTGGTTAAGAAGCACGGAAATACCCTTAAGCTCATGGGCATAAGCATCTCTTGCAATACCACCGTAGTTAAACCAGTCAGTGTATCTCTGTGGGAAGGATTTTGCATCAATTGTGCTGTCAGCGCAAACAACTATTGTATGCTCACCACAGCTTACATTGTTGATAATAATCTGAAACGGAGTAAATGCACCGTAGTGAGAGCCAACCTTAATACCGTCAACCCAAACGGTTGCAGTTGTCATAACGCTTTCAAACTCAAGCATAAGAGTGCCGCCCTCTGTCTTGAACTGTCTTTTATACCATACAGGACCCTCGTACATAAGCTTACCAAGCTCAGTATTAAAGCAAGAGGGAACCACAACAGTTTCGCCACCGTCGAAGCCGTTAAACCAGCCCTGGTCATTACCAACTCTGTCGGGGTCAAACTTACATTTCCAAGCTCCGCTAAGCTCAATCACGTTTCTTGCGACATGCTCACTAAATAATCTTCTCATAATTCACCTCGTAATTGTGTTATGTAATATACTGATTATATGTTAACATATTCCTTTAATGAAATCAAGAGCTTTTGCTCTTTAGGTATTGTAAATTTGTTGTAATAATGATACAATGTTTTTGTAACGTCAAGGTTTACAGATAGGAGAAATATATGAAACGTTTTTTTGCATTTATTCTACTTTTGATTATGATTTCTTCGCTTATGCTCACATCCTGTGGTGATGAGGAGATTACCACAACAGGCGAAAGCGAGGAGGAAATACAGGAGCTTAATGCAAAGGTTGAAAAGCTTTTGGAAGGTAAGCATAAATTGACCTTTAATGATGATGGAAGCTTTAGGGTGCTTATTCTTGCCGATACACATATGACAGTAGAAGCAGATGTTCTTAAGATTCAGGAGCTGAGAGACAGAATAAAGCTTCTTGTGGATAGAGAAAACCCTGATTTGGTTATTTTCACGGGTGATAATACGATTCATTCCTCTAATGATGTGATTTTACGTAGAAATCTTACGGTTTTAGTGAGCTACATAGAGGAAAAGCAGATACCTTGGTGCCATGTTTACGGCAATCACGATCATGAGAATGCTCTTTCTAAAGAGGAGCAACAGAAAATATATGAGTCCTATGAGTACTGTATTTCAAAGACTAATCCGGAGGGCGCATATATCAGTGGAATAGGCAATTATGTAAATGCGATTTATAATAAGGACGGCAGTATTGGTGCTGTAATATATTGCTTGGATTCGGGCACATATTACGGTGACGGATACGATTATATTAAGTCAAGTCAGATAGCTTGGTATAAGGAAACCTCGGAGCTTCTTCAAAAATATAACGGTGGCAACGTTGTTCCCGGTATTATGGCGTTTCATATTCCCCTTAAGGAAAACACAGATGCTTACAATAACAGAGAAAATAAGGAAATAGTCCTTGAATATACAGGCAGCAGAAATGAAAATATTTGCTCCTCTGTAATAGATACAAATCTTTTTGAAACTGCGCTTGAAAGAGGAGATATTAAAGCTATTGTAACAGGTCATGACCATGTAAATGACTATATGTACAACTACAAAGGAATCAAGCTTGCTGCATCTCCCAACTTCAGCGACCTTACATACACAAGTGCGGGAGTTCAGGGCGCACGCGTGATTGATTTGAATTTGTCTACTATAGACAATGTTGTAACCTATGTTTCATATATAGTAGAAGATAAATAAAGAGGTAATAATGAAAGAAATTTTTAAAGTAAATAAGCTTGAAAACGGTCTTGTGCTTGATGCAAGCTGGAATGGTAATGTATGCTCATTTTCTGTAACAAATATATCAGATAAGGAGCAGAGGCTTGGAGATATTATACTTCTTACTGCCAATATGCCCTTTAGTGCAGATACCAGGTTTTACGGAGAGGGCTATAATATGCTTTCTCAGTACGGTGGCACTATAAGTGACTTTAAGCTTCTTGGCTCATTCAGCGATTATGATCACTACAAATTCAAAAGGCCTGATGGAATAAATCAGGTTTACAATATGGCAATTTTCTTTCCGGAGAATGAGCTTCCGCTTCTTGTGGGGTTTTCATCCTGTCATCGCTTTAACGGTTGGATTCGCTTTAACGAGAAAACAATTCAGCTTGTTTTGAACGGTGAAAATATTAAAATCGGCGCAGGAGAAAAAATAAAGCTAGAGCAGACATATATTGCTAAAGGCAAAAGAAACGATGTGCTAAACAGCTTTGCCGATGCCATAGCTGAAAACCATCCCAAGCTTGATTTCCCAGAGATACCTACAGGCTGGTGCTCCTGGCTTGTTTACGGCCCCAATATTACTGCAAAAAATATTTATGATAACCTTGATGCAATTAAGGAGAATGATCTTGACCTTAAATATATCCAGATAGATGACGGCTATCAGGCTCACTGGGGAGACTGGTTTGACTTTACCGATAAATTTGAGGGTGGAGTTAAAAATGTATGCCTTGATATTAAGAAAAAAGGCTTCGAGCCGGCAATATGGGTTGCACCCTTTGTAGCCGAAAAGGATTCTGAGCTTTTTAAAAATCATCCCGATTGGTTTGTTAAAAACGAGGAGGGAAGCCCCCTTTGCTCAGCAGATGTAACCTTTGGTGGATGGAGATGCGCACCTTGGTATATCCTTGATATGACTCATCCCGATGCTGTAAATTACATAAAAACTGTATTCAGCACCATGCGTAATGAATGGCAGATAAAGTATTTCAAGCTTGATGCAATAGTATGGGAATCTATGCCATTCGGCGTGAGATATGATAATACCAAAACCTCTGTTGAGGCATTTAAAATGGGTATGCAGGCGATCCACGAGGCGACAGGTGGAGACAGCTTTATTTTAGGTGGCAACTCACCGATGTGGCCGTCAATCGGTATGGTTCACGGTATGCGTGTAACCAACGATAACGCCCGTGGCTGGTGGATATTTACTCAGCTTGCAAGGGAATGCTTCCACAGAAATTGGCAGCATAATAAATTCTGGATAAATGACCCCGATACAGTTCTTTTACAGAACAAGGTTATCGATATTGTAGGACCTGATGGCAAGATATCCACCGTTAAAGAGGATTCCGTTGCAAATGATGAGTTCGCATTCAATGCAGCATACACCATGGCATCGGGTGGAATGGTGCTTTCAGGCGATGACGTGTCCGGATTAAGACCTGAAAACATTGAAATTCTAAGAAGACTTTTGCCTCCCGTAAACGTGGCTGCAGAGTTTGACGACGATACATTTACCGTGGGCAGAGCAAGGCTTGACGAAGAGAAAACCGTATTTTACATATTTAACTTTGACAATGAGGAAAAGAAAATCAATATTCCGCTTGATGGCATTTGTGAGGTGTATGATTTAATCGAAAACACCAGCCTTGGTGTGCTTAATCAAATTGACTATAAGGCCTTTAAGCCTCATTTTGCAAAGGTGCTTGTATGCAAAAACAAAAGATGAATATCTCATCATAACATTCATACAAAAACAAAAAGACAGGACGATTTGTCCTGCCTTTTGTTTTTGGTGAGCCCCTATATATGAGTGTCGAACTTAATTAAGTTTTGTATTAATTCTTCTTCCAAAGCGATATGGGTAGCAACAACCACTATTGCGACTATACATTTTTACCTGCCTGTCGTGTATATTGTCACAGTTCCTTCTGACTTTACTCACAAAGCATTTTAGCTAATTTATCATCTAAATTGTGGAAAACTCGAACTTTCTTTTTGTTTTCTTCGATATTTTGTTTTTCAACCAACAAAACATAGTCTGTATCTGATTTTAAATCTTGCAACATTTGCAATAATTCGCTTACTTTTTCTTTAAAAATATCCTTTGGCATAGTTTGTTTTGCAACATGCATTATGTAGCATCTGATTGCTAACAATTTAGCTGCATTGTTACAATTCATTTCCCTAAATGAATTTTTTACAATATTCTTATTGTACTCATCAAGCATAGCGTATGTAAAACCAATTATAGCACTGTCTACTAACAACTCAAAAAGAAACATTAGTTCTATACCTTCCAACATAGTTCCGCCCAAACCAAGTGCTGTACCAAACCCGGCTAATCCACTAGTAATACCCGAAGCAGATAATCCAGCCAAATTCAAACCGGGGATCGCAATGGTAAATAATATCGCTGCTGCAGTTCCGCCTAACAACCATTTTTGCTTTATACTTAAAGGCTGTTTTGCCAAATCTCTGTACGTACTTTCTATGCTATTCTTCATATTTGACAGACGGTCATTTTTATTCCACAAAATTGTTGAAATATAATTTAAACTTTCATTTTCATATTCGTAGTGGTATTCATCATCAAAAATTAAGCTTACAGAGAAAATTGTTTTTTCCAAGAAATAGACATCATTTTGAAATAATTCACGAATAATAAGATTCAATTCATCAATGTCATATATTTCGTCTATAACACTATTTTCAAACCTTGATATTTCAGATGTTATGCTGGTTTGCACTACTAATAATTTGTTCAGATTATTAGTTCTTATATCGTCTCCTAATGCATTAAAAAAACCTTTGATATAGCCATCATTTGGGTTATATTTGCTTATCTGATTTTTTTTAATTTCCTCTTCTATTACACATAAGCAGTACTGAAGCCTAAAATATTGTAATGACTTAAAAAGTTTTGTGTGCTTAGTGTTAATTTCATTTGTCATTTTTTAATTCCTCCAAAACAAATACTTTTATTCTGTCGATATTTAATTTCTCTTCGTTTTCTATGATTAATTTAATAATTTCTTGCGTCTTTTCGCTATAAGTTCGATCAGCTTTACCATAAGTTTTATGGCAATAAGTAATTATATCAGCCTTTGAACAAAAAGCAGACATGTTAAAAAGTTCTATAATAGAAAAAGGAATATCATCATATTTTCTAACATTATAATCATTGATATACTTGTAAATTGTTGGACGACTTTTTCCCGTTAATCTGGATAATTCGGTAATAGAAATTATATCGGTTATAAACACATTCATCACCTCACAATATGATTATATTGCGAAATGTAAATTTTGTCAAGGAGATTTTACACTTTTTTACACATTCGTAAAGAAAATGTTAAAATAAGATTTTCAGTAAGGCTCACTTTGTGAGCTATTTCTGCCGAGCCTTTTGCTAGCGAGCTGACAACGGCTTTCGTCAGAAATGCGAACCCAACTCTCACAGGCGAGAGGATAGCTTAGCAAAGCGTACGAATAATCAAAAACAAAAGGCAGGACGATTTGTCCTGCATTTTGTTTTTGGTGAGCCACTATATTTGAGTGTCGAACTGAAAATAACAAACGGGAATGTTCACTTCGCGAACTATTTCTGCCGAGCCTTATAAAAATCCATCAAGAGCAAAAGTAATCGATGGATTTTCTTTATTTTAAGGGCAAAATAATCTTACTCAATTGATCGTGTGCAAAATCTCCAATTTCTTGAACACTAATATTTTCACTCCAGTTGCTGATTTTTTCATAAACCTTTTCGTATATTTTATTTTCTCTAACATCGCAAACGAATTTAGAAAACATGTCAGGTGTCACAGAATTCAAATTGAAAGCCTTATAGATTAAGTAACAGGTGTATGTTTTATCTTCAATAATTTTGCGCATTGTAGAGTCTGGAAAGTTTCCAATTAAGTGGCAAAAATTATGAAATGCAACATTATACCTTAAATACGGAATAACACGATATTTTGCACATAACATCATTATATGCAGTGCTTGTGCTATAGGAGAATAAACGGCAGAAAAGAAAATAATTCCCATAGATTTCCCGTTGAAATCTATGCTATCATTTGAATCTTTAATATAGTTATCAATTCTATCTGAAAGAGCTAAACTTCTGTCATCATCCTTAAAAAACATCAAGTTTTTTTCAATGCCTGGCTTCAAGGAATTTTTTAAGTCATCCATAGATTTGATGTTTGCAAAGTAATCTTTTATAGATGCAAATTTTTCTTTAAATAAATTTAAGAAAACGCCTTCTGCCCCCTTGGAAATAGTATCATCATCGTCATCATCAAAATAACGTATAGGAAGAATATAAATATAATCCGCACAATTTTCTAAAACTTTGATATTATCATCAATGGCATATAAAAGTTGTTGTTTTATAGTAATATTAAAGTTTTCGTCCGATACTTTCCCTATGATATTTGCATAAGTACAAACATTATCATCAACGATACAAATTCCATCACAAACAGCAAAGGGAAAGTGTTCGTTTTCATCATAATCCAAATATGTGGCACCTGTAAACAAAAAAGTGTTATATGGCGCAAAATAATTTCCCATTGCAAACACAATGAATTTTTTCTTTTGTAGCCAAAACATATTTACCTCATCAATAACAGATACCCATGCGGTATCAATACGAGGTTTTATTCGCTTTAACAAGTCCAAATATTCAGTTTGAATTGAGTGTAATTCAGTTAAAACAATATCATTCATCAGATGCCTCTATTTTCAAATGTTCAGGAAGGCCAAATTCATTAGCCAAAACGTCAATGATTTTTATTATTGTATCTTTGCAATCTCCCCAAACAGAGGGAAGTTTTTGAATATCATCAATATCAGGAACACAATGATATTGGTGAGCAGGATTGTTGCATTTCAATAAACTACTTTCTCTAATAGCTCCCCATAAACCATGTTCATATTGAGAATCATAATCATAAAGCAAATCATACAAGTCTTTTTCTCCAACATCAATAGCTTTTTCTCTTATACCTAGATTATCAAAATAACGCAAATCCATATTGAGAAAATCTTCACGAGTATATTCACCTATCAAAGCCTCTAAATAGGGATAATTAAGATGATTTTTTTCTTCCGTTTTTCCTTTTTCACGGTCTTTTTGAACTATTAATTTTATTTTACCTATTCCGTAATATTGAAATTCCGTCCAAAT
>JAZQKP010000027.1:0-16672 GCA_045542275.1 Eubacteriales bacterium | reverse complement strand
CAGGACATACAAGGGGATGGAGCTTAATAGCTCTACCCTCTACGAGAACGGGCTCGAATGCCTGTATAGACAGACGGTGAAGTGTAGGCGCACGGTTAAGAAGTACAGGATGCTCCTTGATTACAACCTCAAGTGCGTCCCAAACCTCGTCCGCTACCTGCTCTACCTTACGCTTAGCTTCCTTAATATTGCTTGACTTCTGAGTTTCAACAAGGCGCTTCATAACGAAGGGCTTGAAAAGCTCAAGTGCCATTTCTCTGGGGAGTCCGCACTGGTAAATCTTAAGGCTGGGACCAACTACGATAACTGAACGTCCTGAATAGTCAACACGCTTACCGAGAAGGTTCTGTCTGAAACGACCCTGCTTACCGCGAAGAATCTCAGAAAGAGACTTAAGGGCTCTGTTGCTGGGGCCTGTTACAGGCTTACCGTGCTTACCGTTATCAATAAGAGCGTCAACAGCCTCCTGAAGCATTCTCTTCTCATTCTTGATAATCATATCAGGAGTGTGAAGCTCAATAAGCTTCTTAAGACGGTTGTTTCTGTTGATAACTCTTCTGTAAAGATCATTTATATCAGATGCCGCATATCTTCCACCGTCAAGGGGTACCATAGGACGGATTTCTGGGGGAAGAACGGGTACTACGTCAAGGATCATCCACTCAGGACGGTTGCCTGACTTTCTGAACGCCTCAACGATTTCAAGACGCTTAATGATACGAACCTTCTTCTGACCTGATGCCTTAAGAAGCTCCTCCTTAAGCTGCTTGGAAAGCTCCTCAATGTCAATTTCCTCAAGAAGCTTCTTGATTGCCTCAGCGCCCATTTCAGCCTTGAAGCGATCCTCATACTTTTCATAGTATGCATTGTACTCATTTTCCTTAAGAAGCTGATTCTTAAGAAGAGGTGTATCACCGGGATCGGTAACTATTCTCTGTACGAAGTACAAAACATTTTCAAGTGCCTTGGGAGATATATCAAGGAGAAGTCCCATTCTGGAGGGTACTGCCTTGAAATACCATATATGAGATACAGGGCACGCAAGCTCAATGTGGCCCATTCTCTCGCGGCGAACCTTCTTGGTTGTTACCTCAACGCCGCACTTTTCACATTTATGTCCCTTATGACGAGAACGCTTGTACTTACCGCAGGCACATTCCCAGTCCTTAGTTGGACCAAAGATCTTTTCGCAGAAAAGACCGTCCTTCTCAGGCTTCTGTGTACGGTAGTTGATGGTCTCGGGCTTGGTAACCTCACCCCAGGACCAGCTTCTAATCATTTCAGGAGATGCAAGACCTATTTTTATAGAATCAAATGTATGTTCCATCAGCATTTTCCTTCTTCTTAATATTTTTATTCGTCAAAATCGTCGTATTCGTTAATGTCGCTTTCGATGTAATCCTCAGGGAAGTCCTCTTCTGTATAGAATTCGTCCTCATAGGATTCATCCTCGAGGTAATCATCCTCCTGAGCCTTCTCCTCATCGGACATCTGGTCCTCAGCAGGAGCTACAATGTTCATAGGCTCGATATCCTCTTCACCGAGGTTAGAAAGCTCGATTTCGCTACCGTCCTTATCAAGAACTCTGATATCAAGGGCGAGTGCCTGAAGCTCTTTAACAAGAACCTTGAAGGATTCGGGAATACCGGGAGTAGGAATGTTTTCACCCTTAACAATAGCTTCAAACGCCTTTGTTCTACCGATAACGTCGTCAGACTTAACTGTAAGGATTTCCTGAAGTGTGTATGCTGCGCCGTATGCCTCAAGTGCCCAAACTTCCATTTCACCGAAACGCTGACCACCAAACTGTGCTTTACCACCGAGAGGCTGCTGTGTAACGAGTGAGTAAGGACCTACGGAACGAGCGTGAATCTTATCATCAACAAGGTGATGGAGCTTGAGGTAGTACATAATACCAACGGTAACAGGGTTATCAAAGGGCTCACCTGTACGTCCGTCATAAAGGATTGTCTTACCGTCGCAAATCTTAAGCTTGCCTTCCTCAAGAAGCTTCTTAAGCGCTTCGGGATTGTTTCTTGTTTCCTCATCAAGCTTCTGGATATCCTTCTTGCCGTCTTCTCTTACAACCTCTTCAAAGAGATCCTTACCGTCTGTATTTTCAGTAGGAAGAACATCTCTCCAAAGACCTGCCATCTTAAGACATTCGAAAATGTCCTTTTCGTTTGCGCCATCGAATACAGGTGTCATAATCTTCCAGCCAAGCTTCTTAGCTGCAATACCGAGGTGAACCTCAAGCACCTGACCGATATTCATACGTGAAGGAACGCCAAGGGGGTTAAGCACGATATCAAGAGGTGTACCGTCTGCCAAGAAGGGCATATCCTCGGGGGGAAGTATTCTTGATACAACACCCTTGTTACCGTGACGGCCCGCCATCTTGTCACCAACGGAGATCTTTCTCTTCTGTGCTACGTAAACCTTAACTACCTTATTTACACCGGGAGCAAGCTCATCGCCGTTTTCACGGGAGAATACCTTAACGTCAACAACGATACCGTTTTCGCCGTTATGGAGACGGAGTGATGTATCTCTTACATCTCTTGTCTTCTCACCGAAGATAGCACGAAGCAATCTTTCTTCAGCTGTAAGCTCTGTTTCACCCTTAGGTGTAACCTTACCAACGAGAATGTCACGAGCCTTAACCTCAGTACCGATTCTTACGATACCGTTTTCATCAAGGTTCTTAAGTGCATCATCACCTGCGTTGGGAATTTCCTTTGTGATTTCCTCAGGACCAAGCTTTGTATCTCTTGCCTCGTGTGAGTGCTCCTCAATATGAATAGAGGTGTACACGTCATTACGAACAAGCTTTTCATTAAGAAGAACAGCGTCCTCGTAGTTATAACCCTCCCAGGTCATAAATCCGATAAGTGCGTTCTTACCAAGGGAGATTTCACCGTTAGATGTAGCAGGACCGTCGGCAATAACCTGACCCTTAACTACTCTTTCGCCTACCTTAACAATAGGCTTCTGGTTTACGCAAGTGCTCTGGTTGGAGCGCTTGAACTTAATAAGCTCATATCTGTCCTTAAGACCGTCATCATTCTTGATAACGATGTGTGCAGAATCAACTCTTTCAACTACGCCTGCATTCTTTGCAAGAACTACTACGCCGGAGTCAACTGCTGCCTTATATTCCATACCTGTACCTACGATAGGTGAATCTGTTGTGAGAAGAGGAACTGCCTGCTTCTGCATGTTAGATCCCATGAGGGCACGGGCGTTGTCGTCGTTTTCGATAAAGGGGATCATTGCTGTTGCTACGGATACAACCATCTTAGGTGATACGTCCATATAGTCAGCACGTGAGGGCTCAGCCTCAAGGATCTCTGCCTTGTCACGAACGATAATCTTTGACTTTACGAATCTGCCTTCGGAATCAAGCTCCTCGTAAGCCTGAGCGATAACGTGGTTATCCTCTTCATCAGCAGTCATATAAACTACCTCATCGGTAACTCTGCCGTCAACTATCTTACGGTAAGGCGCTTCAATAAAGCCATAGTCACTGATCTTTGCATATGTTGAAAGGTATGAGATAAGACCGATGTTAGGTCCTTCAGGTGTTTCAACAGGACACATTCTGCCGTAGTGAGTATAGTGTACGTCACGAACCTCAAAGACTGCACGGTCTCTTGAAAGACCACCGGGGCCAAGGGCGGAAATACGGCGCTTGTGTGTAAGCTCTGCCAAGGGGTTGTTCTGGTCCATAAACTGTGAAAGGGGTGAGGAACCGAAGAACTCTCTTATAGCAGTAACAATAGGTCTTATGTTGATAAGTGTCTTGGGCGCAAGCTCCTCAGCGTCGGGAGTTGCGTTCATTCTTTCTCTTACGATCTTATCCATACGGGACATACCGATACGGAACTGATTCTGGAGAAGCTCACCTACGCAGCGGAGACGACGGCTGCCAAGGTGGTCGATATCGTCCTTGTTACCGATGCCGTGTGCAAGGCCAACAAGGTAACCGATGGAGGCAAGGATATCCTCTCTTGTAATGTGCTTGGGGCAAAGCTCGGAAATTTCACGTCTTACTCTTTCCTTAATTGCGTCAACATCGCCTGCGCACTCCTCAACAATAGCCATAAGCATATTGTAGTTGATCTTTTCGCTAACGCCACAGTCCTTAAGGTCATATCCAAGAGCATACTCGGGATATACAGTACCGTTACCGAAAATCTTGATTTCAACCTTACGGTTAGTTTCCTTTTCAACAACGTAAGCGTAAACCTCGTTTACACAATTGCGCTCAATAACCTCAGCATCAGCCTTGGAAAGAACCATACCTGCATCGAAAAGAACCTCGCCTGTTGTAGCGCTTACAACGGGACGTGAAAGTGTAAGTCCAACAATTCTGTTGGTGATGGAAAGCTTTCTGTCAAACTTGTAACGGCCAACGGGGTAAAGGTCATATCTCTTGCCGTCAAAGAAGAAGTTGTGAATAAGAAGCTCAGCGCTTTCTACAATAGCAGGCTCACCGGGACGGTGTCTCTTATAAATCTCCTTAAGAGCCTCTTCTCTGATGGTAGTGCCGTTTTCAAACGCAAGCTTTTCACAGTCGTCCTTTTCAAGGGTAGGAGTCATAAAGAGCTCGCCAAACATATCCTTAATGTCTTCCTCGCTTTCAACACCGAGGGCACGGATAAGGACTGTAATAGGCATTTTTCTGTTTTTGTCTATGTGAACATAGAATACGTTAGATGCATCTGTCTCATACTCAAGCCAAGCGCCACGGTAAGGAATTACCTGTGCGGTATAGTTGTGCATACCTGTCTTGTCAATAGTAAAGTCATAGTACATACCGGGGGAACGTACTATCTGTGATACAACAACTCTTTCAGCACCGTTGATAACAAAGGTACCGTTGTCTGTCATAAGGGGGAAATCACCCATAAACACTTCATGCTCTTTAACCTCTCCGGTTCTCTTATCGGAAAGACGAACATTAACCTTAAGAGGCGCAGCATAGTTCACATCACGGATCTTGCACTCCTCTACGGGATATTTCGGGTTGTTAACATCGAGATTGAAGGACACAAAATCGATGAAAAGATTGCCCGAGTGGTCTGTAATAGGTGAAACATCGCGAAGGACCTCCATAAGTCCTTCCTTCAAGAACCAATCAAAGGATTTCTTCTGCACATCGATAAGATTGGGCATTTCAATCAATTCATTGATTTTTGCGAAGCTCATACGTTTGTTTTTGCCAAGTATTTGCTCTTTGACCATAAACTTAATCACTCCATATTCCTATATATTAATATAAAATAAAACATTGCGCGGAGCACCATTTTAACACGTGCGCGTTTATTTGTCAATAGTTATTAAAAAATAATTTTTAAAATATTTTATAATTTACAAAATAAATGTAAAAAATTTACAAATTCGAAATATGTTAATTTTTTGTAAATTAAGAATTTGAGCCTTAAATCAACAAAATTTATTCGATTTTTTGGTAATTTCAACATCAAAAATCCCACTTCTCCACCCGATTTTTGAATTTTTTCTTCCTTAATTATTAATATATATAAGTGTAAATTTTTTTAAAATTCTTCGATTTTTTTAAAAAAAGCTATTGACAAGTATAACATCTTATGGTAATATATATAACTGTACGAAGAAGCTATATCTGGAGCACCCTCTCAGGCAACGGATAGTGCATCTGTCGGATATGATTATTTTTGAAGGAGGATTTATCATGCCTAATATCAAATCTGCTAAGAAGAGAGTTAAGGTTATCGCTACCAAGACCCTTCGTAACAAGATGCTCAAGTCTCAGCTCAATACAGTTATCAAGAAGTTTAAGGCTGCTGTAGAAAGCGGTGACAAGGCTGCTGCTCAAGTTGCTTACGTAGCTGCTGTAAAGAAGGTTGACCAGGCTGTTAGCCAGGGTCTTCTTCACAAGAATAACGCTGCTCACAAGAAGAGCCAGTTCACTCTTATGTATAACAAGATGGCGTAAGCCTGTAATTATAACGAGTCTTTAACCCGAGACTCGTTTTTTTACATTATAAAATAAAAGCACTTTTTTAAGTGCTTTTTTCTTTTATCAGTTCTTTTTATGAAATAAAAAACCTCAACCAAGCGGTTGAGGTTTTTTTATTAGTCGTCAATATAAGGCATAAGAGCCATGAAACGTGCGCGCTTGATAGCCTTTGTAAGCTCGTTCTGGTGGTGAGCGCATGTGCCTGTGATTCTTCTGGGAAGAATCTTAGCACGCTCTGTAACGTACTTTCTCAAACGTGCAGTATCTTTATAATCGATATGACCGATCTTATCAGCGCAGAATGCACAAACTTTCTTCTTTCTTCTCATCATGGGACGAGCAGGACGCTGTGTATTCTGTTCTCTTTCAACAACGTTGTTGTTATCCATTTTAAAAGCCTCCTATTATATTTAAGATAAAGGTTTTGCCAGATTAGAATGGCAAATCGTCATCTCCCGCGATTTCTTCAAACTTGGGAGCCTGTTGTGTCTGGAATGATGCTGCCTCAGCTGCGAATGCAGGAGCTGCATTATCCGATTTAGAATCTACGAAGTATGCCTCATCAACAATTACTTCTGTAGCATAGCGCTTGTTACCCTGCTGGTCATTCCAGGTTCTTGTCTGAATAGAACCTACAAGACAGATTGAGCTTCCTTTTTTGAAGTATCTGTGAATGAACTCTGCAGTTGCTCTCCACGCCTGGCAGTTAATGAAGTCTGCCGGAGCCTGACCATCCTTAGATCTGCGGTTAACCGCTACTGAGAATGAGCATACGGAAATTCCTTGGGGGGTTGCCTTAAATTCAGGATCAGCAGTTACTCTACCGCCGAGTATTACTTTGTTTAAATTAAAGTTTGCCATACTTGCCCCTTTCTAAGAATTACGCTTCTTTAACTGATTTCTTGTCGTCAACATGACGAATTACAATTGAACGAAGAATGCCTTCGGTGATACCGAATACACGCTCAAGCTCAAGTGTAAAAGAACCCTCGCTCTTAAAGTTAACGAGAACATAGTAACCGTCGTTCTTGTAGTTGATAGCGTAAGCAAGTCTTCTCTTGCCCCACTCATCAACGCTAACGTCAGTTGCGTTTTCGCTAATAAGAGTTGTAAACTTGTCTACAATTGCCTTTACGCTCTCTTCACCGAGTGTGCAGTCAACTACAAACAAAGTTTCGTAAGAATTGAGAACCTTTTCCATTTTTACACCTCCTATGGACATAAGACCAATGAATTAAAAGATTTTTCATTGGTAGGAGCGGATATGATTTCATACCCGTTCGCGCAATATTTTATCATAACAATTTATAATTGTCAAGAGTTTTTTATAAAAATTACTTAATTATAATAAAAGATTTGCTATATTATATAATATTAGGGCTGCTCCACATATTTTGCAGCCTCACTTTGCGCCCTTTCATCGCAGCGTTCGTTGTATTCATGACCTGCGTGACCCTTTACCCACACGTATTCAATTTCGTGCTTAGCAACCAGATTTAAAAGCTCCTCCCACAAATCGGGGTTAAGCGCCTGTGACTTATCTGCCTTGCGCCAGCCCTTAGCTCTCCAAGACTCAGCCCAGCCGTTTTGAAGGGCGTCAAGGGCGTATTTTGAGTCCGATGTGAGTGTAACCCTACATCTTTCCTTAAGCGCCTTTAATGCCTCTATAATGGCTGTTAATTCCATTCTGTTATTAGTTGTTTCAGGCTCCCCACCGCTTATAACCTTTTCTGCCTTGCCGTACACTAAAATAGCGCACCAGCCTCCGGGACCGGGATTACACTTACAGGAACCGTCTGTATATATATAAACATGCTTCATTATAAAATCTCCAAACAGATGTTTTTATAATTGTATCATATTTTAAATAATAAATCAATTCATTTGATATAAAAAGTGATTTAAAGATAGTGACACTTTCCCCTCTAGGTGAAGGCTTTTTATTGTATTACATTACGTTAGCTTCCATTCAAGGTGAAGGCATAATCATAAAAAAACCACCGATTGCTCGGTGGTTTTTTATTATATCAGTTTAATTACTGAGCTGCTTTAACTTCAGCAACGCTGGACTTACCAAGTTCAACAACGTTTTCAGCTGTACCCTCGGAGTCGTCAACAACGATCTTGTAGGAGAATGTGTAAACTTCATCAGCTGTGCCGCCCTTAACTACAACGGAGAACTTACCGTCGAGAGCAACCCAAGCGTTAGAACCTGCACCGTAAACCTGAACTTCCTTAGAAACGCCTGCTTCGTTAGTAACAACTACCCAAATTCTTACGTTGTAACCGTTAGCCTGCATGCCCTTGATTACATCGTTATTGAGTGTGAATGTACCTCTCAAGCCTTCGAATTCAGCTGTTCTGAGTGAGAAGCCGAGTGTTCTGAGCTTAGCGTTAGGAACGAGGAGTTCTGCTTCTCTTGTAACATTGTGGAACTCTGTACCACATGTTGTACAGTAAGCACCCTCAACACCGTGAGATGTGTATGTAGAAGCAACAGCTGTCTTGTAACCCATCTTGTGGTAACCGCTGGGAAGAGCTACTGCAGAAGTAACTGCGAGAACGTCCTTATCGTTGTTCTGGAGAGTATATCTAACTGTAAATGCCTTACCTGTATTTTCCTCAGTGTAAGCGATATCAATTGTAAGGATACCACCTGCCTTAACGAGGAGCATATTTTCGATAGTAGCGATATCGTCAACAGTCTTCTTAGGATCCTTATCTTCCTTATATGTGATTGTAGCGCCCTTCTTGAGAACTACAACACCGTTGATATCAACGATATCAGCAGCGAGCTTCATGCCGAGCAAATCGTCAACTGTCTTAATGTCAACTCTCTGCTTGCAATCTGTACAAATAACGTATGCTGTACCTGTAGCACCACAGTTAGGATACTTACCTACACGTACTGTGGAAACTGCATTCTTATGTTCGCCTGTTGCGGGAACATCTATAACGAGCTTATCGCCACATGTTGTCTTGCTGTATTCCTTAACTACGATTGTGGACCAGTCCTTAATTTCTGTACCGTCGTAGCCCTTGCCGTCCTTACCGAGGTAAAGCTGCTGATTGTTCTTACCGTAAACGGGAACTTCCTTACCGTCAACAACCTTTGTATATCTTGCGTATACGGGCTTTGTTTCGTCAACGTAACCGTGTGAGCATGTGTACTCGATCTTACCGTCCTTACCGCATGTTGCTTCAGTAACCTTAGCCTTGCTCTGGTCAAATACTACCTTACCGTCAACTACTGTTTCAGGATAGTCGTGGATTGTCATAACAACCTTACCATCCTTGTCACCTACTGCAGCAGCGCCGCACTCACGGCAAACTACCTTAGATGCATCTGCGAATGTGTATTCACATGTCTTGCCTTCTGTCTTCACGCCGTTAGCGGATTCGATAAGGCTGTCATCATATGTGTGCTCATGAACACCGATATCAAGCTCGGAAATCTTTCTGTAGTTAGCAGATGTATGGTGGTTGATTCTGATAATAATCTGGTCAACTTCCTTACCTGCAATGTCAATGTACTCTGTGAAATCAAGTGTCTTGTTTTCCCAAGTATTTGTCCATCTGTCGTCTGCTGTATCCTTTGCGGGATCGCCTTCACCCTTCCAGTTACCAGCCTTGATAGCAACGAGCTTACCATCATTGTAGAACTCGAAGCCAACGCCCGGCCAACCGTTGAATGTTACTGTGATATTAACGTAGGAAAGAACCTTAGCTTCCTTGAAGTTGATTTCAAGGTATGCACCGGGATCTGCTGTCCAGTAGGAACCGTTGCCGCTCCAGAGACCACCGGAATTTGTTTTACCGTCAAACAAAGCTGCGGGATCAGCCTGTGTAGGCTTGGAGTAAGAGAGAGCATTGCCGTCGTCATCAAGAACAGGCTTGCCGTCCTTATCAAGAACTGCAAGAACTTCCTTGAACTCAACGTCATCAGCTGTGAGCTTACCGCCCTTGATTGTCTCAAGTGTCAAAGCGGGGATAACCTGCTTTTCAGGGTTATCATAGCCACAAAGAGTACACTTCTGTGTGTATTCACCCTCAACACCAATGGAGGGGTACTTTGTGATTGTGTTAGCGTATGTATGAACGTATGTTTCTTCGCCCTTAACTGTTGTAGCGTCGATTTCCCAAATTCTACGTGCGCCCTTGCCAGCCTCAGCTGCGCCAACAGTAGTAAGAACTACCTTGTAACCGGGCTCGTATACGTCGAGAACAACCTCTGTAAGGTTAGTTGTATCGATATCCTTATCGGATGTAAATACAACAACGTCCTTACCGTCCTTGTCAAGACCGTAAACAACAACATTGAGCTTAAGATTGTGCTTAGTGTCAACTGTAACCTTATCAGCGTAGTCAGAACCACCGTTGACTGTACCCTTACCGTTTACAACGATCTTAAGAGTAGCAAAATCAATAAGTGTCTTACCTGCTGTTTCAACAGTAATTTCTGTGCTACCTGCTGTCAAACGAGTAGCTGTATTATTCTTACCGTCAACAAGGTATTCAGGCTTGTTTTCGTCTGCCTTACCATCTTTAAATGTAATGGTATAAGCGCCAGCCTCATAAAGTGCCTTCATGTCGAGGTCTGTTAAATCCAATACCTCGTTACCATCTTTGTCAAGCTTTGTGGGGTGACATACATGGGGCTTGTTAGCAGGCTCCTTGTAACCCTCTTCTTCAGCTGCAAAAAGAACGAAAGGCATAACAGAAACAACCATCATGATTGCCAAAATAACTGATATGAATTTCTTCATTTTGATTTTTCTCCTTTTTCTCGAAAGAATTTTTGTACCTTAAGTATAACACAAGGTTTTGTATTTGTCAAGCAGATTTTGATTAATATTTAGCGATTTTTTGTAAAATTTGCACAAATTTCGAAAATTTTCGAGATTTTTGTTTATCTTTTTACTAAATTTTAATCCGAATTTTAATTTTTTGAAAATTTTACCCGTCCGACGTCCTGTCTCTTTATATAATTAATAATGTAGATTTTCACTCAATTTTTCATCTAAAAGGGGCGCTTGACTCAATCTGTCAAGCGCCCTAATTTTTGTTGATTTTCTATTCAATTTTATTGATTTTACACCAAATTAATATGTCTTAAATGGGGGTGTAATATGCAAGCATACGATATATTTTCTTACGAAAATGCATTTACGATATAATTCCTACACCCCGCAGGGCATATCGCGTCAACGACATATCGTATCCAACTGATATATCGCAATTCCGTCGGGACGGAATTATATCGTCGCAAGCTGGAGCTTGCTTAGGTTTTTGCAAGAGGAATCAAAAGGCTGTTCGGAAGCAGCTTTGCAAGGACTCTGTAAAGCTTATAAAAGCCTCTTGGAGTGTACACGCTTTTACCTCTTTTTGCAGCCTTAATACCCTTGACCGCTGTCTTTACGGGGTCGCAGTACGGGAGGGTATCAAAGGTCTTTGATGTGCCCTTCTCTATTCCGGCAACATTCAAAAACTCTGTGCTCATAGGGCCGGGGCAAACTGCGGTAACATTGATTTTGCGTTTTTTAAGCTCATAGCGAAGCGCCCTTGTAAAGCTCATAACATATGCTTTCGTTGAAGAATAAACGGTCATTCTTGCATTAGGCACAAAGGATGCAATAGAGCATGTATTAATAATGTAGGATTTTTCGCTCATAAAGGGCAATACGATAACGGTTGCTTCGGTAAGCGCACGGACATTAAGATCTACCATTGCGCCCTGCTTTATGTAATCTGCTTCATCCAAGTTACCGATTACGCCCATACCCGCATTATTGAAAAGGAACTTAACATCGGGCTTTTCGCTTTCCAGCATTTCCTTAAGCTGCGCCATGCTGTCGCCAAGAGTAATATCCATAGGCACAACGCGTGTAGGAACAGTACCCTGCTCTGCCAGCTCCTTAAGCTTGCTTTCTCTACGGGCGATTATCCATATTTCGTCAAGAGGCTCATTCTGAATTGCCTTGTAGTATTCCACACCAAGTCCGCTTGATGCGCCTGTAATAATAGCTATCTTACTCATAATCACCAACCAAGATTCTTAAGGAATGTAACTGCGTGGCCGGGCCATGTGCATATATCGTTTGTATCCTCGGCAAGGCCCTTACCGTGACAGCCGTCGGGATAAATATGAAGCTCAAAGTAGATTCCCTTAGCATAAAGGGCATCTGCAAGAACAAGCACGTTCTTTGCATCTACTGCATTATCGTTTCTTGTGATCCAGATAAAGCAAGGAGGTGTGTTCTTAGTGATGTTAAGCTCATTTGAGAACATATTTACAAGAAGTGTATTGTCCCAGTCTGCGCCAAGAAGATTCTGACGGCTGCCCATATGGGTAAGATGCTCCTGAAAGCTTACAACGGGATAACAGGGCATAAATGCATCGGGACGTGCGTTAAGCTCATCTATTGCGTCAGTCTTAGGATATGCATCGAAATCGTAAAGGGTGCCTGAGGTGCAGCAAAGATGTCCGCCTGCGGAAAATCCGAGGGTTGCCACCTTTTCATATCCCATGCTACGTACCATACGGATAGCCCTCTGCACATCGGAAAGAGGCGCAAACTTGTTGCAGCGCGCTACATTATAATCAAGGGTAAAGGAATTGATGCCTGCCTTATTGAACATAAGGGCGATAGGGTCCTTTTCGTGGTCAGCCTTCATACCGTAGCCACCACCGGGGATAACGATAACAGCTGTCTTTGTATCGTTTACCTTAAACTCGGTAATCGAGGGACGGAAATTATCGTCTGTGTCTGCAATGTAAGGGGGATTTTCCCATAAATAAATTTTTTTCATATGTAATACCTCGTTATGTATCAAGCTTATACGACTATTCTATCATATCAAATCACAAATTGCAAGTAGAGGCTTAAAAAACAAAAAGCGCCTTTAAAAAGCGCTTTGAGATTTTGAGCTATGAGTGCCTTGCACGTTATGAATTTGCTTGCGCAAATGATATGATACGATTACCGGCTTGTCAGCGGCAATCATAATTAAAAACGACAGGCATTGCCTGTCGTTTTTGTGGTGCTCCTGCGGAGATTCGAACTCCGGACACCTTGATTAAAAGTCAAGTGCTCTACCGTCTGAGCTACAGGGGCATACACATTAAGTGCCTACATATAATATCACATCAATTTAATTTTGTCAATACTTTTTTCAAAAAATCCATAAAAATTAAAGCCCACCAAAAAGGTGAGCTTTTTCTTGCTATTTTTTAAATAATTTGCGACTTTCAAGAGCGAGGAGCAGCACCATTCCTATTACATAGGCAGATACAATTTCTCCTGCAAGAACACCGAGGGCAGTAAGTACATATGCAGCCAAGCCTGTTTCACCAAGATAGCAATAATAAATTACTATCGGCACAATAAGTGTGTTGGCTACAAGGGTCGGCAATGGGATAAGCCACTTATTTTTAAGCTTAGAGCCAAGATATGCACCGATTAAGGTAGCCATAGAGCCAAATACCACATCCCAGACCACACAGCCCATTGTAAGATTGGCAACAAAGCAGCCAACAAAAAGTCCCGGTACTGCAGCAGGGGTAAACCATACAAGAACGCAAAGCGCCTCAGACAGTCTGACCTGTGGAACAAGGTGGGCAAGGCCGAATATCTCCGACATCCAGCTGAGCGCCACGTAAAGTGCAGCTATAATTGAAGCATAGGTAAGCTTCAGGATTTTATCCTTATTTCTCATGTTTTTCTCCTTAGTTTTTATTAAAGTGAGGATGGTTACGAACTCACTGGAACGATTATAACTCAACAGCTTAAAAAAATCAAGACCAAATTTTATTTTTTGCATAAACTGTTAAGGATAAAGACGGAGGTGATTCTATGGAATATGACAAGATCGGTTTTCTTATAACACAGGCGGTAACGGCAAACGGTGCCTTGCCTGTAGCTGATGCGACGGTTCACATTTACAGCTACACAGAGCCTGATTCAAACGGACGGATAGACACGGATAAGGGGGATATTATTTATTCTCTGCGCACCAATGCTTCGGGCAGGACGGAAAAGGTAGCCTTACAGGCTAAGGATAAGGAGCTGTCCCAGACTCCCGACAATATAAGGCCTTATACCACCTACAATCTTACGGTTACAGCCGACGGCTTTTACGAAAGCGAAAAGGTGAATGTGCCTATCTTTCAGGGCATAACATCTATTCAGACCGTGGAGATGATTCCCCTGTCGGAGTTTTCCGACCCCTACTCTGCCACGCCCGACAATCTTGGCAGATTCACAAGAGTGCCGGAATCAGAGCTTAACGGAAAGGAGCAATAATGCCCATAACACCATTTATCCCCGCATACATAACGGTTCATCTCGGCGCACCGGATTCCAATGCTGAAAATGTGACCGTTCCCTTTGCGGATTACATTAAAAATGTTGCATCAAGCGAGATATTTCCCACCTGGCCCGAAAGCGCTGTAAGGGCAAATATCTACGCACAGATTTCCTATGCCTTAAATCGGTATTATACGGAATATTACCGTTCAAGAGGCTACAATTTTGACATTACGAATTCAACAACAATTGACCAGTCATTTGTTTACGGACGTGACTACTTTGACAATATTTCAAGGATAGTGGATGAGTTGTTTAACGACTATGTCGTTAAGGGTAGTTCTATAGAGCCATATTTCACTGCCTATTGCGACGGACGTGAGGTAGACTGTGAGGGGCTTAAGCAATGGGGCACCGTTGACCTTGCAAATCAGGGCTATACCCCCTATGAGATACTTCAGTATTATTACGGCGACGATATCGGTATTGTGACAAATGCGCCTGTGCAGAACAGCACTATTCCCTCCCCCGAAAGAGACCTTACCCTTGGGGCTGTGGGCAACGATGTACAGCAGGTGCAGATCCGTCTTAACCGAATATCGAAAAACTATCCCTCAATTCCAAAGGTTTACCCTGTTGACGGTGTTTACGATACGGCGACGGAAAACGCAGTCAAGGAATTTCAAAGGGTGTTTAACCTTACCCCCGACGGCATTGTGGGTAATGCTACGTGGTATTCCATTCAGCGAGTTTACACGGCTGTAAAGAGGCTTAACGATCTGCGCTCCGAGGGGATCACTCTTGAGGAAATAAGCAATTTGTTTCTAACTGACTTAACCGAGGGGGACAGAGGTAGTGAGGTCTACGAGCTGCAGTATCTGTTATCCTTTATCGGCGCATACAACGAGGAGATTCCTCAAATCAGCATTGACGGTGTGTTCGGCAGCGCTACCTCCGATGCTGTAAGAGCATTTCAGCGAAGCTACGGAATAAGCGAAACGGGAGATGTTACCTATCCCACCTGGGATCAGCTTTACCGTGCCTACCTGGGTATTCTTGACAGTCTGCCATCAAGCTATTTTGACAGCACCACTCTGCCCTACCCAGGATCAGTACTGCGGGCAGGCAGCACGGGACAGTATGTAGAGGCATTGCAGAATTATTTAAACTACATCGGCAACACCTACACCCAGATACCCAAAATTCAGGTTGACGGCAGCTTTGGCCCTGCCACAGAAAACGCAGTAAGGGCTTATCAGGGTATATTCGGACTTACCCAGTCGGGAATCGTATCCTCTCAGCTGTGGAACAGTATTACATCAACCTACAGGGATTTATATGACGGAAATCAGGCATCGGAGGGTCAGTACCCCGGATATCAGCTTGGATAGGAGAGTTATGAGCTATTTTAAGATTGAAAACAAGGAGGGCTTTATCCTTCAGCTCCAGAGAATGCTGAGAGATATAAGCTTTCTTATAAACGACGATGCGTCGGTGGGGCTGACGGGTATTTACGATGACAGGACCAGGCGGGGCGTTGAGGAATTTCAGAGATCAAACAATATTGAGGTAACCGGAAATGTAGACTACGAAACATGGCAGTCTATTAATTCTGCCCACGCCAGGTTGATTTCCGATAACTCTGTGCCAAGGGCAGTAAGCATTTTCCCAAAGCATTCGGGCTATGAGCTGATACCGAATACCGAGGATGCGATACTTTACGTGCTTCAGTATATGCTGTCGGAGATCAGCCTTAACGATGAGGCTATGGGCACGGTTGAGATTACGGGAGTTTACGATGAGGCTACGGTTAATGCCATACGTCGCTTCAAGCAGCGAAACCTTATTGGCAACGGGGATACGGTGGACGCATATACCCTTAACCGTATTTTTGACGAGTATGAGAAAATAATTTCGGGGGATCAGTGAAATATTAAGGATTTTTGTGTCAACAATAAGGTAAATCCTAAAAGGAGGACTTAAAGGTGACAAAAAACTTTACCCCAAAGGCAAAGGAAGCGTTGGAATGTGCCAAAAGAAGCGCTGAGAAGCTTGGGCATACATACATCGGCTCCGAGCATTTGCTTATGGGAATTATGTGTACCGAATGTGTTGCATCAAAGCTTCTTGACGATAAAAAGGTGCTGTACACAGATGTGTACGATAACGTGGTGCGTATATCGGGGTCGGGTACGCCAACGGAGTTTACCTACTGCGCTTTTACCCCGAAATGTAAGAAAATTCTTGAGACGTCAGGTGTTTTTGCGTCCAAATACGATGGAAAGTTTATCGGAAGCGAGCATATTCTCTATGGTATCTGCGACAGCGCAGACTGCGTTGCCTCCCGTATTCTTGCCACCCT
>JAZQKP010000026.1:0-22374 GCA_045542275.1 Eubacteriales bacterium | reverse complement strand
TTCTGTTTCTGCTCTATTACTTTTGTTTTGAGTTCTGTTTTCTCTAAAAGAATTTTCTTAAGAGTTCCGTCTTTGTACATTAGTTCTCTTAAACTATTTTCTCTTCATTGTTCAATTTTCAAGGATCTTTTTCTCTCCGCTTCCGCAGAGTGCCTTGCTATTATATCACTAAGAATCTATCTTGTCAAGTACTTTTTTTAAGTTTTTTTCAATTTTTTTAAAATTTTAAAATGTTTGGAATTAAGCACAAAAAAGTGTGGAATAATACGGCTATAGCTTATCAAAAATAACGAAAGGAACTACCCATGGATAGCGAGAAATCAAGGGCTTCTGCCAAAAATGAGGAGCTTGAATATATAGAAAAAAGCGGTAGCGTTGTAACGGAGGGACAGAGTGGCAAAATACACACAATAAGCATAGTAGGTCAGATAGAGGGGCATTATATTTTACCACCTGAGCAAAAGTCCACAAAGTATGAGCATATTATCCCTCTCTTAGTTTCTGTTGAACAAAGTGAGGAGATTGACGGGCTTCTTATTATCCTTAATACAATGGGTGGCGATGTGGAGGCAGGTCTTGCCATTGCAGAGATGATTGCAAGTATGAAAAAGCCTACGGTTTCCCTTGTGCTTGGTGGTGGGCATTCAATCGGTGTGCCTTTGGCTGTATGCGCTAAGAAATCCTTTATTGTGCCATCTGCCACCATGACTATTCATCCTGTGAGAATCAGCGGTACGGTGGTGGGCTCTCCCCAGACCTTTTACTACTTTCAAAGAATGCAGGAAAGGATAACCGAATTTGTTTCATCTCATTCCGGTATTTCAAAGGAGAAATTTCTTGAATATATGATGTGTACAGACCAAATTGCCACAGATACAGGCTCTATAATTGACGGATATGAGGCTACAAAATGTGGACTGATTGACAAGGTAGGTGGGCTTAGCGATGCGCTTGATACTCTTAATGAAATGATAAAGGGCTCTGACTAACAGAGCCTTCTTGACTTATCTCTAAAATAGTGATACAATTATACTGTGATTTATTATGGGAGGTGTGTTATGGAAAGAGAAAATCTTAACAAATGGCTGACAAGACTGTTTGCCCTTGGACTTGTAATTCTTATAATCACCTTTTCGATTGCGCTACCCATATATTTTCGCCCATTTTACTATATGCAGATGAAGCTGTTCGATTTTACGGAACGGGCAGGCGCACAGTACACCGACGAGATGGTGTGGGATGCCTACAATGAGGTGCTTAACTATCTGACACTACCGGGTAAGGAGTTTGGCACAGGGGTGTTTCCTCATTCCGATGAGGGCGAAAGTCACTTCCGTGATGTAAAGGTGCTGTTTAATCTGAATGCCATAGCACTTTTTGTATCCTTGACCACCGTAATCACATTGTATATATTAAATAAGAAGAAATTTATCAGTCTTGAAAGGAAAAACGGCTACCATATTTCCTATTATGTAGGCAAATGGACGCTGATTATTTTTGCTGTAACAGCGCTTTTGGTGTCTATTAATTTTGATTTTGCCTTTGATATATTCCACAAAATATTCTTTCCGGGCAAAACCAACTGGTATTTTGACTACAATCTTGACCCTATCATCTGGGTGCTGCCACAGAAATTCTTTATGAATTGCGCCATTTTAATAGTTGCTTCGATTATTATAATCTGCGCAGGTCTTATTACATATAATAAAATTAAAAAGAAAGAAAAAGAAAATCGCTGAGTTGCCTCAGCGATTTTTTGTTATAGGTTAAGTAGTGCTTTAGCTCTTTCGATATACTGCTTAAAGCGTTCTTCGTTTCTGACCGAGTTGAACCATTCCCAGCCTCGTGGTGCTGTCATTCCGTAATACATAAGTTTGCAGCTTCCACTAAACAAATTCTCATAGGATATAGGCTCCATTGTGCCGTCCGGAAGCTTAATTACATCCTTACCCTTTACAACCTTAATGCCACCGTAAATAAGTGGATCTCCTACGTCCATTTCAGTTCCTTCTGAAATGTTATCCCATTTAGGATATGCCTCAAATGCTTTTTCAAGCCACATATAACCCTCATCCTTTTTATCGCATCCAAACAAAGCGCATGCAGTACGGAAGCAAGTGCTTGCGTAATGTCCAAGCCATGCATCAGGAACTGTACCGTCACCGAGCCCTTCAAGTATTTTTAAGCGATACTTATTCCAAGCAACTGCCTTTTCCTGCGCCGCCCAATATCTTGAATCACGGCCAAGAAAATGACAAAGAAGATGGAAATTGTTTGTATCATGACGAAGACGGCTTTCCTTATGCTTGCCCTCGTTCCACAAGCGTTCCTCTATAACCTCTGCATGAATTGAATTATACTGTGTGATTGCGGGTGGAACCTTGCGAATGCCGATAGCATCCTTGAATATTGCTATATTTCCTTCATCATCCTGAACATATGAATACTCTACACCGGCGATATATCCATCTGTCAAATCCAGTGCGTCATAACGTCGTACAAGGCCGTCTGCCATAGGCATGTATCCCTCACCGGTGCCTTCATAATAGGTAAGCTCATACACTGCAGTTTTCAAGCCATCACAATATTCATTTTCTGTACGGACAATTCCAATACCGTTGGCAAAATAGTAAACCTTTTTACCTCCTCGGTAAGCCAAACCGTCTTTCAAGCCGTATATATCCATGGTTAATTTCAGGCAATTATCAAAGGTGCCTGCTTTAGTTGTAATAGCTCTTCCATCCTCACAGGTGATTTGAGTTTTAATAATCTGTCCGTACTTATCGTACTCAACTGTGGGAGTCATACCAATTCGCCATTCATCAGACCAAATACATTTTGTAGCATCCTCTAAAATACCGTAAATATCGTTATACAATAGAGGGGTATCTATCTGTCCTGCGCCATGCATGCGTTTTAGCTCAAAGGACCATCTGTGATTTTGTGCAGTTATGATTTTTCCGTTGTCATTTCTTATCACTCTTTTTTCAAAGAAATTCCAATGTCCTGTATATCCACTTTCCTGTGTTTCTCCCGCAACGATTCTGCGTACTACGGAAAGAGCTGCTTTTGAGTGAGCCTTTTCCATTGGTGTTGTAGCCAATGCTTCCACCCTTTCAAGAGGTGTTGCAATATCGCCAAGCATTTCTTCCTTGTCTTTGTAAATCCAATACTCATTACGAATCTGCTGAATCATATCAAGCCAGCTATTTGCATCATAACCAAATCGTTCAGCAAAATCACTTGTAGCTACCATTGCCGACTCATTGTCTGCATGTGTAACTGTGAGCTTCAACTCGGAAATTAACATCTCATGGTTGTATGTGTCTGCATATTCCCATGTGTTTCCGCTTGACATAGGTAAAAGGCCGTTACCTCCCACGATGCTATACTTGCTAAGAATACGCACATCAGATAGTTCGTCAACTATACGTTCAAATTTTACAATACCAACTCCTGATTTGTACCATGCCTTATTGATACAGTAGCCGATATATTTATCAAATATTTTTGTAATCCAAAGCTGGCAATTTTCAAAAATTCCACAGGGAGTGTGGATTGTTTCGCTTTCCGATACAAATGTTAATGTGGTATCATCGGAACCGATTTTGGTTTCTCCAACAGCCATTTTATCATCAAAAAGCCATCCGTCGCAGCGAGATACGTTGTATAACAGATGAGAGGTATTTATATCAATGGAGTTCATATAACCCTCTCCGTATTCTTCCTGTGACCAATGACGAATATTACCGTCCACTATGCGTAGCTCATCAGCCATAGCATTATTCAAAAATCTCTTTTTGTTTTTAGTCTTGTAGCCTGCCTCCATCTTCTTTTCAACTTCTCTTGCATATACTACAAGGGCATAGTATCTGTCCTTGGGAGTGAGAATGGACTGCACCTTATCAAAGGCTGCGTAGCCGTTTTCTGTTTGATTACGTTTGAAATACTCATGTCCAAGCCAAAACCACTCTCTTCCCAAAGTCTGTACAAAGCCCGACTTTTCGAGCATAGGTATCTGCTTTTCACGGATAAAGTCCATTTTAGCAACTCCGTAAACCTGTGAGTCCTCACGGGTGACGATAAAGGTCATTATTTCTTCGTTTTTGCCCTTGATGGCTGCGTCCTTGATTTTGGCAAACATTTCGTCGGATTTATCTCCGTTGAGCCACCACCAGCCACTGCCTAAAACATCGGCAAGGGCATGGTATTTCTTGTCGCTTTCGGGAAGCTCCTCTACCTCCTTTAAAACGTCCTTATATACTACCTCAAAGCCGTCTTTATTGTTTTTAAGTCGCCAGAGCTTAAGCTCTTCAACCTTCTTCATTACTCTTTCAACAAGAGTATCGTTCCATTTTTCGTTCATAGCACATAGCTCCTTTCTTATTTTCTTTCTTCCGTCGTGAAGCTGCCATTTAACAGTACCCTGAGATACTCGCATTCTATCTGCGATTTCCACAATGGAAAGCCCCTCAAAGTAGTATAGCTGAATAATGGTGCGCACCTTATCTGACAGCTTACTTACAGCAGTATGCAGCTCGTTCTCCTCCTCGGAGGCTACATACTTATATTCAGGGTTTACTCTCGGGTCATCTGCAATATCTCCGTACTCAGCAAGGTCGACGGGGATAATTCCCTTGTAACGCCTTATCATATTAAGGGCGCAGTTTTTAGCTATTCTGCACACCCAAGAGCAATATTTATCCTGCTCCTCAAGGGTGTCAAGCTTCATCCACGCTGTAACAAAGGCATCCTGCGCCGCATCCTCAGCCATAAACTGACTGCGAGTAACCCTTGCGGCTGAGGCGATAACTGTGCGTTGGTAACGCGCTACCAATGCTTCGTACGCCCTCTGCTCTCCTGCGAGAGTGAGCATTACCAAGGTTTTGTCGTCCTGATTCTGAAACTGCATTTTGTCCTCCTTTGGATTTTTTGAAGCTTTTTTACGTCTTCATAAGGTATGACACGGAAGAAATAAAAAAGGTTGGGTGAAAATAAAAAATTTGCTATGAACAATTTTATTTTATCATAGAAGCGTGAATTATACAAGAAAAACCGAGGTCAAGCCTCGGTTTTTATATTATTGTTTATTCTCGTACACGAGTACAGCAGGTGGACAGCAATAATCTACATCTGCTATATGCAAGCCCCTTTCATGTGCCATACGGACAATAAGCATAACAATATAATTATATGCCGGAAGATACCTGTGAACCTCTTTAATGCTTGATATATGCTTGGGGATATCCACCTTATTATTTTTAAGATAATTTTTATAATCATCTCCAAGCTCACTTACAAGCTCATTAAATGCAGAATTACCGTATTTACCTATTTCACAGAAAGTACTCTGCTCAAATACGGGGATATCAACCACAAGCTTGCCATCCCTACGGTCTATTAAGCCCGTATCCTTGATAAGCTTTTCAATACTTTCAATTAAGGTGTTACTAATCTTTGCTTTTTCAATGGGAATATCGTTATAAATACACCAAAGCAAGCTGCTAACCTCGTTAAAATATGTATCAAGGCCACAGGCATTGTATCTATGAGGATTATCCAAAAGATTGGTGTCAAACTCGCACAAGGAAAGCTGATACTTTTCGCCAAAATCTATATTTCTTCTGTTCTGCCTATGACCACCCATTATAGCATATTTCATCAATTCGGCATACTCTCTGCCATCATATCCGCCGGGGAATGCCCATGCCATAGCCGTCCATCTTCCGCCATCACGTCGAGGAGGGTTTACATGACATTTATCATCTGAAAGCTTTAAAACGAAGTCCTGCAATGTTTTTAATACAAAGTATCTTTCCAATTTTCTTTGCTGATGAACTGTAAGCGCTTTATATGCTTTATCAGTTTTCAAGCCATCTAAATGTTTGGAAATAATGCCCCAGAACTTATGAAAGTTTTCTTCCGCAAATTTCTTTTGAGCTTTAAATTTTTCAACGAAATCATTTGGAGAATATATAATAAAATCGGAGTAATACTTCCCACCATCTGTTTTTACCATAAGCTCCCCATCTGTCAGCTTTTCTACAATTGGCTCGATATAGGCTGTGGGAATGCCTGTCGCTTCTGCAATCTCATTCATATAGAGAGGCCTATCATATGCGACAATAAGTATATTCTGTGCTATTTTATCTCCTTCAACCAAGCTCATAGGCTCATGATTTGGGCCATCGCTTCCACTCCACGACAAATTAAGAATGCCGGGTATATTATTTTTCTTTTCCACCATAGTTGTAAGTCCTTTCTTGATTTTATCCCTGCCTGCTGACAGCCTGCTTTTGACTGTTCCTTCAGGTATGCCAAGGTGACATGCTATGTCAGATATGCTGCTACCATTGTAATAATAACGTATAAGTACTTCTCTTGTTATATGAGAAAGGTATATAATCTCACGTCTTAATTGAGCAGCCTCTTCTGTATCTTCCTCATATTCTTCTTCTGCAATAAGATTATCAAGAGTATCATAATCTACGATCACAGCAGAATTATATTTCTTGCGAAGAAAGCTGTTATATTTGTGCATAAAAGTATTAGCAAGCCATGTCTTTGGATGTAATATTTCTCCACCCTTATTTGAGTATGAATAGGCAGCAAGAAATGTTTCCGATACCAAATCCTCAGCATCCTCTTTTGAGGAGCATTTCGACTCGGCAAGGCGATTTATATAATCGTAGTATTGTAAAAGTTCTTCTTTCATTCGCTCCTCCTTTCGAACATGTTCACTTTTATAGTCGCACAAAACAGTCGTTGGTTCGGTGGTTTTGAAAAAATTATGATTTTATTTTAGCATAAGTAATGTTATTATACAAGCAGTATCGTTGCCTAAAGAATGGACATTTCGGAGTTTTTGTGATACAATAATAAAAATCCCAACCTTTTTTAAATTCTTGGTCTATATAAGTGAAAGCTTTCAATGAGGTACAAACAAGTGAAAAGACAGGATGCAGAAAAAACCATAATCGAATATCTTAAACCTATATTCGGTTTTGCGCTTAAGAAATGTAAAAACGGTCATGATGCCGAAGATCTTTCTCAAGAGATAGTGCTTAAAGCATTTCGTGCTCTTCTTATTAAGGACGACATTGGTGATGTTGGCAAGTTCATCTGGACAATAGCTCACAACAGTCTTAGTAACTATTATAGGTCAAGCTCCAAAAACATAGTAGGCTTATCTATTGATGATGTGGCAGAAGTATTAGCCGATCCCGATTCGCTTTTCGAGGACGATGACAATATAGATTCTATAAAAAGATTACAAAGTGAAATCGCCTACTTATCCAAGCAGCAAAGGAAGATTGTAATAGCATATTACTTTGAGAATCGCAAGCAGGCAGATATAGCAAAAGAGCTTAATATCCCTCTCGGCACAGTAAAATGGCACTTGTTTGAAGCTAAAAAAGAATTAAAAAGAGGTATGGATACTATGAGAAAAGCTAGTGAACTAAAATTTAATCCAATAAAGTTTTCAATGTGTGGTTTTTCAGGCTCCACAGGAACTAAAGGTACTGTGAAAAATTTCTTCCGTTCTCCTTTATCACAAAACATTTCGTACTGTGTCAAGGATGAGCCAAAAACAATTAATGAGATAGCAGATGCCTTGGGTGTTTCTCCGGTTTATATAGAAAATGAAGCGGAATACCTAGAGGAATACGGCTTTTTACTTAAAAAAGGAGAAAAATATATTATCAATTTTTTGTTAGATGAGCCCGACAAAAATATCATTGAGTTGGAAAACGAGATGTATTCAAAGGCTGCAAAATTATTTGCAAATGAGCTTTACGATTCATTATCCGAAAGCGAACTTTTAGATAATACAGATATTGTATGCTGTAATCGAATTGTAGCTATTGACGAGAAAAAGCAAATCCCTGTTTTTGAAAACGACCACAATTTTTTGCTTTGGTCATTAATTCCATACATAACAGCATTAAGCGGCGAAAAATATAGGGATAATACTATTAAATTTGAAGAGGCCTATACAATTCGTCCTGACGGTGGAAAAAATATTTGTATTGCTTCCGTTGATAACGGCATTACACCAAAATATTTTGATAGTATGAAAAGCTTTTTTGGGCCTTGCTGGAATGGCTTTACAGATAAATTTATCCTTTGGACTGTGGATACTGAGTGGAGTGAAAAAAGAGTGGACGACAACTATTCGTTTACAGTTGGAAGAGATTTATCCATTTTTGAACGCTTTTTTAATAATGAGGAGCTTTCCGATTACGAATACGCTTGTATGAACGCAAAGGGATATATGAAGCGATATGTAAGCTGTAACGGTCAATGGACTGGATTACAGATTGCTTGGATAAGAAGTGTTGAGGCTAGATCAAGGTTGCTCGAATTCGGCGACAAAATCAAAGAAAAATATCGCAAAGAACTTGAAGAGTTAAAGGCTCCTTATATTGAAGCTATACTTAAAAAAACACCTAAGCATCTATATAAGGCGCAAATGTATGGTCTTCAGCACATATTCTTTAGCGATAGTTGGTTTATTCTCTATTGCCTAAAGGAGCTTGTTAATAATGGCAAATTAAAATTGCCAACCGAAGAGCAAAGAAAATCATTAACAACATTGATTGCTCCTAATGTGTAAATAAAATACAGCCGAGATTAATTCTCGGCTGTTATTTTTATTTTCTTTGAAGTGATTTGATTCCGTCAAGGAGGGCTGAAATGAAGATGTCTGCCTCCTCTATTGTGTTATCGGGGCAGAAGGATGCCCTTATGGAGCTGTCTGCCAGCTTAGGATCTATGCCAAAGGCTGTAAGGGCTGAGCTGACCTTACTTGAGTGTGAGGAGCAGGCAGAGCCTGAGGATACATACACGCCCCTTGAGGATAGGAAATGAAGCATTGTTTCGCTTCTTATTCCCGGTAGAGTAATATTGATAATATGTGGTGCAAAGCGCTCCGGAATGTTAAGCCTTACCTCTGTGTCGGAAAGCTTATCAACTATGTAAGCGCGCACCCTTGCCATCTTCTCTATTTCCTCATTAAGCTTAGAATAATGCTCCCTTGCTGCCTCGCCAAAGGCTACAATTCCGTACACGTTTTCTGTACCGGAGCGAATATTCTCCTCCTGACCGCCACCGTATACTATTGGAACAAGCTTCTTCACCTTTATAATCTCAGGGGAGATATAAAGTGCGCCAACTCCCTTAGCGCCGTTTATCTTATGGGCGCTTAAGGTAATCAAATCCGCATTAATGGACTTTTTTGTAAACTTGACCTTCATATAGGACTGAACACAGTCTGCATGGGTTACGCATTGGGGAGAAAGGGCCTTTACTGTATCAAAGGCTTCCTTTAAATTATATAAGGCACCCGTTTCGTTATTAACGTGCATAAAGGATGCAAGAATTACGTCCTTGCCATTTTCCCTGATAAAGTCAATATCAAGCTTACCACCCACCGTAGGCACTCTCAAAACGGTAAAGCCCTTCTTTGCAAGAGCCTGACAGGTTTCTTCAACAGAGGAATGCTCCCCTGCTGTAATGAGGATTTTCTCATTTCCACGTCTGTTTTTTGAGTTTACCACGCCAAGAATAGCCATATTATTGGACTCTGTGCCACCGGAGGTGAACACAAGCTCACCACGGACTCCACGCTGAATACCGAGGGTGGCAAGAATGATTTTCCTTGCGTCCTCCTTTACATGCTCAGCATCAAGGCCCACATCGTGAAGAGATGAGGGGTTGCCAAAATGGTTTTCGATTACCTCTACCATTTTTTCCTTGGCTTTATCCGACATTTTGGTTGTGGCGCTGTTGTCAAAATAAATTTTTTGCATATCAGTTAAATTTGAATTCCTTAAGTATCTGCTCTACTGTAGGCATATTCTTGTTGTAAAGGTCGCCATCCTCAAGAGATGTGTAAAGGAATACGTATACGCTACCTCTTGTAATAATTCCAACTACCATGTAGCTGTATGTTCTTTCATCGTCTGTGCCCTCGCCTAAGGTAAGCTTGTACTCACACTTCTTTGACGCAATCTCATTTACTACGGTGTTTTCAAGCTCGGTTACGTATTCAACAACACCAAGCTTTTCAATGCTTGACTTGTAATCTGCCCACCATGTGTCGTAATTCTTAAGCTCATTTGTAAGATTCCACTGGGAAACCTGTACGCTTGAAAAGTCACTTTCTGACACGTGCGCCATGCTGGAGCCTGTTGTAATATCAACTATCCAGTTTTCGGGAACGAATAAGGAATAATCTACAATGTCAGGATTGCAAGCATACTTCATTCCGTCGGGAACTACTGTTTCCTCACCGCAGGACACCATAGAAAGTGTGCATGTAAGCATCATAGCAAGGACTATGATAAGTGATAAAATTCTTTTCATTTTAAATCCTTTCAGCGACAAGGGTAGCAAGCTTAACTATTTCCTTAACGTCGCCCATATCAATCATTTCATTTACAGAGTGGATATATGCTGAGGGGATAGAAATTGCACCCACAAGACAGCCACCCTTGGAAATCTGCATTACAGATGTATCTGTGCCACCGCTTACAAGCATTTCATCCTGATATTTAACCTTGTTTTCCTTAGCAAGCTCACGCATTTTGTTAACTATCTCATAAGAGCAGATTACGCTTGAGTCCTTAATCTTGATAGCTGCGCCACCGCCAAGCTTTACATCCATTGTAGGTGAGCCGGGCTTGCCGCCAACACGGGTTACGTCAATGGCAATACCGATTTCGGGCTCGATATGATAGGTAGCGGGCCTTGCACCTCTGCTGCCTACCTCCTCCTGTACGGTAAATACGAAGTAAAGGTCATTATCTGTGTTCTTTACATTCTTAAGAGTTTCTACAAGGATTGCGCAGCCCACTCTGTCATCAAAGGGTCTGCCGATATATCTGCTTGTACCGTTAAGACGGCGAAAAGCAGGTACGTGTACGAAATAATCGCCCACCTTAACCTTTGCCTCTGCCTGCTTTTTTGTCTTGACACCGATATCAATATAAAGGCCTTCGCACTTGGGGATATCCTTGCTGTCGGAGGGAACGATTACACCGTAAACACCGTTTTCGGACACTACCTGTGTAAATGCACCTGCCAAGGTGTCGATTCCACCTACGCTGCCAACCTTTATAAGACCTCTATCGTCAATAAAGGTTACAAAATATCCGATTTCGTCCATGTGTGCAGCAAACATTACCTTTTTGCCGTTGCCCTTTTTATGAGCTACAAGGTTGCCCATAGGGTCATTATAAACCTCATCTGCGTAGGGCTCAACCTCTTTTCTAATAACCTCAGAAATTTTATCCTCTCTGCCTGAGACACCGGAGGTAAACATTAATTTTTTAACAAGCTCTGTCATAACTACTCCTTAAATAACGGGATTTTCGTCAGTCACAAGGGCGATGGCAATGCTGCGCATAGCCTCAAGGTCCTCATACTTTACAACATCTGACTGGGAATGGATATATCTTGATGCGGCAGAGATAAGTCCTACCTTAACACCGCCTACGCTTCTCTGAATATGTGAGGAGTCGTTTCCACCTGAGATATATTTATTAAGCTGATATTTGATATCGTGCTTTTTGCAAATGGAGATAAGGTAATTCATAAAGCCCTTATCGTAAATGGTGCTGTTATCCATAAAGGAGATTATTGCTCCGTCACCAAGGATACATACCTTCTTTTCGGCAGGAACACCGTAGGTATCCTGTACTGCCTTTGATTCGATTACAAAGGCGTAATCGGGCTTGATTCTTTCGGCAGCGCCTCTTGCGCCTGAGAAGCCGACCTCCTCTCTGCCTGTAAAGGCAAACCAAAGGTCAAAGGCGCTTTCCTTGCCTGTATTATGAAGCTCCTTTATCATTTCGCACATTATTGCACAGCCAAATCGGTCATCAAGCGCCTTGCACTTAATATATCCGTCGCCAAGGTCACGAAAATCGGAAATAAATGCAAAATAGTCGCCTACGTGTACGTATTTCTCTGCGTCAGCCTTATCGGTAGCGCCGATATCAATGTACATTTCGTGTACCTCTGTGCGCTTCTTTCTCTGCTCCGGGGAGAGAAGATGGATAGGCTGAGTCATTATGCCACCCACAATGCCGTCTTCGGAAATTACACGCTTACCGCCAAGGATAAGGGGGTCCATTCCACCTACGCAGCCAAATCTGAGATTTCCCTTTTCAGTAATGCCTGTTACCATAAAGCCAACCTCATCCATATGAGCGCTGACCATAAGTCTTGGCTTGCCTTCGCTTGGAATATGAACAAGTAGGCTACCGAAGCTATCCTCTATAACCTCTGCGCTTTCGGGTAAATAGGGGGTGATTTCCTTTCTTATAAGCTCCTTTACACGATCCTCGTATCCACTTGGGCCGAATTCCTCGCTGAGCCTTTTAATTAATTCCTTCATATGAGCACCTCCTTATCTGTATACGCTACAAGGAGTAAAATATCTGCAAGTGATCTTACATCTCTAAGATTTACAATTTCATTCTGTGTGTGCATTGACTTAAGGGGTAAGCTTACAATAGCTGTGCGAACTCCCTCTCCCGCTACTGAAACAAGGTCATTATTTGTGCCTGTACGTGAGGGGCAAGCACCAACGGTATAGGGAATGTCGCTATCCTTAAGAAGCTCTGCAATCTTACGGGAAAGCCTTCTGTCTGCAAGGGCAGAAAAATCTATTGAGGGACCCTTTCCACAGTCAATGGAAACAAATTCCTTGTCACCCTCCATAGTACCGAAGGTAACATCGGTAATAAGGGCGATATCGGGCTTAATTTTATATGCCGCAAGGGCAGCACCGCATTTACCTGTTTCCTCCTGTGCGGAAACGATAACGTAAACATCAAACTTAAGCTTGTCCTTATCTGCTCTTTCTGCCATATCAAAGGCAGCGGCAACACAAGCCTTATCATCAAGAGAGCCTGACATAACATTATCGTTAAGAAGCTCAAGATAATCGGCACGTACCATAACAGGGTCTCCAAGGGAAACTATCTCTGAGAGCTTGTCCTTAGAAAGTCCTGTGTCAATATAAAGCTCCTCAATTGTGGGAAGTCCCTTTACATCAGCGCTTTTACGAAGGTGAGGAGGAACGGAGGAAATAATTCCGTACACCTGCTCCTTACCGTAAACCGTAACCTCTGATGAGGGGAGAATTCTTGTATCTATACCACCCACATTGATAACGGAAAGGAAGCCCCCCTCCTTTATACCCGTTACCATCATACCGATTCTGTCAAAATGGGCATCTACCATCATTTTAGGTGCATTTGGCAAGCCTGATTTTTTTACAAAAATGAAGTTGCCGAAGCTGTCGCTGTATGCCTCATCAAAAATAGGCTCTGCCAGCTTAAAAATCTCCTCCTTAGCCTGCTTCTCAAAGCCGGAAACAGTCATAAGGGAGCATAGCTTCTTTAGAGTTTCATTGATTTTTTTCATTCTACAAACCTCTTACGATTTCCTTAAATTTATCTGATTTCTTTTTATAATTTTCAAACATATCGTAGCTTGCCGATGCAGGAGATAAAAGCACACTATCTCCCTCTGTCGCTACTCTTGATGCAATCTTCACGCTCTCCGAAAAGCTGTCGCAAAGGGTGAAATTGCACCGATTTTTCAGTACGTATGCAATTTTTTCGCTATTTGACCCACAAATCACTGCGTGCTTGATTCCCGTAAGTCCCTTACCAAGCTCCTCGTAGGACAGGTTTTTATCATAGCCACCGAGAATTATAACCGTACGTGATTTATCAAAGGCGCTGACGGTTGCAAGGGTGCGTGATGGGGTTGAATCTATGGCACTGTCGTAGTAATCAACGCCTCGGTGGGAGCCTATATGCTCCATTCGTCCGTCCACACCGTAAAAGCTCTCTATTCCGTCCTTTATCTTGTCAGCGCTTGTTAAATTGTAGGTTGCGCCGATTGCAATACACACATTAAGTATATTAAAGCTGCCACGCAGCTTAATATCATTTATCCTTACAATTGGCTCTTTATTAAAATAAAGGTGCTCTCCCTTGGGATATACAAAATCAAGTCTGCAATTTAAGCTGTGGCTCATATCGTCAAGGGTGGCAACGCAAAGCCTTTTATCCTCAAATTCAGCCACAGAGTGTACGATTTTGTAAGCATCTGAGCCTAAAACGCTGTATTTTGCATTTTTTAAAATGTTAAGCTTGGCGCTGATATATTCAACATAGGATTTATGTATATCAAGGTGGTTTGGGGTTATATTTGTAATAACCGATACATCAAGCTGTGGCTTCATATCGAAAAGCTGAAAGCTTGACAGCTCACAAACAAGGGTATCGTCCTTTTTCAACTTACCCATATAGTTTATAAGAGGGTAGCCTATATTTCCACCAAGATAGGCACGTCTGCCTTGATTTAAAATTTTATGTATCAAGGTGGAAACGGTGGTTTTTCCGTCGGAGCCTGTTATACCGATTTTTGTACAGTCAATGCCCGACAAGGCAAACTCTGATTCACAAAGAATTCTGCCCTTGCCCTTTATTCTGCTCGGAAGAACAGACGGGGAGCGAAAAACCATATCCTCATTTGTGTCAAGATAGCTTTCTCCATATATATTCCTTGTGCCAGCAGGCACATCTGTTTTTTGCGGAGTGCGTACGGTAATGGGGCAATTAAGCTGCTTGAAATATTCGTATACCGCCTTATTTGACACTCCGTAGCCTATTAAAGAAATTGCCTCTTTTGACATATGTACTCCTTATATTATAATAGATTTTATAAAAGCTTTTCAATACCTTTTTAAATATTTACCCTTTAACACACGAAAATTTATATTTCATTCACAAGAAGTCTGTCAATAAGGTCACCTATGCTCTCCCTATCCTCCCTCATAAGCAAGGGATACATACTGCCACTGGTAAAGCCGGGCATTGTATTGATTTCATTAAAGATAACCTCTTTTTCCGTAACAAAAAAGTCTGCACGGCTAAGGCCCTTGCCACCCATGGCTGTAAAAATTCTGTATGCGTAATCCTTGATTTTACATTCCTGCTCCCTTGTCAGCTTAGCAGGGATAATAAGCTCTACATCAGGGGAGCTGTACTTTGTATCATAGTCGTAAAAATCGCTTTTATGCTTTATTTGTCCTATTTTACCAAGAGTTATTTTTCCCCTTGACTCTAAAATGGCAATTTCCGTTTCAGTACCCTTTATTTCCTTTTCCACAAGAACGGTCCTTGAATATTTAAGACCATTTTCAATGCTTAAAATCAGCTCACTCTCCCTTATGACACGGTATACCCCCACACTTGAGCCGCAGGATGTTGCCTTTACGTACACGGGATAGCCGATTTTTCTTGCCTCCTCCTTGATTTTTTCGGGGGACGTGTGAGAATTTACTACAAAATAGGGAGATATGGGTATTCCGTTTTCCTTAGCAAGCAGCTTAGTAAGATGCTTGTTTATGCCGACAACCGACGATTCCTTGCCACAGCCAACATAATCAAAGCCTAAAATATCAAAAAAGCCCTGCATAGCTCCGTCCTCACAGTATTCACCGTGCATTATGGGGAAAATTATATCCGGGCAAATACAAATATTTTTCCCTTTTACAAAAAGAGCGCTGTTATTTACATCAATAGTAATGGGGTAGCATTCCTTATCACCTTCCCACTCGCCACTCTCTATTTTTTCTTCATCACCAAGATAATAATACCACTTGCCCTCTTTGGTTATTCCTATCTTATGTATATAATAATTTTCACGTTTTATATTGCGTAAAATACAGGCGCAAGAGTGTAAGGATACCTGATATTCGTTGCTTTTTCCACCAAAAATCAGACACAGGGTCTGTTTTTTCATAAAATCACCCCAAAACAAAAAAATGATACTGACAAAGCGTCAATATCATTTTATGCCATATGAAATTATTTGACAATGTAAGCTGTACGCACATTGCCACCGTAGTCCTTAAGTAACTCGTATGAGGAATAAAGTCCCTCTGATACGGCTACAGAAAGAAGACTGTCCATAGCCTCACCCTGGTCATAGCCGAACTCTATAAGTAAAATTCCACCCTCATTTAAGTGTTGGCTGCTGTTATACACAATAGGCTTTATAATATCAAGTCCGTCCTCGCCACCACACAGGGCAATATACGGCTCATTTTTCACCTCAGGTGAAAGGGTATCCATATCCTTGCTTAAGATATAAGGCGGATTTGATAAAATAGCATCATATTTGCCTATTAAAATATCCTTTGTTACATCGGCTAACGCAAATTCACATCTTTCAGCTACACCGTGCAAAGCTGCATTTTTTCTTGCCATATCAAGGGCAGGAGCTGAAATATCAACAAGGGCAAGCTCCTTAATATCCTTACGGTTATCAAGCACGGATATACCGATACAGCCACTTCCTGTGCATAAATCTACTATACGTGCATTGGGTTTTGTACATTTTATCGCCTTTTCAACAAGAATTTCCGTGTCGGGTCTTGGAATAAGACAGTCGGGGGATACATAAAATTTTTCACCCATAAAATACCATTCTCCAAAAATATACTGGAGTGGTATACGGTTATTTCTCTTTTCTATAATGGGGATAAGCAGCTCTTTATCGAAGTCACGCTCCTTATCTGATATTAAGGCTGCGTAGCTTACATTAAAAATCTGCTCAATAATAAGGTAAGCCTCCCTTTCGGCGCTGTCCCCACAGCATCCCTTAAGAGAGGCGATAAGCTCCTTAATTTTCATTGCTTTCCTCGGGGAGAGTGTCGCATTCCTCTGCTACATCGGTGTTTTCGGTAGCTGCAGCCCTCTCTGCCTTGATTTCTGCAATTCTCTTTTCCACATCAGCCTTTTTCATACCTGTAAAGGCAACGTGCTTTCTGTTCTCTTCAACGTCAATATCATACTCATGCTCATCAAAATCGGGAAATTCCTCGGGCATAGAGGACTTGATTGCGCTGATAGCAATGGCAAGCTGAGCTTCGTCGGGCTCCTTGGTTGTAATTCTCTGCATCCAGAGACCGGGAGCAGCCACAATTTTTGTGATTATGTTTTCATGCTTACCGCAAAGCATAATAATTTCAAAGCCTACACCCATAATAAGAGGGAGAATTGCAAGCTTTATCGCTGCTCTTAAAAGCATATTGTCCCATACGGGAATAAACATACCTGTTACTATACCGATAATAAGCATTACGAACATAAAGCTTGTGCCGCAACGGGGGTGGAAGCGTGTACATTTCTTAGCATTCTCGGGGGTAAGCTCCATTCCTGCCTCATAGCAGGCAATAGACTTATGCTCTGCACCGTGGTACTGGAACACACGTCTTATATCCTTCATAAGAGTTGCCAAAAGAATATATGCAACAAATATAAATATCTTAAGCACACCCTCAATTGCTGCCTTAAGGTAGAAATTAAGTGGTCCTGTAAGCTTTTCAAGAAGCTTTGTAAGTGTACCGGGAAGCCACATAAAAAGTAAAACCGCAAGGCCTACGCCAAGTATCATGCTGATAGTGGTTACAAGAAGAGTCATAGCGCCACCGGACTTCTCCTCTTTGTCCTTTGTCTTCTTATCGTCCTCAATTTCAAGAACCTCTGTTGACTTATTAAGGGTTCTGAAGGAAAGTATCATTGATTCAACAAAGCCGATAACTCCACGAAGCAAGGGAATATTCAACCACTTATGCTTGGTTTTTACGGAAACGAACTTTGACTTATGAACCTCTACGCTGCCGTCCTCTTTTCTCATTGCAAGGGAGACCTCTTCTCCCTTTTTCATCATTACGCCTTCAATTACAGCCTGACCGCCAACCTTGTTTCTACGGCAAGCCAAATCGCAACTTTTATCCATTATTTTTTCTCTCTTTCTCGGTCAAGGTAGCTTTGAAGGATAAGCGATGCGCTCATTGCATCAATAATATCCTTTCTTTTTGCGCCCCTTGTATTAGTTATATTAAGTATTGTGTGTGCATTGGCAGTAGATAAGCGCTCATCATAAAGCACCACCTCAATATCCGTAAGCTCCCTGAGTCTTTTACCGAAGGCCTGTGCCTTTTCCGACCTTGGACCAAGGGTACCGTTCATATTAATAGGATGCCCCAACACTATTTTACCTATATTATTTTCCTGTGCAAACTTGGCAACCTCCTGTGCGGTCTTTTCAAATCCACCCTTGATACAGCCACATGCAGTTGCAAGAAAGCCCATTGCATCTGACATGGCAAGACCTGTTCTCGCATCGCCAAAATCTACACCAAGCAATTTTTTATCCATTATTACTCCTTATGGTGTAAAAATCAAAAATTATAAAAGTATTTTATCATAACAAATGAATAAATTCAATTATATATTGTAAATTTTTTATTTATACGGTTGCATTTTATTTACATTTGTGGTATATTATTATTGTAAATAAGAGAAAAGGAGTGATTTTCATGAAAAATGGATTTGTTAAAGGTCTTTTGGCCTTCTGCGCTGTTATGGCATCCGTTGCCGGCGCAATTGCTGCATTTATGCTGATTTTCAAGAAATTCTTCACAGTATCCATAGAGTTTACACCTAAGTATGAGAATGACGAATGTGATTGCGGTGAATGCGAGGAGTGCTGCCCCGAAGAGGTAGCTGAGGATTCTGACGAGATTGAGTTTACTCTTTCTGAAGAAAATGCTGAAGAGGATGTAGCTGAAAACGCATAAGTTGGTAAAATAAAAGTGAGAGCCGTGGCTCTCACTTTTTTATTAATTAAGCTTTATTGTTCTTGATACTAAAAGTGCACTGAGAATTTTACGGATTGCACCGATGTCAGAAGGATTATCGTTAATAAGCTTTGCAATATCAGCAGGAATTTCTCCTCTTTCCTTGGCTGCTATATCAAAAAGCTTGGTTTTTTCGTCCTGTGTGGATTTTGTAAGAATAGCTACCATTTTATGCTGAACCTCAGAGGGTGGAGGCGCAACCTTACCCGATAGAATATCGTAAAAATAGGGCTTACCGATGCCAACCTTGTTATGAAAATCCTGCTGGGAAAGTCCTTCCTTCTTAATAAGCTGCTTTAAAAGCTCACCAAATTCGCATGCTGCCATAATAATTCTCCTTTAGTATGTCTGTATACCTACATACTATCATACTTTTTAAGGCTTGTCAAGGCTGTAAAATAAAAAAATACCGAGCCGAAGCTCGGTATTTTATATTTCATTACATTGTAACGAGGAAGAATCTGAGTGCGAAGAGAACCGCAATTACTGTTACAGGAATGTCCTTCTTTGTATACTTACCCATGCAAGCAGTGATAAGAACGTAGGAGATAGCACCTACTGCAATACCATTGGAGATGGAGTATGTAAGAGGCATCATGATAAGTGCAAGGAATGCGGGAACTGCGCTTGTAATATCATCCATATCAACCTTGCTGAAGCCCTTGAGCATAAGAACGCCTACATAGATAAGTGCAGGAGCTGTTGCGCAACCGGGAATAATAACTGCAAGAGGTGTGAGGAAGAGGCAGAGGAAGAAGCAAGCTGCTGTTACAAGAGATGTAAGACCTGTTCTACCGCCTGCGCCTACGCCAGCTGCAGACTCAACGAATGTTGTACATGTGGATGTACCGAGGATAGCACCTGTTACTGTTGCGATGGAGTCGGAGTTCATGCACTCTCTGAGGTTCTGAGGGTCGCCGTTTTCGTCGATCATATCAGCCTGAGAAGCTGTGCCGTAAAGTGTACCGATTGTATCGAACATATCTACAAGGGCAAAGGTGATTACAAGAACGATTGCGTTGATAACTGCGGAAGCGCCGCCACTGAATACGCTGAAGCCCTTGAATGCGCCGATAAAGCCGATTGTACCGAATGCCTTGAAGGATTCGCCGATAGCGCCCATGTTGAAGTCGGGAGCTGTCCAAGTTGTAAGATAGTAAAGAACGGAAACACCAAGGATTGTAAGGATTACAGAGCCCTTAACATTCTTCTTTGAAAGAACTGCCATAGCGAAGAGACCAAGGAGTGCGAGAACAACGGGAGCAATAGCTCTCCAGCCCTCGAAGAATGTCTTGCCTGCAATAGCGCCGTGGAAGTCGAAGAACTGTACGAATGTGTACTGGTTAGCCTGAATAATGCCAACGTTCTTGAAGCCGATGAATGCGATGAAGAGACCGATACCTGCGGGGATAGCCTTCTTAAGGTTTTCGGGAAGCGCTCTTGCGATGTACTCACGAAGACCTGTAAGTGAAAGAATCATAAAGATGATACCGGAAAGAAGGATGATTAAAAGACCTTCCTGATATCCCTTGATAACATCGCCACCTGAAAGAAGTGCGGGAAGAATAAAGGATACAAAGAAGAATGAGTTAAGACCCATACCACACGCCTGTGCAAAGGGCATCTTAGCATAGAGGGCCATAAGGAGCGTACCAATTACAGCTACCAGGATAGATGCAACATATGTAGCATACCAGATAGTGCCAAGGTCGCCGGCTGTATTGAAGCTAACGATCTGGTTAGGGTTAGTTACTACGATGTAAGCCATAGCAAAGAAGGTTGTAAGACCTGCAATGATTTCTGTTCTTACAGTAGAACCACGCTCACTGATTTTGAAAAACTTGTCTAATTTTTCTCTCATGATGATTTCCTTTCAAAAATATTTTACAATAAAAAAAGTGACCGACGTCCATCGCTCACTATTATCAAAGGTCGCAAGAGCATTTGATAAGTAGGGGGCATCGTATCAAACTTAAATTGCACCTTAAGTATATCATATAAAATATTAAAATTCAATATTATTTTCTAAAAAAAGACAAATAATTATCACATTTTCTTCACATTGCAAAGATTATCTACTATTCTGTTAATTTCCACTATTCCCTCTGCCCCTTTTACTGAGGAAATTACCCTGTCCTGTTCCGTATCCGACAGTCTTAAAAAGGTGTTGAAGGCGCTTGGGTTAGTTGAAAGCGCCATTTGAAATGCTATGGGCAATTTATCGTTTATTATATCAAACATAGGCGCTCCTTTTTAATTTACTACTAATATTCTACGCAATCAAAAATAAAATATGGGTGGTAATTCTTTCTTTGCCTTGACAAATTTAATTTTTTTATTTATAATAAACTAGAACTGAGCCGGACGGTTGCGCGGTATCACGCCGAAAGGTATTACCGTGAGGAAAGTCCGTGCTTCGCAGGGCAGGATAACTGATAACGTCAGCCGAGGGTGACCTTAGGGAAAGTGCAACAGAAAATTACCGCCATTTTGGTAAGGATGAAAACGCGAGGTAAGAGCTCACGACACGCCATGGTAACATGGGGTGGGTGTAAACCCTATCCGAAGCAACACCGCATACGAGATTTTATTTGCCCGATAAGGCCTTTGCCGTTCTCGTGGGTGGCACGCAGTAATGCGGAGCGTACCGGTGACGGTGCGCAAAGATAGATGACCGTCGATTACAGAACACGGCTTACAGGCTCAGTTCATATTTAAACAAAAAAAGCGACACCAAGTGTCGCTTTTTTATTTGATTGCTATAATAAGCAGCCGTAAATTTTATAAGATGGATAATTCCTTAAAGCTATCCTTGAGAGAGGGGTAAAGCTTTTTATAGAGCTCATAGTATTTCATATATTCGTTATGATTTGCGCTGTCTGTTGCGGTTTTACTCTTTTCTGCTACACAAATATCGCAGCCCTCCTCAACTGAGGAATATACTCCTGATGCAACACCACCGAGAATTGCAACACCAAGGGCTGCACATTCCTGATTTTTAAGTGTTTTTACATCAATTCCGTACACATCAGCCAGAATTTTCTGCCAGAGCTTACTCTTTCCACCGCCTCCGCACACTACCATGTCGGACACATCAATGCCAAGGTCTGAAAGAAGCTCCACACAGCTGTTAAGGGAATAGGATACGCCCTCCATAGTCGCCCTTGCCATATGGGCCCTTGTGTGCATAGCTGACAAGCCAAAGTATACACCCCTTGAGTTTACGTCAAGAATAGGTGTTCTCTCACCCATAAGGTAAGGAAGGTATATAAGCTTATCGGAGCCGATAGGGATTTCTCCACTCTGTATATCAAGCTCCTTATAGGAAATTTCCTTTGCAAGATTATTTCTGAACCAGTTAAGAGAAAGGCCTGCAGCCTGTGTAACTCCCATAACGTGCCATTTGCCGGGTACTGCACAGCAGAAGGTGTGAATTCTGCCGTTTTTATCAAAAATAGGCTTATCTGTGTGAGCAAAAACTACTCCGCTTGTGCCGATAGTAGTAAATGCCTTGCCGTTTTTACATACGCCTGCGCCGATTGCGGCAGCTGCGTTATCGCCCGCACCGCCCGCAACAACAACTCCTGCCTTAACACCTGTAAGCGCTGATGCCTCCTCGGTAACATATCCTGTTGCCT
>JAZQKP010000025.1:0-101329 GCA_045542275.1 Eubacteriales bacterium | reverse complement strand
CTTTCTTCCCTTTTCTTCGGTAGGTTGGGGAGTGGGGGCTACCGTCGGGGCATTTGCAAATGTGGGGTTTTCAAACACCACATTTGCAGCCTTAGTGTTATTGCCCTTTGTATCGTTTATGAGAAGAAAAATCACAAGCACTGCGATTATTATGAAAAGTAATATCATATACGCAATGATTGCATATTTTGAAGAAGCAAGCTTAAATATAGAACCGGATTCATCAAAAAGCGATATGACGCCCTTGAGTATCAAGCTGTTTATCATATACATTGCTCCCTTCATCAAAATTCGTTTGAGGTGGCTGATTTAAGCATTTTACGGCACATAGAAATTTTATCCTCGCCAAAGAGCTGCTCCAGCTCCTCTGTAAGATCCTTTTCACCTGTCTTAATCTTTCCCTTAAGCACAGCCATAATTTCCGGCAAAAGATTATATGACATAGCAATATCAAGAGCCACATAGTCTTCCTTTTCGATAACGGAAAGCACGGAGAGATATTTCTCCATCTGCAGCCATTGCTTATTTCCTATGCTGTATGTATCGTGAGTATTTGTGTATGCCTCAAGACCGTCTATCTTCTTCCAGAGTTCTTCTTTCATTGAAAACTTGTTTCTGCACTGCTGTGTAAGATAATCAATTTGGTAATATCCAAGTGGCTTATAAACGTTCTTTTCCTCGGATATCTCGCATTTTGTATAAGCAACATCAAGAACAGTCGCTGTCTTAAGCACGCCCTGTGCCACATCTGTAAGGCTTTCACCCTTTGCAAGCTCTACCGCAATCCAAAGGTTTTCAGGCAATACAACGCTTACCTGAGGCGCTTTCACTGTTACCTTACATTTTCTAAGCGGGTTACTGAAATATCTTAAATATGGCAACAAAAGCTCGAAAATATCCTTTGCCAACACATTTTTAAATACAACTGTGTATATCTTTTCCTTGTTTTCCTTAGCAATAGCTATAGCATTTATAAGGGCAGTCGGAGCTCTTACACCGTTATCGTTCATACGGTAAAGAAGGTCGCCCTCTGCATTGTTATTAAGGCTCTCACAGTAGTAGGGTGTACCGAAATATTCAGAAACCGATGAAAGAAGCTCATCTGTATCTGAAAGTCCCGAAATTATGAGTCTTGAGGATGCAAAGGCGGATACAAGCTTAGCACACTCAACAGGCGCTATCTCAATGCCTCTTTCCTTAAGGAACAAGCCGATTTGCTCTATTACGGTATCGGTTGTAAGGCTTAAGTCAATATACTTGGAATTATCATCCCAGAAAACGTTGTCATCCTTCTTTTCCTCAGCTTGGTTTTCCTCTGCATCAAATTCCGCAACAAAAAGCTCATCAATAGAGTTATATTCCTTTTCCTCCGCAGAGCTTAAAAACTGCTCCTTATACTCTTTTTCTGTTTCAGCAACCTTGCGCTTGTAGGATTTCTTTTTTACAGCGCTTACGATGAACAATACAATAGCCAAAGCTAAAAGCGCTCCTGTGGCTCCTAAGATAATAGGATCCATAATTTTGTCCATTAAAAACGCATACACATCCAAAGCTAAGGCAGCCAAGAATACTATTGTGCCAACAAGCTTAAGCTTCCAGAATTTCTTCATCTTATTAACTCCTGCCTCTAATGTAAACTTCTCCGAAACTATATTGGTATCGGACTGTAAATAATCAGACCTCTTTCCGCTATCGGCAGATTTTTCTCCCTCCAGCTTTATATTTGCCTTCAAACGAATATCGCTGACAGATGCACCTACATAAACGGTGTACTCTCCACCCTCGGTTACCCATTTGCTGCTTTCATTATTGAACACCTTGAGATCGATATTTTCTACTGTAACTGTCTTATCCTCGCCCGCCTTAAGCTGTGTCTTTACAAATGACACCAGCTCCTTTTCGGGTCTTGTGCCGGATTCATTACTTCTTCCGACATAAATCTGTGTTATTTCTGTCTGGTCATAGCTTCCTGTATTCTTTATTCTAAAGGAAACCTTGTTTCCCGACACGGAAATGCCTGAATAGCTGATGCTTGAATAGCCCAAGCCATGTCCAAAGGGATATTTAACCTTAAGCTTAGAGCTATCATAATAACGGTAGCCCATAAACAAGCCTACCTTGTTTTTACCTGCATTTTTATATTTTTTAAGAGCTGAAAAATACTCATCTGCATCATCGTAATAGCTGACCGTAAGCTTGCCTGACGGGGATACATTACCCTTAAGCACAGAGGATAGCGCTTCAGCGCTTAAGCCGTGTCCTACATTAGCCAACATAAGACCGCTTACCGACGCATCAAAGCTTACATCTACTGTATGAGCAGAATCAAGAATACAAACCACCTTATCCTTATAGCTCTGAAGGGTATTCAGCAGAGCCAGCTGCGATGCGGGTAGCTTAAGGCTATTTGTACTGTGCATTTGAGCCCTAAAGCCCAAAAATACGATAACGGTATCGGATTTTGCTGCAATTTCCTTTACCTCATTCATATTTTCAGTATTTCTCACAAGGTTTATATCATATCCCTTGCACATACCTACGCATTCTCTTCCCAGGGCATTCACAAGATTATCGGCAAATGTGATTCCATCTGCGTCCTTTACCATAGCAATATCTCCGATTATGGCAATTTTCTTGTTAGCTGCAATAGGAAGAATGCTATTCTCGTTTTTAAGAAGCACATATGTATCGGTAATTGCCTTAAGCCTATCAACACTTGAAATATCATTATCCGTTTTCTTTACACAGCTTATATTAAATGCCATATCAAGAACTCTGTCAAGAGCATTATTGATCATATCCTCGCTTACGGCAGAGCCATCATTGATAGCCTTATCAAGCTCCTCGGGAGTTGCAGACTCGTCCTCAATTGACTTTACTGTGTAAAGATATTTTTCATATGCCATTTCAAGAGCAGTTGCAGATCCGCTGATGACTACCTTCTTATCCTTGATAGCCTCCATAGCCTCCTCTGATGTATCAGGCTTACACATCAAATATGCAGATCCGATATGTCGGTTATAGGATAAAGCATCCTTATTTATAGTCTTGTAGCTATCCTTAAGAGAAGCGGTGGATGTAATAATGCTACATTTTTCAGCTTCTCCGTAAGCTGTGGAAAATGGCCTTACAAAAAGCTCCTCTAGGGACCTGTTATCCACATTGTTATCAAGGAACGAAGCCTCTCTGCCTGTAAGATAGAAGCCATCTATACAAGGATACGCTCCTCCCTCTCTGATGCCCTCCACATATGCTCTTCCAAGAGCTCCTGTTAAGTAAGGGTCCTCGCCTAATACTTCACAATATGGATCAAAATTAATTTTAGGTGATGGAGCAACTATAAGATTTGCTCCGTTTTCTGATTCCTTTGCCAATGAATTGCGCGCAACCGCCTTTACAAGCTGAGGATCCCAGCTGTTTGCCAGGCGAGAGGGAGTAAGCCCCTCTCTGCCTGTCATTAGCGCAGATAGACTTGTCATTGATACGTAAGGCACGCCTAATTCATTCATTGTGGGGGAAGCAAAGCTCTTTATATCTGTAAGCAAGGAGATTTTCTGCTTTACAGTAAGCTTTTCTATTATTTCATTGTACTTTAGCATATCTTTCTCCTTTCTTACTCTTCAAAATAGCATATTTCGCTTATTTCCACTTTATCGTCACCGGATGAATTCTGATAATTCTTTCTGTAGGTTATTGTCAAGGTTTCACCGGCACTCAAGCACACGTTTACATACTGTCCCTTAATATCGCCGGATAAGCTATTCAGGTATATATTATCACGCATAATATGGCAGTAATCATTATATAACTCCGAGGATACATTCACCTTGAAGTATATGTTAACATCCTTCTTAGCCACAAGCTCTATAACAGCCTTGGTATTATGATCCTTGTTGGTTGATACCAAGGAATCATTTCCGATAATAGTGAAGGGATAGTCAGCATCATTAGTAACATGGAAATATTCAAAAATGCTGCCCTTTACAAGCTTAGCCTCACATACAATACATTTTCCGCTAAGTCCCGGATTATGTGTTTGCTTTCTTGCTTCTTCCTCCCACTTTTCGTTACATCTTCTACATGTATACTCTATTTTGCCGGCTTCTGTACATGTAGATGATTTAGTGTACCTTGAATCCACATCGAAATGTGTGATTATATTATCATTTTCGTCATAGCTCCACTGACCATTCTTATGTACGCACTTAGCATAGCAATAGGTATTAAACTCGTCAGGATTGTTGTCAAACAGTCTAAGCACTGTTCCCTGTCCGAAGTACATAACATAATTAACGGAAATAGAATCCGCATTCTCGATGCTTTTTACTGTTTCCGGTATAACGAGATAAGAGCAATTAGGTAAGGATATCTTAACATTATAATCTACGCTTTCCTCACCGATAATAAGCTCCGGTAATATCAATTGACTCTGATATGAGTACTCAGCGCTGCTGCTTATGAGATTCCATTCTCCGTCCTCATTTATAAACTGGTATATCTGGTTGCCGGACTCAACATATGTAATCTCTATTATGTCATCCTCAGAGGTGCATACGTTCTTTGCATATTTTGCAATATATCCGTACATATCTGAGCCTGCGGTTATCTCAAGGCTGCTTAAATTACATACGTTGTAGATGGAATTACTTTCCCAGAACGCATCATACATGATTCCTGTTATGTGCTCGGAAAGAATTACCGTACTAAGGTTTCGGCAATATGAGAACGCATATTCCGGAATTATTGTTATATTCTCACAATCCTTTAAGGATACATATGTAAGGAAGGTGCTTCCGTTAAAAGCATTGGGGCTTAATTTCGCGATTTCTTCTCCCAAAATAAGCTTCTTAACTACTGTGTTATCCTGTAATGAGTAGGGCATCACAGTAATTCCCTTGATTTCCTTCTCATTATATACAAGTCCCTTGAAATCCAAGGTGTCCTTTTCTCCTGTGTATCCCTTAAACAACCAGATGCTGTCTCCGTCAGACATAAACTGATAGCCTTCTACCGCTATATTCTGAAGAGGAGTCTCATCCATTGATTTATGAATTACATATGCATAACGAGCTACGTTACCGTGATCGTAAGAGCCACATTCAAGCTCCAGGTCACTGAGATTATAAAGCTCTATAAGCTTCTGGCAATCGAAAAATGCTTGGGTATCAATGCTTTCAAGAGATGATGGTAAAATAACCATTTCAAGATTTCTGCTCCATAAAAATGCGCTTTGAGGAATTACGGTAATAGATGTATTATTCTCAAAGGAAACCTTCTTCAAATTGTAGCAGCTCTTAAATGCGCCCTCGCCTATGCTCTTAACCTCATCGCCTATAATAATCTCCTCAAGGTAGCTATTATATGAAAAGGCTTCACTCATAATTGAGTATGCGTTTATGGTCTTTCCGTTATATTCAAAGCTTCCAAGCTCTAATTTCTTATCTGTGCCGCTATATGATTTAACAACCCATAAATCATCGCTGTGCCAATACAGAATCTTGCCTATTCTTGTTTCTGTAAGAGGCTCTTCATCCATAGACTTATGAATTATAAAGGCATATCTTGCAACAGAGCCATTATCTATTGAACCGATGGTAAGCTCCATTTCGGAAAGATTATAAATTTCAATAAGATCCCTACAATTTTCGAATGCTCCGTACTCGATTTTTGTAAGTGATGACGGTAATACCACCTGCTCAAGAGCATAGCAGTAATTAAAGCAATTCGAAGGAATTACTGTAATTGAAGAATTATCCTCAAAGGATACCTTTTTAAGATTTGTAATATTGTAGAAGCTTTCATTGCCCAGCTTCTTTACGGCATCTGTAATCACAAGCTCAGAAATGCTGCTGTAGCGGAATACGCCATCTGTAATTTCATATGAGCTTACAGTAGTATCCCCATACGAGAATTCACCAAGGGTTAGCTTGTTTGCTGTTCCTGTATACTTAATAAGGAACCATTCATTGCCTGTTTTGGTGAATACAAAATCATCGATTGTTACCTCAACAAGCTTTTCTGCGTCTGCATTATTATGAATAACATATGCGTAATATGCAACGTATCCATATGTGTGCGATCCCCTAACCAAATCCAAATCAGACAAATTATATACCTGTCTGAGATTGTCACAGCCGTAAAATGTATCATACTCAATGGATTTTATAGCCTTTGTTATGGTAACGCTCTTTATATTTCTGTTTCTGGTGAAGCTGTAATTAGGGATATTATACTCGGTAATTTCCTCTTCTCCGTTCATAAACGATAACGGGAATACGATTTCCTCTATACCCTTATCGTATTTGTTGAAATACCACAATCCGTTATCGCCAAGGATAAACTCAAGACCGTTTGCCTTAACCTTGGTAACAGGTGTATCATCTGTTCGGTAAGCCATACAGTAATTTCTTAAGCATGTATTATCATACGTGTTGATTTGGATATCCGAGAAATTATACACCTCATTCAGATTATAGCAGGAGATGAAGGCATACATTCCGATATGCTCCAGGCTTTCGGGGAGCACAACGGTGTCTATATTCATACAGCTTTCGAATGCCCAATCACCTATGGTCTTAAGCGAATCGCCAAGCTCAATTGTTTTAAGGCGATAGCATCCACCAAAGGCGCTTGTGCCAATGGCTTCCATTCCCTTTGTATAGATGATTTCTTCCACACTGTCAAGTGATTGGAAGCTATAATCCTTTACTACAGTTTCGTTAGTAACGGTTATGCTCTTTACACTATCGGGGAATTCCCAATTATAGCTTGAAAAAAGCACACAGAAGCTGTTTGTATCATTTCTTTCAAGTCCTACAAACGGAACAGTTACGGCAGCAATATTATTGCATCCGTATAAAACATTTCTTCCGAAATACTCTACGCTATCAGGGAAAACGATGGATTCCAGCTTTTCATCATCATAGAAGCAATATTCGCCTACTGTGGTTAGGGTATCGGGTAAGGTGATTTTTACAAGTGAGCTACATTCGCCAAAGGCATAGCTTCCCATTTCTGTAATATCACAGTCCAACACTATTTCCTCAATATATCTGCAACCATAAAACGCTCTTTCTTCAATAGATGTAGAGTTTGTTACAGTTATTTTCCTAAGATTATCGGGAACAGAGCTGCCGTTAAAGAGTAATGCAAGGCTTGATACCTTTTCTTTGGTGTTTCCAATGTACGGAACGCTGATTTCCTCAATGGTAGTTACTCCTCTTACAATTTCATTACTGAGTGATGTAGTATTATTCGGTACTGTAAGAGATGTGAGCGATGTGGACTCAAAGGCTCTTAAGCCTATTGATGCTACACTGTCGGGAATTGTAATGCTTGTTATACCTGTACAATTCGAGAATGCATAGGAGCCAATGGATTCTATACCCTCATTAAGAGAAATTTCCTCCAAGCTTACACAGCCGTAAAATGCCTCATCTGCAATAGAATTATCAGCTGTAATTGTTATTTTTTTAAGTCCCTCCGGCAAGGTGTCGCCGAATACGTATGACAAGGTGCTGTCAGAATCTACATTTGAGCCAAGGAAAGGAATTGTGATTTCCTTAATTCCTGTACAGCTGTCGGCAAAGCCCTCTCCGAGAGATATTGCCTTATCTGAAATTACCAGCTCTGTAAGGGATGTGCATTCTGCAAAGGCTTTTTCGCCAACTGAGGTAACACTGTCGGGAACGGTAATTTGAGCAAGCTTTTCACAGCCCTCAAAGGCTTCGGCATTAATTTCAACTGTGGCATCAGGTAATTTAATACTTGTAATTCCGATACAGCCCTTGAAAATCTGTGCAGGGATAACTGTAATTGCGCTGTTAATTTCAGCGCTTTCAACAGACTCACAGCCCTCAAATGCGCCGTAGCCAAGATTAGTAATGTTGCTGAGCCAATCAATATTTTCAAGAGAGGTACAGCCCTTAAACGCCTGTATTCCTATTTCTGTAACTCCCTCAGGGATATCAATATCGTTAAGACTTGAGCAGGATGTAAATGCATTGTTAGGAATAGAAGTAATATTATCGGGAAGGTCTATGCTTTCAAGTGCTTCACAATTGAAAAATGCACCGTTTCCAATGCTTGTAACAGTGTCGGATAAAACAACCGACTTAAGATTTTTACAGTCGCTGAAGCAGTAGTTGTCTATACTTTCCACTATTCCGCCAATATTCACAGATACAAGACTGTTAAAGCCGGAAAAGGTATTGCTGCCTATATATTTTGCACCTCTTACTCTGATATTTTCCAGTTTAATATCATATGTTCCGAAAAGGTCTGCCAATGTATAGGGCTTTTCAACGGTTTCTCCGATAAAGGAGATTGTAAGATCCTTTAAGCCTGTACATTCCTTTAAGGCGTTTTTATCTATTGTCTTTACGCTTGTGGGAATAATAAGACCGGAAATACCTACACAGCCCTCAAAGGCATTTTCTCTGATGGTGAGTAATGATGACGGCAATGTTATATTTTTAAGTGATTTACAGCCTGAAAATACACCCATAGGAAGCTCATTTACCTGAGAGGGTATAGTTATCTCCTCAAGGCTTTGGCAGCCGCGAAAGGCTGTTATACCGATCTTGCTTACCTTACTTGGGACAGTAAAGCTCTTTAAAGAATCACATCCGTTAAATGCGCTCTGCCCGATTTCTGTAACATTATCCGGGAATGAAACTGATGTAAGTGATGAGCAGTCGTAAAATGCCATAGCAGGAATAACTGTCATTCCTGTAATGGTAACCGATTTTAAGCTATTTGGCGCATCTGCGGTTATTGAATTTCCAAAAAGATAAAAAATTGCCTTTGGATTATTAACGGTTTCTCCAAGGAACGGAGCCTTTATATTGCTGATTTTTTCGCAATCTCTTAAAATTTCAGCTCCAACATTAACGACTGAGTCGGGAATTACAAGCTCGGCAAGGCTTTCGCATCCCGCAAAGGCTCTGTCTCCTATATCTGTAAGGACTGAAGGAAGCTCTATTTTTTCAAGGGAGCTGCAGCCCTCAAATAAGCCATCGCTGATTTTTGTTAAGCTGCTGCTCATTTTTACCGAGGTAACAGAGCCGCAATTCTTAAATACACCATCGCCAAGTGAGGTTACATTGGATATATCAACGGTCTCAAGATGTTTACATTCCTCAAATGCACTGTCACCGATAAACGTATCGCCCTCCACCAAAACAGATACAATACGCTTACCCATAAAGGCGCCCTCAGCCACACTTTCAACCTTATGTCCCTCTATTTCGGCAGGAATAATAATATTTCCCGCCTTACCCTTATATGAGATAATGGAAATGGGGCCATGCTCTCTATCATCGGTGGTAAATGCGTATTCTACATTTTCCAGAGTAAATGTTTCCTCGGTGCTCATAAAATATCTTAACTGAGCATAAGAGAATGCAACTATCAAAAGAAGCGCCGCCAGCATGGAAAACAAAATCATTTTTGGCGCATGAAGAGTTTTAGCAAGAAGCTTCTGGCTTTTACCGTTAAGCTTCTTCCTCAGCTCCTCTTTATTAACGGGCATCTCCTCATTGCTTCCCTCATATGATGCAAAAAGCTCTCCGTTTTTGAGAGTATATGTATATTCTCCGTATTTTGCAGATACTGTCTCAATATGAAAATCTACACAGCTATCCTCTATTTTTATTTGCTCACCAAGGGCAAAGGCTTTATTGCCGTCTGCATTTAGTCCGTCAAAGGTATATACCTGTGAATTAAGTATATTTCCCTTTACATCAAGCTGATTTATTTTAAGACGCAAGGAATTGACGGTCTCATTCCTGTCATTGCTCAATCTCAAAAGCAGATGCTTTTCTCCGTCCTTACGGAAAATAATATACTGCTTTACAGATACAAGCTCCGGATACTGAGCGCCCGTATATATTCCCTTTGAAATAATTTCTTCTTTTCGCATTTCTATACTCACTTTTTCCTGTTGTTAATAGCTAAATTTATAGATAAGATAATTGTTCCCAGCGCAGTAGCAATCAAGGCAACTGCAATTACGGATATATTTACCCACAGTGTTTCTGCATAGCTTTCTCTGAACAAGCCACCGAAAATACGTGCCATACTCAGGTTGACAAGATATGCTGTTCCCATTGCCCAAAGACATGTAACAAGTCCAAAGACAATAAGCTTTTTTACAGATATTTTAGAACAGCTTATCTTCGGAAAGCTTTTATTGTCCACCTTATTTAAAATCAATGTAACATATGAGGTTTCAACGGGAAGCTCTACCTCTTCAAGATAAATTCCATCAATAATATTCTGCACAGTAATTACCTTAAAGACCTTCCCTGCAGAATCGAAAAGAGCTATATCAAAATCTATGTAGCTAAGTCCGTCCTTAACCATACATTTAAATATCTTTTTTCCGTTCTCCGATGCTATAACATATTGCTTTATGTATTTTCTGACAAGAAGATTTGGCTCATATACAATGCTCTTACCGTTATCAGCACTCTTATATTTCTTTATTCCTCGGTCAAGTGTCTGCTTTATTGAATATTTGCTTTCCAGCAAAAGTCTTGGTAATAAGAACATTTCTATTCCAAGGAAAAGGGCTATGCTACCTATTAATAAAACCCACCAAATCATTTTAAATCTCCTAAAAAACAAAATCGCGCACGTACACGCGTAATATATATATATAAGAATATCACATTGCATCCAATATGTCAATGTTACTTTCGAAAATAATTAAATTTTTGATAAAATATACAAATACGATAAAAAAAGAGGAGAAAAATCTCCTCTTTAATTACGGATTTCTGGTTACGCTGATGCTTACATTATAATTGGTATTCTCGGTAATACCATTTTCTGCTGTAGGTGCGGGCATCTGGAAGCAGAAGTAATATTTTGTGCCAGCGGTAAGATTCATAGTCCATGTTCCATTACCGTTGTTTACAAGGTTGGTTGTAATGAAATCGCTTGTAGATCTGTCTATGCTTCCGGTTATATACTTAACTCTTACATCCGCTATGCTTGTCACAGTATCGGATTTTGCTGTAATGGTATAACCACCTGTCACCTCAGGAACAAATAATACAAATGTACAACCATCATAATAATTGGAGAAATGTCCTGAAAGTCCAAAGAAGCCATAGGTTCCGTATTGGTTGGCATAGTTGGTTGATGTATCTCCGTCAGCAACAAGATTCAGGTCAACATCAAAGGTTTGCCCCTCGTCAAGCTTACATGCCCAATAGTCTGTGTTATACGGGTTAGAGGTACCGTATGCCTCGCCCTCGTATGTAGACACCTCTTCGTATACACCGCTGCTGTTTTTCTTCAATATGGTTTTAAAAACCTGTGTGGTCATATTGCCTGCAACCGTGCTGTCACCAGCCTGTGTAAACATAGTAAGCGTATCCATATTTACCGTGCCGTCACCATTTTTCTCGAATTTAATAATACAGCCACTGTCCCCACCAAATTCTACCAAATCTGATACAAGACTATTATTTTCATCGTTGAAGCCTTCCAGGTCATCGGCAGTAAGATACAGTGTATTATTGTGAGATGTATTAGTCAAAGCGTCCTCTAGTATTTCTACAGCCTGCTGCTCCTCCTCTGTGGGATTACCGGGGTTCTTAGGATTTAGGATACTTACAAGAGATGCAAGTGTCTTTTCCTGTGCAAGAGTCATAACAGGGAAATCTATGTGATATGCATTGTCGGTTTCGTTTTTGTAATATCTTGCATGAATTATAGGAACAAAAAGCATTATAGCTATCATCAAAACAGAAATAAGTGTCAGGACGTATCCATAATTTCGTCTAGTCATTATGCATCCTCCTCTGCTTGAACACACTCAAGGTCATACTTGATGTATGCATTTTCCTCAAGCTGTGTATCTACGTTAACACCTTCCTGTGCCTTTGCGGCAACAAAGAATAGCACAGTAAATTCGTATACGTGATTTCCGTTATCTATTGAATGGGTATCATCGGTTTTTGCATCATCGAAATAGAATATTATCTTGTTTCCGTCCGAAGCATATTTTGCATTTGAAATTGTATGCCAAACCTCTTCTCCACCGTTTTCCGCAACAGAATAATAAACCTCTCCGGATTTAAAGGAGCCTGAGCCTGTAAAGTCGCTGAGATTAGCATTTTCATCATACGGACTGTTAATATCTGCCGCATTCGGATTATATTTAAGGAACAAGCCGTTAGCATAATCAGCCGGACACGGAATAGTTGATATACTACCTGTGGAGTCCAGATAAAGAGCAAATTTAAAATCTCTGTCTACATCGCAAGCCTCAAAGGTAAGCTTGATTTCAGCCTCAAAGGCATAATATTTTACGTCCTCGGTTGCATTTACCATCTTAGCGGAAAATTCAATGTAGGTTACTGAGCCACCGTGAAATTTTGCCACGTTAGCCTGAGGATTTGTAGTCTTTTCCGATGCATAGCGAGCCGCTATTGAGGAAAAATATGCAGATGTAATAAGAACAAGACAAATAAGAATAATTGCGACACGCCATACGGCGTTTTTCGAAAAAATTCGATTCATATGCTACTTTTCCTCCTTTCCGTATTTTAAGTAATGGTGTCGGTAAACCAAATTTGCAAAACCGTCAATTTTAAAATGCTGTATACTAGGTATAGATTTTATCAATATATATGCTTCCCTGATATCACAGCTTACTTGTTTCTTTCACTTTTTATGCGCTCTATTTCCTTGCGTATCTCTTCTATTTTTTCATCCTGCTCATCCTTTTCATCCTTTTCTTTAGAATAGGATTTGAAAAGAAGGAATACAGCAAGCATAAGGACAAGGATTGCAACAGCGGGAGTTTTTATAAAGCTTATAATCTTTCCAAGCCCACCGATGCTAAAGGCTACTCTGCCCTTGACATTTTTGATGCTGATTGGCTCATCATCAGAGTTATTTGCCGTACCACGTGTCGTTATTTTATCACCGTCAATCTTAACGACCTCATGAACAATAAGCATTCCCTTGGACTGGTATACAACCAAATCTCCAAGCTCAATTGTCTTATCCTTGACTACTACTATTACATCATCAACAGATAATTCAGGCTCCATACTGCCTGACATTACCACACCTACGCCAAAGCCAAGAGGCATAGGCATCATATCATTCATAAGTGCTTTGGCATTTATATTGTATATACCAAAGCCCAACACTACGCTTATTAAAGCAAAAAGTATGATTCTTGTAATAAGCTGCTTTTTCTTGCTTACCATTTGTTAGCTCTCTTGTTAAGAAGCCATGAAATATAGAATATAAGCATTCCTATATTTATAAATAAAAGGATAAACCAAAGCCAACGGACTGTTCCGCCGTATTCTACATCTTCGTGAGTTTCTGCATCAATGGGAGTACCACCCTGTGCAGTAGGATCTACATGCTGCTCAGCATATGTGCTGATTCCAAGATTAACGGCTATGCTTTGTCCTTCTCCACCGTTACCTGAGCCCTGCGCTGCAGACATATTGCCAAGAAGAGTATCAAGCTCATCATTTCCGCCCTCGTATTCCCATTTTACCTCAAGAGTAAAACTTTCATATGAGGAAGCGCCAAGCTGACTAAGATATGCATCTACCTTAATATCGTTAATATTTGCCCATTCGGTTTCAGAGCCAACGATGTATTTGCCGGACTCGGTATAAAGTCTTACCTGTAAGGGGAATACAATGTCTGAATCAACCTTGCCGTTTATAAGAAGGCTGAAATCCACATCTGTTTCGTACATAACAGCCATATTACCGTTATTATACATAGCAAACTTATATGATGAAGTAGAGCCCGGAGCGATAACCTTATCACCATTCTGGGAAATGATGGTGGTTACCCCATCTCCGTTTGTGTAATCAGACTTGAAAATATTTACATTAGTTTCATTTTTCCATTGCTTACCCTCGCCATCGCCTATTTCAAAGGAGGGATTCTTACCTACTACAAAGAATATATCCTGATCCTCGGGTAAAACATTACTTACCCTTAAAGCGATAACACCGAGAGTTACAAGGAGTAATATGAAAACGATATTAACCATTAGCATAATACGAACATATACGGTTCTTTGTTCTCTTTTATAATCAAGCACCGCACCGTCGTTATCTACATATGTTGACAATATCATTACCTCCGTTTATACTTATACTAGCTAAATTTAATCAATTTGTGTTACAGACACTGTAAGCTCAAAGGAAATAGTTGGCATAGTACCTAAAGTTGCCAGCTCCGTATCTCTTGCGTCAGTGTTGAGTGCACCCGATTGCTTAGTTGAAGCATCAAGATCCCAAAGCCATTCAACTGTAACTGTGCTTACAGCAACGCTTTCTCCCGTCGGCTTAGCCACACTCATGGTTCTTCCGCTATCCTTTGTCTCGGATGATGTTGAATTGCCTAAGATAGCAGCTATTACAGCGTTTTCCAGACTTTCTTCAAGCTCCTCTGTTGTGGTGTTGCTTGTTGCAGTCATATAAATTTTAGTCGTTCCTACTGTAAATACCAATGGGCAATACTCAAGACTTCCACCACCCTCAGGTATTGTCCAGCCTGTAAGCTCAAGGTCTACATCAACTGTCATATTAACTGCAACCTCAGGTGTACCGCTAACAGTAATTTCTGCAAGCTGACCGTTTGTACCGGGAGCCACTACATTTTTGTCAACATCCGAGGATTGAACAGTAGTACCGTATGTATTTTTAAAAGCATCATCGCCTGTCAATTCTACCGTTACGCCCCATTTAGCTACGCGAGCGCTGTCAGTAGCGGTACCTCCCGTAGTATGTTTGGCGAAGGTGCTGCTTACTCCACATGTAGTAATCAAGCAGAGCATCAGCAGTATCGAGGCGAGCTTTATATACTTGTTTTTAAGCATTAAAGTTCCTCCGTTTAATATGCCATGATATTTATTTTTTCAATATGTCTGAGGCTCAGGCACATTGAAAAAACAAACAGCTTTATTTCCAATATCCCCACCCACAAGGAGTGGGGATACCAGAAAAATAATTATAAGCTTTTAAATAGAGTTAAAATTTTAATAATTATAAATACCCGTGTTAAAATTAGTCGATCTGTTCAGCAACAGCATCAATCTCAACTACCATATCGAGATTATAATCTGTGCCATCAGTCCAAGTGCCACCCAAAACACCGGCAGCAACATCGCCAAGAATGGTATCATTTACATCAGCACCGGCAAATGCCCAATCCCATGAAATCTTGATTGTGGGAGCGCCTGATCCAGCATATGCTGTCCAAGTTGTATCATCAGTAGATGTCTTATAAGAGCCGTCCTCTACATTATAAACGTAAGCACACTTGTTTACTGCTGTGGCAAGAGCTGCCTCTGTTGTGATGTTATCCTCAACAGTTTCACCTGCAAATTCAACCTTGAATTTAACGGGATAGTATGCTTCCATTGAAGCACCTGCTCTATCCTTAGCAACAAAGATAAGCTTTGTGGCAGTTTCGTCAAGAGTAAAGTCAACTCTGTAGCTTACTTCAGGTGTACCTGTTGAAGCAAACTCATATACAACACCTGCTGTTCCGGGAGCTACGAGCTTATCTGTATCAGAGCTCTTAACAGAAAGAGTGATTCCGTAGCTGTTTGTTGCAGCATTATAATTCAAAGCAAGACCCTTGTTTGTAACTGTAAAATCAACGCCCCACTTAGCAACACGAGCTGTGTCAGTAGCTGTACCACTTGTGGTGTACTTAGCGAAAGTACCGCTGATAGCACAAGTTGTGATAAGACAAAGCATAAGCATTACGGATGCAAGTCTTAAAAATTTGTTCTTTTTCATAATTTTTCTCCTTTTTAATTTTGTGTTTAGCACATAAATTTTCTATTTTAAGCTTATTGTATATATATTTGTCACACGGTAGCACTCCGTATGAATAAATACCTTTATTTGTTTTCTTCTGTTTCTTCGGTGTTGATTTCAGCTTCATTTTTAGCACTCTGCTCTCCTTTTAGAGCCTTAAGCTCAGCCATAAGTGCCTCAATATCGCTTTCCTTTGATTTCTCCTGCTTGCTCTTACGAAGGAATTCGTAGGCTACAAGAGCTGCCAAGGGAACAAAGATACAAATGATAAGTCCTGCTGTGGACTGCATAAACATTGCAATTCTTCCTACAAACGGAATTCTTGAGCCGTTGTATATACCAACTATGCTATCCTCAGATACAGGAAGTCTATCCTCTGTATTGTTGTTAACACCCTTTGTGTAGAAATAAAGCTTACCGTCTTTAACAAAAGGCTCACCGTAAACTGCGTGAGTTACAATGCTTGTACCGTTACCTGCGGGGTCAAAGAACGAGATAACTGTACCGTTCTTTATGTTCTTTATGTCCTCCTCGTCGGGTACACGGCAGAATATTAAATCTCCCGCCATAATATCCGGCTCCATAGACTCTGTAAGAACAATAAGAGGTACTCTGCCACCAAGACTAGGTACATCGTCACTCACCATACTCTTTACAATAAGTATACAGTTGACAATAAGAATAGGAATTAAGAGCACACATAGGACGATACCTACGATGTTGCTTATTTTCTGTTTTCTTGTCATAGGTTCCGTCTTTTCCATATTCGGATTCTGATTTGTGTTCTTATTAAACATTATTTATTTCCTTCTGCTTCCTTTGCTTTTTGACGCTGCTCTCTGCGCTTTTCTCTTGCAAGCTGTTTCTTATATTCCTTTTCCTCCTCAATCTGCTGACATACAAGGTCGATACCGTCCTTAGCTACGCCAACTGCAGCGGGCTCATTAATCTTAACCGCTGTTGCTGAGGGCTTCATTTTTACATTGTTAGCATTGGCATATGTTTTGAAATCTCTATCAATAAAGATAAATTCGCATACTACCTCGCCACGCTTAATCATCATACGAACAAGACGGTGTGAGCCGATCTTATAATCTATGTAATTGTTGTTTCCAAATTCCTTAACGCCCTCCTTGCTAAGTGCATGCTTAACAATGGCATCATAAAATTCCCTGTAGAGAGAAGAAAGAGATTCATACTTCTCCGCCATGGTCAAGCGAGTCTTGTTAAATGTAACCTCGCTGTCGTCGTGCTCCTCAACAATTTCAACAGGAGCAGGAGGTTCATCAATAATAGGCGCTGTCTCCTCTACCTTTTCAACAGTCGCAGGCTCCACAGCCTTTGCAGGCACTTCGACTTCTTTAATGACAGTTACTACCTTTTCTTCACTGCCATTCTTCTTTTTTCTTGACTGACTTGAGGCTTCACGAATTATGTCTCTTGCAATAACAAGCACAGAGAACAAGCAAAGCATGCACAAGAAAATCATAAAAAAGGTTATTACAATTTCCAAAACGTCAAATTCCATTATGCTTCTCCTTATGTAAATTATTTTCACCGAATTCCGAAGGTAGTTTTACAATTTTTCAAAGAAAATCGTCGATGGATATTTATCCACAGATTTTCCTCAAAAAATCGTATTCGAGAGCATTTTTAAATATTCCCAAAAACAACCTTAGTAGCTTAATTATATAATAAAAAAATACATACTGTCAATGATTTTTTTGAATTTCGTCACTTTAAACAAAAATTCGACTGAAACAAAAAATTTCAAAAGCCGATTTTGTGCATTTTTATATGATTTTATCAATTAATTCCGTAAAAACTGTGTACATATCTGGTTTTTTCGTGCCAAAAACGATACTTTATTGTTAGCTTAATCAATCTTTTGGACTGTTTTATGCAATCGCCTAAAATTGTCAATTTTGGACTTTTGGAAATTTATTTGTTGACTACTGATACAATTTTCGAGATGGTCAGAAAATTGTTGATACGTCTACGTTTTTTATTGACAAAATTTTTAATTTATTTTGTTGAGTTCTCAATTTCCAATTTATTCCAATGGATATTTATACATTTTAGTGAATATTTATTCGGCGCAAAATGGTAAAATTATTCGCCAAAATTGTTCTTTCTTTAGATTTTTGCATAAATATATAATATTATATACATTATGAACGAAGAAAAAAGAGAGATAAAACACCTCATTTTACCTCTCTTTTACAGTGTATGCTAATCTAATCTCTTAATATAATCCTCCAGCTCACTCTTGATAACCGATACCTGTGGACCGTAAATAACCTGTACTCCAATACCTTTCTTTATTACACCCTTTGCACCGCTTTCCTTAAGCTTTGCTTCGTCTACAAGCTCGGAATTGGACACTGAAACCCTGAGTCTTGTGGCGCAGCAGTCAAGAGAGACAATATTTTCCTTGCCTCCGAGTCCTTCCAAAATAAGAGCTGATACATCGCTGCTCTGCTTTGATGCAGTTTTTTTAGCATTATAATCTGCTCTGGTATACAGCTTAACCTCACCGTCTCCAACCTCACGTCCGGGGGTTGCATAGTTTTTCTTAAGGATAAGGAATCGGAACAAAAGAAAATAGACAATGAAATAAGCTATGCCAACAAGAGGTATCATTATCCAGTTGGTTTTTGAGTTACCCTGAAGAATACCAAATAAGGTGAGGTCGATTATACCTCCCGAGAAGGTCATACCCACGCCTACATCAAGAATATGCATCAGCATATAGCTTACTCCTGCCAGTACAGAATGGATAACATACAAAATCGGCGCTACAAACAAAAAGGTAAATTCTATGGGCTCAGTGATACCTGTAAGCATAGAGGTCAGCGCAGCAGACAAAAGTAAACCTCCGGCAGCTTTTTTCTTATTATCATCTGCACATATGAACATAGATAATGCTGCGCCGGGCAATCCGAATATCATAAACGGAAATTTTCCACTCATAAATCTTGTGGCAGAAACGGAAAATTTGCTTACATTAGGGGATGCAAGCTCAGCAAAGAAGATATTCTGTGCTCCGTACACCATTACCCCATCAATAAGCGCTGAGCCGCCTACTCCCGTCTGCCAAAATGGGAGATAAAACACGTGATGCAATCCAAAGGGAATAAGAATTCTCTCAATGAAGCCGTAGATTAATGTTCCGCCGTAGCCTGATTTCAGAACCAGATCTCCCAGGGCATATATTCCCGACTGTACATAGGGCCACACAAAAAACATAAGAACGCCTACAAGAAGATATACAGCCGTAGAGATTATGGGAATAAATCTTGTGCCTCCGAAAAATGAAATAACATTAGGTAATCTTATTTTGTAAAATCTGTTCGTCAGATAAGCAACGCCAAGTCCAACTATAATTCCACCGAACACGCCCATCTGGAGTGAATTTATACCTACCACATTGGCAACTGTGCCCTCTGGCATTGCACCTGCCTCCAGCTTGCCTGTAATAGCCAAGAGAGAATTAATGGTTTTGTGCATTACAAAGAATGCTATTGCAGCAGAAAGAGTAGCAGTCGCCTTTTCATTCTCTGCCATTCCAAGCGCTACACCCATTGCAAACAAGAGCGGCAGATTATCAAAAATTACTGTTCCCACTGATGAAAGAAGTGAGAAGCAGGAATAAAGAAATGTACCCGGACCCATAAAGCCTATAAGATTATAAGCCTCAAGGGTAGTAACGTTTGTAAAGGATGCACCTATGCCTAAAAGCAGTCCCGCAATAGGCAGAAGAGCAATCGGAAGCATAAATGCTCTGCCTACTCTTTGCAGCACACTAAAGATGCTATCCAGTCTTTTTGGTTTAGCTGTTGTAGTCATTTTTCATCTATTCGGCTATACCCTTTTATAGGTTAGAGCTATCACTTCTCCACCCTTGGCAAAGCCGAAATTTATCCTTTCAATTTTATATTCATCACTATTGGTAATAAGAACCGCGCTTACGGTTTTATAGCCACGCTTTTCTATCTCGTCAAGCTTGGCAACCGCTATTCCTTCTCCTGCTCTTATTTTTTGTCCCGTGCTTACAAGAGGGGTAAAAAATTCTCCCTTAAGCTCCACCGTATCAATGCCGATATGAACAAGAATTTCTCCTCCGTTCTCATCCTCCAGAGTGTAAGCGTGGTAGGTATCGGAAACCGATATTACCGTGCCGTTTACGGGTGAAAAAAACATATGGGAGCTTGGTATAACTCCGTACCCCTGACCAAGTATTCCCTGCGAAAAAGCATCATCGGGAATACGGCTTATAGGAATTATCTCTCCATCGCAAACAGCAATAAGGCTTGATTCCTTTTTCTTAAACAACATATTTTGTCCCCATTTTTCTATAAAAACCTATTTTTTCGCATACGTGATCATTTTTTCTGACCATTTTGCAAAAACATCCCATTTTCAAAAAGCATAAATTTTGCTTTTCATTTAGTCTTGCTTTTAATATGCTTTTTATACGGAATTTTGCATTTTACTCTTTATTTATGTATTTTGTAAAGGCGAATTTTATTGATATTAACTGGTTATTGACTAACTCTCATTTAATGTGATAAAATAAATTAAAGACTATCTTAATGGAGGTAACTATGAGCTCTGTTCCATCCTATCTGTGCTCCACAACAGGCAAGGAAATATCAACTAAAATATTCCTTGATTTACAGCTTGATTCTCTTTTATCTCCTGCAGCGCAAAAAATTCTTTCTTACCCCCTTGACAAAGAGGGTATATATATGCGTCAGGAGCTGTTTTCCGCCATTTATAAGGAGGAAAACTATATTAGAGTACGTGAGACGGTTCTCACCCTTAAGCTTTATAAAAAGGCCTTTGAATTATGGGAGCTTTCAAGCATTCCCACAGAGAAAGCCCATCTTGCCATAAAGCTTTTAAAGCATTATTTAAAGGTATGCGATGCTCTTATCGCTCTTTCAGACCTTGGTGCAGCTGCATCCTTGGTTGCAGACTACTTTCGTGAGGATGAACAGGTTTCTCTACGTGTAAAAATGGCTCAGGGTATTAAAAATGCCTCTATAATACTTGGCAAGGCTGACACCTACGTGCTTACCTACGGAGAGCGCTCTCAGATATCAAAATTCGCTTCTCCCGATACATATCTTGAACACGGGGCTGAGCTTTTTGCCAAATTAGGGCTTAAAACTCCCGATGCAAGAAAGCTGAATGCCAAGTGTCATATTACCCTTTCCGATAGCGTTTCCGAGCTTTTTGCAGGGGAATATTTCCGTGTTAACTCAATGCTGAGAAATTACCTCACAATAAACTTCCGTAGCCTGTTTCCGCTTATAAGAGAGCTTGATTTCTATATGGAAATGAGAGACCTTTACCGTAAGCTTGAAAAGTATAATACAGCCACGTGTCTGCCCAAAATCGCAGATTCCAAGAAATTCAAGGCGAAAAATCTTTATGATATTTCACTTAGCCTTAAGGAATGCTATGATATAGTGCCCAATGATACTTGGTTTGAAAATGACAGAATATTTTATTTCTTGACCGGTGCCAACGGTGGTGGTAAAACAACCTATCTCCGTTCTCTCGGTATAAATCTTATACTGTTTCTCGGAGGTATGCCGATTTTTGCCGAAAGTGCTGAAATTTATCCCTTTTCTGCGATTTATACACACTTTCCCAAGGATGAACGCTTTGCCTCCACAGGCAGACTGCATGAGGAGATGCAGCGTACAAGAGCTATTCTTGATACCTGTGATAATGATGCCTTTATTCTGTTTAATGAAACTTACAGCGGTACAGACGATAAAAAGGGCTATGAGCTGCTCTTAGAAACAGCCGAAGAGATAAAAAGAAGAGGCATAAGTGGTCTTTATGTTACCCATTTTCACGAAATTACAGACACGTCCTTCCCTATTTTAGGTGTTGAGGTTATTCCGACTGACGAAAACAAGCGCACCTTTAAAATTACGCCTAAAAACGATGAAAAGGGCTCTTATGCTAAGGATATTTTACGCAAATACCGTCTTGATGAGGATTCTCTTAAGGAAAGGAGCTAAGCATGTCTATTGATATTTTATACAGAAATGACGATTCAATAAAAAATGCAGGATATATGAGCATGCGCTCCATATATCATCTCTGTCTTGACAAGGCCCTTAAGCTATTCTTTCCCGACCTGAACAGAAGTCAGTATTTTTATGAAATTCTTACACGTCCCCTGACAAATTCAGAGGATATTAAGTTCAGACAGGATATTTTTACGGATTTTACAGAGTGTGACGGGCTGTTTGATTCTCTATACAATGCTTTTTCGAAATTTAAGGAAGCCTATGTTTCCCATCAGCGTTCAAAATCCACTGCATACGGAGGAATGATGTCCTCCGGAGGTGGCGTGGGAATTGCCTTCTCTGCCCTACAGATGAATGCCTTGTTTACAAAACGGGCTATGCTCTATGTAAGAGAGCTTTACAAGGTGCTTGAAAAGGCCGAGATAAAATCCGAGGGCTTAATTCGCTTAAGAGATGAAATCGGCGATTTTGCAAATGACCCGAATATTGATGAGGCCATTCGATTCTCCTCAAAATTTGAAGCTATTTCACTTAATAAAAATGCAGATATAAAAATCCAGGTAAACGATGACGGACTTATTTGCTCAGCTTCCCTTATTGATGACAAATTTGTAAAGTATGCATCAGTAAACGAAAGCAAGGGCTTCTTATCCTTCTTTAAAAAGCAAAGGGATGAGGAGGAAGCAAAATACTACTCCTTTATTTCAACCGTTGATTCGGAATTTTACCGAAGCATTGTAAGCGGTGCATATCTTGACCTTTCCTATGCATTTGAAGGCTGGGGCTCACAAATATATGACCTGTTTATTCCTGTATTCAAGCAGCTTGAATTCTACGGTGTAGGTCTTAAATACATTTCAAGGCTTAAGCACTACGGCGCACCTCTCTGCTTCCCTGTTATAACCGACAAAAAGGGCTTTGACTACGTTGAGCTATACGATATGCTTCTTGTTATGTCAAACCAGAGCATCAAAAAGGTTGTACCAAACACCATAAGCGTTGACAGCCTTAAGGAGGGCATCCTTATTTTCGGTGGCAACGGAAGCGGTAAAACAGTATTTCTCCGTTCCCTTGGATGTATGCAGGTTCTTGCACAGGGTGGACTTCCCGTTCCTGCTGAAAGCTCAAGGGTATATCCCTACAGCACAATTCACACCCAATTTTCAGAGGGCGAAAAGATGTTTGTTAAGGGTAACGATGCGGGTAGATTTGAGCAGGAGGTAAGCGAGATTTCCGAGATGGTGGATAGGATAAGTGATAACTCACTTATTATACTTAACGAAACCTTCCAGACTACTGCATATGATGAGGGCGCTAAGGGTCTTTATCACATTCTTAAGTATTTTACAGGCAAAAATGTTATGTGGATTCTTGTTTCACACCTTACTCAGCTTAAGGATTATTATGATAAAGCATCTGCATATTTTATGCATACAGACAGAGAGTTTCATGTTGTGGCAGATTAATTATATTATTATCTGTTCATATGTTAATATTTTATAAAACCCTTGATTTTCAAGGCTTTTCAGCATTTTTAAAATAAAAAAAGACCTCTTTTGAGGTCTTTTTTGTTTTTTAGTCAAGCATTGCAAGAATTGCGTCCTTAGGAGCAAAGCCGATTTTTGTCGCTGTAATTTCTTTATTCTTTACTACAAAAAGTGAGGGGATGCTGCTTACACCGAATTTCTGTGCAAGCTCCATTTCGTCATCAACGTTTACCTTACCTACCTTGATATCGTCTCTTTCCTCTGCGATTGCATCAACGATAGGAGATACCATTTTACAGGGACCGCACCATACTGCGTAAAAGTCAAGAAGCACAGGCTTATCACTGTTTAATACCTCAGCCTCAAAATTATCCTTTGTAATTACTAATACCTTACTCATATTATTCCTCCTTGTTTTCTATTTCAAGTATTTTTTCTGCCTCAGCCTCGCCAAGAGAGGCGACACCTCGCAGCTTTCTTTCAATTGCTTTAGTTCTTGTAGAGGAGAGAACGCTAAGCTCATGGCTTGCCTCCTCAACCTTTTTGTGTGCCTTATCAAGTATTCCCGCAAACTTGCCGAATTCAGTTTTGATTGCGGAAAGAAGCACAAATACCTCGCTTGAACGCTTTTGAATAGCAAGAGATTTAAAGCCCATCTGCAATGCGTTAAGCAGAGCAGTCAGGGTAGAGGGGCCTGAGATATTTATTTTATATTCTCTCTGAAGCTCCTCAAAAAGTCCCATATCGATAGCCTCTATGTAAAGGCCCTCAATCGGTAAAAACATAATTGCAAAATCTGTTGTATTGGGTGGGTCAATATATTTATCGTGAATATCCTTTGCAAATTTCTTAAGGCTCTGGCGAAGCTCACGTCTTGCAAGGTCCACCTTTTCCTTATTGCACTCGTCTGTTGCCTCCTTAAGTCTTGTATAGCCCTCAAGAGGGAACTTGGAGTCCACAGGAAGATAAACAGGGCAGTCGTCCCCGGGCATCTTGATTGCAAACTCGACAGGGTCATGGGAGCCTGCCTTTGTAACCTTGTTTTCCTCGTATTGCTCCTTGGTAAGAATTTCACCAATGATGTTACCAAGAATAACCTCACCTACAATACCCTTTATTTTAACGTTGGAAAGTACTTTGTTAAGCGAACCTACATCCTTGGCAAGGCCCTTAATTTCGCCTATGGCATTATTAACCTCACCTATCTGCTTAACAACGCTTTCAAAGGACTGCTGAAGTCTTGTGTTAAGAGTCTTTTCAAGCTTTTCGTCTACAGTCTTCTGAATGGTTTCAAGCTTGTCGGTGTTTTCCTTACGGATTGCAACAAGATTTTCCTTAACATCATTATTGATTTTTTCAATAAGAGCAGTAAGCACCTTGGAGAAGTCATCAAGCTTTTCCTTGAGTCCTCTTGCCATTGCCTCATTGCTCTTTGCATTCTGCTCTGTAATTTCCTTAAAGGAATTATTAAGAGTGTTAAGAACCTCAATATAGCTTTTTGACTGATTTTCGCTAAGCTTATTCATATTTTCGGTAAGCTTGGCAATTTCCTTTTCAATATTTTCGGAATAGGTCTTATTAGCAGCGGAAACGCTTGATATTAAAAGAGCTCCAGTTTCGTTTACCGAAGTGGCAACTACTCGCCTTATTTCCTCATTTTCCGTACCCGTCCCCCGACTTTTTCCGTTTTTTACTACTAAAAACAGAGTGAATCCAAGCAAGAGAAGGGTAATTATATTGAGAACAATTATAATTATGTCCATTTTTACCTCCTTTTACTATCTACATAAATTATATCATTCAAACACACTTTTTTCAAGTAATGTAAAATTTTTCTTTAAATTTTATATATTATGTGATATAATTATAATAGATAAATAGTGTTTAGCGATAATTTCGCTAGGAAAGGATATATTATGGCTAAATATAGACAGAACAGAATAAACGATGCAGTTAAGGAGGAAATGGCACAAATTCTTCGTGATGTAAAGGACCCTCGCATTGCTGAGACCCTTGTTTCCATTACAGCTGCCGATGTTACTGCAGACCTTAAATTTGCTAAAATTTATTACTCTGTATACGGAGGAGAGCAGACCGAAATTGCCAAGGCGCTTAAGAATGCATCAGGCTTTTTTCGTTCCGAGCTTGCAAAGAGAATCAATTTACGAATCACCCCTCAGCTTACCTTTGTATATGACAGCTCTGCAGAGTACGGAGCCAACATTTCAAAGATACTTAAGGGTCTTGATATAAAGCCTATGGAGGAAGACGATGACTGAATTATCCTTTGAAAATCTACTTAATAAAGTAAAAGAATGCGGATATACGGCTATTGTTTGTCACAGAAACCCCGACCCTGACACCCTTGGCTCTGCCATGGGCTTTAAGCATATTTTAAAAAAGCTCGGCAAGGATGCCAAGATTGTATGCTGTGAAAAGCTTCCCAAGAGATTAAGCTTTATGACTAAGGGCGAGGAAATTCTTTATGACGGATATTTTTCCGAATTTGACAGCGTGGTTGCAGTAGATGTGGCATCACCGTCCCAGATGGGTGAGCTTTTTGACCATGCAGAAAAGGTTGATTTCACCATTGACCATCACGGAATGAGCACACGCTTTTCCGACTTTTATATGGAAAATTGCGCCGCCTGTGCCCAGATAATCTACAAAATCGCCGAGGGGCTTGGTATTGCTGACTATATGGAAATCGGCTTTTATGAAGCCATTTATGCGGGAATAACAGGTGATACCGGTTGCTTTAAATACTCAAATGTAACCGATGAAACTCACCTTATTGCGTCCAAAATAGTTAAGAAAAATATTGATTACGCAGAAATCAACCGTCTTATATTCGACACAAAGTCGGTAGGAGAAATCGCTGCACAGCGTGTAACATATCAGAATATGAGGCTTGAGGCCGACGGCAAGCTGGCGATAATCACCTTTACAAATCAAATGAAGGCTGAAAACAGTCTTACCGAGGAGGATATCAGTGACGTTGTTAACTGTGTGCGCCAGATTGACGGTGTACAGGTGGCTGTTTCCATTAAGCAATCCTCAAAGCTTGAAGACAATTATTTTATATCCTCTCGCTCAAATTGCGACATAGACGTAGCTAAGCTTTGCGCTTATTTTGGTGGCGGTGGACACACACGTGCTGCCGGATGCACAATTACTGCTAAGAGCAAGGAGGATGCGGAAAATAAAATAATTTCCGTATTTTCAAGGGAGCTTATATAATGGCAGAGGAAATTAGCGGTGTTATAATCATAAACAAGCACAAGGGTGTTACCTCCCACGATATTGTGTTTAAGATACGAAAGCTTTTCAACACAAAGAAGGTAGGGCACACAGGCACTCTTGACCCTATGGCGGAGGGTGTGCTTCCTGTTCTTATAGGCAGAGCGGCAAAGGCTGCAGAGTATCTTACCGCCGAGGATAAGGGCTATACTGCCGAAATTCAGCTTGGAATTACCACAGATACAGAGGATACGACAGGTAATATTCTTACAAAATGCGACACTCTCCCCACAAAAAATGAATTTTTTGAATCTTGTAGCCATTTTGTGGGTGATATAGAGCAAATACCTCCCATGTACAGCGCCCTAAAGGTTAACGGCAAAAAGCTATGCGATCTTGCACGTGAGGGAATAGAAGTCGAAAGAGAAGCAAGAAAAATACATATAAGCCAAATTATCCCCGAGGAAGTGGATGAAAAAGAAGGTATTTATCGCTTACACGTAAAATGCTCCAAGGGTACATATATCCGTACGCTTTGTGCCGATATAGGTGCATATCTTGGGTGTGGTGGTGCTATGAGCTCACTTTTAAGGACACAGAGCGGAAATTTTAATTTGGATGAATCCTATACAATAGCTCAGCTTGAAAATATGAGCTATGAGGAAAGATGCACACTTATTAAGCCTACCGAAAGTCTTTTTGAGGATTGTGAAAGGGTAACCCTTTCCGATTTTTATACAAGGCTTGCAAAAAGTGGCTGTGAAATATACCAGAGCAAAATAAAAACCGATTTTGAAATCGGTCAGCACCTATCGGTATATGATAAAAACGGCTTTTTCGCCCTTGGTAGGGTATGTGAATATCCACAGGGAAGCGCAATAAAAATGGTAAAATTATTTGTTTTATAAAGAAAAACCCGACACAGTGTCGGGTTTTTTGTTTATTTTCTTATCTTGATGCCTTGAGCATGTAGGTTTCACCATCTACTACGGCAGTTGACTCTGCGCCTGAAACCGCATAATCGTTTCCAACGTAAAGCGCCCAGTAGGTCTGATCAATATCAAAGTCCTGTGTGATTCCGTTTACCTTTTTAATATAGATACCGAATGCACCCATTTCTCCCTCGATAAGCTTATGCTCTAAAAGAGCCTCTGAAAGAATAGCCTTATCTGTTTTTATTGTAAAGGTTATTCCTGTGCCGTCTATATGACTTACAATAAAGGTAATGGTCTTAGAGCCCTCGCCAAGGGTAGTATCCTCGGTGTAAAGCATTTCTTCTTCGTCCTTGTCAGCACAGGAAGCAAGGAAGCACATGCTGAAAATCATCAAGAGAACCAATGTTAATGATAGGATTTGTTTCATTTTCTTTTCCTCTTTTCTTTATCTATATGATAAAACAAAGAGAAGGAGGCAGATTTAATAAAAAATGCATTGTTTTTTAGTAACGTATAGCATTTTTATGTACAAACGCCTCTTTATCTTTGGTGTCACCCTCCCTATTTTCATAGCGCCCAAGAGTGATTTTACCATTTGGCATTTCGCCAAAAATATATATGTGGCATTCCGACTGTAACGGCAATGGCTGTTGCGACGGATTTTCACCGTGCTTTCCCCCATATATACCTATATTCATTATTTGTTTAAGAAGTTCTGGAGCTCACTCATAAAGGTCTCCACATCCTTAAATTCACGGTAAACGGAGGCAAAGCGCACGTATGCAACTGCATCTCTTGCTCTTAACTCTCTCATTACCATTTCGCCAATCTCCACAGAGCTTATCTCCTGACGGAGTGAGTTCTGAAGCTCTGCCTCTATCTTATCAGCTATTTCAGCTGAATCGACAGGTCGCTTCTGACATGCCTTCATAAGTCCGGAAAGAAGCTTAGCCTTATCAAAATATTCACGTGAGCCGTCCTTTTTAACTACAATGGGCTGCACGTTTTCAATAGTTTCATATGTTGTAAATCTTGCCTGACACTTAAGGCACTCACGTCTGCGCTTAATGCTTTCTTCAACAGGACGGGAGTCGGTTACCTTGCTTTCCTCGTGGCCGCAATGGGGACATTTCATATACGCTACCTCATTAAAAGATTTTCTTAATTATAACATATTAAAGTAAAAAAGTAAAGAGTACGACATAAAATCGTACTCTTTTATACTTATTAAAGTGACTTTTCTGTCTGCTTCCTTGTAACGTGCTTGATAACAAAGAGTGTACCTATAAGAAGGGCGATTGAAACGGGGATAGCAAGATAAGCTACCCAATCGGCCGCCAAGGTAAGAACGCCTGCAAGGATAAAGGATACAAAGGATACAGCTGCTACTGTAATTGCGTAGGGGAGCTGTGTCTGTACATGCTCAACATGATTGCACTGTGCACCTGCAGATGCCATAATTGTGGTATCGGAGATAGGTGAGCAGTGGTCACCGCATACTGCACCTGCAAGACAAGCGGACATACCGATAGTGCCAAGAACTGTACCTGCGGGGAATACTGCAAGTACAATAGGAATAAGAATACCGAATGTGCCCCATGATGTACCTGTGGAGAATGCAATAATGCATGCTACAATAAAGATAATTGCAGGGAGGAATACTGTGAGGCTTCCCGCATTTGAAAGAAGATTATCTACAAATACATCAGAGCCAAGAAGGCTTGTCATATTCTTAAGTGATGTTGCAAATGTAAGGATAAGGATTGCGGGTACCATTGCGATAAAGCCCTTGGGAATTGAGTCCATAGCTTCCTTAAAGGTAATAGCCTTACGGCACATAAGATATACAATTGTAAAGATAAGAGCAATGATAGAGCCCCAAGGTAAGCCAACGGTTGCGTCTGTATTACCGAATGAGCCGATAAAGTCAAGGTAATATTCGCTGCCTGAATCGAAGAATCCACCGTTGTAGATAAGAGCGATAACGCAAGCAACGATAAGAACTACGATAGGAAGAATAAGGTCGAGGACACGTCCGTTTTCAGATGCGTTATCCTTCTCCTTGTCAGCCTCAATTGCGCCAAGGTCTCCGTTCTGTGCCTTGAATTCAACACCTGCCATCTTACCGTAGTCAAAGCCCATTACCGCAAGCATTACAACGAAGATAAGTGTAAGGATTGAATAGAAGTTAAAGGGAATAGCGGAAACGAACATCTTAAGTCCGCTTGTTCCCTCGGGGGCATATGCAGATACTGCAGCAGCCCATGAGGAAATGGGAGCAATCATACATACAGGAGCAGCTGTCGCGTCGATAATGAATGAAAGCTTACCACGGGAGATGTTATGGCTGTCTGTTACAGGGCGCATAACCGAACCTACTGTAAGACAGTTAAAATAGTCGTCAATAAAGATAAGAACGCCAAGAACGAAGGTAGCGATTGCAGCACCAACCTTGGTCTTAATATTCTTCTGCGCCCATCTTCCGAATGCCTTTGAGCCACCTGCCTTGTTAACAAGGATTACCATAGCGCCAAGGATTACAAGGAAGATAAAGATGCCGGCTGTACCTGATACAGCGGAAATAAGACCGTCGCTTACTACTGCATCGATAGTCTTGGGAATGTTATAGGAGGCATTTAAAAGTCCACCGATAACTATACCGATAAAGAGTGAGGAGTAAACCTCTTTTGTGATAAGTGCAAGAGCGATAGCGATAATAGGTGCCGCAAGGGACATAAATGTACCGAAGTAACGGCTATCCATAGTGCCGTCTCCACCACATGTTTCACATCCTAAGCCAATTCCGGAGCAGTCGGGACAGTTGCCCTCGTCAGCTCTTACAGCAATACTGCAAACCACAAGAGCAATAAGCAATACTGCAAGCACTGATACCATCACAATGTTTTTCTTGCTTTTGAAGAATTCCTTAAACATTGATGTGTTCCTTTCGAATATATAAATTAATTTTCGTCTTCGTTATTAATTACTGCAATACCAAGCTCCTTAAGGTCGTCAGGGTTTGCAAATGAAGGGCATTTGGACATAAGCTCAGAGGCATTTTGCATTTTGGGGAATGCAATAACCTCACGAATATCCTCAAGGCCCAAAAGAAGTGTAACAAGTCTGTCAAGACCGAATGCAAGTCCACCGTGGGGAGGTACACCGTACTTAAAGGCATCAAGCAAGAAGCCAAACTTCTCCTGTGCCTCCTCCTTACCGATACCGAGAATGGAGAACATATGCTCCTGCATTTCGGTTGTATGGATACGGATAGAGCCACCACCAAGCTCAGTACCGTTAAGAACTATATCGTAAGCTCTTGCACGAACTCTGCCGGGGTCTGTGTCGATATACTGATAGTCCTCTGCCATAGGAGCAGTAAAGGGATGGTGCATAGCGTAGTATCTGCCGTCCTCCTCGCTGTACTCAAAGAGGGGGAACTCTGTAACCCAGAGGAACTTAAATTCGTTGGGGTTAAGAAGGCCAAGGCGCTTAGCACACTCGCAGCGGAGAGCACCGAGAGTATCAAATACAACCTTGTTTTTATCAGCTACTACAAGCACAAGGTCACCGTTTTCTACCTCCATAAGCTTCATGATTTCAGCATTTTCGCCTTCTGTCAGGAACTTAGCGTAGGATGAGGAAATCTCTCCGTTTGCCATCTTTAGCCAAGCAAGACCCTTAGCCTTATACTGCTTTGCAACCTCGGTAAGAGAGTCGATTTCCTTTCTTGAGAACTTAGCGCCACCCTTAACGTTAATAGCTCTTACGCTACCACCGTTTGCGATTGCACCTGCGAATACCTTGAATTCTGTATTCTTAACTGCCTCGGAAATATTTTTAAGCTCAAAGCCAAAGCGCATATCGGGCTTATCGGAGCCAAAGCGCTCCATAGCCTCATGCCATGTGATTCTTTCGAAGGGTGTCTTTACCTCTTTGCCCATAAAGTTATCAAAGATATACTTGATAAAGCCCTCGTTGATAGCGATGATTTCGTCCTCGTCTGTAAAGGAGATTTCCATATCTATCTGTGTAAACTCGGGCTGACGGTCTGCACGAAGGTCCTCATCACGGAAGCAACGTGCAATCTGAATATAACGGTCAAAGCCGGAATACATAAGAAGCTGCTTATAAATCTGGGGGGACTGGGGAAGTGCGTAGAACTTACCGTTGTGAACACGGCTGGGAACAAGATAGTCACGTGCGCCCTCGGGTGTAGGACGGATAAGGTTAGGTGTTTCTATATCAATAAATCCGTTTTCGTTAAAATAGTTTCTTGTAAGATTTGTAATTTTTGAACGTGCGATGATATTTCTCTGCATATCGGGACGGCGAAGGTCAAGATAACGGTGCTTAAGACGGAGGTCTGCCTTAACGTCGCTGTTTTCCACGATTTCGAAGGGAGGTGTCTGAGCCTTTGTAAGAATCTTGAATTCGTCTACTGCAATCTCAATTTCACCTGTGGGGATATTCTTATTAACTGCGCCCTCTCCACGTGCACGAACTACACCCTTTGCACAGAGAACGAACTCTGCACGAACGGTGAATGCCTTATCAAAGATTTCTCTGTCTGTGCTATCGTCAAAGGCAAGCTGAATAATACCGCTTCTGTCACGAAGGTCAATGAAGATAAGGGAGCCAAGGTCTCTCTGCTTCTGCGCCCAACCGAGAACGCAAACACGCTGACCTAAATTTTCCTTAGTTAATGTACCGCAATAATGGGTACGCTTGTCATTTTTTTCAAACTTTTCCATATTTACATCTCCTGTTTAAGAACATTAAATATATTGTCAATTTCTATTTCTGTCTGCTCACTCTTCTTCATATTCTTAAGCTGAGCACGTCCGTTTTCAAGCTCGCTATCACCTATGATAAGAGTATATTCTGCGCCGATTTTGTCGGCATATTTCATTTGTGCCTTCAAGCTACGTGCGCAGATATCACATTCGGCATAGATACCGTCCTTGCGAAGCTCAGACACAATGGAGAGTGCCTTTGATACCGCATTTTCTCCCAAGGGAGCGATGTAGAGAAGAGGCTTTTTCTCATCTGTATCGGCACAGCCGCTTTCCTTCATGGCAAGGATAATACGTGTAATACCCATACCAAAGCCGATGCCTGGTAATGCAGGACCGCCAAGCTGCTGCATAAGTCCGTCGTAGCGTCCACCACCGCAAACCGTGCTCTGTGCGCCGATGCCCTCACAGATAAATTCAAACACTGTCTTTGTGTAGTAGTCAAGTCCTCTTACGATTCTTGTATCCACTGTGTACTCAATGCCCATAGCATCAAGGTGACGCTTAAGGCTGTCAAGGTGACTGTTGCACTCGGGGCAAAGGTGGTCAATTGTATTGGGGGCATCCTTTGCAATCTCGGAGCATACAGGGCTCTTGCAGTCAAGGACACGCAAGGGGTTAGTCTTAAGTCTTTCCTTACAGGTATCGCAAAGCTGCTCCTCGTGCTGTGAGAAGTAATCAACAAGCGCCTGTCTGTAATTGGGACGGCACTGGGGACAGCCGATTGAATTTATGTGAAGCTTAACGTTTTTGATTCCAAGCTCCTTGATAAGTGTATCGGCAAGAGAAATTACAGTAGCATCTGCTGCACTTGATGCTGTACCGAACATTTCTGTGCCGAACTGGAAAAACTCACGGCTTCTGCCCGCCTGCGGCTTTTCATAACGGAAGCAGTTGATTAAGTAGTAATATTTAAGAGGCATTGGGTCTGATGTGCGTCCGTTTTCGATAATAGCACGAACTACCGATGCAGTACCCTCGGGACGAAGAGCGAATACTCTGTCCTCCTTATCGGTAAAGGTGTACATTTCCTTCTGTACAACGTCGGTTACCTCGCCAACTCCACGCTTAAAAAGAGCAAGCTCCTCAAAGGTAGGTGTACGAACCTCACCAAAGCCAAAGCGCTCAGCAACGCTTCTTGCCTTTTCTTCAATTTTATGCCAAAGAGCCACGTCCTCAGGGAATATATCCATGGTGCCTCTGGGTTTCTGAATTTTATTTGCCATATCAAACCTCGCTGTAGCATACGCGTGTGCAACGCATAATATAATAATACATAAGTTTTATAAAGTATATTATAACAACTTAAACAAACCCTGTCAATACTGTAAAATAAAAAAATGCGTTTACTTACGCAAATAAAAAGGAGATTTCCAAGCTCGGAAATCTCCTTAACCGTATTTAAACGTTTACTGTTTCAAAATTATCCTCTTCGTTAAGAGCGAAGGTTGCATTCTCAAGCTGGTCAAAGTATGCCTTGATTATTGCGCCCTCAAGCTCAGCACGGAATTCTGCGTTGATGGGATGAACAATATCACGGTATGTTCCGTCAGGGTTCTTTCTGCTGGGCATAACGATAAAATATTTATCCCTTGCGTTAATGACCTTAATATCGTGAACGGCAAGCGCGCCGTCAAAGGTAACGGATACAACAGCCTTCATAGGTCCGTCCTCGAAAAATTTTCTGATTTTGATATCTGAAATAATCATTTTTATGTCCTCCGAAATGGTAATTAAACTTCTATGTCTTTCAACAATACCATTATATCAATAAATTGTGAACTGTGTAGGTATTCTGTGAAATATTTGTGTGAAATCATTAAGTAATTTTTGTGAAAAAATGTAAAAGCTTGTAGCAAAAGGGAGGTTTTTATGTCTTTAGAAAATTCTCATTATTCCGTAAAGGAGCTTGATACCATATTTGGGAACAGTAAAAAAATCTTTTTTGTCGGTATAGGGGGTATCAGCATGAGCGCCCTTGCAGAGTACTGTATCTATCGGGGCAAGGAGGTTTACGGATATGACAGAGAACGGAGCGATGTATGCAAAAAGCTGGAACGGGTGGCAAAAAAGATTAAATATTGCTCCACCCCCGATAGCGCAAGTCATATGGATATGGTAATTTATACAGGAGCAATAGACAAGGATAATTTTGAAATTCAATGTGCCATAAAGGAGAATATCCCTCTTGTATCCCGTGCTAATTTTCTTGGATATGTTACAAGTCAATACAGGCACCGAATAGGTATAGCCGGTATGCACGGAAAAAGCACGGTTACATCTCTTATTTCCCATATCTTTGAGGTGGCAGACAAAAATCCCACCGTGTTTTGCGGTGGGATAATGAGGGAATACTTAAGTCAATACAAGTTTGGCGAGGGGGAGCATATTATTTTTGAGGCATGTGAGTATATGGATTCCTTTCATTGCCTGTATCCCACGGATTCCGTTGTGCTGAATATGGATTTTGACCACCCCGACTACTTTAAAAGCAAGGAGCAAATCCTCGATTCCTTCAGAAAATATGCAAAAATCGGCGCAAGAGTGTTTATAAATCTGGATGATGCTATGTCTATGAACGCCTTTGACAAGGAGTTCAGAGAAGAAAACCCTCAGCTTGAATTTGTGACCCTTGGCATTGAAAGCAAGGGTGAATATTCTGCCACCGTAACGGATAATGGCTTTATTGCTTACCGTAACGGAAAGAAGCTGACAGAATGCGCCCTTAAGCAAAGGGGCATTCATATGGTATATAACGGTCTTTGCGCCCTTGCTGTTGCGCATAAAAACGGAATTGCACCGGAGATAATTTCACTTGCCATTTCAAGCTTTGAGGGAGTGGAAAGGCGGCTTGAGCTTTTTAAAAAAGGGCAGGGGAGTGGCGATATTTACATAGATTATGCCCATCACCCAAGGGAAATACAGGCCACTCTTAACGCACTTAGACAAATGGGGTATAAGAATATTTTGTGTGTTTTTCAAGCCCATACCTACTCACGCACGTTGGCCCTGTATTCTGAATTTAAAGATGCATTCAAGGACGCATCAAGGCTTATTATTGCGCCAATCTATCCTGCACGGGAAAGGAACATCTACGGCATAACAAGTGAGGGCTTTGCCCTTGATATGAGGGGAGAATATATTGAGGATTTTAAAAGGATAAAGACTGAAATTGACCGATGTGAAAGCGATGCAATAGTTATAATGGGGGCAGGAGATATAATAAAACTGAAAAATTTACTTATATAATCTATTTACTTTAAGGCTCTTATGTGATAAAATGTAATGAGAACTTACAAAAAGGAGCTTTATATGGGAAAGCAGTATTCGTCACTTGCAAGGGTGTATGACTCCCTGAACGGAGATTTTGACTATACAGCCTATGCAAAATATCTTGACAAGGAAATAAGGGATAATGAACGCAGCCGTTCCTCTCTTGTTCTTGACCTTGCCTGCGGCACAGGAAAAATAACCTTTGCATTGCGTGAGCTTGGCTACGATATGACAGGTGTTGACTTAAGTGAGGATATGCTGTCTGAGGCAAGAGAAATCTGCGCCGAGAGGAATATAAGCGATATTCTGTGGCTGTGCCAGGGCATGCAGTCCTTTGAGCTTTACGGCACGGTGGACGCATGTGTATGCTGTCTTGACAGTATAAACTATCTTACCTCATATAAGGACCTATACAGCTGCTTTTCATTGGTCCATAACTATCTTATCCCCGACGGTGTGTTTGTTTTTGATATAAATACCCCCTACAAATTCAAAAATGTCTACGGGGATAACGCATACATTTTAGAGGACGAAAGCTCTCTTGTTGCGTGGCAGAACGAGTACAACGAAAAAAGTAAAATCTGTAAGTTTTATCTGAGCATTTTTCTTGAAAATGAGGACGGAAGCTACGAAAGGCTTGACGAAATTCAAAAGGAAAGATGCTACGAAATAAAGAAAATCAAGGATGCACTTAAGGCATGTGGCTTTGAAATTATAAAGGTCAGTGGTGACCTTTATGGAAATCCTCTTTCCGATACCGATGAAAGATGCTACATAACTGCAAGAGCAATAAAATAAGGAGATAAAAATGGGATCTACAATTCTTCGCGCTATGACTAAGGACGGAAGCGCACGTGCATATGTAATTAACTCAAAGGATATTGTTAATGAGGCAATAAGGTATCACAAGACAGCACCGACCGCCTCTGCCTTGCTTGGCAGACTTCTTACTGCCTCCTCTGTAATGGGAACTATGCTTCCCGAAAAGGAAAACCGTCTTACAGTTACAATTAAGGGTAACGGCCTTGCAGGTACAACTCTTGCATGTGCTGACTACTACGGTAATGTAAAGGGTTATATTGCCAACCCTATGGCTGATGTACCTAACAAGCCTAATGGCAAGCTTGATGTTTCCGGTATTGTGGGTAACGGACTTCTTTCCGTATCCAAGGATGTGGGGGATGATGTGCCCTTTAACGGCACTATTGAGCTTGTAAGCGGTGAGGTAGCAGAGGACATTGCACAGTATTACGCAACAAGCGAGCAGACACCTACCCTTTGCGCCCTCGGTGTCCTTGTAGATACAGACCACACCTGTAAGGCTGCCGGCGGTGTGTTTGTTCAGCTTCTTCCATTCCCCGATGAAAGCGTTATTGCACGACTTGAGGAAAATTCTAAATTTCTTAATAATATTTCCACACGATTTGATGCGGGAATGTCAAATGAGGATATCCTCAAGCTTGCATTGAACGGAATTGAGTACGACCTTTTTGACGAGCTTGAAATCGAATACAAGTGTGATTGCTCCGTTGAGAGAACAAAGCGTGCTCTTATCAGCCTTGGCAAGGAAGAAATCGAAAGCATTTTTGCAGAAAAGAAGGCAAAGGGCGAGGAAGAAAAAATCGAGCTTGAATGCCATTTCTGCGATAAAAAATACGCCTTCTACAGAGAAGACGTGGAAAAGCTGTTCTGATGAATATAGAGCCTATCGGAAAAATAATAACGGATTTTGATTCCAAATTCGGTATCCCAAGACAAAGTGGCATAGTAAAAGACCTTTCGGGTACTGTTATATTTGAAAAGAAATACAGAAATCCCGATGCTATCCGTGGTATTGAGGGCTTTTCTCATCTGTGGCTGATCTGGGGATTTTCAGAAAATCTTAATAAGGAATATTCTCCCACCGTGCGCCCACCAAAGCTTGGTGGTAATGAACGAATAGGTGTTTTTGCTACCCGTTCTCCGTTCCGTCCAAACCATTTGGGCTTATCTGCTGTTAAGCTTGAAGGGGTGGAATATACCGAAAAGTATGGGTACGTACTACAGGTTTCGGGAGCTGACATGGTAAACGGTACCCCGATTTACGATATAAAGCCCTATCTTGCCTATGCCGACAGCATAGAAGATGCTTTAGGTGGATTTACTGAGGAAATAGGGGATTACAGGCTTAATGTGCACTATGATTGTGTAGCTCCTCTGGAGCTTTCAAAAGAAAAGCTGAACACTCTTACAAGAATTTTAGAGGAGGATCCACGTCCCTCCTATATAGAAGACGAAAACAGGATATACGGCTTTCCCTTCGCTTCCTTTGAAATTAAATTTAAGGTTAAGGATAAGGCTTTAACCGTTATATCCATAGAAAAGAGGAAAATATGAAAAGAATACTTGTTGTAAGCTCAGCCAACATGGACATGGTAATGAATGTGGATTTTGTTCCTGTTGGGGGGCAGACTGTAATAGATAAGGGAAGCTACTCCTATGTGCCCGGTGGCAAGGGCGCAAACTCTGCCGTTGCATTTTCCCGTCTCGGTGCAAAATGCGTATTCCTTACAAAGCTTGGAAATGATGCAAACGGCGACACTCTCCTTGACTTATACAAGAATGAGGGTATGGATGTTTCCTATATCAAGCGTGATGAAACCGTTGCAACCGGACTTGCTGCTATACTTGTTGAAAAAACAGGGCAAAACAGAATTATAGTTTTCCCCGGTGCAAACTCAAAAATTGAGCTTGAAACTGTAAGTGAGGCTATAGCAAGTAAGCCCGATGCACTTTATATGCAGTTTGAAATAAATTATGATGCTATTCTTCATGCAGCAAATGAAGCGTCAAATGCAGGTATTCCCATATTTATAGATGCAGGTCCTGCAAACAAGGATTTCCCTCTTGATAAGCTGCCAAGAGTTACCGTATTTTCACCCAACGAAAGCGAAACTGAGGCATTTACAGGTATTGCACCCACTACTGAGGAAAAATGTAAGGAGGCTGCCCTTTGTCTGCTTGAAAGAGTTAAGGCAGAGTACATAGTAATTAAGCTTGGTGGCAGAGGCGCATATATTTTTGACGGTGAAAGGGGTATAATAAAAGCTCCCTATGATATGCCTGTTGTAGATACTACTGCGGCAGGAGATGCATTTACTGCGGCGCTTACCCTTGAATATTTAAGAAGCGGAGATATTTTCTCCTCCTGTGATTTTGCAAATGCAGCCGGCTCTATTACTGTAAGCCGTCCCGGTGCATCAAGCTCTATTCCCAACGAAAGGGAAGTTAGCGAATTTTTAAAGAAAAGACAGTAAAATTACGTAAAAATACAAAACGGTAGCCCTTTTTCGCTACCGTTTATTTTTATGGTAAGGTTTTCCCTGTTGATTTATAAAGCTCGTACCATTCCTTACGGGACATTTCACAGTCTGCACCCTTACAAATATCACGAATTCTATCGGTGTTTACAGTTCCGATAATAGGCTGCATACAGGCGCTATGACGTAGAAGCCATAAAATTGCCGTAGATGTGGCTGTAATTCCGTATTTTTCGCCTATTTCATTAAGCTTTTTATTAAGCTCAGTATAGTCGGGATTATTTATAAATGTGCCACCGAAAAAGCCGTGCTGAAGTGGCGACCAAGGCTGAATTGTAATATCGTTAAGTCGGCAGAAATCAAGGACATAGCCGTCACGGTCGGCAGCCTCGCATTTTTCTGTGTTTACATTAAGTCCACTGTCAATAATGCCTGTGTTTGTAATACTTAGCTGAAGCTGATTTATATGAAGCTTAATATTGCCAAGATATTTCTGAAGAAGCTGAATCTGCATTGGGTTCTGGTTAGATACTCCAAAGCATTTTACCTTACCCTGTGTGGATAAAAGCTCAAATGCCTCAGCCACCTCACAGGGCTCCATAAGTGTGTCGGGACGGTGCAAAAGGAGAAAATCCACGCTGTCTACGCCAAGACGTGAAAGGCTACCCTCAACGGAGCTGATAATATGCTCCTTTGAAAAATCGTAATAGCCGTTTGTAATGGCGCACTTGGTCTGTATTATAATTTTGTCCTTAAGTGAGGGATTGCTTTTTAAAAATTCACCGAACTTTCTTTCGCATTCACCACCACCGTAAATATCTGCATGATCAAAAAAATTTATTCCACAGTCAATATCTGTCTTTATAAGGGTGTCTATTTCCTTATCTGTAAGAGAGGCGATTCTCATACAGCCCTGTGCAATTCTTGATGATTTATATGATGCCAAATCAAAATATTTCATACTGAATATAACCTCGTATTATAAGCAGAGGGCGTTATGAAAACGCCCTCTTAATTATTTAGTCATTCTTTGCCTCAGCAATAATCTTATCTGTAAGTGAAGCAGGAACCTCATCGTATCTGATAAAGTCGAAATCAAATCTGCCACGACCCTGTGTGGATGCACGGAGTATGATAACGTAGTCTGTCATTTCAGCGAAGGGAACCTCGGCAATTACAGCCTGCTTTCCGCTGCCGTCCTCAAGAGGCTCAATACCCATTACTCTACCTCTACGCTTGTTAAGGTCGCCCATTACGTCGCCCACATAGTTTTCGGGAACGTAAACCTTGAGTGTACCAACAGGCTCGAGAAGAACGGGGTTAGCCTTAGGCATACCCTCACGGTAAGCAATAGCTGCCGCAAGCTTAAAGGAGATTTCATTAGAGTCTACATCGTGGTAGGAGCCGTCATAAAGGTTAGCGCTAAGGTTAGCCATGGGATAACCTGCAAGCACGCCCTTAAGCATACAATCCTTAAGACCCTGTTCAACTGCAGGGAAGTAGTTCTTAGGAACTGCGCCACCAACAACGCTTGTTGTAAATGTAAGACCGTCCTCAAAGCCGGGACCGAATTTAATCTTAACGTGACCGTACTGACCTGAACCACCGGACTGCTTCTTATGCTTACCTTCAACGTCTACATTCTTTCTAATTGCTTCACGGTATGCAAGCTTGGGCTTGGAAAGCTCAACAGCTACGCCATAGCGTGCCTGAAGCTTGGAAACAAGAACGTCAAGATGAATATCGCCGATACCTGAAATTGTAAGCTGCTTGGTCTCGGAATTGTTTTCATACTTAAGTGTAGGATCTTCCTCAAGAAGTCTGGAAATACCGATAGAAATCTTATCCTCATCACCCTTGGATCTGGGAGCTATCGCCTTTGTGAAATAAGGAACGGGATATTTAATGGGAGCATACTTGATATTTTCAGATACTGTTGTAAGAGTGTCGTTTGTATTTGTATTGGAGAGCTTAGCAACAACACCGATGTCACCGCAAGCAAGCTCATCAATATCAATCTGTCTCTTACCGCGCATCATAAAGATCTTACCAAGCTTTTCGTTAGCGCCTGTTGTGGTGTTACGAAGAACCATATCCTTCTTAACCTCACCGTTCATAACCTTGAAGAAGGACATCTTACCAACGAAGGGATCGGCTACTGTCTTGAATACGAAGATAGATGTATCAGCGCTGTCCATATCAATAGGAATCTCACGAACCTCGCCATCCTCACCGATAACGTGCTCTACCTTACGTGCAAGAGGTCTTGGGAAGGACTCTGCAATAGTATCAAGGAATGTCTTAATACCCCAGTTCTTAATAGCTGCGCCACAGAATACGGGAATAATATCACCGGAGATGATACCAAGGTGGATAGCCTCAAGAGCCTCTACACGTGTAATGGGCTCTTCATTGAAGAACTTTTCCATAAGCTCGTCGCTTGTCTGCGCGATAGCCTCAAGAAGAATATTGTGGTATTCATCACAAACGTCCTTGAACTTATCGGGAATCTTACTCTTAGCATATTCACCTGTTGCCTTTTCGAATGTGTAAACGCACATTTCAACAAGGTTAGCAAAGCCAATTACGTTACCCTCGTCAATAATCGGAATCTGGATAGGACATACGGTAAGACCGTACTTTTCACGGATAGCACCGAATACCTTATAGAATCTTGCCTCGGGGTCATCAAAGTTGTTAATAAAGAACGCCTTCGGAATCTTTTCCTCGGTAGCAAGGTCCCAAGCAATCTCAGTACCTACCTGAATGCCTGCCTTACCGTCAACAACGATAATAGCAGCATCGGCAGCTCTTACGCACTGACGAGCCTCACCCTCGAAATCAAAGAAGCCGGGTGTGTCAAGAACATTTATCTTAGTACCGTTCCAGAGCATAGGTGCGCTGGCTGCGGAAATTGAATATCCTCTCTTAATTTCTTCAGGATCATAGTCACAAACAGTATTACCGTCTGATACGTTACCAAGGCGGTCTGTAAGTCTTGAAATATAAAGCATTGACTCAGCAAGTGATGTTTTTCCGCCCCCGCTGTGTCCGAGGAGCGCTACGTTACGAATACTTTTCGTATAAACCTTTTCCATAATAAAAAGATCTCCTTGTATAAACTATATTTCTGATGAATAATGCGTTTCGCACGAAGCATCTGCTTAAATTATACTATATATATATTATTATTGCAAGACCTTTTTGAAGATTTTGAACATAAAAAATGTAAAATTTAAGGCTATTTTGTGTATTTTGTACAAATTAACAGAGAACATCTGACAGGCTGTGTATCCACTATTCAACCTCGGGTTGAAAAATCTCGTTTAAGCAGTTATTGAAATACCCTTTCGTAAATGATATAATAAGGTCACAAGGACGACGTCACCTTGATATTTGGAGGTGAAAATATGAATATAGGAAATAAGATAAGAGAGCTGCGCAAAAAACGCGGTATAACTCAAGAGCAGCTTGCAAGCAGTCTGCACATATCATTTCAGGCAGTAAGCAAATGGGAAAATAATATAGCCATGCCCGATATTACCCTTGTGCCCGTTATTGCAAGATATTTCGGAGTGACTATGGATGAGCTGTTTGAGTTTGACCTTAAGGAAATAGAAGAAAAGGCCCTTGAAATAGCAAAGGAAAGCTGGAAATACCGTTCAAGCGATTGGAGCAGGGCGCTTCAAATACTTGACGACGGCTTGAAAAAATATCCCGACAATGATATTCTGCTTATAAACAAGGTTTATGTAATAGATTTTGAAAAGGAGCCTGACAGGGTTATAGAAATCGCTTCACGAGTGGTAGATGTTACAAAGGATGATGCCTTAAGATATGACGCATATCGCTTTATGGCTTACGCATACAAGGCAAAGGGCGATATAAAAAGTGCAAGCAAGGCCATTGACCAGATTCCCGAAATTTATTTTACTCATTTGACAGAAAAGGCAAAGCTTGTAACCGGAGAGGAGCAGCTTATGGCCGCAGGTACAGAGGAGGGCTGCTCGCTGCGAAACCTTTTGGAAATGAAGGATATACTATCTCAGTATTATGAAAACAAGGGAGAAGCAGAAATGGCAATTAAGGAATGCCAGCAATCCCTTAAGGTTCTTGATGCTCTTGAGGCATCGGATGCCTGGGATTGGGCAAAAGAGCTTTTTAGCGAAAGAATTTCAAAGCTCAGCAAAAAAGCATAATAAAAAACCGTGCACGGCTGTGCACGGTTTATTTTTTGATTATTCTGTTGTGTAGTTATCAAAGTAGCCCTGGATAAATACGATAGGTGTACCCTTATCGCCTGAGCCTGATGTAAGGTCACAGAGTGAACCGATAAGGTCTGTCAAGCGACGGGGAGTTGTGCCCTCGGATGCCATCTGACCAACAAGGTTGTTATCCTTGGAAACAATCTTTTCCTTGATTGCCTGCTTAAGCGCTTCACCTGAAAGTCCTGCAAAATCGTTGTCAGCAAGGTACTTAAGCTTAAGCCCGTTAGGTGTACCCTCAAGGCCTGCTGTGTATGCGGGAGAAACTACAGGGTCTGCAAGCTCCCAGATCTTACCCTTAGGATCCTTGAACGCACCGTCACCGTAAACCATAACCTCAACAGTCTTACCTGTCTTTTCATAAAGCTTCTTCTGGATAGCATCTACGATAGGCTGGCAGTCACGGGGGAAGAGCTTAACCTGATCCTCAGTAGCCTTATTAGAGCCGAGAAGACCGTAGTCAGCATTATATCCGCTACCGTTAACGGGAGCATTAAGAATCTCGTCAAGACCGTATACGATTTCAGCGCCTGCATTACGGAGTAAGCGCTTTGTACGGAAGCGAGAGTGAATATCACAGTTAAGAACATTCTTTGTATACTTAAGAACAGCACGGGGGTCATTTGCAAAGATAATCTCTACATCTGCACCGCACTCACGGATAAGTCCCTCATAGTATTCAACGTAGTCAACACCTGTAAAGGGATGCTTTTCATATCCGAAAAGCTCACGGTACTTTTCAAGTGTGAGAACATCTGTATAGGGGTTAACACCCTTTTCATCAAGCATATCAAGGCTGATAAGATGGTTACCTACCTCGTCAGAGGGGTAGGAAAGCATAAGAACTACCTTCTTAACGCCCATAGCGATACCGCGAAGGCAGATAGCAAAGCGGTTACGGCTGAGAATGGGGAAAATAACACCCACAGTTTCACCGTTGAATTTTGCCCTGACATCGGCAGCGATATCGTTAACGCTTGCGTAGTTACCCTGCGCCCTTGCAACGATAGCCTCTGTCATAGCTACTATATCACGGTCCTGAATTTCAAAACCTGCATCCTTAGAAGCTTCAAGAATAGAATCTGTAACGATTTCAACTATATCATCACCGTTACGAATGATAGGGGCACGAATGCCTCTTGATACTGTGCCGACCATACGACTCATAGTATTTACACTCCTTCTATATATTGTCTGATACATATTCAGGCAACAAACTTTTATTAACATAAATAGTATACCAAAAAAAATACAAAATGTAAAGAAAAATTTTTATATAATAGTAAATTTTTTTCTTTATGGCAAAAACATCTGTTTTTAAATTGTAGACTGACAGAAAAAAGTATCCCCCTTTGCATAACAAATACGGGATACCTTTTGTGAAAAATATAAAAATTCCTTGGAGGTTTTATTTTTAAATTTTTATACCGAATACCTCGTCATAGGTGGAGATATAACGGATAAATCCGCTAAGACCGAAAAGCATAAAGCCCGACCTTAAAACGTGCTGGTCTCCTGCCTCAACGGTTTTGTTACCGATTACCTCGGCAACCTCATTTGGCGCAGGATTCAGAATACAAACATTTTTGTGCAAGGGGTATTTTGTTGAAATCTTATTGAAGGGAAGCTTTATATGTCCCTTACGCTTAATATATGTTGCGATTGTGGTTGTATTCATTCTTCCTCTGCCGGGAAGCATACTGAAGGATTTTCTTTTGAAGATAACCATTATGTCCTCAAAGAAATGCCACATGGCTCTTCTGTGTCTTGATGTGAGAATTACAACGGCATAATTGCCCTTTGGGCCTTCAATAAGTAAGTCAAAATTGCCCTTGGAGAAGAAAACGGAGGTGAAGCGATTGCGCAGAAATTTAAGGGTGTAGCCCTCATCCCTGCAAGCTCTTTTCAGTCTTCTTACAAGGTTGATTCTTTTTCTTACAATCATAAGAAATTCAAGTGCCAACACGGCAAGAATAATATATACGATTACCATATTGGCTCCTTTCTTATGCCTCCAGCTCCGATATCAGCTTATCAAGTCTGTCAAAATAGGAGCAAAACTCCTTTTTATCCCTCATGCTTCTTAAGTAGGATGCTGCCATGGTTTTGGCATCCAGCACCCCCTCAGGCTCGGGATTTATTATGTAAAATGAACTGATTTTATCGGTACGGTCTGTAATTTCCTTTGCCTTTTCGAATACAAGGTTGGTATATTTATCGCCTGTCTCCATATCGCCCAGCTTAAAGCAGTTATACGCAATATTGGAGTAACAGATAAAGAGATTGTAGTAGTAAACGCCACCGTATTTACCGTCTATCAGAAACTCGAAGATACGGGCGCTGTCGGTATAGAATTTTATCTTTTCCCTTGGGGGAGTGTCGTTCTTTACAAAGCTGCGTATCTGAGACGCAAGAATTTCGCACAGGTTAAGCACAGTGTTTCTTACATTTGTCTGAAGCTCCTCGCCCTCGTAAATGTAGGAATAGAGAAGCTCCTTGCTGTGACGGAGAGACGGAACCCTTTCGTAATACTCTCTTGCCTTCAGCTTAATATCCTTATCGTCGCAGCTGCCACAGATGACAGTCATGTAATCGTTTACCTGGTTGCGTATAAATTCGTCCTCGCAGTTAGCCTCTATTCTTTCGCAAAGGAGAAACAGGGGAGTTATGTGAGCCTTATCGTACATCTTATACTTTACAATATGATTGAGCAAAAAGGTATAAAGCTCATATGCCTCGGGACGGAGATTTATCTGGGACAAAATTCTTCTGTAAATACCCTCATAATTTTTTCTCTTACGCAGAGAATTGAGAGATGAAATAAAGTCCTCTCCGATTTTGTCCTCGTAATAGTCCTCAATGCAAAGCAAATCGTCAATAGACGTGCGTAGGGTTACTGCCAGCTTGGGCAATATTTTAATATCGGGGGAAACAAGTCCACGCTCCCATTTGGATACTGTCTGAGAGGACACATTAATCCTTTCTGCCAGCATCTCCTGAGTAAGACCGTTTTCCTTTCTTAACTTTTGAAGCTTATCTCTAAATTCCATACACCCGTCCTGCTTTTCAAAATTATTAATTCTATTTTAACACAATGGAAAGGACTTGTAAACAGACAGACAAGACACTTTGTCTGTCCTGTTAATATCAATTTTATATATTTTATCACAAAAATAAGCGGTTGTAAAGTAAAGAGCAGAGGCAAAATTTACCTCTGCTCCCGTTTTATTGTGCTTTAAAGCATATGCCGTAGCATTTAAAAATACTTACAGCTGTCAAAGGAAAGCCTTCGTTATAGCTGACAAGACTATTCCTTTTTGTACTTTTCCGCCTGAAGATTAAACATCTCCGCATATTTTCCACCCTTTTCCATAAGCTCCTCGTGAGTTCCGCATTCGCTTAATTCGCCCTTGGCAAACATATAAATTCTGTCTGCCATTCTGGTAGTGGAAAGACGGTGGGAAATAAATATTACTGTTTTATCGCTGGCGTATCTTAAAATCGCCTGATTAAGCTCGTATTCCGCAATAGGGTCAAGGGCGCTTGAGGGCTCGTCCATTATGATAAGCTCAAAGGGCTTGGCAAATACACGGGCAATAGCAATCTTTTGTCCCTCTCCGCCGGAAAGGTTAGTACCCTTATCATCAAATTCACGGGTAAGGACTGTGTCAGCTCCAAGCTCCAGCTCATTAAGCTTTTCCGTAAAGCCTGCGGCATCAAGGGCGCTGAGCACAGTCTGTTCCTCCGTTGATTTATCGTATCCACCGTTCATTACGTTTTCACCGATAGATGCTGCAAAAATCTTAAAGTCCTGAAATACTGCGCCGATTTTATCCCTGTATTCCTCCATGCTGTAATTTCGCACATCAATTCCGTTTAAAAGAATTTCGCCCTCGGTAGGGTCATAAAGACGCATAAGCAGCTTGATAAGCGTGGTTTTGCCTGCACCGTTATAGCCGACTATGGCAATCTTTTCGCCACGCTTCAAGGTAAGGCTTACATTCCTAAGTGCCTCTGTGCTTTCCTTGGCTGAGCTTTTGTGGTCCTTATCGTGAAACTGATACTTGGGGTTTTTGGAAAAATCATAGGTAAATGACACGTTTCTAAGCTCCAGACTTTCAAAGGTCGGAACTGAAAGCTCACCGTTTTCCGTCCTTGGCTCAAAGGATAAAAATCCGTAATACTTTTCAAGGAACAGAGAATGCTTTGGAAACTTAGTTAGCCTTTCAACAAAATCGCTAAGAGCATATCTTACACGCCAAATTACATTAATTGATGCAGCAAAGGCACCGATAAGCACGTTGCCCTCTACAAGCTGATAAAGCATGTAGAGCATTACTCCGTAATGTGTCAGATTTCTGAGAATGTTATCAAGAAAGCCGTAGTAAAGAAAATACTTTTTGCCATACTTTCTTTCAACCTTGACGGTCTTATCAAGATTGTCGTCCATTTCATCAAACATAAGCTCGTCTGCCTTGCTTATTCTTAATTCCTTGGAATATTCGGGTAGCTGAAAAACTCTGTTAATGTAGTCGCTTTTTCTCCAAAGAGGCTTTGCCTCCTTTTCGTGCTTGAACCAAACCTCGTTAGCAAGCTGATATACAACTGTAGACAAAACAGAGCCCACAACAAGGATAAGGGCAACCCACTTATCAATAGAGAACATAAGGGTGAAAAGAGTGCCGCCGAGAACTATTCTGTGTATCATAGCTCCGATATCGCCCATTACCTCATAGGCTCTTGAGCCTGCCTCATCCATAGCCCACACAAAATCGTTATAGAAATCGGGGTCATCGTAGCACGCCACATCAAGAGTCTGTGACTTTTCAAAAAGCTCCTTATGCAAGCGAAGCTCCAGCTTTTGTCTTAAAAGGGGATTGTAAACTCTCCAGTACCACGCATCAAAGGCGTAAGCAAGCAGGTAAAAGCCTGCCATTACGGCAATAATTATGGCTACCTGTTTAAAGGGCGCACCTGCATCAAGAGAGTCAAAAAGATATACTGTGAATACGGACATAGCGGAATTTATAGTACCCCAGATTATTCCCTCAAGTATTACGGAGATAAAGTAGTCCGGAGTAAGATGCGCCACCTTTGCAACTATGCGGAGGTTATTTTTAATAATTCTGCCGATGCCTTGACGCTTAACTGTCTTATTCTTCATCGGAGATACCCTCCTTTCCTATATAGTTCTGAGCCTGCAGCCTGAACATTTCAAGATATTTACCGTTTTTCTGCATAAGCTCATGGTGTGTACCGCTTTCGGTTATTGTTCCGTCCTCCATTAAATAAATTCTGTCTGCATCCACCGCAGAGGACAGTCGGTGGGAGATAAAGATTACGGTGCGTCCCTCTGAGGCACGCATCATATTTTCAAACATTTTATGCTCTGCAATAGGGTCAAGAGCGCTTGAGGGCTCGTCAAGAATAACACAGGGTGCATTATCAGCAAAGATACGGGCAAGAGAAATCTTTTGCTGCTCACCGATAGACAAATTAGCTCCGTTATCGTCAAATTCTCTTGTAAGAACAGTATCTATACCGTTTTCAAGTGTCATTACCTTATCGTAGCCGCCGCTTTCCTTAAGCGATGCTTCCACAAGCTCTCTGTCGCCGTCACGCTCACGTCTTAAGGTTACATTGTCCTTAACAGGCAAGGCAAACACCTTGAAATCCTGAAATACACAGCTGTAATTATCTCTGTATGAGGAAACGGAATAGTCCTTTACGTTCTCTCCGTTAAGCAAAATCTCACCTGATGTTGGGTCATAAAGGCGAAGAAGAAGCTTAACAAGGGTTGTCTTTCCCGAGCCGTTTTGTCCTACAAGCGCAATATGCTCACCCTTCTTGATTTTGATGGAAATGTCCTTAAGAGTGTCGCTGCTTGCTCCCTCATAGCGAAAGAAAACATTGTTCATTTCAATGTCTCCACCCTCTGCTGTAAGGCATTTTTCACCGTCCTTGATTTTGGGCTCATAATCAAGGAAATAGCGAACATCATTTAAGAACAATGAATGCTCCCCAAACTCTGCAAAGTTCTGAACAAGGGCATTAAGACAGTAGGAAATTGTACCGATTGAATTAAGAATAACGATACAGTCGCCGATTGTCATAGTACCTCTTGAAACAGTACACCATACTGCATAGAACATAGCGCCAAGGATAGTTACAACCTCAAGGCCGATTCTTTGAACATAGTTGGAAAATGCTATTCTGAAGCCGTACTTTTTCATAAGAGCCTTAAAATCCTTATAGGTGTTTTTAAGCTCTCTCAGCATTCTTGTGTACATACCGCCTATACGCATTTCCTTTGCATAATCGTTAAGATAAAAGGTGCGACGGACGTATGCCACACGACGGTCAATAGGCTTTTTCTCATCGTAATATGCCTTGTTCAGCTTATTTTGCCACTTTCTTACAAAGCCGAGAAGCAAGGGAAGCAAGCCAAATACGATAAGCATAGGGTCGATTACAAAAAGCAAAAATGAATTACAGAACAGAGTTACTATTCGCCAGATAAGATTATCTATTGTACGCATAACCCTCATAATTCTGTCTCTTGCACCCTCCATAGCCTTCATATATTTGTCATAGAAGGCAGGGGTTTCATAGCATGCAAGCTCCACGCTTGCTGCCTTTTTAAACAGCTTTTTTCTTATGTGGGCAGTTATCTTTTCGTATTCACCGGGAGAGATAACATTCCAGTAAAAGCTGCTTACCATATTAATAATAATTACCACAATTGCCAAGACAATTATGTATGTTACAATTGAGGAAACGCTTTCGTCTGCCTCTACCTTGTTAACAATCATACGCAAAAGAAAGGAATCCGTAAGGAAATCCAGCGGTGCGTATATGAGTGTAACAAGATAGTAAATTATAAAATATGCGGGAGAAACCTGCCACACCTGCTTTAGTGCGAATAGGATATTTGATGCCGCACGGCGAAGAGGAAGCTTTTCCTTTTTCTTCTTTTCTTCCTTCTTACTCATTATTTCTCCTTATTTTACCAAAAAGTGCCGAGGAGTGTCGATTTTTACTTGCCAAGTTAGTAAAAGCTGCCACTCCGTATGAATGATTTAAGAGATTAATTCCTCAAAAAATCTCTTAGTATATAAAAAATCGGCAATATCCCCACAGGCGGGATTGTTTGCCGATTCTATATCAAAAATAAAATCGGACAGCACATAAGCTGTCCGATAAGTATACTATCTTAAAGGTAAGTCAAGCTGCATAAAATACAACCGAACCCAAATCAGCATATGTGTTACTAATCAATTTTACGTTGTTTTTATACATTTTAACTTCCTCCTTTTCTTAAATTTCCACTTAATTCTAACACTTTTTATTGTCTATGTCAATAGCTTTGCCGAAAATTATTTCCAAAGGCTTATAAGGGTTTTTCATTTTTTATGAATTTAGCATATAATATTCTTGATATTTGTAATTTTATGTGATATTATTTTATTATATAAGCTTGTAAAGGCAGGTGTAATTATGACTAATATTGAAAATGCAGCCAAAAAAATGGCTATATCATATAAGGAATCCGAGGTTACAATGTTCAACTCTCAGCTGGGATTGCCCGTGCGTGAGGAGGTTATGGACGTTTTAAACGATGTTAAAAGGCTGATGTTCCCCGCTTACTTCGCATCAAAGGAGGCGACAGGAGATGCTGTATCCTTTGCGCAGCAGCTTTTAAGCTCTATCTTTTTTAAGATAAGAAAGCAGATTGCCTTAGCCCTTTCCTTCCGTGAAAAATGCGATGTGTCCGACAGGGCTGATGCTATTGCAAATGATTTTATTGCAGCCCTTCCCGAAATACACAGAATTCTTTTAACCGATGCTCAGGCTACCTTTGAGGGTGACCCTGCGGCAAGCAGTAAGGAGGAAATAATCTTCTCTTATCCCGGTTTTTACGCAATTTTTGTATACCGTGTAGCAAATTTACTGTACAAATCCGGTGTTCCCTTTGTTCCCCGTATGATGACAGAGTATGCCCACGATAAGACAGGTATTGATATTAACCCGGGCGCTACCATCGGTGAGTATTTCTTTATTGACCACGGTACAGGCGTTGTTATCGGTGAGACATCTGTAATCGGCAAAAACGTAAAAATCTATCAGGGTGTTACCCTTGGCGCTCTTTCTCCAAGAAAGGGACAGTCCCTATCAGGCGTTAAAAGACATCCTACCGTATGCGACAATGTTACTATCTATTCGGGCGCATCTATCCTTGGCGGTGACACGGTTATCGGTGAGGGTGCGATTATCGGAGGTAACACATTTATTACCGAAAGCGTGGGAGAAAAATCACGTGTTAGTACAAAGAAACCGGAGTTGATTATAAAATGAAGTGCAAGCTTAAATTAACTACTACTCAGGAGGAATATATTCCACCCCATCTTGGTGAGGAGCTTTACAACAGTACCCACGATATGAAAAATGCTCCTGCTGAGAGAGATTACATAGAAATATACGCAGACGGCGAAATTATTGAGGAAAACGGCAGAGTTATTATAAGATATGAGGAGGGAGATTCCTCCGGTCTTGGTGGCTCTGTTGCTGAGCTTTCCTTTGACAAGAGTGCGCCCAAGGACGTAAATATGGCACGTACAGGCGCAATCAGCGTAATTATGTGCTTTAAAGAGGGATTTCGCCATACCTGTGTCTACAATACGGAAATTATGCCTATTGAAATGGTAATATACACAAAGCGTGTTGACAACCGATTCTTCGACCTTAACTATGTTGAAATAACATATCTTATTGAAATCGGTGGCTCCTGCGCACAGAAAACTGTAATGAAGATGGAAATTACGAAATGACAGAAAGTGAATTCAGACAGGAACTAAAAAAGCTTAAGGGTGGCTATTTGTTCTTTGGCAATGAGGATTATTTAAAATATTCCTACTCAAAGGAAGTAAAAAAGCTGACACTTGACGGCTCCTTTGATGAGTTTAACCATATTATAATTTACGGTGAGGACTACTCTCCCTCTGCCCTGCTTGATGCCATGGCAACTATGCCTATGATGGCAGACAAAAAGCTGGTTGAGGTGCGTGGCGTTGACTTTAAGGCCCTTAAAAAGGATGAATGGGTTGAGCTTGACGATGTGCTATCCCATATAGAGGAATACGACCACACTATCCTTATTATCCGTGCAGACGTGTCTTGCTTTGATAGCGGTAGGCTTCCCTCACGTCCAAGTGAGATGTACAAAATCCTTACAAAGCACCTAAAGCCCGTGGAGCTGAATTTCCCCAGCGCATCAAGACTTCGCACCTGGATACAAAGACATTTCACACAGGGCAAGATTGAAATTGACCCTGAGCTGTGCGATTATCTTGTGGAGATATGCGGACACAATATGTGGAGCTTATCAAACGAAATCGGAAAGCTTTGCGCCTATGCCCTACGTAACTCTCTTGGGTCGGTAAGCCGTGAAAGCATTGATGCTGTTTGCTGTAAGACTGTGGAATATGACGATTTTCAGCTGACTAATATGCTTCTTGACGGGCCGAAAAGCGCAGTTTTTGAAACTCTTAAAAGACAAAGGCTTAACCATGAGCCACCAAATCTTATACTCTATTCCGTTATCCGTATGTACACGGAAATGTATGCTGTAATGCGCCAGAGTAAAATGGGAATGAGCAAGGACAGAATTGCAGCATCCCTTAAAATACACGAATTCAAGGTGGGAAAATACCTTAACCGTATATCAAAAATGTCTCCACAGAGAATTGAACGCTCCCTTGAACTGTGCCGTGAGGCTGATATTTCCTCAAAGAGTGCATCAAACGTAACAGGATATATCGCTGTGGAAAGACTTATCGCTATGCTTATTGCATTAAGAGGTAATCTATGAAGATAAGGTATCCTATTATTGTTGAGGGCAAGTACGATAAAATAAAAATTACCTCGCTTTTTGAGGCTACGGTTATTACAACAGATGGCTTTGGCATTTTTAATAAAGAGGAAAAGCTTTCTCTTATTAAGAAGCTGGCAGAAAGGGACAAAATCATTCTGCTTACCGATTCTGACGGTGGTGGACATCTTATTCGCTCCCATATAAAAACAATGCTTCCGCCCGAAAAAATAATCAACCTTTACACCCCTGCTATAGAGGGGAAGGAAAAAAGAAAAAGGGAGTTTTCCAAGGCAGGCGTGCTTGGAGTTGAGGGCACGGAGAGTGAAATTCTTAAGTGTCTTCTTTCCCCCTTTTGTGAGGATGCAGACCATACAGAAAAAACACCTATTACAAAGGCTGATTTGTATGCGTATGGCTTATGCGGTAAGTCGGAGTGCAAGGAAAAGAGAGCTATCCTACTTAAAAGACTGGGCTTGCCTACAGATATGACGCCAAACGCTATGCTAAGCGCCATTAATATTCTCTATTCCAAGGAAGAATTTGAAAAGCTTATATAAAAAATCCCCGACACGTGTCGGGGATTTTTAATTAGAATGTGTAATCTGAAATAACTATTTCCTCTTTTGCGCCAAGGTTACTTACTGCGTAAAGCTTTCTACCCTCTTTTACAAGAGCTACACTTTCGGGATGCTCATAGGAATAAGGAGAAAGAACTGTGTAAATGGCTGTGCGCTTGCCCTCTGCCTTATAAATAGCTGTGGGTGAGGGCTGATGCGCGTGAGGAAGACTTGCATCAAGATGTGGATCGGGGGTCTTAATCGGCTTCCAGCCCATAAGAGATTTCTTATCGGAAACGGAAACTGCAGGATCGCGGAATTCCTCTCCGATAGCAATTCTGCCCTCTCCTGTAGAGGAGATGAGCAACCTTGCGCCGTAGTCAAGATAAGAAATAGCCTTATTATCTTCAAACTTATAGGGCATTGGCTGCATATTGAAGATTACCTCACACTTATGGCTCTTATCATCCTTTGCATTAAAGGTATCACGAAGAAGGAAGAAGGGAGCCTTGATTGCGCCTATACCGTTTTTAAAGAAGATAATTCTTCTTGTATGTACAACGGGAGTAAAGTCCTTGCCATAGCCGTCCTCATATGCGCTTTCTGCGATTTCATATCCGTCCTTGATTGTGAAACGGAAATTGCTCTTTTTCTTAATATCTCCGTCATTCCACTTGAAGACACCGTATCTTCTCTGCTCACCGCCATCAACGATACCTGTTGAATGGCTGTATGTGGAGCATGCATACCCACGCATCTGTGAGCCGTCATAGGCATATCCACCGATATCGTCAATCATATCCTGACCGTAGGCAGTAAGAATAATAGCAAGCTTATCCTCATGCTGATGTGCCTTACCGAAGTGGGCGCCGTCAAAGAGCATATAAACGCTATCCCAGTCCCAACCGTTACGCATTACGGCAAAGCCCGAATAGTAAAGTCCTACGGATTTGTAGTCGGGCAAGTGTCCCTCAGCGCCATCGGTGGCAAAATACTTAAACACCTCATTATTGGGGTCTATTGAGAGAGCATCTCTCATCTGCTGATTTATCTTCTTGTTTGTACCGTCATTAATGTCGGGAAGATGTAATGTAGGCTTAACAAGATATGGGAAAATGTTGTTCATTTTCTTAAGAACATTTTTGATTGATGATGGGAACTTATAGCCCATTGCGTTGCAAAGACGCATAGCCTTGTAATAGTTTTCAAGACAGGCGTAGTGATAGTTTGTAGTAAGCTCATACTGGAAGCCGTCGGGGAATACCTGCTTATTTATCTGGTCGGAAAGTGTATCAAGAGCATACTTTGCCCAAGCATCGCTGTCCTTAAGGAAGGGATAAAGCACGCCTGAGTGTAAAAGTCCTGTCATTTCCATAATAAGCCAGTTTACACCTGTATGATTGTCGATAAGTCTTTGCGCCTGCTCCCAGATTGACATAAAGATTTTTTCAAGAACCTCATCGGTTACCTCGGGAGATTTTGCAAAGGAAAAGATTGCGTAGGGCCAGTTTGAGGTCATTCTTATACCGACCTCAATTGTACGCCATGTGTTAGTGCTTCCACCACCCTGTGCAAATTCGGGTGTGCCACGCACAGGCCACTTTGTCTGGTCGATAAAGGAATTTATAAGCTTGTTAAAGGCACGGGGATATCTTTCATCTCCGTTTTCATTATAAAGCTTAGCAATATGACGAAGCTCGTGGTGACGGTTAAACTGATATGTCCACTCCACGTTTCCCTCATAGCTGGGATTATAGTCCCAGATAACATCACCGGGGAATGCATACTCATACTCACAGGAGGTAAAAATGTTATTTACGATTTTTTCACCTGTTACGTAAGGGTCCTCACCCTCAGCATGCCACTTGTTTTCCTCCGGTGGATATGGCATTGTAAAGTAGCTCTTATAGTCAAGATTTTCTCTTACATAGTCTGCAAATCTTTTACGGGCTGCCAAATGTCCCTCATTTTCATAGGTCTTGTCAATATCCTTAAGACCCTCTATATCAGTCTTTAAAAGCTCTTTATAGAATTTTTCGGCTGTAATAGTAAGCATTGTATTCCCCCCTTTAGATAAATCTGCTTCTTATAGCATCTCTGTCAATGCCTGCTGTCTTATAAATATTTTCCTCTGTTATTTTAGCTACAAAGCTGTCCTTTATGGCAAGGGTGCTGATTTTTATGCTGTCACGCTCTGCCTTAAGGTAGGCTTCAAGATTCATAGCCACAGAGCCTGAATAAACGCCCTCCTCGGCGATTATAACATTTTTGTTATCAAGTATGGGCGCAAGAGCTTTAGCAAGTGAGCCCAAGCCACTTAGCCTTTCAAGGACTATAATTCCTGCATTTGCATTTTGGGAAGCAGAAATCGCTTCCTTACAAAGTCTGCCATAGGTGATAATAATATTGTCGGGAACGCTGTCATTTTTAAAATCTGCGTACACTCCCTCGGAAATTTCCCATCTTTTATCCTCTGAAAAGTGGTCGGTTACCGCATCGCACTCTGTACCGGAGGGATAACGAATTGCTGTAGGCATTCTATTTTCGTTTCCGTACCACTTATCCATAAGAGCCTCTAAGGATTTTAGCGACACGGGCTCCCAAATTTCCATTTTCGGAATGGAAAGCAAGAAGGAAACATCAAATATTCCGTGGTGAGTTGCACCGTCAAGTGGGTTAAGCCCTGCCCTGTCTATGCAAAAAAGCACAGGTAAGCCCTGAAGGGAAACATCGTGAATTATATTATCGTATGCTCTTTGCAGGAAGGTTGAATAAATTGCGACTGTGGGCAAATAACCGTTTGCGCTAAGACCTGCAGCAAAGGTGACTGCGTGGGCCTCAGCAATTCCCACATCAAAGAATTTTTTCGGATGGGCTGCCTTGAAGGGAGTTAAGCCTGTGCCCTGCATCATTGCAGCAGTAATGGCGCAGGTCTTATTATTTTTTGTGGCAATCTCCGTAATTTTGTTGCCAAAGGTCTGTGAAAATGTAGGTTTTTCGCAAACGGTAGCGTTTTTTGGTGACAAGCCGTGATATTTATCGGGGTTTTTCTCTGCCGGCTCATAGCCCTTACCCTTAGTGGTTTTAATGTGAATAACACAGCATTTCTTTCTTGCCTTGGCAGCCTTTAAAAAGTCCTCGACCTGCTCTTCATTATTTCCGTTTATAGGTCCAAAATAGCTGAAGCCAAGCTGCTCAAAATAATTTGACGCATAGAAAAGCTTCTTGAATTTGCGCTTTACAAAACTAAGAAATGCAATAATCGGTCTTCCAAGAAGCGGAACATGCTCAAAGAATCTTTCAACTGCGCCCTTGGTTTTATAGTAGCCTGCGCTGGCACGGAGCCTTGACAGATTTTTTGCAAAAAGTCCTGTATTCTTTGAAATTGACATTTCGTTTTCGTTGACTACAAGAATAAGTCGCAAGGCTTTTTTGCAGTTATTAAGCGCCTCATGAATCATTCCACCTGTAAATGCACCGTCCCCAAGGACTACTACCGTGTAGGCATCTGAGCCACTTAGCTTATCTGCCTCTGCAAAGCCAAGACCTGCAGATAGTGAGGTAGAGGAATGGCCTGTGCCAAAGGCATCATGTATGCTTTCGCTTCTTTTGGGAAAGCCCGAAAGCCCTCCTGCCTTACGAAGTGTGTCAAAATCCTTGTTTCTGCCTGTAAGCAGCTTATGAACGTAGCTTTGGTGACCTACATCAAAAATAATGTGATCCTTAGGTGAATCAAAGACCCTGTGTATAGCCACGCTAAGCTCCACCACTCCAAGATTTGAGGAAAGGTGTCCTCCGTTTTCTGTAACGGTGGAAACAAGCCTTTCTCTGATTTCGGAGCAAAGAGCAGTAATCTCCTTATCATTGAGCCCCTTTATATCAGAGGGTGAATTTATATGAGGAAGCATAGGCTCCATAATATTCTTTTTTGATTTTTTAATGATAATCACATCCTTTAAAATCAATCCTAAATTTAATTTTATCATATTTTACGTATATTTTCAATATAAAATATAAAAGCTCCCACGATTTTTACTCGCAGGAGCATTTTATTATTTAATTTTGTCAGCTTCCTTATAAAGCTCCCCGTTAAGAGCTTTCATAAGCTCACGTGAAACCTTTACGACCTGTCTGTCATAGGTGATAAGACCGTTTATTTCCTCCTCAACATCGGAAAGCTGAGTATATACGGCTGCGCTAAGGCCCTTTGTAATAAGGGGCTTAAGCTTTTTAAGATAAAGCTTGGTCAGCGCCTCGCTAAGTTCTTTCTCGGACTTGAAAATCTTATAGCCGAATTCCTTCTCGCTGTACACGTGACCGGCTGTTTTCATAGAATATCCACCAAATTCGCTAAGAACAACAGGACGTATATCCTTAGGCACACGCAAGGGGGTATAGTAGGTATGCATACTTAAAATCGGTGTCTTATATACACCCTGATCGTGCCAGCCACTTACAGAATCTATAATTCTTGTATTGTCAAGCTCCTTAAGTCTTATTGTGACCTCATAGGAGTCAAACTGTCCCCAGCCCTCATTAAAGGGTACCCATACTGCAATAGATGTTACGTTTTTAAGGGCAGAAACTGTTTCTTCCATTGCCTGATAGTATTCTGTCCTGCCGTCTGCGCCCTCACGGGAGAAATATTTATAATCGCTGTCCTTATGCTTAAAGCCAAGGAATGGCATAACACCGATATGGCTGAACTTATATTCTCCACCACCGTTTACAAAGTCCTGCCAAACAAGAAGCCCGAGCGTGTCACAATAATAATACCAAAGCATAGGCTCAATTTTAATATGCTTTCTTACCATATTAAAGCCCATATCCTTAAGAAGCTTAAGGTCATCGTACATTGCCTTATTTGACGGGGGAGTTAACATTCCGTCACTGTAATATCCCTGGTCAAGCACACCGCTCATAAAGTAAGGCTTGCCGTTTAAAAGAAGTCGCTTTTTCCCCTTTTCGTCAGCACCGATGCCAAAGCTGCGTACACCAAAATAGCTTCCTATTCTGTCGCCACTCTCTGTTTCGATTACAAAATCGTAAAGCTTAGGACACTCCGGTGACCAAGGCTGAAAATCATAGGAAAGAATTATATTTTTATTATCAAAATCAGATGAAATTATTTCCTTGCCATTATCAAGGACGGTTATATGCTGCTTTCCCTCACAATCAGAGAAAACTGTAACCTCGTTTTTCTCGGGGTAGGTTTTTACGGTAAGGTCCTTAATGTGATTTTTAACCACGGTTTCAAGCCACACGCTTTGCCAGATGCCACTTTGAGGGGTGTACCAGATTTTGCCAGGATTGGAGCTTTGCTTACCACGCGCGCCACCCGACATTTCTGTTGTATCTGTACATTCAACTCTGATTTTGTTTATGCCCTTTGTGAGATAGCCTTCAATTGCAAAGCAGAAGGGTGTATAGCCACCACGGTGCTCCCCTACCTCTTTTCCGTTTATAAACAGGGTGCAATGCTGGTCAACTGCGCCAAAATGAATATACGTTATATGGTTTTCGTCACATTCGGTATATTCAAACTCTCTTTCATACACCGATTTTTCATCCTTTTCAAGCTTAAAATCCTCAATTCCGCTATTTAAGCTTTCGGGAGAAAAGGGAACAAGTATTTTTTTGGTAAAAACAGACACGTCCTCCCCTATTTTGCATTTTTCAAAGCTCCAATAGCCGTTTAAGGTAAGGTAGCTTTCTCTTTTTAGCTGGGGGCGAGGATATTCGCTCAACGGAATATCGCCTATTTCGTATAATGACTTAAGCCTCATTTGGTTTTCCGTCCTTTACCCTTCTTAAAACAGGGATAAGTCCTATCATAAGAAGTGAAATAATTGCTGCTGCCAAGAATATCTGGGGAGCAGGAATATACTGTGTAGTCATTGTGTCGGCTGAGCCAAGGTCGGGCAAGGGGATATTCTTCGCCTTATTTATTGCATTTCCTATCATAGGTCCGACTACCATAGGAATAAGAACGCTGAACACCATTCTGACACCCTGAAGCTTACCTACTGCGCCCTCGGGAGTATAATCACGCACCATTGAGCCGCAAAGGGCTGAAACAAGAATATATCCTGTTATCATAACAAAGCCCGAAATACCAAAGGTAATAAGGAGAGCTGTCTTACTACCGGAATTAAAGATAAACATACCAAGAAGTCCAAGGGATAAAATTCCTGCAGCTATATAAAGCATCATACCCTTATCCTTAGTGTCGGAAAGACGGGTAAGATAAAGATTGATAATTGCGCCGATTATAATACATGCACCGAATACAACGCTGTATTCCATTACGCTGAAGCCCAAATATGTCTTCATATAAATAATAAGATAAGGCATAAATACCTGACAGGCGATGCCGTAAAGCATTACAATGCAAAGGGTGATATAAAGAGGAAGATTGCCCTTTACAACAGATGGCTTAAAGCCATGGAAAATGTCCTTTAATGTGCCGCTTTTTGTAAGATTTTCGCTGTCTTTAATAAAGAATATTCCGCCTACACCGCAAAGTGAAATCACAATACCGAGAACTAAGAAAAGGGTGGAATAGCCCATTGCCTCAACTAAAATACCGAAGCCTCCTGCCACAATAAGCATTGCTGCCAAGGGTAAAATAGAAAGAACACCCTCTATTGCGCCTCTGTACTCTGTTTTTGTGTTATCCGTAACCCATGCGTTAAAGCAGGCATCGTTAGCGCTGGAGCCAAAGAATGTCATAACACAATCCCCAACTACTGCAAGGGCAAGGGTAATAGAAATGATTTTTGCCATATCACCATTAAAAATCGCACCCACGGCCTTTGGTGAGGTGTAGCCAAAAAGGGCTACCGTAACGCCCCAGATAATATAGCCAACCGACATAAAGGTGCGTCTGTTACCTATTTTATCGGAAAGTGTGCCGATTAGCAGGGTTGTAACCGTTGCCACAATACCGCTAAGCTGTACCATAAGGGTAACTGTATCCAGGTCTGGAGCAATAGTTTCAAATACAAATAAATTAAAGTACATATTCTCAACAGCCCAGGCAATCTGACCTATTAAGCCAAAGACCATAAGAATAGTGAAGTTGCGTTTGCCGAATCTACTTAACATATTACACCTCGTAATCAAAGGACAGTCTTACATCTACGCTGGGACGTACAAGTCCGTTTGCCACAGCCTGATGCAAGGGGTTTGACTGATATGCAATCAAGGCATTATTATCGGTAAACTCTGAATCCATCATAATATCGCCCGATGAGGAGCTGATTTTATCAATAATAATTTCCATTTTAAGAAGGCCGTCGATTTTTCCGTACAGATTTTCAAGCGCTACCTTTATTTCCTTAGCTCTTGTGTCCTTGTCTATACCGTCCTTAAGCCTCCAGATTATCATATGCTTAACCATAAAAATACCTCTCTTTGCTTTTTATATTATCAGTATAACACACAAGACATAAAATTTCAATCTATTGATTTTATCTTCTGATTATGATAAAATATAAAAAAAGGAGGTATGTACTATGGATTGGGAAGCCTTTAACACTGTACTTAATTATATATCGGGCCCACTTGTTGGCGCAATAATCGGCTACATTACTAACTTTATCGCAGTAAAGATGCTGTTTCACCCATATAATCCTATTAAGATTTTTGGCTTTACTCTGCCCTTTACACCGGGTATTATTCCAAAGAGAAAGCCTAAGCTTGCTGGGGCTATAGGCAAGGCCGTTGGAGATAAGCTGTTTACGGGCGATGACCTTGCAAGCATGCTGACATCAGACGAAATGAAAACTAAGGTATCCTCGGTTATATGCGACAAGGCTGTCGAGCTTAGCGAAAAAACACCTAAGGAGCTTTTGCTTCTTGCCACCGATGAAAACGGAGCTGAGTCTATCCGTGATACTGCAGTTACATTTATTTCCGACAAGGTAATGGAAAGTGCCAAGGAAATTGACCTTGGCTCTATAATTGCCGAACGAGGTGGAGATGTAATAAGAGAGAAAAAATCCTCCCTTGGTATGTTTGGTATGTTTATTACCGATGACCTTATTAATTCTCTGCTTGAGCAGCTAAAGGAAAAGGTAAATGAGTATATTGAATCCGACGGACGTGCCCTGATTTGCGAAAAGGCACAGGAAAAGTCCGATAGCGTGTTTAATTCTCCCGTTTCAGGTCTTTTAGGCGAGTACACTATTAACAAGAAAGCGGCTGAAGAAAAAATCGGTGAAATTTACGGTGAGCTTGTTAAAAAGGCACTTGCATCCCTGTCTGACAGCATCAATATTTCTAAGATAGTTGAGGACAAGGTAAACGCTATGAGCGTAAAGGAGCTTGAAATACTTTGTATGTCCGTAATGAAAAGGGAGCTTGGCGCTGTAATCAATCTTGGCGCATTAATCGGCTTTATTATCGGTATAATTAATATTTTTGTATAAGAAAAAGAGCGACACGTGTCGCTCTTTTTTATTTATTTTGTTTTAGTAAGTATCCAGAGCATATCGTCAATATATATCTGCTCATAGCCATGGGACAGATAGTATGCTGCCTCTTTTTTGCTTTCCTCCTTATAACCTGCACGTAAAAGAAGAACTACATAATCAACATCAGTCTTATACCTGCCGTCATTTTGATGATAGAAGGTTTCATATACCTCATCACGCTGACTTAAATGAGGAACTATATAGGTTGTACAAGCAACGGATGCGTCATCAGGCACGTAGGTCTCAAGCACCTCGTCCATTTTATCGTACACATCACCGTTGTTTTTCTGCTCCTGCCAGTATGGGATTTGTCTGCCAAAGGCAAGTCCGAAATAAAGAATAATTGTAGCAAAGCAAGCGATAACACCGATATATCTCTTTGGCTCCTGCTTCATATCAGCAAGATTGAGAACGCAAAGATAGAATATAAGGGCGATAATACCGAAGTTGTACTGAAATCCGATATCATATTGGTACTGGTACATGGAAAGAATGTTGAGAAGCACAGGGGTTAAAAGAATATATCTTGAAAATCTTCTTGTTATAAAGGGAATAAATGCAAGGGGTAAAAACAGCTCCAGAGCATATTCTATTTTGCCGATACCCATATTCTCGGTTACAAACAGCTGGGTTAAAACATAGGACGGGTTTACAACAAGGGTTCTTATAACTCCAAAAAGACCGGAATTGTTATAAATAAGGTTGCCATATCGGGAATCATCCATTATACCAAGTCCGAACTTGGTAAGAACGGTATAGGATATCATAAAATATACAAGGGAGCCAACGCAAAGAACTGTGCCCTCTCTCGGCTTCTTCTTTGATATCATAATAAACAGAGAAAGAATTACAAGATAGATAAAGGCGTCCTCCTTAACCATCAGGGTGGCAATAGCCATTAATCCCATAGGAACATATCTTTCCTTCTCCAAGAAAAGAATTGTCCACATCAACAGAGGTAAAATAAAGCAGTTTTCGTGAAAATCGTAGCTACAGCCTGCGGTAATTGCAGGATATGCCACAAAAAGCGCAGCCAAAAATGCTGTTGACCTGTTGGTAAGTCCCTTTTCCTTGGCAAGAAGAACCAAGGGTATAGATGCGCTCATTAAAATTACTGCCTGAGCTATCTGCAGAGTGTTGGGAAAGGGGAACAGCCAGTAAATTGGCAAAAGCACATAGCATATAGGTGAAAAGTGTACTGCAAAGTGGGAAAGCACATAATCTCTTTCACAGGTGGTGATAGGAGTCAGATGCTCCTTAAGGCTGTAGAACATCTGGGCAAAGATGCCAAAATCAAAGTTAGGCGCAAAATAGGTTTCATATCTTAAAACTCCCATGGCTGCCAGAAGAAATGTGCATACAAAGGCAATAACACCGATTACTGTATATTTAGCCTTAGCCGAAATATCTATATTCGGTAAAATAAAGCAGCCTCTGTTAAGGGCATATACAAGAACAATCACACCTACTGCAATAATGGCAAGGGCGATATAAAATACATCCTTGCGTGTGGCACGGGAAAGCATAAGCAGTGACATAAGGGTGTAGGAAATCACCATTATATATTCTGTAAGAAGTAAATCCTTATAGTAATACTCAAGAAATGTAAGTCCTACGGCTGCTAAAGCAATAAGCACAACCGTAATTACGGTGCTTGCCACCGAACCTTGAACAAAGGTAAGGTCCCTGTATCCTACATTATAAAAAACCAAGTTAATAAAGCTGACAAAAAACCAAGATGCGACAAGAGTACGGACAAATATTTCAGGGGTATACTTAAATCCGGGGTTACGAAGCATTCTATCCTTACGCATAATCCCTCTCCTTTCGGTCTGTTCTTCTTATATTGTACCATTAAATATAAGAAAAGTAAAGGGGGATTTTCGTAGTGTCCTAAAGACACTGCAAGCGATATACACTGATGCGTTGCTTGTAAAATAAAAGGACAGAGTTAAAAGCGTTACGTTCTTATCCAAGAAATCACCATTCAATTTGCTCATATCGTGCGGAATTGCTTCGCAGTAAACAAATAATTAACGCCGACAGAGTCTGTCGGCGTTTGATATTAGAGCAATTGGAATTTATGTGCTTGTTGTATCTAATCCATAGTAGTTTTTGTAGTAGGAAATAAATTCATTGATAAGGCGAACTCTGTCATCCGGATTTTTATTTTCCAGATTTTCGATCCATGCGCCATCTATCATTTGTCCAACATCAAAATTTATTTCATACTTCACATTTTTTATCAAATCAATGTCGGTTTCATCTCCAATGCAATACAAATAGCCGCATAACAATCGGATATATTCAGAACTGCCTTGTGGAAATTCTGATAGTTCTGTTTCAATAAGAGTCCGTATTTCCATTTTGGAAATGCTTTCAAAATCAAAACCATATTTATTTATCAGACGTTCTGCCCTGTCTTCGTTATTTGTTGTCGTTTTTGGCATTATCGAAAAGTCAGTATTCTTTTTTGCTTTTGAAAACAACCTCCTAAACATATTTCCTCCTGCCGAATTCTTATTTATCGTTCTGTTTATCGCAAGTTTCGCCTTTGTGTTACAAAGGCAAATAGCAAAGCCCACACCCCTACTCTTGTTTTGCCTTAATTGTATTTAGCGAGGATATCAGCATTCTGCGTATAGCGCCACAATCGAGGAAAACAATATTCTTTGCAAAATTCCTTGCTTTGTCTCTTAAAATGCTGTTTGACATAACATCACCTCTACCAATATTATACAAAAAATTCGATGATTAGTCAAGTTATATTCCGACTTCGTCGGAGTGATATTATCGTTAACACGATAGTTATATTGAAGCCTTGTGGCTTCAGTGATATTCTATTCGCCTCCCAAACTCGCAAAGCGAATATCACTCGGCGTAAGCCGAATATCACTGCGAAGCAATAGAACTCGCCGAGAGGCGAATAGAACTGGCGTGATGCTCCGTTAAGAGTATCACGCCAAACATTCTCTGTCCATTTTATTATGCATTTACTTCTTCCTTGACTTCATCTGCTGCCTCTTCGACTGCCTCAGTTACCTCTTCGGTTTCCTCGATTACTTCGATTTCGTCCTCGGGCTTAGGCTCAATAAACAGCTCCATTCTGCCAAGCTCATTACATCTTTCGCAAAGCTTCTTAGCTATTTCCTCCTTGCTTTCCTCACCTGCGCTAAGCTCAGAGTACATAACAGGCTTATCTATAACGTATATGTTCATATCCTTTTTAAAGTATGTAACATAGATAGGAACATCGTAGCCCTTTCTCTTGCAGTATTCACAAAGCATAGCAAAGCCTGCGTGGAAGCCCTCAAGCTGTGCAAGGTATCCGTTGGTGGAGTCCTCGGGATAGATAATAATATTTTCGCCACCTGTAAGTGTAGCGTAGCTTTCCTTAATAGTCTTTACAAATCTGGAATCCTTGTATGTGGAAATAAGGTTAAGACCGCTGTAGAAAAGATTGGTAAGGGGGCTGGCAATAAGGCAAAATGCCCTTGCAGCGTGAATATTCCAATGCTTCTTTTCGTGGTAATATACCTTTGTCTGATATTTGTAAAGCTTAATAAGTCCTGAGTTCATTTCGTGGGCGCCCCACATTCTGAACTTGCTCTTATGATAAATCTCAAATGCCATAGGGGCATCTGTGCCCTCGTGGTTACTGAGAAGAATACTTCCCTGCTGAATTACCTTGCCGTCAAGGTAGACAAACTTTGGCTCCTTATATCTGATTTTCATCACCTTTTTAAGCGCTTTGAAATACCATTTTCTCTTGCCTGTTTCAACCTTCTTATTGCTGTCTGCCATTATATAATCCGTCCTTGGTATAAATTAGTTCATTGTAATGATATTACATAATTATAAACTATAAATAAACAAAAATGCGAGAGGAAGCCCTCTCGCAAATTTTATTTATTAACATCGTCACGGAACTGAAGCTTATAAAGTCCTGCGTAGGTTCCGCCAAGGGCTACAAGCTCGTCATGGTTACCAAGCTCAGTAATGCGTCCCTCGGATACTACGGCAATCTTGTCCGCATTCTTAACAGTTGAAAGACGGTGGGCAACTACAATTGTTGTTCTACCCTTACAAAGCTCATCAAGGGAGCGCTGAATAAGAATTTCCGTTGTGTTATCAAGGGCGCTTGTCGCCTCATCAAGAATAAGAATGGGTGGGTTCTTCAAGAACACTCTTGCAATGGAAAGCCTTTGCTTCTGTCCACCGGAAAGCTTAACGCCACGCTCGCCGATTATGGTATCGTAGCCGTTTTCAAGAGTAAGCACATAATCGTGAATATTAGCACGCTTTGCAGCCTCAATTACCTCCTCCTCGGTGGCACCCGGTCTGCCGTAAAGGATATTGTCTCTTATACTTGCGTTAAAGAGGTATACGTCCTGCTGAACTATACCGATGTTCTGACGGAGGGACTTCATTGTTATATCGTGAATTTCCTTACCGTCAATAAAGATTTCGCCCTTTTCCACGTTGTAGAAATGGGGAATAAGGTGACAAATTGTAGTCTTACCTCCTCCGCTTGGACCAACAAGAGCAAACATTTCGCCCTTTTTGATTTCAAGGGAAAGGTCATGAAGCACGTCAGTATCACCCTCATAGCTGTAGGTTACATTCTTGAAATTAATGTCACCCTCAACTCTTTCAATATCCGTAGCTGTTTCAAGGTCAAGCTCCGGCTCGGCATCCATAATTTCAAGAAAACGCTTAAAGCCTGTTACACCGTTCTGGTACTGCTCCATAAAGCCGATAAGTGTATTTACAGGGCCAAGAAAAAGGTTTACTGACAGAATAAATGCGGTGTAGTCACCGAATTTAATATCTCCGTTATACAGGAAAAGGCCGCCTGCAATAAGAACGATTACATTGAATACATTAGTTACAAAGGTTGTTGAGGAATGGAACATACCCATCGCCTTATAGGACTTACGTCTTGCCTCAACAAAGGAGCTGTTTCCCTTTTCAAACTTTTCAGCCTCCACCTCTGCGTTAGTAAACGCCTTGGTTACTCTGATGCCGGAAATACTGCTTTCAAGGGCACCGTTAATCTCGGCAACGGATTTTCTGCTTTCCATAAAGGCGTTTCTCATTCTCTTGCGGAGCGCCCAGGAAATTAAAATAAGAAAGGGTACGCATGCAAAAATAATAAGGGTAAGCCAGATATTTATGGTTGAAAGATATACAAATGCTGTAACAATGGAGATAGAGGAAATAAGTATATTTTCAGGTCCGTGGTGGGCAAGCTCGCTAACCTCCCAAAGGTCATTTGTCATTCTTGACATTATCTTACCTGTTTCGTTGCCGTCATAAAAGCCGTAGGGAAGCTTTTCAAGATGATTGAACATATCGCTTCTCATATTTGCCTGCATTTTAACGCCGATTACGTGGCCCTGATACTGAATAAAGAAATCAAGCAGGGCACGGATAAGATACAGCACCAAAAGAAGTGAGCCGAAGAATATAATATCTCTGTACTGTCTGTTCGGTATAAGCTCATTTAACATTTCACGGGTGATAATGGGGTATACAATTCCGATAGATGCAACGGTAAGAGATGCCAGCATATCGAAGAAAAACATCACCCTGTGTGGCTTATAATAGGATAAAAATCTTTTTAACATCTGTTTTCTCCATTGATAGTTTTGCTTATAAATATTTAATGGGTATATTATATCACGGTTTTGTCTCACCTGTCAAGCATTTGCATTTTACGTCGCACATAATTTTATTATTGACATATATGTCAGTTTATGTTAAAATACAGTAAACTGCCACCGGGTAGGAATGTATTATGCATTCGTTTCGCTTCGTTAGGTCATTGAAGAAGCGCTTCGAGTGCTTATTTTTTTGAGGTGAATATGAAAAAGGTAAAGGAGCTTTTAAAATCCCTTACAATTTTTGAAAGATGTCTGTGGGCTGTGTCCACACTTGGCGTAATAATAGCATTTCTTATTTCTCCCGACAAGGATTATCTTACGCTTATTTCATCTATTATCGGTCTTACCGCTTTGATTTTTACTGCAAAGGGATACGTTATAGGACAGGTGCTTATTGTTGTATTCTCCGTTTTCTACGGAATTATTTCATATCATTTCCGTTACTACGGAGAGATGATTACATATCTTTGTATGAGCTCCCCTATTGCAATTGCAGCTGTTATCTCCTGGGCAAGAAATCCCTACGGTAAAACAAGGGAGGTAAAGGTAAGTAAAATTACGAAAAAACAGGTAACGGTTATGATTATTCTTGCCATTTTTGTAACCGTGGGATTCTATTTTATACTTAAGGCGCTGGGAAATGCAAACCTTTTAGTCAGCACATTTTCCGTTACCACAAGCTTTGTTGCCGCTTATATGACCTATTTAAGAAGCCCCTATTACGCGCTTGGCTACGTTGCCAATGATATGGTGCTTATTTCCCTTTGGATTTCTGCCACTGTTAAGGATATTTCAAGTCTGCCTATGGTAATTTGCTTCTCTATGTTCTTTATAAACGACACCTATGCCTTTATTAACTGGCAAAGAATGAAAAAACGTCAGGCGATGTTCTTTGACGAAGATTTATAAATAAAAAGTGCGACACTTGGTCGCACTTTTTCTTATTTTACCTCTATTAAGCCGTTTTTATCAAACACCTTAACTATTCTATCCTTGTTTTTGACCTTGCTTGGCAAATACTTATCCTTGCTTACAGCCTTAAAATGGGATTTGAAATATGAGGAAAGGGATTTTTTCGGAATATCGTATTCCACATAAACAGTATCGTCGGTAAGCACGGATTTATAAAAATCAAGCACCCTTTTCTTAGGCATCTTAATGTAAAATTTTTCGTTTATGTACACAAGTCCCTGCTTCTTTATGAAAAGACAGTCAAGGACAAAATGCTCATTTACTCTTATAACGGGAGTAATATTTCCATCCTCCATTCTCGGGCCAAGCTGGGGGTCCTCAAAGAAAGGAATACACTCCTCACAGGATTTAAACACGTCAAGAAGCATATCTACTGCCATACTGCAATTTGTAACGTCAAGATATTTTCCTCTTGTTTCCTTAAAAACAGGCTGAATTATATCTGCGGCAGAATATTTGCTTTTATCCTCAACCGTAAAAAATCCGTCAATTATTTTTTCTGCCTCCTGTAAGTACCCGTCCTTTGTGCAAAAGGGGTTCATATCATTTAAAATTTCGGCATAGCAATCTATCATTGTTTCTCTAAAGCGCTTAAGCATAAAATCACCTCTCTTACATATATTTTATCATATAAAATGGTGAATTTCAAGGCTTGTACCGTTCATATCAAGAGAAGATACATTAAAAACAGATGTAATAATTGAATTATGGGCTTTATAATAGTAGGTTAGCTCCTCGGCATCCACAACGCAGGAATAAAGGGTATAATGCTCCTTGCATTTTTCTATAACTGCGCCCCTTGGCACAGCAACAGCACCAAGAATGGCAAGCATCTGAGGGATTTTATTTTCCCAATTTGAATAGTGAGAAAGAAATGAAGCCTTAACAAAACGGGAAAATGAGGAGTAATCTCCCGGCAGTCCCGTGGCAGAAATACCTAAGGAATAGGGCTCTACACTAAAAAATGTGGGCTCACGTGTTTGATTTTTAATATAATTGTAGGCTGAGAGATTGTTAAGCTGAGCATCAAAGGGTGGGTTATTTGCAAGAACACCTATAGGGTTATCGTAAATGCGGTTACCGTTTTTTGTCACTTCAAAAACTAGACTTTCATATTTATCTGCTATATGAAAATGAAGATATGAAAGGGGTAAATCCTCTTTAAAGGGGATATTAACTAAATTCACGCTTTCAAGCATTGCTCTTGCATCCTTTGTGCTTTTACATTCCGAAAGAAGCTTTGGTATAAGCTCATAGGGCGCTAAATTAATCATATTCTCTCTGTAATCGGAGTAGTGTGCGTTGCCAACAAAATTAAGGGCGGCGACACACAATCCGTATTCGTTTGCCCCTTCTGCGTAAAGGGGATAGTTATCTACTACTGCAGCTGTGCCGAAAAAACCGTAATGCACTTTGCTTTCCTCAAGACATTTATATGTTAAGGGAAAGCGCCTCGGGGTAAGAACAAATCTTTCTCCAAAGGAGCAATCTATATCCATATTTCTGCCAAAAATCAAGCCGTCTGCGTTTTTTGAAATACTTGTACACATATATTTTCCTCTTTTATTTATTCATATCATATTTTACCCCATATCTGCATAGAATATATAAAGAAAAGGTGGTGGGAAAATGTGGAATAAAATTAAGGTATATATAGTTTCAATATTAATCGCTGTGGGAACAGGGCTTCTTGCCTCTGCCCTTACCCAAGGTAATATGGATATTTACACAAAAATAGTTAAGCCTCCCTTAGCGCCACCGTCAATTCTCTTTCCGATTGTGTGGACTGTTCTTTATGTGCTTATGGGCATTAGCTCAGCTATGATTTTTATTAATCGCAAGGATAATATAATCGCATCGCAAAATGCCCTTTCCTTATACGGTGCAAACCTGATTGCCAACTTTACCTGGAGCATAATATTTTTTGGCTTTAATAAGTTTTTGTTTGCCTTTGTGTGGCTTCTTTTCTTGCTTTTTATAATTATCCGTATGATTATTTCCTTTGAAAAGCTAAATAAGGTAGCCGCATATTTGCAGCTACCTTATATGGTATGGGTAATCTTTGCAGGGTATCTTAATTTCGCAATCTGGTATTTAAACAGATAAAACCCGACCCACGTGGGTCGGTTTTCTTATTATTCCTTAGTCCAATGCTTAAGTCCGTCTACTCTTGTGCCAAGAGGCAAGGGTGTCTTACCCTCCGCAAGCTGACTTATATTATCCTTAAAATCCTGACAGCAAAGGTCTCTGTCTCTTTTAATTGTCCAAGGACAGCCAAAATCAATCTCGTAAAGCCATATGCCATTGTAGTTTACATCCTTAAGGGCTGAAATAAGCTGCTGCCAGTTTATATCACCCTCGCCGGGCAACCAATGTCTTTCGTTATTGAAATCATAGTCGGAAATATGAGTTGATTCGATTTTATCCCCAAGGGCGTGGATAAATTTAACTATATCCTCGTCAAGAAGATGATTGGTATCGAAGCAAGCCTTAAGGTTGGGGTGAGCGCTAAGTAGCTCCAGCATATCAGAGGAATTTCTGCCAAGACAGGTTCTCGGAAGGTCCTCAACAAGAACCACTGAGCCGTATTCCTTTGATAGCTCTGCCAACTCAAAAAGGCTCTTTTTCGCACACTCCATGCGACTTTTTCTGTCTTCCTCAGCTATTGGCTCTCCACTTGCATGAATAATATACTTATGTATTCCTATCTCTGAGCCCTTTTTTATAAATTCGCTAAGATAGGCTACGCTGTCCTCTGCCATATCCTTTCTTGAAATATCAATTTCGTTAAAGGGCCAGAAGGGCAAATGAAAGGACCACAAATTTACATTGAATTTTTCCGACCAAGCCTTAAGCTGAGCAAAATCAAGCTTGTCACTTTGCCACTTATCAACGGAAATTTCAAGATGCTTAATACCTGCAGCCTCACAGTCCTTAAATAGCTGCTCATTTACAAATCCGGGTGTTGAAAGTCCTAATTCAAACATATTAATCCTCCTTGGTAATTCTAAAAATAAGGTCTGCCATAAGCTCATCTCTGTTTATGCTGTATACATATCTCATTGAGTAAGGAAGAGGCTCATCCTCATAAAATCCGTTATAATCCGGCAAATAAACCTTCTCTATTCTTGAACGCAAAAAGCTACCTTTTTTATCAAAAAGCCACGAAACCGCACATACGTCCCATATGATTCGTGTCCAGGGACGACCCTTTGCATAGGATTCTGCCTCTTTTATTGTATATCTGCCAAGGTAATCGGAAAGGGGTGTTTTATTAAGAAGCCACCTTTCAATTTCAGCACCTGACAAGCGAAATTCGCTTACCACGCCCATACAGGGAAGCTGAACAAAGGGTACACCGCTACCCATAACCACTCTTGCTGAGGCGATATCCTGAAACATATTAAATTCCTTGGTGTCGGAAAAATGACGTGCGTGACCTCCAAGCCATACGACCACAATTCTGTCAGCTATCTGAGGATTTAAAAGAATGGCAGATGCCACATTTGTTATAGCTCCGATTGCAACCACGTATAAGGGCTTTTCCTTGGTGTAGCACATAGCTCTTTCGGAAAGGTCCTTGGCTGCATCAGATATAACAGGTGAGCCCTCATGTCTTAAAAAGCTGTTTGAGCCGTAGTAAAGAGGGGTATAACATTTAACAAGGGCAAGCAGTCTTTTTATTTCATTATAGCTAAGCTCCATTCCCTTTTCGGGATTAAAATTGCTTTTAGGATTGGAAAACGGGGCTGCATAAATTGCCTTTACATTTACTCTGTCGGGTGAACGAAGCAGATATGCGATAGCATACTGGTCGTCAACCTCGTTATATGCGTCGGTATCAAGAACGCAATCAACTATTCCCGAGGGAGCATCAAGCTTTTTAATTCTTTCCTTATCTGTCATCTTTTTTTATATTCCTCTAAAATTTCACCGGCTACCCAGTCGTTTACTCTGCCCTGATAGTGAATAAGGTCCCAACGGAAGATGCCGAAGTCCCACTGATTAGCATCATAAAAGGGGCATCTTGTGGGGTCAAACAAAGCTGTATCCTTAAGCTCGGCTGTCAGTTTTTCAAATATATCATTAATGTAATGCATTGTTGCAAGACAGCCACCTGTGGGGTCCTCATTTGTAAATACCTTTTCAAAGGGCATTTTATGAAGAGTAACAGGCACATCGTATCCCACTGCCAGACGAAGACTTGTAAAGAATTTTATATATTCTTCCTTAAGATTAATCTTTTCAAGATAGTCAATGCCACGGCGCACCTCCTGCTCACCGCCACGCCAGTGCATACCGACAAAATCGGGCTCAAGGTCGTTATCCTTACAGTATTTGTTAAAGAGATTAAGCACCAATTCGGCAAGAGGGTACATGGAAATATCTACAGTACCGAGGATTCCCGGAACCATTACCTTTTCTCTGTTCATATTCCACATATCAAGAAGCCCTTGGGAGCCTATGGCAATGTGAATAATATAAAGGTCGGGTAAGCCATTCGGATTGCCGTTATCTATTTCGTCCTGCCATCGACGTGCAAGACAGTTGGCAACTGAATATGTATTATCCTGAGTTTCTGCAAGATTCATACCAAAGCTGGTATAGCCTGTAAACTTAAGCTCCTTAATATCATAAGACTGATTAGGGTCTCTGTTTAAGCCGTAAACATTCTTAAGTGGCTCAAGAATATAGTCCTTTTCATCCATGGGCATGGCGTGTCCGACTGCATTGGACTGACCAAATAACATAAATACAACAATTTTCTTCATATCTGCCTCCTTAGTACTTACTACATATATGATACATTATTTTTATCGGTTTTTCAATAAATAAAGAAAAATTCCCGAATTAACGGGAATTAATCTTTACGCTATTTAATTCGTTATGTATTTTAAGAGTGTTAATATACTTCATTGCAAGTCTGCCGTCAGAAAGCACACAGCGATAAATCTGGTCGCCATGCTGAAGCTCCACATGGCGTCCCGGCTTAAAGGGTAATGATGCAAGATAGGAAACGGGGACTGCAATATCAAGCTCCTCGCCCTTAACCTCACCCTTTAAGATAAAGCGCTCCCCTGTAAGAGTCAATACGCCCTTGCCTGTTTCCACATATTTATTTTTATCAAAATCAATTGTGTGGATAATTGTATCACAGGAAAGCTCGCTCTCGCTGCCGTCAGCAATTTTTGTCTTAAGCTCATTATAGATAAGTCTGCTCCAGTCGGAGGGATAACGGATTTCCTCTCCTATTCCCTTTTCGTTGTGGAGGAAGCCGTACTTATCGCTTGTTTCCTCGTAGCCACAGCTGTCACAGTAAAGCGTGGTTTTATCCTTTACGTGAATTGAAAATTCCTTTTTACAGTGAGGACACATATAAAGCACATTGTGAAGCCCCTCAATGTTATCGTTCTTTTTAAATTTGGAAAGGTATTTTTCCTGCTCACGGTAGGCATCAAACAAAATCGCCTCATCGGTTTTTTCCTTTATTTCGGGAATGTCAAGTCCTGCAATTTCGTCCCTATCAAAAAGCTTATAAATATCAAGATAGGTTCTGCCTCTGCGCATACCCCTGGTCCACTTGGGCATTGCAAAATATGTACCGATAGTCTTGGCGCAATAAATATCAGCCTTAAGCCACTTAAGGAATTTGTATGTTCCATGAGGGATAGGAGTGGAAAGACCGTCCTCACTCATAAGTCCGGCAGGATAGATACAAAGTATACCACCCTCATCAATAGTTGCCTTCATCCTCTTAAGGTCGGTAATATTAGTCTGAAACTGCTGCTTCGGAATAACACCAATCTTCTGCATTATGCCTTTAACAGGCAATGTATTGTAAAATGAGTTGCTTACCACAAAGGTAATGGGCCGTCTTGTGGCTCCCATAAGATTAACAAAATCCAGAGATGCCTGGTGGTTACCAATTATAACATAGGGACCCTTAAGCTTCTTTATTTCATTACGGATAAATTTTCTTCTGAAAATAAATCTGGCAACAAATCCAGCGGCAATAGAAGTAATTCTATACCAAAACATGCTTATCCTTTTTTTCTTCATAAAGTCCCTCCTTCAAAGTCGGCTACCATTATTTTATCACGAAATCTTCACAAATTCAACACTTTTTGTAAAAAATGTTGAGAAGTCAATATTTTAAGTTGAAATCAAAAGAGCTACTTTGACTGTCAAAATAGCTCTTTTTAATTATTTATCCAAGGGTTGGGTAGTCAAAAAACTCTACCGTTGCGTCATTTTTAATACCGTCGGACTCGAAAACTACAATTTCGTTTTCTCCCTCCTTGAGAATGGAAGCAGGAACATATAAGCTTTTCTGAGGGCCGATTTCCCAGTATCTACCGATGTTAAATCCGTTTATTACTACAAAGCCCTTTGTAAAGCTGTCAAGATATAAGAATGTGTCAGCACACTTAACCACATTAAAGTGTCCACGGTAAAAGCAGGACACCTCCTCCGGCTTTTTAGTAGAATAGGTAACATTTTCAAGATTATCCATAGGCAATGTATAAGCATTCCAGTTAAAGTGGATTTTGCCGCCAAGCAAGCATCTGCCGTCAATACCCTTTTTACGCATCATCTTAGGTCCAAAGTTGGCTCTACCCATATTTTCGCACAAAACTGTAAGGGTGTCCCCTGCCTTTGCACTGATTTTCACTCTTAACTCGTCGTCATTTACATAAACAATTCCCATAAGAGATTTGTTTACATAAATCTGCGCCCTGTCGCCAAGACCTGCAAAGCTAAGGTCCACATTATTATAATCACGGTTAAGCTTGGTTGTGTATGCGATATAGCCGTAGCCGTTGCCGTAATGCTCCATACATCTTGGTACGTTTGAAACCTGTGGGCTTGAAAGCTTTTCAAGATTGTCAAAGAATCCGCCAATCTCAGTAAGTGATACCTTGCCGTATGCTCTTTTTTCACGGTTTTTGGGAATTTCGGGGAGGGGAGTGTCGATATATTTGCTTATAACATTTCTTAATGCATGATATTTCTCTGTTGTGTCGCCACATTCGGTAAGAACGGCATCATAGTCATAGCTTGTTACATCGGGGGCAAATTTTTCATAGTGATTTGCTCCACTTGTAAAGCCAAAGTTTGTACCACCGATAAACATATACATATTAAGGCTGCCACGCTTAAGCATATCGTCAACAACGCCTGCGTAATTTTCAGCTGATGTGGTATGATGTGCCTTATCGCCCCAGGCATCAAACCAGCCGTCCCACATTTCCATACACATCTTAGGGCTGTCGGGATATAATTCATCATGAGCACGGAAGTTTTCCTCAACTCTGCTGCCGAAATTAAGAGTGGAAAGGCAGCCCTCTATGCTACCGTCAAGAATATCGGTTCTTGATGTTCCGTCTGATGTGAAAAGTGGCACATCTATACCTAAACGGCGATAACAATTGTAAAGATAGGAAAGATATTCCTTATCATCACCGTAATATCCGTACTCGTTTTCACACTGCATCATAATAATAGGTCCACCGTTAGTAAAAAGAAGAGGACGTATTTCATCAAACAAGTGTGAAAGATAATTTTCAAAATGCTTAATATATGTAGGGTTGGAGCAACGAATCTCCATATCGTCATAAACCTGAATCCACCAGGGAAGACCACCGAATTCCCACTCTGCGCAGATATAGGGACCGGGGCGAACTATTGCCATAAGACCGTTTTTCTCTGCTGTTCTTATAAATTCGGCAATATCAAGATTTCCCGAAAAATCAAACACGCCCGGCTGCTTTTCGTGCATATTCCATGCGCAGTAGGTTTCCACACAGTTAAGACCCATCGCCTTCATTTTCTTAAAAATATCGTCCCATGTGTCCTTCATATTACGGAAATAGTGGACAGCACCGGAAATTATTTTAATCGGCTTACCGTCCTTTATAAAGTCCTTGCCCTTGATTTCAAATTGCATAATATCACCTCGAATATGTTCTTTATTTTATTGTAGCACATTTTTACGATTATATCAAGTAAAAAAGACAGGCAACGCCTGTCTTTATATATTATTTTCCTTATTTAGCTTATCTATAATTACTCCGACTACGATAAACACTACGGTGCTGAGAGATGACTGAATTATATTGCCTGTAACAGAAGCTAAGGGGGATATAAAATTACCTGTTATAATACCTTCATAAAAATAATAGCCACCGATACAAAGAAGCCATGCGGGAATTAATGCAAGGATATTTCTTGCGCACACTACTCTTTTAGCATTTCTTGAAAAGAAAATAACAGTCAGCGATTTTATTACAAGTGAGGCAGGCGCCCACATCATATAGCCTGTCAGCATATCGGCTAAAAATGCGCCGATGCCACCTACAAATATTCCGTAGGGCAAGGGCAAAAGACATGCGGCAAGGTAGATAAATCCGTCTCCTATATGGGCATAGCCTGTGTAAACGGGAATGTGCAGATAGGCTGTAAAAACAAAGGTCATTGCGCAGAAAATACCTGCCAAAGTCATATAACGTATACGGTTTTTCATCTTAAAGCTCCTTTAAAAACTCCTCAAAGCAGATGCCGTCAGCCTTAGGTAAATTAAGCTCAACCGTACGGCGAAGACATTTTGCAATAAAATCGGCGGCGTGACGAACAGAATCGGAAAGAGCTACACCGTTTATGCTATCTGCAGCTATAATTGATGAAAATACATCGCCTGTACCTGCACGGCAGGGTCCAACCTTATGAGAGGTAATTATAATAGGCTCTCTTCCCTTTTCATAAACAAAATTGTCAAGGTCCTCTCCTCTTTCAATTCCGGAAATAACAATTTTATCAGGTCCCATAAAGGAAAGTCTTTTGCAAATAGACAAAAGCTCCTCCTTACTTGGAGCAATATTATAGGGAGTGTCGGTAAGAATACATGCTTCAGTAAGATTAGGTGTTAATATATCCGCATATCTTACAAGTGATTTCATTTTCTCTGCAAGCAAGGGTGAATATGTGGGATAAAGCTCTCCTCTATCTCCCATTACAGGGTCAATTATGGACACAGTATCGGGCTTTTTGAATCTTTTAAGAAAGCTTTTAACAATATCAATCTGGTCAGGTGAGCCAAGAAAGCCTGTAAGAATGCCCTCAAATTTAAGGCCAAGCTTTTCCCATTCGTCAGCGTATGAGTTCATATGAGAGGTAAAATCTGTATAGTAAAAGCTATCATATCCTGTATGATTTGAAAAAATCGAGGTAGGAAGTGGGCAGCACTGTATTTTCATTGCAGAAATTATGGGAATTGATACGGCAAGTGAGCATTTGCCAAAGCCACAAAAATCGTTTATTGCAGCGATTTTCTTCTGATGATTATGCGACATAAAAATTCCTCCTTGATTTTTTAATAAATGTATTATATAATAATTCTGAACATATGAAAATAACCAAAACAGGAGTTTTTTATATCACCAGATGAACTACAAAATAGATACAAATGTAAAAAAGCCTGCATATTTACAATTATATGAGCAAATTAAGGCTGATATTATTAAGGAAATTTACCCATACGGCGCTAAGCTACCGTCAAAAAGGACAGTCTGCGCTGAGCTTAATATAAGCACGGTTACCGTTGAGCATGCTTATGCCCTCTTATGTGATGAGGGATATATTGAAGCCCGACAGCGAAGGGGTTATATTGTTATTTTTCATTCGGGAGATGCCTATGGGACAACGTCGACAGAGCCCATTATTCCCCATTTAACTCACACGTCTCCCGTGATTTTTGAATTTCCTATTTCAATTTTATTAAAATCCATGCGTAAGGCTATGGAAAGAAAGGCTGAGCTGCTTGAAAAATCTCCAAATGAGGGAATTTTGGAGCTGCGTGAGGCCATTCGACTCTATCTTGCAAGAAATAAGGGCATTAATGCTTCCTATGAGCAGATTATAATCGGCTCTGGCGCTGAGTATCTTTACAATCTTATTATTGCATTGCTTGGCAGGGATAAGCTGTACGGAATAGAGTCTCCGTCCTATAAAAAAATTGAACAGGTTTACGCCTCCTCCGGTGTGGAAATCCGTATGCTGCCCTTAGGCAAGGACGGAATTGATACCTTATCTCTTTCAAACACGGACGCAAATATTCTACACACCACACCATACAGAAGCTATCCTACCGGTGTTACTGCCACAGCATCAAAGCGCCACGAATATATAAGATGGGCAAGCAAGGACAACCGATATATAGTTGAGGACGATTTTGAATCGGAATTCTCCGTTTCATCAAAGCCTGAGGAAACATTGTTTGCCTTATCAGAGGACGATAACGTGATTTATATGAACACGTTTTCAAAAACCGTATCCCCTGCTTTACGTGTGGGATATATGGTGCTGCCGAAGCATTTAGTTGCTGATTTTAAAAGGAAGCTGGGATTTCTTTCCTGTACTGTGCCAACCTTTGAGCAGCTGCTGCTTACAGAGCTGATTACAAGTGGAGATTTCGAGCGACATATAAACAGAGTGCGCCGTAAGAAGCGCAAGGAGCTATAATGAGGTGATATTATGGATAAAATTTGGACAAAAATGTATGATGAAGCTAAGAAAAAACTGAATGAACGCAGACTTTCCGAGTACGTTACCTGTGGAGAGGTTTCTGCTGCGGTTCTTTCTAAATCGGGGAAAATATATACAGGTGTATGCATTGATACCTGCTCCACCCTCGGAATATGCGCTGAACGAAATGCTATCTTCAATATGATAACAAACGGAGAGCATGAAATAGACAAGGTTCTATGCATTCTTCCGGACGGCTCAAACGGTGCCCCCTGTGGCGCGTGTCGAGAGCTTATGGTGCAGATTATGGCAGGAAAATATTACAATATCGAAATTATGCTGGATTACGCCACAGGCAAAACAGTACGCCTTGGAGAAATAACCCCCGAATGGTGGATAAAATAAAAAAATTGGCGCATTCTTTAAAAATGCGCCAATAATTCATGTTATCTCCCTATATCGTAAACTGTTTTTACGGAAATTGATTTTTTAAGCTCTTCCGCTGCTACATCGGTTTCTACCTTAATTATATAAGGCTCTTTATTTACAATGTCGATAAAGTTATCGGAAAGCTTTGGGTCGCAACCGTCAAAGTCTACATATACACCCTTGGCAAATCCATTTGATGTAAGCTTGATTTCTGTACCGTTTTCACACCTTGAAATATCAATAGCAATATCTGTCTTATCCCATTCAAAATGCTTAGGCGGAACATACAGCTCTGTTTCACGCATAATAAGCTTTCCGTCCTCGGAATAAAGCTCTGCATACATATATTCGCTGTATTTGTTTTTGTATTCGGCAGCAACAGTCAATATATCCTTGGAGCTAAGGGAGTTAACCTGTATTTCTGTTTCATATTTTTTGCTTACATTGAATTTTGAATCGCTGAAGCACAATACAACCTTACCCTTAAACTCATTCATAGTTTCATTTGAAATGTTGACGGTTAAGGAGTTGCCCTCAAGGAAGAGTCCCATAGCCACAGGAGCATAGAATTTCTTTGCAGCATAGTGAAGCGCCTTATATCTGCCAAGGCTGTCAACGCTCGACCATGAAGCAACAGGCCAACAGTCATTAAACTGCCAGTAAACTGAGCCCATGGTGTAGCCTCTGCATCTTCTGAAATGCTGAACACCATACTTAATCGCATCAGCCTGAAGAAGCTGTGATGCATAAACAAGGTCCTCAAAGGAATTGGGATACAGATAGTTGTCTGCGAGATACATAAGTATCTTCATATTACCGGACTTACACTTCTGGTGATTTTCCATTACACGTGAGAAGCAGTTCATATCCTCATCCTTGGCAAAGGAACGGATAGTTTTCATTGAGGGATAGCTCTCAAATCCGTACTCGGAGCAGAAACGGAATTTACGTTTTCTGTATTCGGTAAAGGGCTTGTTGCCGTGCCAAACCTCCCAGAAATGAGTATCACCTCTGTTATCGGCGCGTGGATCATCAAATCCGCCGCCTGATGATGGGCTTGCCTGCCAGTAGAATGTATCGGGAGAAAGAGCGTCCATAATTGCAGGGAAGATTCTCTCATAAAGCTCAATATAGTCCTCACGAACGAGGGCATTATTGCCTCCAAAGCCGTCCCAGTACATAACAGCCTCTTCCATCTCGTTATTTCCACACCAGATACCAAGGGAGGGGTGATGTCTTAAGCGCTTAACATTGTATATCATTTCCTCGGTATACTCGGTCTTCATCTCAGGACTAAGCCATACATTACAGCAGGCAATCATACTATCCTGCCAAACCATAAGTCCGTACTTATCGCAAAGGTCATAAAACTCGTCCTCGGGATAGTAGCCGCCACCCCACACACGCAGGCAATTAAAATTAGCATCAAGTGCCATTTTAATAAGCTCCTCTGTGCGCTGAGGATTGATTCTTGAAACAAGATTATCCTGTGGAACATAGTTTGCGCCCATGGCAAAAATCTTGATTCCGTTAAGAACAAAGCAAAATTCACTGCCGTTTTCATCGGGCGTTGTGCTTACTGTAAGGGTGCGAAGTCCGATTTTTTGGCTTTTTTCATCCACGTTCTCGCCGTTTTTTACAATTTTTGCAGTAATTTCATAAAGATTCTGCTCACCGTAGCCCCTTGCCCACCAAAGCTTAGGATTGTCAATTACGGCTGTTCCCTTTTTGTTTTCGTCAAGCTTGATTTCCTTATTATCTACGGTTACAAAAATATCACAGTCCGAATTGTGCTTGGTTTCAACCTCTATATTAAGAGTAACCTTGCCATTTTTATGTATCTGACGGACATAGATATTGTCAATTTTATCCTTATCATAAGCATTTATCGACACGGGGCGAAAGATTCCCATATCGGGAAGCATAGGCCCCCAGTCCCAGCCTGACATATAAAATGATTTGCGAAGATGGGCAGCGCCCGGAATTGTATCAGCATTCGTCTGTAAGAAATGCTTATTATTCATAGCCTTAAAATACTCTGTTGGTGAAGAAAATTCAAGACGTATGGTATTTTTGCCGACACGAGCAACCTTTTTTACATCATACACATACCGTCTGTGCATATTTTTTACCCTTGCAAGCTCCACATCGTTAAAGAGGATTCGGCAAAGGGTGTCAAGACCAAGAAATTCAAGCTCAAGATACTCCCTTGAAAGCATATCCTCTGTTATCTCAAATTCACTTACAAAGGTGCAATCCTTATCGGATAGCTTAGTATATTTAAGCTCATTAATACCGTAAAACGGGTCATCAATTAAGCCATGCTGAAGCAATACGCTATACATAGAGCAAGGCGCCTTGCATTCAAGCTCCCCGTACACATCATAAAGCATTTTCCAATTTTCTATAATCATAAGCTTTCTCCTTAGATGAAATCTAAATATAGTATATCATAAATATTTAAGGTTTTCAATACACATTATATTCAATCTTACTATGGGATAATTAAAGCTTGCAGCCTTTTCTAATATTCTTACAAGCCAAAGGGGAGCGTCGATAAGACACTCCCCTTACAGTTATTTGATAATATGATTTTTGATTTTTTCAGAGCTGATTTCCGGTGTTCTTGGCAGGTAAACAACATCTACTCCCTCATTTTCAAGGAAGTCGAATTTGCCCTCCCAATCATCACCCATAACAAAGGTATCTGCCTTAAACTCATGTACGTCACTTACCTTTTGCTCCCAGCTTTCCTCGGGAACAACAAGGTCAACGTAACGAATAGATTCAAGAAGTGCCTTTCTCTGCTCATAATCAAAGTAGCATTTTTTATTCTTTTCCTTAAGACTAAACTCGTCTGTGGAAAGCACTACAATAAGATAATCTCCAAGTAGCTTAGCACGTCTTAAGAAGTTAATGTGGCCGTAATGCAACAGGTCGAATGAGCCATAGGTGATAACTCTTGTCATACCTGTCTTGCGCTTATTTCTCATAACAAGGTTTTCAAACACTATATCCTTACTTGATTTATTAAGCTCGGATTTGTATTCTCTGCCCATCAGCTTTCCAAGAACATCCTGAGGCTTTACACCCTTATTGATAACCCTGTTTACGCTTGATACAATAGGCATTTCTACCTCGTATTTTTTCGCAAGCTTAATTGCTGCAGGAAGTGCGTTTACGCCCTCTACAACCATGCCTACAAGCTTAATAGCCTCCTCTGGAGAATGTCCCTGACCTATAAGCATACCTGCCTTATTATTACGGCTATGCTCACTTGTAGATGTAACAACTATATCACCTGTGCCTGCAAGTCCTGCAAAGGTTTGCTCAGCGCAGCCCATTGCCATACCGAGTCTTGTAATCTCGGCTATACCTCTTGTAATAAGGGCAGCACGGGTATTATCTCCAAAGCCAAGTCCCTTTGAAATACCACAAGCAAGAGCAATTATGTTCTTGATAGCACCGCAAAGCTCAACGCCTGTTACATCAGGATTCGTATACACTCTTACGCAGGATCTTTTAAAAAGTTCTTCCACGTCCTCGGCCTTTTTCATTCTTTTACATGCAGAAACTATGGTAGTAGGCATTCTTGCAGCTACCTCTTCTGCGTGAGCTGGGCCGGAAAATGCTACTATATCATTATATTTACTGCGATCGCCCTCGCTAAGCACATCCTTGACCACATCTGTAAGAGTCATAAGAGTGCTATCCTCTATACCCTTAGATGCAATAATAAGCACCTGCTTTTCATTTATATAGGGCTTAGCCTTCTCTGCAGTACCTCTCATAAACACAGAGGGTACAACAAAGAATATAAAGTCCATACCTACGCATGTCTCTTCTATATTAGATGTAAACACTACATCCTCGGGTATTGCAAAGCCCTTTAAATTCTTATGCATATGGGTAGAGTTAAGCTCCTCTACCTCACTTTCAATAGGTGACCATACGGTAACATTATTACCGCTTTCGCTAAGCACCTTAGCCAAGGCTGTACCCCATGTTCCCGCACCTAAGATTCCTATTTGTTTCATTTATTCTCCTTTGAAAATCAAAGTAAAATGATTAATTTAATTTTTCAATAACATCTCGCACTATCCACTCAAGCTCTTCCCACTTGCGTTCAATATCCTTTGCAAGCTCAAGCTGGCAACGGGTACGAACAAGGTTATGCTTAGGATATCTGCACTTGAAATATTTATCGCCTGTTATGTAGTCATCAAGAAATCTTGAAGCAAGCTCAATTGTGATTGAGAATGCTGCCTTAACAAGATTTTGTATCTCTATGGGCTCAAGAGAACCGCGAGTTGCGCCGATAAAGCCCTTTGCAAAGGCACGGAACTTACCTGTATCAAAGAACACCTTTGATATATCCGGCTCATCCTCTACTGCAGTATTGGCAATAAAACGAACCGCATCGGCAAAGTCATACATTGACATACCGGGCATAATAGTATCAAGGTCGATAACTACAATAGGCTCCTTTGTCTTCTTATCGAAAAGAACGTTGTTACACTTTGTATCGTTATGTGTAACTCTCTTGGGGATTTCGCCATTTGCAAACTGAACACTAAGCTCGGCAGCCTTCTTGCGAACCGATGCGATATAATCAATTTCCTTTTTAACCTTGCTTACACGTCCGCAGGGATCCTCCTCCACGTGGCTGAAAAGTGTATCAAGTCTTTTCTTTGTATTATGAAAATCGGGAATTGTTTCATAAAGAACAGAGCCGTCAAAATCCGCAAGCTGTGTCTGGAATTCACCAAACGCCTTACCGGTAGCTTCAATTACGTTAAGGTCCTCTGTGCTGTCGAAGGTAACAGATTCAACGTAATTTACAACGCGCCAGAAGGAATCCTCATCGGAGATGTAGTAGTTAAGGCCTTCTTCTGTGTGGTGGAAATGTAAGGTTATCTGGTTGGGATACTTTTCTCTTATGAATGTTGTAACCTTATCTATATTTTCCATTATCTCTACAGGACTTTTGAATACGTGGGTATTCACCTTCTGGAATAAATATGACTTGAGGGTTTTATCCTCGTTCATATATGATACCTTAAATGTAGAGTTTATATTGCCCATTGTGATAGGTCTGTATGAGTAAATCTCGCCGGGTAATCTGAATTTATGTCCGATTTCTTTTAATATAGAATACATTTTTGTCTATCCTTTCTATATAATGCTCATAAATCAATCTAAACTATATGTCTGTATGCTATTCGGATATCGTATTTATTTTGAGGGAACTTCTATGGTGCTCTCAGTGAGCATTCTAAGCCTTCTTATTGCAATTCCTCTCTTAACGAAGAATGCAATTCCCTTTTCCACAAGGTTAATACCAAGAATCAAAAGTGAAACAAGTGCTGTTCCCTCTACAAATGATTGAGATTCAAGCTGAGGTATCATAAGTGAAAGTATATTTGTTTTAAAGTTAACAAGGAAGGAAACAGCTGAAATAGTGATCATTCCGTTAACAAAATAATAGCTATACATTTCTATAATAGTAGGAATTGTGCTTGGAACAAACACATTTACAAGCATTCTGAGCCTACCGATACCAAGCGATCTTGCAACATCCTCAAGATTAGGATTAAATTTAGTCAATGAGTTGTATGCAAGAAGATAAGGTGACGAAAAGAAGTGAACTATATTAACGATTACAAGTATAAATATAGTTGAGTAAATCGGAACTTTATTAAATGTAATAACAAAGGAAAGACCCAGTACTACACCCGGTATTGCTAAGGAAAGCATACTTATGAAGTGAAGCACCTTGTTTGATATCTTCTTGCCCGATCTCGCAGTTACATACGCAGAAAAATATGATAACGCTGTTCCGAAAAGTGCTGTAAGCAATGAAACCGCAAGAGAGTTAATAAGATATACATGAATACTGTTATCCAAAAGCTTCTTAATATTATTGAATGTCAGGGACATATCAATAGGATATTGCTTAACAAAGCTCAAGCATATAAATGCTATTATAGGTAGGCACAATAAGAACAAGAACAATCCAAATACGCAATATACTATAATGTCTCTTGTCTTATTTTCCTCAATATAATATCCCTTTGTAATTGTGCTTGCTCCACTTGAAACACTGCTCTTTCTAAGGTCAATCAAAAAGGCAATAACAGCAGGAAGCAGCAATACTACGCCAATTACCGCACCGCTTGAGAAGTTCATCATTCCTATTACCTCACGGTACATATAAACAGGAAGAGTCATAACTGTTCCGCCTGTAGTGAGGGGTACACCGTAGTCTGTAAAAATCATGGTAAATACAGAAAGCACGGCGGAAACTATTGTTTGCTTCATAGAGGGCAATGTAATCTTTAAGAATTGCTTTCCCTTAGATAAGCCAAGCACGCTTGCTGCCTCATAAATTGTATAATCCTCATACTGGAAGGAGTCAAAGAACAAAAGGAAAGAAACCGGGAATGAATACAGTACGGATCCCATAATTATACCGAGATAACCATATAAGCCAATATTAATTCCCAATATGTTAGTTACCATTCCGTTATCACCGAAAAGCAATACCAATCCCATACCGTGTGAGATACTTGGAATAAGCATAGGTATTGTAAAAAGAATGACCCAAATAGACTTGAATCTTATCCTTGAACGGTTAATAAAAAACGCAAGGGTAAATGAAAGTACTACTGATATCACAGTTGCAGCAACTGTAGTAATAACAGAGTTTTTCAGCATGGGCCAAAACTGAGCCGAGCTGAATACATCTACTATGCTTTCACCTCTGATATTAATAAAAAGCCTTAAGATCGGAAGTATAACAGTTATGCAAAGATATGCTAAAATTATATATTTTATCGCTCTAAAAGGTCTGTTTTTCATATCATACCCGTCCTGTATATTCTAACAAATCGTTATACTTTTTATCAAGCTGGTCAACTACAAATTCTTTAACGTACTGATTTGCGGGATTTGTATAAATATTGATTGGGGTGTCCATTTGCTCGATTACGCCGTTGTTCATTATCATGATTCTGTCGCTGAGATAGAATGCCTCCTCTTGGTCATGAGTAATAAACAGCATTGTAACATTAAATTTCTTTTGAAGCTCCTTAAGCTCCTTCTTCATTATTTCTCTGTTGGCTACGTCCAAGGCGGAGATAGGCTCATCAAGAAGAATAATATCCGGATTTGTAGCAAGAGTACGTGCAATTGCTACTCTCTGCTGCTGACCGCCTGAAAGCTGGTTAGGTCTTTTATTCTGCTGATCTGTAAGACCAACATGCTCAAGGGTTTTCAACGCAATCTCTCTTGCAGTCTCCTTTGTTTCCTTACGTAATGTCAAAGCATATTCAACATTCTGAAGAACTGTCATGTTGGGGAAAAGCGCATAGTTCTGGAATACAATACCCATTCCTCTCTCGAAGCTCTTAAGGCCGGAAATATCAACTCCACCCTTAATAATTTCGCCCTTATCTGCCTTTTCAAGGCCTATAAGGATACGTAAAAGAGTTGTTTTACCACAGCCCGACGGACCAAGAATGGATAAAAATTCTCCCTCGTATAAATCAAACGAAAGATTATCAAGAATCATCTTTCCGTCAAATGCCTTACACATATTTTTTACTGATAATTTTGTATTTAATATTTCCATAATCCTAACAGTCTCTCCTTTTCTGCAATGTTCTGTATGCCTGTCATATCGGAATATTTTATGTTTTTAGGATAATTTTCGATATTGTTAGTCTGTCCCTCATATACACTTTCAGGTGAGAAATTTTCCTTATCGTATACTAAAAATTCGTTTATTATAAACTTATATACCTCTTCCACACCGTCCTTTTCTCTATGACCGTCAATAATTGCAGTACCTGTCAAGGAATACGGTGAGCCTGTTTCCGGATATATGATTTCAAAGGGATGGCCGCTGTTTATTTCATTCACAGCCTGGAATGTCAAGGCAAGTCCAATTGCAGCCTCACCCTGCTTAAGCATCTTGATAGGACCCGAGCCTGATTCTGTAAGCTGCTTAAGGTTAACATAAAGCTTGTCCACATATTCAAGGGCGCCATCTGTACCCATAAGATTAACCCAGTCCTTGTAGAAGAAGTAGCCTGTACCACTGGACTTAGGATCAGGCATTGCAATAAGGCCCCTATACTCAGGCTTTAACAAATCCTCATAGCTTTTGGGAATGTCAAGGTTATATCTTTCAAGAATTTCTGTATTTACTATTATCGCTCCTGCCTGTCTTTCCCATGTAACCCATTTATTATTATTGTCTTCAGGTGCTAATCCCTGATTGTACTCTATGTTACTTAATCCGGATATATCAGCAAGGCTGCCGGAAATTTTATTCATATATCCTGTTTCCAGTCCTACAATAATATCAATATCCGTGTTGCTACCCTCTGCAAAAATCTTTGCCGAAGCCTTACCGGTAGACATATACATTACTATTATATTCTTATCCGGAAAGCGCTCATTAAGCTGCTTTTGTAGTTCATCATTTCTGAACTGCTCTGCAGAAGAGCATACAACAATGCTTTCCGAGGAGCCTATAGTAGCTAATACTGTACAAGCAACTGTAATAATTAGCAATATTACTAATATTTTTTTCATTTTTCCCCCTAAAATTATACGTCGTAGGTTTTATCAATAGCCTTCAATTCACGGAATGTGTCTATTTCAACTATATCCTCATCAAAGCATTCCTGAATTTCAACAGTATAGTTTTCCTTTTTATATGCTAACGGAACCTGCTCCCAGTAACGTTCTTTTCCTCCGGGAGACTGGTATACATCTACAATATCCTGTGAAAGCTTGTGTCCGTCAACCTCGCTCCAGTATGATATACCAACCATCTGCCAACAATCTCTACCGCCAACCTTCTGCTCCACAATGATGCCGTCCTTCGCCTCAAAGCACCAGTCATCTGTTCTATCCTTCTTAATAGCAAGGAAATCAGATGTATAGTGATATTTCTTGATGATGCTCGGATTTGAAATCAAGAGGTCTGCTTCAAACACATATGCGTTTGAAAGCATATAACGTGCAACAAGAGAGCTTGAAATATTGTTAGCCTCATTGTATGCAGGGTTCTCAAGGAACTTTATCATAGGATATTTATACAAAAGCTGGTCAAACTGCTCTGCAAGATAACCTCTAACTATGTATATCTCGTTGATTCCTGCTGCCAGACACGCATCAATCAAGGTGTCAATAATACGCTTACCGTGTACTCTGATAAGTGGCTTAGGTGTATTAAAGGTAATAGGAACCAATCTGGATCCAAAGCCTGCGGCAATAAATACTGCCCTCTTTGCACGGTAAGGCTCAAGAGCGTTTACACCGTTGTTAGTAATATCTCCATCGGCAACATATCCCATTTCTGTAAGCTCTTTAATAACTCTGTTTACTGTACCAAGAGAATGGTTTGTTACTGTTGTAAGGTCTCTCTGGGTAAGAGGCTTTTTAGATGTCGCCAATGCGGATAGAATATCAAATTGCTTTCTTGTTAATTCCATGTTTTTTCTCCTCGTTTCACGTTCAAGATTTATTATACTAAGTACCCTATTGGTACAATTATTTTCCTATTAATCTGTTTTTGATCCTATAATAGACCTGTGTTCATTTTTACAGGCCTACATAGTTAACTAAATTCCCTAAAGATTATTGCTAATAATCTCTTTTCTTCTGTTTTTAATAGCTTCAAGCATTATCTGAACCTCTTCGGAATTATAATCACCGTTTGCGAGATTCTTCTTCTGTAATGGGTCATTTTCCAAATCATAGATTTCCGTAACCTGGGAATCTCCTAATTCTTTGTTGAGATCGCACAATGTACCCACAAACAAGCTTTTATTGAAGGCTGCTAATTTAATATCTCTTCTTGTGAGATCCGGGCATCCTCCACCACAATATTCAATAAACAAATTTGAATACCCTTGTTTATTTAATATTGATTGGCCATTAAATTCTTCAGGAACCCTTCCAAAGGCTATATCGCATAAGGTAGCAGGGATATCCTTACTTGTACAAAGCTCATTATAAACAAATCCATCCTTTGATGAATTGTAAATGATACAGGGAATGTTGTAATTCTCAAGATACAAATTTGTAACAAAGGTGTCTCTTACAGGATTAGCGCTGAAGGAAAATCCGTGATCCGCTGTTATGACAACACATGTATCATCAAGCATACCGTTATCCTTAAGCTGAGAGAACATATACTCAATTACTCTGTCAATGTATCTGAGAGACAAATCATGAGTTATACTGCCCTTGTATTTTTTATCCAACGACTTGATAACCTCCATAGCATCGTCTCGTTCTCTCTTTAAAAGCTCTACATCATTTGTATCATATGTAAAGAACATTTCGGGATTGTGTATATCATCTACGTGTATACACGCAAAATGATTGCAATTTCTATTTTCCTTAGCCCAATTAATGTATTGGTCTATATGAGTTCTTGCGCTTGGTGCAGCCTTGAATGTATCACATTTTTTATTGATACGGCTACCCAGGTCTAAATCAAACATTATATTTGCGGTAAACTGCGCACTCTTAAGAAAATCCTTTAATGTATTCTTAGAGGGATGCGTAATGAATTTACCAAATCTTTTAAAGGTGCCTTTTGCAAAGCCCTTATTATTTTTTATGTTGTAAGAAAAATCCTTTCTGCGTATTTTTCTTGCAACCGGCTTGAATATCTTTCTAAGCTGACGTCTTACATTATCGTCTTTAATTTTGTAATCCTGTACATATGCAGGAATATCAAACAGGCAATGGGTAGTTCCTTCCTTCAAAACCGAATTGATGTAAGATCTTTTATCCTCGATAAATAAATTTTTCTGCTTTTTTACTCTTTCTAAAACGTCATCGCCATCATATGCCTTATTATTCGCCGATATCATTTCACAGGATTTGTCTCCTGCAAGATATTTTTCCACAAATACTTCCCATTCAGTGAAATTATCCTCAAAAATATCTTCAAGTATTACGTAATCCTCTTCCTTTATCTGTTCGTTTCTCAACAGCGCTGCATAGTGGCTTAATCTATATGACCAAAGAGCCCCAAGATCATATCCAACATTATAATAAAGCTCATCTACACCACGTCTTAGTGAAGACGGATAGCATTGTGGTTGGAAGGAATTATAGAATGTTTTATATCCTGCTTCCTTAAACACCTCAAATATAGTTTTTGAGGCATCCTTAAAGCGTTTCAAATATCCACCGTTATCAAGCACATTCTGTCCGCAGTAAATATTCATAACTGCAGCCTCTGTGTAAGGCGCCTGTGAATACATATTGTTGCATACTATACTCTCGGGAATTATTTCATTGCAAAAGGGCATTAACTTGCTCATTTTATCTTTTACATGACTGTAATTCAATGAGTCTATAATAAAAAGCAGATAATTTTTCATATTAATTTCCTTTACGGTATTGATTGAATGCTTTGTGCTCAGGGTTACATCTCCAAAAGTGCAAAATCATGGCACGGAACTCTGTCCTTTTCGTCGGGTAAACGCATATAGTCCCCATATGTATCTGTAAGATAACTGTCTACATTGAGAGGAATCGGCATATTACATCCCTCAAAGGGCGCTATATCCTTACCCTTAAAATACTCACTCTTTATTAAATTCTTTTCGCAAAAAACATTAGGCTCAATTAAAAATCTCTTGTTGTTTTTAAAAGGCTTTGTATATCCCTTATAAAGCTTCTTCTGAACTCTCTTGCAATTAACAGTCTTTTTCAAGAGCTTCACAAAAAGCGCCTTCAAGCCACTTGTGTTTTTGAGATTCTTATAATATCCCCTGATTTTTGCGTATCTTATATATCTGATTTTTTCCTTAATTCTTCTGATAAGCTTATTATTAGGAAGCTCAAAAAGCAAAAACAAATCTACATAAACTCCGCCTACGTATTCATTGTCCTCATATTCCTTTTCTTTAAGCTTAGTGCTTTTATCTATTATTTTCGGGAATATGTAAGGATATCCTTCGGCTGTATTAAAGTCATGAAGTGCAAGATTGCCTGTATCCTGCTCTTCGAATATCTTTACAACCCTGGCATAATCCTCTCCCTTGATAAAAATATCCACATCATCGTCCCACGGAATAAATCCATTGTGTCTTACACAACCCAGGGTGGTGCCGTAAGCTAACCAAAAATCTATATTATTTTTTTCAAAAAGCTCAGCTATCGCCTTTAATATTTCAAGCTCCCTTGACTGTAGGCGCTTTACTTCATTATCTACATTTTCCTGCATTTCGCTTCTCCTTGAAATTATTTTTTCAAAATACAAAACATTAATGTGTTAGTAATAACCGGTATTCAGCTTTTTTTATCCTTTATAAGCATACCCTTAACTTTCTTTATTTGGGCTATAACAAATGGATCTCTTAAAATCACACACATAATAAAATATGTTCCACATCCACATATAAATTCTAAGCAAACCTTATATATAGTTGCTGTTTCTATCAGCGAAACAAGCCACATAACAACAGTCATTAAAACGCCTGAAATAAAATACCTTATAGACTTTAAAAAGAACATCTTTATTTCAATATCGGACCTTGACTTACGAAGCATAACAACAGCAAGCAGTAATTCGGCACAAATTGATGCAATAACAGCACCGTATGCGTCAAGCCATGGAATTAAAGAAATATTAAGAACAAAATTTACACACAGTACCATAACGTAATATCTGTTCATAATATTTTGCAAGCCTTGAGGGAAAATATAAATTGCCTGTAACAAGCCGCTTATGGATAGGCATGGGATAATCCACACAAATACATAAATCAATCCTGTAACCGCAGTATAGTCGTCACCGAAAAACAGAGGTACAAAATCCTTGGCAATTCCTACGATGCCAAACAATATCGGCCAACACAAAAACATTGACAGTGAAATAAATAGCTCACTATATGACTTGTATTCATCACGAGTTTTGTTCTTGAAAACATAACTCATTCTTGTTCTTACAATTGTATATAGTGCTGTTGCGAATGCCAAAGCAATTTTAACAAGCTTCTCTGCTTGCTCATAGTATCCGGCTGATATCTTTGACATATCAAAAATACCGAGCATGGTTTTATCTATCATAGAATACAATGCCGTTGCAATAGTAGGAACAAAATACACAAAGGATTCTTTTATTATGTCAAGCATTTCCTTTTTATACAGTCGCACCGGCTGTACATCCTTTAATATGATAGGCCAGAAAAAAATTGCCATTGCAAGAGGAATAGCGGTATAAAAGATTATATACAGATCTAAATCCTCTTTTGTGTTTATAAACAGGAAAACACACAGTACATATGCAATTTGCGAAAAAATATTAGCAGTACATGCCAGTCTAAAGCGTTCTACTCCCTGTAAGTACCAAACCGGATTTATGAGCTCTCTAAAAAGATAAATGGTCCAGCACAAGTAAAGTATGCGCATAGTTGGATCGGAATTGAAGATGATAAACGCAAAGATATATGCAGTCATACTTATAAGTCCGCATATAATTTTCACAAGAGAGATAGAAAAGAAAATTCTGCTTCTCTCCTCCTTGTCATCCTTGGCAATTGCAATTCGCCTTTGGCCGTACATTTCCAAGCCAAGTGCACCAATTATCGCAAAGTAGTAAACAATTGAAAATGTAAAGCTCTTTAAGCCTACATAGTCAGCACCCATTACTCTGGAAAACTTCGGTGTTACAACTAAAGGTGATAATATTACGACAACCTGGTATATTACATTGAATATCAGGTTTTGCCTCAGGCTTTGTTGACGATTTTTTTCCATGAAAATATCACCCTCTTTGAGTAATTCGTTTTACGAATTTAGGCACATAATAGAAGATAAGCTTACGAACTTGATCAATCAAAATACAAGCAAAGAATACTGCTATAACACTTACTAAGAAATGAATTATAAAAACAGGAGATGTAATCATTTCACTTGCCTTAATTATTTTATTCCACAAAAATTCTCTCCACAAAAAATTCTCATGAATAAGATATACTGAAAAAACAGACGGAGCAATAAACTTTATTGTTTTGTTTAAGAATTTGCCGTCGCACTTTAAACGTGAGAAGAACACAAATATAAATACAGATGCAAGAAAAACGGTAATAGAATCATAATGATACAAAAGATTCTGTCCCTGTGCAAGCATTGATACTTTTGTTGACAGTAAAATACAGATCATTTTTGCAGCTACCATAACAACTGTTATAGCAAAATATGCCAAAAGATTGTATATATTCTTTTTAAACAATACAACGCCGTACTTAGCAATATATGCACCGCAAATATACAAAACAATAAACCATGTCAGGCTATAGCCCTTTCTGGTATCAAGAGTTTCAGCAATTGGTAATACACATTTCCATACGGAAAAAATAACCACCAAAATAAGTATCAAATTTCTATGCTGTTGCTGTGTCAAATGATTACATAATATATTTATAAAGGGACTCAAAAGATATAAAGCAATATATACCGTTATGAACCAGTACGTAGACATAGAAACAGGAAGGACTGAAGAAATAAGATTGCTGAATGAAAATCCATCAAATACAACACTGATAATGAAAAATATAACAGAATAAAAAATTGTTGTAAAATAAATTTGACCTATTTTCTTAACCTTAAAGTTGCTGTTAATTAAGAAATATCCACTTATTAAAACAAAGCAATTCACACCAACAATTGCCAAAGCTTCTAACCATGAAGCAATGCAATAATTATACGTAATCAACGATAAATTTCCATCATAAATATTATAGTATGCTCCACCGACACCCAAATAGTGTAGAGCAACAATAAAAAACATTGATAAAATTCTGAGTAAATCTAAATTATATCGTCTTTCCTTCATTATATCCACCTATAAAGTTCTTATTAATATTTTTTTGGCAGTAAAGCCTTCGATTCTTGGTCGTCATCAAACGATATAAACATTACCATAAACAATACAAAAATCAATCCGCCTGAAAATAATGTTGATATTGCAGGTCCATCATTCAATGCAACATAATAGGTAAGCAGTAAAGCCTCCAAGCATCTTAAAGTAGTTGCAGAGCATTTTCTGATTTCGTTTCTTGTTAGTGATAACACAATAGCTATCAGTAGTGACATTGATAAAACACCGATAACTCCGGCATTCGAATATCCGTCTGCCATAAAGCCGGTATTAGTCCACATTTCCGGCATATTAAAGTATACACGTCCTATCATATTAGGTATATTCTCTGTATAATTGCTTGTGATATTGAAAATTCCTGCAATAGAGCTTTGAGAGAAGTAAGCAAACTCATTTTTTGAGAAAAAGTCAAAATAACTGTACTTAATAATCGCAGGGAAAAATACAACTCTATCTCCCAACAAAGCATACAAATATGCATTCTGAGAAATGATAGTCCACAAGCTTAAAACACAAAATAAGGCTGCTAAACCACCGAATACCATTCTTTTGATTTTTAACTTAGGAAACATATTAAGTCCAAAAAATACAATCGGAATAAATAGGTAGGTTTTAAATCCTGTTACACCATATGTGTATAACTGAATAAGCACTCCCATAGCAAAGGAAAGGTATTTCTTCTCCTTAAACGAAAGAATGATAAACAAAGGACATACTATTTTACAAATTAAAGTCTGAATTATATTATCAAGAGTGGACAACGAAACCTCTGCTCTGACATCGGAAATATCAGGAGAAAACATAACGTCTAATCTTGGCAATCCGTATTTCATAATAGTATATCCTAAATATACTATCAGCAAGATATGAACAGAAATTCGCAACCAAAATGAACGATAGCTTATTTTCTTGAAGGGAACCTTCCAATTTACAGGAAAAATAGAAAATGCCCACTTCATCAATATCAAGCATACAATTTGAAGAATTAGCATCCACAGTTCACATTTATTGGAAAATTGGTAAAACACCAAAAACGGAACTATACTAAGTGCATAAATAACATAAACAAACAAGCTACATATATCACTTTTGCGTGATCTTATCATCGCATAAACAGCAAGATACAGTATCCAGCATAATACGTATTTCAAAGTGGAAAATTCAAAATCAAAGCCTGTATATGAGAAAAATTCATATTCAAAGAAATAATAGCACAGGTCCAGAATGATTTTATAAAAAAGGACTCCAAGACATTCACCTGCAGTCAGGTGCTCTCTTATACCTCTTTTTTCTAACGTACTTGATACCATTCACTATCTCCTTAAAAACATCTTTTCTCTTTTTGGAGTCACTGGTATATTCTTTGTGTCTCCAAACAAGATACCTTGCAAAAAGCTTACAAAGACGCGGATGCGCCAGCGCTAAAAATACACCTTTGTCAAAAAAGTATTTATCATTATAGCCATCAAACCATGTTGATTCATGCACATCTCTCAGTGAAGCAATAGAAACAGGCACTGTAACAACTCTTAGCCCTGCTCTCATACAGGCTCTTAGGAAAAGCGAATCCTCACCGCACTTGTGAGGAGTTCCTCCACCGAACATTGTGTTAAAAGTAATTCCATGATATAAAATTGGCTGCAATCTAAAAGCAATACGAGCAGCACCGTAGCTCATATATTTCATTATTGAAACCTTAGAGCTTTTAATATTTGTTTTCTTTGCATAAAAATCATTATCACTATCAAGATTAAAGATGATTACATCTGCCGATTCATTTTCCTCAAAAACCTTAAGAACGATTTGCTCATAATCATCCTTGAAAACCATATCATCGTCAGCCAAAACACATATTTCCGAAGTAGCTTTGTTTAACAGTTCATTACGGTTTTTTCCAACGCCTCTTGTATTTCTTGATATGATTTCTCCATCATAGGTACCAAAGGTTACCTTCTTATTTTCATCCACATCACACTGATTACCAATTAAAAAATGTGACTGGATGTTCATTTCTTCAACTAATTTATCGCAATCACTCAAATTCATAGTAGTGATTAGGACTTGTATTTTCTTATCGATAATTTTAATCAGCTCCTAACAGTCTAAAATGGATATTAACAATACTGATCGGCAGTATTACCTAATATCAAGCATAATCTTTATGCTGTTTATCGGGGAATTTAAGAAGGCCTTCATTCCGTTTAAGGCAAATTTCCCCAGCTCGCCACTACGCTTATACGCATAAGCCAATACTGCAAAATGTCTCATTTTTACATATCTTTTTTCCTTGGAGCTGAGTAAGTGAAAATATTGCTTTCTGAATTCATAAACATCATTCTCACCCGAAATTTTCGTAGCACCTATGGAGAGTCCCGCTTCTCCTCTGTGAACATACGCTTTAAAATCACAGCGAGGGAGATAAGTAAACACTCCGTTTGCTTCTATTGCACTATGAAAAAGATAAAAATCATCGCCAAAATTCTTATTGCCAAACCCTCCGAAGCCTACAATATACTCTCTCTTGAACATCATGCAGTTTGTACCGGACAAGCCATACAAAATATGATATTTAAGTAATGAATTCTTGTCAGACTTTTCAATATAAGTTCTCTTTCTTTGCTCGGCAAGTGTTTCATCAGTATAAAACAAGTCAACATCACAAATAGAATAATCTGCTCCTTTATCAAGCATATCCTCTAATTGATTTTTTACTTTGTCGGGAAAATATACATCATCATCATCCAGGAATGTTACATAATCACCGGTAGAAGCAAATACACCTACGTTTCTGGTAGCTGCAGAGCCTTTATTTACATCATTTTGTATAAGAATAATTCTGGGGTCTGCCAATTCATCTACCACTGTTTTGACCATTTTTCGGTATTCAAAATGCTCTGCCTTTGCATTATCATCTATTACGATAATTTCCAAATTAGTATATGTCTGGCTAACAACAGAGCTTATTGCACGATGAATGCAATCTCTTTCTCTTGAATATGTTGGGATTATTACCGTAACCTTATTACCCATGTCCATTTTCGGCCTCTCCTTCATTCTAACTTTTTCAAGGTATCATTTAATAGCATTTCATAGAGTAGCAAACGTATTCACATTATGACACTTATATCACAAAAAGCTGTGATAACGACTTAATCCATCTTGTATATTAAATCGCCAAATGCCTTTTTGCCTTTAGATGTACAATGCTTGAGGATAGAAACAAATGGGTTCAATATACCTAAGAGCTTCATATTTTTACCCATATCCTTGGCAATATCCTGAACCATCTTACAGGTGCATATATATTCCGGATCCTGTGGAGTAAACAAGCCATCTAATTCTTCGTCAATCACTTTTTTAACAAATATTGACAAGTTGTCTATGTGTATCATACTGCGTTTGTTCTTATAGTTGGCAAACACAGGAAGTTTCCTTGCAAAGCTTACAAGAGACTGATAGTTTCCCTTGCATCCCTCACCGTATACCATAGGAGGACGAAGCACTGCTACTTTAAAGTTATCGTCACGTAAAGGGGTTATACCCTCTTCTGCCTGAAGCTTAGACCTACCATAATTTGATTTTGGCATAGGTACGGTATCCTTGTCGATAATGCCAGCTTCCATACCGTATACACTCATAGAGCTAAGAAAAACAATCTGTTTTACACCGTCTGCCTTCGCCTTAGTTGCAACATCAATTGCCAGATCTCTGTTTACCTTATAGTAAGATTCAGCATTCTCCTTGGTCTCTTTTTGGTGAGCAATACCTGCAACATGAAATACCACATCATAGTCTGCAAAGGATTTTTCGTGCCATGTACCATCAATCATGTCAATGGTATCAACAATATATTCCTCTCCAAACTGCTTCATATGAGATTCAAATGATGTGCCTATGTAACTGTTTGCACCTGTAATAAGTACCTTTCTCATTATTCATTAACCTCTTTGGCCTTTTCTTCAGTATTAGTATTCTCTTCAACTACATCAACTGCTTCTACAGCTTCAACGTCACTGTTAGCCTCTTCCTTCTTTTGCTCATTTAGAGTGCCTGTGCCACCCTCAACTACACCGTCATGCTTAAGTACACTGATAAATGTGCCGAAAAAGCATTTAATATCAAAGAAAAAGCCCATACGCTTAACATATTCACCGTCAAGCGCTGCCTTGACAGGAATTTCAAGCTCATCTCGTCCGTTTATTTGTGCCCAACCGGTAAGACCGGGCTTAATATTGTTTGCACCATATTTATCTCTTTCTGCAATCAAGTCATCCTGATTCCAAAGGGCAGGACGAGGACCGATTATACTCATTTGACCAAGAAAAATATTGAAGATCTGAGGGAGTTCATCAAGACTTGTTTTACGAAGAAATCCTCCAACCTTTGTAATCCATTTCTTAGGATCAGAAAGCTCATGCGTTGGCGCATCGTGAGGTGTATCCGTTCTCATGGTACGGAACTTAAGAATGTTAAAAAGCTTCTTATTCTTACCCACTCTCCTCTGCTTGAAGAAAACAGGACCCCTGCTATCACACTTAATTGCAATAGCAATGATAATCATTGGAAGAATCAAAAATAGGATTCCAACAAATGAAACAAAAAAATCAATCACTCTCTTAAAAAAATGCTTGTACATAAATTCCTCCCAAATCAATTATTCCTGTATACTGTCAAGCAAGTAACCTTTGTTTTACTCGGTACAGCTGAATTTGACATTACTACACTGTTACAGTCTGCGTGGCAGAAGCTACCAAGCTCCCCGTTGTGACGTATAACAGCACCCGATGAAATGATACATCCCTCACCAACTATTGCACCAGTCTGAACCACTGCCATTGGTTCAATTATTGTTCCAACACCGATAGTAGCAGAGTTGGAAACAGCCGCAAGAGGGCTAATAACACTTACAATCTTAAAACGGTATCTTGCCTTTTCAAAATATGACTGCCTTATATCAGGATTGCCTATAGCTACTACAACACAGTTATATTCTTCAGCAAAATCAAGTAGTTCATCGAGCTTGCCGATAGCAATCGGGCTCATATCGTCTAAAAAATCAATTTTGTTATACATTCCTGTGCTTTTTGCAATTTCATTTACCATAAGTCCGAATTGCCCAGCGCCAAGAATAATCAAATTGTCCATAATCAAACCTACCAAAAATTAAGATTCCTTTTCGGAATCGACATAAGATAACATTCTGCATATTTTTTACACATTATATCATAAAATATTATAAAAGTCAATATATATAGATAAATTAGGGCGAAGCATAGGGTTTAACTGCAATCGATTTGAATACCTTTTCTCTATCATTTGCCTGAAAATCATTTATGTCCAGGGACAAAAATATCATTTTCACTTTTTGATTTACAGACACTCTCTCGGGGATTTTTTGTTTTTACACGTTATTTGAGTACTGTCATATGCACAGCTTATAGAGTGTAAAAGGCACTTAATAAAGTCAATACAAATGGATAAAATGCTGATAAACCGACTCCACAAGCACTCGAAATAAATTACAAGCATGAAAAAGTCAAAGCTACATAACTTCTTTTTAACAATTGGATTAAACGGTCAATTGCCTCTTGGTTGCAACACAAATGTGTATGTTAATATGTAATTTCTACTATTTATCCACACGTAGTCGGGGTTTTTCTTGTTTTTGCAGGAGAAATCGCGATTATAATTACAGTTTTTCTGTCTTTTTTGCTGTACATACATTTTCATAATAACATGCTTGTTTATCATATGTGAATATTAAAAATAATGCAAAAATCATACACGTGGTCGGGTTTTTGATTTATTTAGAGCTCTGTTTATAGAAAGCCATTGCTTTAGCATTGGTTTGAGCCCTAGGGCTTTGTTGTTGGCTAAATGGGCTCGAATACCCAAGGGCACTACCTCGTTTCACTCGGGTCGCTCCCTAAAGGGACTAGGACTACGTCCGTCGCAGAAACGGCTAAAGCCGTGCCGATTTTCGCATAACAAGGAAAACAAAAAGAAAAGACACGAAACTAATTCGTGTCTTTTCTTTTTGAGTTGCCCCAACAATTTCGAACCTTAATCCCAATGAGAAACCTTATATTTCTTTCCCATCGCCTTTTCATTAAAGGTAATATAAGAACGCTTTCTGCATTTCAAGATCAGCCTTCTTCCATCTTCGCGGTGGGTATAAACAGGCTCAAAGTTGCCGGTAGTGGCTTTTAACTTTTCTGCTAATACCTCTACATATTCTTTATTTTTGCCGATAATCGAGGGGCAAGCGAAAGAAAACTCATAGTTATAACGTTTGAACATGTTTTTAGAAATCAAAATATAACGAGGATTTTCAATAGGCGAAAGCATTTCTGTCATAGCTGTATTGAAAATGTTCTGATCGTGAATTGATGCATTGCGCAAGTGCAATGCGACAACATAGATCTGCTTGTACGCGGTTGTTTCAACCTTTGCCGACGGCGATATCAGCTCACATTCGCATAACGTTTTATAAACTGCAACCCCCAATGTTTTTATGGAATGGGCAGGATTAGCCTCTTTACATGTTTCAATAAACTCTTCGGGCAATGTGCCAAAGCCGTTCCTATTCACAGTGGTTTTGTGTGTTTTGAAACTATACTGTCCCACAGCAGATATCCCCCTTGCTTGTCCTTAGGTACATACTCGTAAACATGGAAATGTCTTGAACCCTGTTTGAATCCTTCCCATCTCTGCTTTTCGTCGCTTCCTTGCGGAGTTAATACT
>JAZQKP010000024.1:0-9803 GCA_045542275.1 Eubacteriales bacterium | reverse complement strand
AAAGCTTTTTGAAAGCTCATTAACAAGAGCCTTACAGTCGCTACGTCTTGAATTTAAAAATTCGGAAAATGACATAATTTCCTCCTTTAATATATTTATTACTTATATTATTTTATCACTTTAAAATAAGAATTACAATATAAATTAAAATAAAAGCCGACGGATATCCGTCGGCAATTTTTATCTAATGTTTTTTTCGGTGGCCTCACCGAAGCGTTCTTTAATAAATTTAAGGGCTTCCTTAAATATAATTCTATCGTTTTCAAATGAGTGATCCTCGGGGAATTCATCCTCAAAGAACCAGTGGAATGCGGAGATCTCCTTAGGCTGAGGCTCAACATAGGCACGTGTAGTCAAGGCAGTAAAATATACTACCTTCTTCTCTGTATTCTTTCTTTTGCCGATAAGATATACACTTTCCATACGAAAGCCGTTTTCCAGCTTAACGTCTATGCCTGTCTCCTCCTTAGTCTCACGTATGGCTGTCTGGTATTCGTTTTCACCAGGCTCTACGTGTCCCTTAGGAAAGGACCAGAAGTCTGCGTATCTGTTTTTGATAAGAAGCACCGCATATTTACCGCGTGTTTTACGGAAAATAACTGCGCCGCAGGACTTTTCGTGTTTCAACTGATCATCTCCTTACTTATAATGTCATTAAAAACGATAATTAAAGAACTGCCTTTAAGAAATGGATTGTTCTGGGATTTTTGGGGTTATCAAACACCTCAGAGGGTGTGCCCTCCTCGGCAATAACACCGTCTGACATAAACAGCACTCTTGTTGCTACCTCTCTTGCAAAGCCCATTTCGTGAGTAACGATAACCATTGTCATGCCTGTATCGGCAAGCTGCTTAATAAGGTCAAGCACCTCTCCTACCATTTCGGGGTCAAGGGCTGAGGTCGGCTCATCAAAAAGCATTACCTTAGGATTCATAGCAAGGGCTCTTACAATAGCGATTCTCTGCTTCTGTCCACCGGAGAGGGTTGAGGGATATACGTCTGCCTTATCCTCAAGTCCGATACGGCGAAGAAGCTCCCATGCTCTATCCTCTGCTTCCTTTTTAATCTGCTCCTTAGTAGTGGTGATTTCCACCATTCTTTCGGGCTTCTTAAAAAGCTTTGCAAAGAAGTTTCTGCGCTGCTGCTTCTTAAGATGCTTAGTTCTTAAGTGAACAGGGGCAAGCATTATATTTTCAAGAACTGTTTTATTATTAAAAAGGTTAAACTGCTGGAATACCATTCCTATTTTTTCTCTGTGAATATTGATATCAACGCTGATGTCGGCAATATCAACACCCTCAAAGAATATAGAGCCGGCAGTTGGGTCCTCCATACAGTTAAGGCATCTTAAAAATGTGGATTTACCACAGCCTGAGGGGCCGATAATAGCTATCTTTTCACCCTCCTTGACCTCTAAGTCAACACCCTTAAGCACCTTTACGTTTTCAAAATCCTTACATAAGCCGTGTACGGAAATTATGCTGTCCTTGGAATTAGCGTTCATTGCGCTTCAGCCTCCTTTCCATAGCTCTTATGGCAAATGTAATACCAAGAACTAAGACAAGATATACCACAGCAAGCATAAGATAAGGAATTACATATTCATATGTAGCATCGCCTATCTGTCTGAATGCCTTGGTAAGATCCACTACTGCAATAAAGCTTACAATTGATGTATCCTTTACAAGAACGATAAACTCATTACCGAGAGTAGGAAGAATATTCTTTATTGACTGAGGGATAACGATCTTAAGCATTGATGTAGCATAAGGAAGACCTAATGCCCTTGCAGCCTCAAGCTGACCGATGTCCACGGACTGAATACCGGAACGCATAATCTCGGATACGTAAGCTGCGCTGTTAAGACCGAAAATAAGTACAGCTACCAGTACTGCATCAATAACTATGTTAAGTGCAGGGAAAAGAACATAGTAGCCGATAAGAAGCTGTACAACCATAGGTGTACCGCGAAAGAATGCCACATATACATTGCATACCCCGTCAAGAATCTTGGGGAACACCTTGTATTTAGGTGTTACTCTTACTACGGCAATCAGGGTGCCGAGAAGAATACCGATAAGGAGACCGAGCACTGCAATCTCCGCTGTGACTAATAAACCCGAAAGGACGGTTTTGTAGCCGCCCTTCGTAATAAACTGTTCAATAAAAAGATCCATTATTTGTTATTCTCTGCTACGAGTGTTGCAATAACATCATCAGCTGTCTCACAGCCATCAAATGCTGTGTTGCCTTCAAGAACAATAAGAACCTGAGCTGCGTTATAGTATGTTGTTGTGAAGTTTACGCTTTCCTTACGTGTGTCGTTTACAGTAAGAGCTGCTGCTGCAACATCAATACCGTTCTTACCAACGGACATAACTACAGAGTCAAACTCCATATCCTCAATAACAAGCTCCATATCAAGCTCATCAGCTACAAGCTTCATAATTTCGATATCAATACCGTAGAATTTGTCGCCTTCTCTCCACTCAAAGGGGTTGAATGCTGCGTTTGTAGCAACTACAAGCTGGCTGTCCTTCTTGCTAAGGTCCTTTGTAGCGCTTTCAATACCTACAATGCCCTCGCCTGTTGCGTACTTATCAATGATAGACTTGATTTCTGTCTGCTTGGAAGCAAGGATAGAATTGATGTCAGCAAGAAGCTTAGAATTAGCCTTGTCTACGCCGAATGCGTAAACCTCTTCTGTAAGCTCAATGTCAATAACCTTAATGCCCTTAACAGACTTAAGAAGCTGAAGTGCGGGAGCCTTGTCTACTACAACGTAGTCAAAGGAGCCGTTCTTCATATCTGCTACTGCAAGACCGGGGTTGCTGAAGCCCTTAGCTGTGTAGCCCTCGATACCGGGGAAATCCCAGTCAACATCACCGTCAACAAAGTACTGACCTGTTGTACCACTCTGTACACCGATGTATGCTTTCTTTGAGCAAGCTGTAGCACCGAGCATTACTGTAACAAGCATAAGTGCTACAAGTGCAAATGAAATAATTTTCTTCATAATTAATGTTCCTCCATAGAGTATAATATAAAAACAAAATGTATTATACATCTATTAAAGGGTGTTGTCAATAGGTTTTTCCAAAAATATTCGGATTTTGTGAATATTTTTTCATATTTATTCGCTAATTATTCAACGTCAAGCTTTATATCCATAGGCTTTTCCAAGGGAGAAAGCTCACTTTCCTTGGTTTTAAGCAATAATACAATACCGATAGCCACAAGAATAACTATGGTAGTAGCAGCTCCACCCTCAAGTCCGAAGGCACCACCGTTTGCAATAGTCTTTGTGGAATCGTATTCCATAATAAAGAGGGACGGAGACAAGGCATTGCCGCTTACATTAGATCCGAAGATATTGCCCTGTACAAAATTCCACATTGAGTGGATAGCGCAAGCGCCCCAGATATTGCCACGCTTACAAATGTAGATTGCCTCAAATATGCCAAAAAGGGTAATATTTACAAGGGCCAAGAAGCCAACGGACGCATTTCCTGCGTGAAGCAAGGAAAATACTACGGAGCTGAATACAATGGACAGCCACAGCCTGTAATCCTTTGCCACGCTTATCATAAGATAGCCACGGACAAGTATTTCCTCCGATGCGCCTTGAATTATATAGCCTAAAAGGAACACTATGATTATGGGTGCAAAGCCCTCGGGATTAAGCTTTATGCTTACTGAACCCGTTGCATATGCAATCAAGAATGTCAAGCCGTACATAGCTATACCGATTATAGCGCCTACAAAATATTCTACACCGATATTGCCCTTGCGAAGTCCCATAGAGGCGACTGTTCTTTTCTCTATCTTAACGCAATAGATAATTGCTGCCACAATAGAGGTGGCCGTCAAAAATAAGCCTACAAGATTAAACCAATAGGGCAAATTATTCAGTATTTCGTTGCCTGCCTCGGCGTATTCCTCAGCGGAGATTGTGCCCTGTGCCATCTCAAGCGCAAGGCTGAAAAAGTCAGTTTTCAAAAGAAGGTACAAAACAAGAGGTATGCTCTGCAGCACAGATGAAGCAAGGGTAGCAATCATAAACACAAGGATAAACTTAAGTAAATATCCCATCACTCCCTCAGGTCTGTGACCGAGAGATGCCTCATCAATCATTCTTGTTCTTTTGATGTTTATATATCTTTCCATAGTTTTCCCTCGTGCCTTAATTACGGCTTGATAAGATGTTATTTGCCTTAAGAATCGCTATCTGCGTTTTAGCGTCCTTAATTTCTCCGTTCATTACCATTTTAACAAGGGTGTCAAGAGGAATTTTATCAACCTCTAAAAATTCGTCTTCGTCTGGATGAGCGTTTTTAAATTCCAGCTCGGTAGCAAGATAAAGATGAATTTTTTCATCAAAAATCGCTACCGTTGTGAAAATTTCGCCCAAATATTCAATTTTTCCCGCTACTACTCCGCTCTCCTCCTCAAGCTCTCTTTTAACTGTATAAAGAGGGTCTTCGCCAGGTTCAAGCTTGCCTGCGGGAATTTCAAGCATTATCTGCTCAAAGGCATAGCGATACTGTCTTACCATAATTACCTCGTTATCCTCGGTAACAGGCACAACGCACACAGCACCTGGGTGACGGACTATCTCACGGATAGCCTCGTTGCCATCGGGAAGCTCAACTGTATCCACAAAGAGCTTAACCACCTTGCCGTCAAAAATCTGCCTTGAGGTTAATTTCTTTTCGTAAAGCTCCATTATTTGCACCTCGTAAGTGTAACATTAAGCTCATCGGAGCCGATAGAAAGGGTATCTCCATTGATTTCGTATTCGGCAATACCCACGTTTTCGGCGCTTACCATAAATTCATCGGAAAATAGAATGTGTATCTTATCTCCGTTTGTTGCATAAAGCATAGTCTGAATAAGGTCAAATTCAAAGCCAACCTTATCAATATCATCCACTTCATCGGGGATTTCGCCCTTTATATTGGCAAAAATCATACATTCACCCGTTTCAAGGAACCAGAAAAGGTCTGTTCCCTTGTCAGTCTTATCAACCCACTTGCCGATAACAGGTGACTTATCCATATCATCATAGCCAAGCTTATATGGCTCTAAAATGTTTACGTCTGTATCGTCTGCATGAAGCACAAGACGGCCGTCTTCATTAATTGAAAAGTCGAACTCGCTTTCCATCTTCTTGCCGTTAAAGTCCTCAATAAGAACCAAGGTATTTGTGCCGTCAACTCTGTAATCCTGAGTTCTTGAGCTGTAGCTGTCACCGTAGGAAATGCCGTAGGTGAAATATGAAAATGTCACTGTGCCGTCCCCGTTGAACTCATATATTTTATAATATTTTTCGTCAAAGTCAGTTTCCTGCCACTTACCGATAAGTGACTCGCCGTCGTAAACATAATCCTTATTGTATTCGCTTCCACAGGAAATCATAAAGCAAACACAAATAACAAGTACAGCTATTAAAATAAGCTTTTTCATTATTCCTCCGAATTACTCATTACGAATTTTATAACATCATCAGGGTGGATATTAAAGCCCTCAAGGGAAATTTCCTTTCCGTCAAAGGTATAAAATGATGCGTGACAGTTGCCCACACCACCAACCTTATCCTCGGGAATATAGGCGGGCTTTTTACTGTTCCTTGCAAGAGTTGTTGCCATTGCGCCGTGGGTAAGAACAAGGATTCTCTCCCCCGGCTTTGCAACCTCGTTAAAGAAGCTATATGCTCTTTCCATCATTTTTTCCACAGGCTCAATATTCTCAGGTCCTCTGCCTGCGTGAATAGCCCTTGCATAATCATCATAGGTGTATCCGGAAAGTGCGCCAAAATCTCTTTCCAGCCATCTTTCATCCTTGCCGAAGTAGTCACAGCCGATTTCATCGCCGATTATCTTGGCTGTATCTACTGCACGCTGAAGTGGGCTTGAAATAATCTTTGTAAAGTGGAGACCTATTGCATCACAGGCAGCCTTCATTCCCTTGGCAGCCTCTTTTGCCTGTGCAATGCCGTTTTCGTTAAGAGGAACCTCCTCACGGCCCTGCATTCTACCCTCCACGTTCCAATTTGTTTGTCCGTGTCTTATAAGGCAAACAATCGCCTTTGATTTATCGTTAAAATTCATGTTAGCTCACTTTCTGCCTGTGGAGCCAAAGCCGCCCTCGCCGCGTACGGTGTCGGAAAGCTCATCACAAAGCTGAAAATCTGCTGTGTAGTAGGGGGCAATAACAAGCTGAGCCACTCTTTCGCCAACTGCAACGGTCTGAGGGATATCAGAATGGTTGTGAAGAGCAACTGTAACCTCTCCTCTGTAATCACAGTCAACAACACCAACCTTATTAGCGGGGGCAAGTCCTCTCTTGCACGCAAGACCGCTTCTTGCATAAATAAATGCTGCAAGTCCAACAGGAAGCTCAAGGGCTAAGCCTGTTTTAATAAACGCTGTCTTACCCGGCTCAATAACTATATCCTCATCAAGACATGCATAAAGGTCAGCACCTGCTGCATAGGGTGAGCCGTATGTAGGTATTATTGCCTTATCGTTAAGCTTTTTAATTTTGACCTGTAAATTTTCCATAATATCTCCTCATTCGTTCCAAAGAACTATTTCCTTTTTTTCAAGAGTTTCCTTAACCATTATAGTGCGCTGATTTGATGAGCCCTTAAACTTAAGCATAAGATTTTTAAGCTCTAATACAAACTTGCCATCCACCAAAACGTCAATATTTTTAAGAAGCTTCATAGTGGTTTCATGCTGTGAAAGCTTACCGTCTGTCATTTCTTCAATTGTATAGCCCGAAAAGCACCAGATAGTCTTATCCGGCAGCTCCCGTCTTATCCTGTCCGTAAGCTCTACAAGAGGTCCTTGGTTCTGTGGCTCAAAGGGCTCACCCCCAAGAAGAGTAATTCCCTTTACGTAGGAATGGTGTAGGGAGTCTATGATTTCGTCCTCAATCTTTTTAGTATAGGGCTCACCGTAATTGAAATCCCAGGCAATACTGTTAAAGCAGCCCTCGCAATGATGTGTACAGCCACTTACAAAAAGGGATGTTCTGATACCCGGTCCGTTGCTTACATCGTTATATTTTATTGTAGCGTAGTTCATATTACTCCTTCCTTTTAAGGGAGCTTAAATATTGCTTTTGCTCATCGCTTATGCGAAAGCTCTCCTTTGCCTTTTGTATTGATTTATTATGTACCCATACCGAAAGAATATTACCTTCAAGAAGCTTAACTGCTCTTTCGTATTTCTTGACCAAGGCAACGCTGATAAGCCACGCCTGTGCCATTTTTACATAATATCTTTCGTCCTTTATCTGTGAGGTTATAAAAAGCACCTCATCAATATGCGCCCTGTCTATATAGTAATTAAGCATTGACACTAAGGCAAAGCGAATATGATATTCCCTTTTATCCTTAGCAATTTCCTTAATAAACCCATATACGTTATCGGGGTTTTTAAAAAAATTCTTCAGATTTGACACCATACTGTCACATACTGCCCAATTATCAACATAGGGTAAAAACTCCTCTAAAAGAGCCTTAACTGAATCTGCATCCTCCTTAAGAAAGCCAAGCATATAGCCATGAAGCATATTTTCGTCATAATATGTATGGGGTAACGCTTTCAAAAAGTCCTTACCTGTGTCTGTATTTGCATACTTTTTTGCAAGTGATTTTACATTCGGTGCGCGCACACCAAGGATATTGTCAATTCCAGGGATAAGCGATGAATGAAAATCCTTATATTTTTCGTCCCTGAGAGCCATAAGCTCTTTTGTAATTTCAGCTACGCTCATACCTTTAATAGCTTACATTCCTTTGCAAGGCTGTAAAGGGTTGCACCGTCAATGCCTGTAACATTTGGCACCTGATTTAAAAGCTCCTGTGCGTCTGCATGGAAAATGGAGGTAGTAAGATATATACCTCTTGTGCCCCCCTGTGTGTGCATGGAGCCGATAAACTCTCTTACCTCCTTTAAGGTAACGTGGGCATTGCGTCTTGCCTTAGCCTGTACGCAAATAAATTCCTTAAAGCCAAGCTTATCCTGTGTCCTTACTATGATATCAACTCCACCGTCATCGCTACCACCTGTAACACAGCATTCTTCTACGAAAAGTCCCGATTTTTCATAGAACTTCTTAAGGAGTAATGCGCCATAGCGCTCAAAGTTTTCGCCACCCTTGGAGTTTAAGGTTTTAATAAATGTATCATATTCGTCAACGCTGCTTTCCGTTTCCTCGGAAAGATAATATTTACCGTTGGAAAGGGTGACTATACCCTTTCTTTCACAGCTTACAAGGTATTCTCCGATGTAGGCTCTCAAACGATTATCATCCTTATTTGTTACGGTTTTATCTGTGCCGAATTCCTCCTCGCAACGGGCGAAAATTTCCTTTTTGGTGTAAGGAATATTTTCCTTAAGAATCTGCTTTACAAGCTCCTTGACCTCATAGCTGCGAATGTATATAGGCATATCTCTGTTAAGAGAATAAAAATTATCAAAGGATGAAATCTCCCCTGTTTCAAGAGCATCTGTAAGTACAGCGCCGATAAGGGAACGGTAAAGAACAGCAACGCTGTCAGCCGATGTATCATTTATCTGCTCCTCTGTAAGCGTTGATAAATCATAGAGGGCGCAAAAAAGCTCCTTCCTTGTAAGCTTGTCTGATTTTGACAAAACAGAAATAAGCTGACGGCGAATTTTTGCCTTAACTGAGGTTTGCTCTCTTTTAAGAGTATTTATATTCATAATTTCCCTCCATATCCAATAGTCCTTCATTTTATTTTACCACATTATCTCTTTCATTGCAATAATATATAAAATAATTTAAGATAATATAATATTTTGTTAAAAAACCGATTACCACCCAAAAATGGCCAAATGCTTATGTAGTATTGAAAAGACTTGCTTTTTGTTGTAAAATACAAATGAAGGGAGCTGATAATATGAAATTTGAAGCCATAATCGGCAATGTTGCCGAAGAAAAGGTGGTTGTTTACGCAAACAGTCGCACCTCGCTTGTTGACAGTATTGAGGGTCTTATAAACAGCTTTGGCAAGGAGCTGACAGGCTATAATGAAAGTGAAATATACAAATTTTCCTGTACAGATGCAGACCTTTATGCAGTTGAGGATAACAAGGTTTATGCATATGTGGATACAAGAAAGCTTGTTATACGTGAAAGACTGTATACAATTGAAGAAATGGTGGGGGACGTGTTTGTAAAAATCAATCAGTCCTGCATTATCAAGGTGGACAGAATAGAAAAATTTGAAAGCTCCTTTGGCGGTAGTGTGCGTGTAGCTATGAAAAACGGATACAAGGATTACATATCCCGTCGTCAGCTTAGGGTAGTTAAGGAAAGGTTTGGGTTTAAGATATGAACAAGTATTTAAAAAGCTTTCTTCACAGAGGTATTATTTTCGGTGGATTTGGCCCTGTTATAACAGGTATAATCTATCTTATTTTATCCATTACAATTGATAATTTTTCAGTATCGGGTACAGAAATGTTTACTGCTATTATTTCCACATATCTTCTTGCGTTTATCCACGCAGGGTGCAGTATTTTTAATCAGGTTGAGCATTGGCCTATTGCAAAATCATTATTCTTCCACTTTTTATCACTTTATCTGGCATATTCGGTCTGCTATCTTATTAACTCCTGGATTCCCTTTGATATTACAGTATTTCTTATATTCACAGGTATATTTGTTTTAGGCTATGCTATTGTATGGCTGATAATCTACCTAATAGTTAAGCAAACGGAAAGAAAGCTTAACAGTAAGCTTAATAAGTAAAGAAAAATCCCGAC
>JAZQKP010000023.1:0-27329 GCA_045542275.1 Eubacteriales bacterium | reverse complement strand
GTACCCTTAACTGTTGCTCCTTTATATATTTTTACTCTTTCCTGTTCGCTCTCTGCAAATAATTCTGCAAAGTTTTCTACGATGTTGCTCATAGATTCTTTTACCTCCTGTATTAAACTGTCAGGAGTCGATGCCCCTGCAGTTATTCCTATGATATATGAATTACCGATTTTGTCAAACGGAATATCATCTTTAGTTTGTATCCAAAACGTTTTTGGACAGTGCCCCTTACAAATTTGATACAGCTTAGCGGTGTTAGAGCTGTCCTTACCACCGATGACCAACATCACATCAGTAGTTTTGCACAAATTTTCCGCTTCTGTCTGCCTTTTTTCAGTCACACTACATATTGTATCAAATATTTTTGAATTTGTACAGTATTTTTTGAGAATTTTTTGACATTTTTTCCATTCTTGCAGATTTTGTGTGGTTTGAGCAGCCATATTTACTGTAAAATCCGACAAGTTTTCGCTTTTTAAGTAAATTTCAAGCTCATCTGCACTATTGAACACCTTGTATTCACCCTTGGAATAGCTTACAATTGAGCGAACCTCAGGATGCTCGCTATGTCCGATAAGGATAAAAATCTGTCCCTTACCCGAATTTTCACTTGCTATCTTATGTATCTTCTTTACATAAGGACAGGCACAGTCGACCACCTTAAAGCGTGGACATTTTTCGGAATAACCGTTAAAGCTGTCAAGCAGCTCTCTTTCAATACCGTGAGTACGAAGCACAACAGTAACATTATGTCCGTCCTCTGCCTTTTTAAAAAGCCCATCTATTTTTGAAAAGTCAATGCTTTCAACTCCCTTGGCAAGAAGCTGTGCATTATATTCCTCATTGTGAATAAGCTTACCGAAGGTGCAAATAATATCACCCTCTTTTTTATCCCTTATAAGCTGCTCCACAAGGTCGGTAGCACGTCTTACACCAAAGCAAAAGCCTGCTTCCTTAGCTACAGTTACCATTTTACCTCCGTATTCTCACCAAGGTCACAAACCTTATCGAATACATAGTTAGTAATCTGTGCGTATTTTTCCTTGCCTGTTCCCTCAGCATTGATTTCCTCAAGAGAAATATAATCACCAACAATAACTCTTGTCTTACGAAAAAGACTGAGCTTACCTCTTTTTGTCTTTATGTACACAGGCACAAAGCCAACGCCTGCACGGCTGGCAATCATACCGATGCCATCCTTAACCTCAGTATCTCTGGGGTTTTCGTAAGGACGTCTTGTTCCCTGTGGGAAGATACCAACCTTTTCGCCATCCTCAAGCATACTTATAGTCTTTTTGATAGCGGCAACGTCACCGTTTTTACGGTCAACGGGAAATGCACCCATGGATTTTGCAAACCAACCGAGAATCGGTGTATGGAATACTTCCTTCTTTGACATAAAGCGTATCTGACTCTTAAAGGCAAGAACAAGCATTACAACGTCCATAAGGCTTGTGTGGTTGGCACAAACAATATAAGGCTTATCAAACACTTCCTTTTCTCTGCCTATGAATTTAACACGGTAAAGCACCTTGAAGATGCCACCGAATACCCTTTTTATTCCTCTGTAAAACTTATTCATTTAAGCTCTCCCAAATCAACCTTTGATGACATGATTTCAATAGCCTTGGCAACTGTGCCATCAATATCAAGGTCGGAGTTATCAAGAAATACTGCATCAGGTGCGGGAATAGCGGGGGCAACCTTTCTTGTAGAGTCGTTTTTATCACGCTCATTAATATCGGCAAGCACGCTTTCAAATGTGCAGCTTTCACCCTTTTCAATAAGCTCGAGATATCTTCTTCTTGCTCTTGCCTCGGGAGATGCAACCATAAAGATCTTAACCTGTGCATCGGGAAGAATTACAGTTCCGATATCACGTCCGTCCATGATAACATGGTTTTCTCTTGCTATTTTTCTCTGTGTTTCAAGAAGAAAGGCTCTTACCTCGGGAATAGCCGATACGGCTGATGCGTACATAGCAATCTCCCCTGTTCTTATAAGGCCGCTTACGTCCTCACCATTAAGGATTACTCTCTGGGCTCCGTCAACAAAAACGAGAGAAAGATTGATTTCGGGAAGAAGTGCGATGATTTTTTCGTTATCCTTTTTATCAATTCCCTTACGCATAACGTAAAGACCGATAGAACGGTAAAGCGCTCCTGTGTCTACATAAACTATGCCAAGCTCCTTAGCGATTGCCTTAGCAACTGTGCTTTTACCTGCTCCGCTTGGTCCGTCAAGTGCAATTTTAATCATATTATCTCCTATTCTCCCCACGCAGCGTGCATTCCTGCAAGCGCTCCTGTGGAAAATGCAATTTGTAAATTATAGCCGCCTGTATATGCATCAACGTCTATTACCTCACCTGCGAAGTAAAGACCCTTATATTTTCTGCTTCTCATATCAGAGGGATTGATTTCCTTAACGCTGATACCCCCTGCTGTAACTATTGCCTCTTTTATAGGACGGAAGGACTTGATTTCAAAGGAAAGCCCCTTAAGGGTTTCAACAAAGATACGTCTTTGCTCCTTGGTAATTTCATTTACCTTGACGGTAGGTGAAATACCGCTTCGTTCTATCATATAAGGAATAATTTTAGATGGCAAAAGGTTGCCAAGTGAGTTTGCAAAATCCTTATTTACATGCTTTGAAAAATCGGAAAGGACTCTTTTATCAAGCTCAGCATAATCAAGCGCCGGCTTAAAATCAATAAACGCCTTATATCTTCCACTGCTCATTTCTCTCATATGAGATGAGGCTGAAAGCACAAGCGGTCCTGTAAGTCCGAAGTGAGTAAACAGCATTTCTCCAAGCTCGTTAAAAGCTACCTTGCCTGTTTTGTTGTCCACTACCTTAAGTGTTACGTTTTTAAGAGAAAGTCCCATAAGACAGACTACATTCTCCTTAGTTTCAAGAGGGACAAGAGATGGGAAAATATCCGTAACTCCGATACCAAGGCTTTTAGCAAAGCGATATCCGTCACCGTCGGAGCCTGTTACGGGATAAGAGGCGCCACCCGTTGCGCAGATTACTGCATCAAAGGAATAGTCCTTATATTCCGTCTTGAGTCCTGTTACGGTATCTCCGTTTGTAATAATGGCTGTAACCTTTTCGTGTACAACCTTAACACCCATATCAAAAATGCAATTTTTAAGTGCGTTTACTATATCTGAAGCCTTGTCTGAAACAGGGAAAACTCTGCGTCCTCGCTCGGTCTTAAGGGGCACACCCAGATTTTCAAAAAAGGACTTAGTATCAGAGGTGGAAAAGTTATTTATTGAAGCATATAAAAACTTGGGGTTGGCAATTACATTTTTTAAAAACTCCTGATTATCGCAGTCATTTGTAACATTGCATCTGCCCTTACCTGTTATGCCCAGCTTTCTGCCCAGATATGAATTTTTTTCAAAAAGGGTAACATCAGCACCGTTTTGTGCAGCATAGACGGCAGCCATCATTCCCGCTGCGCCTGCGCCGATTATGCCTACCGTTCTCTGTGAATAATCAAGATCAGCCATAGTCACCCTCCTTAATATCAATACACCTTTCATTATATAATATTTTTGTATCCTTTGTCAAGTATGTAAAATAAAGAAGGCCCTGCTGTAGCAGAGCCAATTTTTTATAGAATTACATATTCTATCAAAAGCTCACAGATAAGCACAGCTCCACAGGCGGAGGCAGCAACAGTAAGTAAGCTTCTTTCAAAATAAGCAAGGACCACCGCAACTATGAAGCCTACGATAGCAGATACAAGATAGGAGGTGGAATAAAAGATTGCAGGAACAGTCATTACACTAAGCACTGCGTAGGGTACGTAGTAGAGGAATGAACGGATAAAGGTGTTTGTAATCTTCTTTTTGACAAGTACCATAGGAAGCATACGAACAAGATAAGTAACTCCTGCCATTACAAGAAGATAAATAAGAAAGTTTTCAGTCATTGTTCTCTACCTCCTCTAGTGAATTTTCCGGAGGGAGTGGCGATAAAATAGCAAAAATCACGCTTGATACCACGGAGCAGATAATAATTACAAAGCCACTTGAAAGTCTGTTTATAAAGGGGATATATGTAAATGCACAGCTAAGTGCAATTGCAGTAGCTACGCAAAGTGCCACGGATTTTTCACGCTTTGCCTGAGGAATTACAATAGCAATAAACATACCGTAAATTGCAATGCCTAAGGCTGAAATTACGATAGCAGGTAAAATGTTTCCTGCCACGGCGCCGAAAAGAGTGCCTAAGCTCCAACCGAGATAGGGTGTCAGGATAAGACCGTACATATATCTTTTACCCACATTTTCGCCCTTGCCTGAGGATACGGCAAATACCTCATCTGTATTAATAAAGGAAATTAAAAATCTGTCTGCCATTTTTACGCTTTTGCCCAGCTTCTGCGATAGAGAAACGGACATAAGCGAGTATCTTAAATTGATTATCAGCTGAGTAGCCGCAAGCTCAATAAAGCTGCCACCTGCGCAAATAATCGGTACACCTGCCAGCTGACCTGCCGATGTAACACATGTCATTGAAATAAGAAGTGCCTCTAAAATGGAAAGGCCATTCTCTACTGAAAATATACCAAAGGCAAAGGAAACGGAAAGGTAACCAAGGCAAATTGGAATACCGTCTTTTATGCCTGTTAAAAAGCTGTTCTGCTCCTTCATTTTAACTCCTTCCACCGCATAAGCGGTCCCCCTCCCTCTAAGATGGAGGCATTCTCCTTTGATAAAATACAAGAGGTATATTAGCACATTATAAAACAAAATTCAATAGAAATAAGAAAAAAGACCGCAAGTTAATTTGCGGTCTTGATTTTATTCTATAAATCCCGGTGTTGAAAGATAGCGTTCGCCGGAGTCGGGAAGAAGAACTACTATTCTCTTACCCTTATTTTCTTCTCTTTTAGCAAAAGTGACTGCACAAGAAAGCGCTGCGCCAGAAGAAATACCAACTAAAGCGCCCTCACATTTTACAAAGCGTCTTGCATATTCGTATGCGTCCTCATCGGTGACCGTGATTATTTCGTCATAAACGGTCTTATCAAGGGTGTCTGGCACAAAGTTTGCACCTATTCCCTGAATTTTATGAGCTCCCGAAACTCCCTTTGTAAGTAAGGGTGAGGAATAAGGCTCAACGCCTATTATCTTTATATTGGGATTCTTGCTTTTTAAGTAGCTTCCCGTACCGCTAATAGTGCCGCCTGTTCCTATACAAGCAACGAAAATATCTACACGTCCCTCGGTGTTTTCCCAAATTTCAGGTCCTGTTGTTTTTTCGTGAGCCAAAGGATTTGCTCTATTGGTAAACTGTGATGCAAGGAATGCTCCATCAATGGTTTTTGCAAGCTCCGCAGCCTTATCGTTTGCTCCCTTCATACCGAGAGCGCCGTCTGTAAGCACAAGCTCTGCCCCGTATGCCTTCATAAGATAGCGACGTTCCATAGACATAGTATCAGGCATTACAATAATACATTTGTATCCCTTTGCTGTAGCAATTGCTGCAAGACCTATACCGGTATTACCTGAGGTAGACTCGATTATAGTGCCACCCTTTCTGAGGGTTCCTTTTCTTTCTGCCTCTTCGATAATTTCCTTGGCAACTCTGTCCTTAACAGACCCTGCAGGATTAAAATATTCAAGCTTACAAAGAAGCTCTGCTTCTATATTTTCGTTTTTTTCAAAATTCCTTGCTCTGAGCATAGGCGTATTGCCTACAAGCTCACATAAAGAATCATAAATCATAGCATTGACTCCATCTCGTTTATCATATCCTTAAGACGCAAAAGTGTTATTCTTCGTCTCATATACGGCGAATATTTTACGCACTTACTATAAAATTCCTGACTTTTTCCTATTTCCTCAAGAGTAGTTTTACAGCCTGCACGCTTCATTGCGTCATATACTCTTTCGTAATCAGGCAATTTGTCTATAATTTTTCTGATTTTATTCCACTTGTTTTCCAGATCACGTGGGTCTATTGCATCGGTTACGGTGGAGGGAGTGTTTAATTTTCTTACATCCTCAGCCATTTCACCATATACGCTGTATACATCCTCCCAGTCAATCTTCTCTCGCTTTGCGGTTATACTGTCAAGCTTTGCCATTTCCTTATAAAGCTTAAGCATTTTAAGAGTGGCAACGCCTACATCCTCACCGTGATAGTTGGGGATAATGCCATAAGGAAGCTCGAGACATTCCATAAGATGAGCAATAATATGCTCGCTGCCGCTTGCGGGACGGGAATTCTTTGTAAAGGACATAAAAATACCTGTCTTCAAAAGCTGCTCAAAAATCGCACCTGCTGTTTTTTCATTGTTGACAGTGACGGTATCTGCCATAAGAAGAAGCTCATCAACTGTCTTACGCACATATTCGGAAATACGCTCACAGTAGTATTCCCCACTGAGAAGATTTGAAATCTCCCAGTCGCATATACCGATATATTTTGCAATCATATCGCCAAAGCCCGAGCTTTTAAGGTATGCGGGGGCAGAGGCAAGAATTTTTGTATCAGCAATAATAACCTCGGGGCTTTTTGCATCATAGCTTGCCTTGAAAAAGTTGTCAACAATAGGTGAGCTATAGGAAGCAAAGCCGTCCATTGAGGGTGCGGTTGCAAAGATACAAAGAAGCTTATTCTGACGTGCGCAGGCAAGACGGCAAGGGTCATTTACAGAGCCTGAGCCTACTGACAAAACTGAAATATCTCTGCCTGAAATAAGCTTCTCAAGCTCCTCTACATGAAACATTTCTGCGACTCTTATATTGTCATAAATTTTATATTCCACGTTAAAGCCATCAAGACCTTTTTCAATACCCTCTGAAGCCTTTAATGTGTTTTTATCTGCTACTAAAAGCAAGTTTTTTGAAAAGTTATTTTCCTTTAAAATTTCACCTACAGAGCTTACAAGTCCCGAGCCGATTCTCACATCTCTGATTGTAGTGGTGTGCTCCATTCCACAGGGACAGCCGTATCTGAAATCCTTGATTAAATTCATAATATCTGACATATTTATCACCTCTTTTCCCTATTCTATCACTTTTCCCTTTTTTTGTAAAGTATATATTATTAAACTATTGATTTTATTTTTTTAATGTGCTATATTAAAGTGGTAATACTACAAAAAACGACAGGAAAAGGTAATTATGTTATTCGGTAAACACATTAACAGGTACTACCTGCGCTACGGAGCTGTACTGCTTTTAGGTCTTATCTCCCTTGTGCTGGTAGACTACTTTCAGCTAAAGGTACCCGAAATATACAAGATGGTTATTAACGGTATAAACGATGGGTACGTTACCACGGCTGAAGGAGTATTTGAATTTAATATGAGCTTTCTTCTTGAAGAAATCTGTAAGCCTATGATCTTAATCATAGCCGCTATGGTAGTAGGCAGATTCGCCTGGAGAATTTGCTTCTTCGGCTCTGCTATCAAGGTGGAAACAGATCTTCGCAGAAGAATGTTTGACCATTGTAAGGACTTAAGTCAGCAATATTACCACACCAACAAGGTTGGTAATATGATGTCACTCTTTACAAACGATCTTGACACAATTCAGGAATGCTTTGGCTCCGGAGTATTAAGCTTCTTTGATGCATTGCTTCTTGGCTGTATGGCGCTGTTCAAAATGTTCAGAATGAGTGTATCGCTTACGCTTCTGTCACTCATCCCTATGGCATTGCTCCTTGGCTGCAGCACTATTGTGCGCAAGTATATGATGACAAAATGGGAAAAGCGTCAGGCTGCATTCTCCTCCCTCTCCGATTTCTCTCAGGAAAGCTTTTCGGGAATTGCTGTAATTAAGGCATTCGTTAAAGAGGGCAAGGAGCTTTACGCATTCAAAAAACTTAATAAGGACAACGAAAATGCCAATGTGGCATATACCAAGTCCTCTACTCTCCTTCACATATTTGTAACACTCTTCGTTGAATCTGTTATCTGCGTTATCCTTGGATACGGTGGATATCTTGTATACTCAGACGTATTCAATGCAGGTCAGTTTGTAGAATTTATCGGATACTTTACATCTATTGTTTGGCCTATTATGGCTATCTCCATGCTTATTGAAATGCAGTCAAGAGGTAAGGCATCTCTTAAACGTATCGGTGATCTTTTGGACTCCGACATTGACGTTAAGGATAAAGAGGGCGTTACCGATATTGATGAGGTTAAGGGTGAGATTGAATTTAAAAATCTTACATTCCGTTACCCAGGTGCAAGCTATGATGCATTAAAGGATATCAGCTTCAAGATAGAAAGTGGCGAAAATGTAGGTATTATAGGTAAAACAGGCTCCGGTAAAACTACCCTTGTTGACCTTATTCTCCGTACATATAACGTAGAGGATAATACACTCTTGGTTGACGGCAAGGACGTAAACGATATTTCTATAAAATCCTTACGTAAGCACTGTGCATACGTTCCACAGGACAACTTCCTCTTTAGTGACACAATTGAAAATAATATTGCCTTTGCAAAGGGTGAAAATCCTCTTACTGTAGTAGAAGCAGCTACCCTCTCCGATGTACATGACAACATTGAACAGTTTACCGAAAAGTATAAAACTGTACTCGGCGAAAGAGGTGTTACTGTTTCAGGTGGACAGAAGCAAAGAATTTCCATTGCACGTGCTCTTATGAAGAATGCGTCTGTGCTTATTCTTGACGACTCCGTTTCTGCAGTTGATACAAAGACAGAAAAGGTTATCCTTGAAAATCTTGCTAAGGCTCGTAACGGTAAGACTACAATTCTTATTGCGCACAGAATTACCACCATTGAGAAAATGGACAAGATTATCTTTATTGATGACGGCAGAATTGCTGCAATCGGAAAGCACGAGGAGCTTATTGACTCTTGCCCCGAATATAAGACTATGGTTGAGCTTCAGAAGCTTGACGAGGAAAAGGGGGAATAAGCGATGTATGAATATTTACCTCTATTAATAGTTGGTGCAATAATCGGTGTTATTTCCATTCTGTTTATAGTCGCCTATGCTCTTATCAAGGATAAGAAGGAAGCAATCGGCTTTGACAGAAATATGAAGGATGGCGAAATAACAAAAAGGCTCCTTGCCTATGCCCGTCCCTATCTTAAAAACTTTATCTTCGTTGGCTTAATAATGCTCTTCTCCATTGCCTACGATATTATTTCCCCTCTTATTATCGGTAATATTGAGGAAATGATAAAGGCTGACTTTGAGCTTAAAAAGCTTTACTCCTCTGTAATTCTTTATGCCACCATTCTTATAGTATCCCTTGTATGTACCTATGTACAGGCTATCGTGCTTCAGAAGACAGGCCAAAGAATTGTATCAAATATCCGTAAGGATTTGTTTGCTCATATTGAGAGCCTATCTCATGAGCAGCTTAACCAGATACCTGTAGGTAAGCTGGTAACAAGAGTTACTAACGATACAAACGCTATTTCCATGATGTTTACTAATATCGTTGTTAACCTTGTAAAGAATACATTTATCATTATCGGTGTGCTTGTAGCTATGCTCTGCCTTAACTACATGCTTACCTTAATGGTGCTTTGCTTTGTACCCTTTATTGTACTATTTACAATTATCTTCCGTAAATTCTCAAGAAAGGCGTACAGAAAGGTAAAGGACGCTACAACAGATATTAACACTTATTTGTCAGAGCATCTTTCCGGTATGAAGATTATCCAGATTTTCAACCGTGAGGAAGCAAAAAGAGACGAATTTGAAGCTAAAAACCAAGGGCTTGGCTCGGCTAAGAGAAAGCAGATTTTTGTATTCGGTATTTTCCGTCCCCTTGTTTATATGCTTTATATTTCCTCTGTACTCTGTCTGCTTTATCTCGGTGGACGTGGTGTTATCAAGGATGTAGAGTTCCTTGGTCAGACTATCACAAGTGGTACAGTAGTTACCTTCTATATGTATATATCCAAGTTCTTTAACCCTATACAGAACCTTGCTGAGCAGTTTAACTTCCTTCAGAGTGCCTTTGCATCAGCTGAAAAGATATTTACAATCTTTGATATTCAGCCTGCTGTTGTTGACTCTGAGGACGCTATTGAGCTTGAAAACGTAGAGGGTAATATAGAATTCAAGGATGTTTGGTTCAGCTATGTGCCGGGTGAATGGGTGCTTAAGGGTGTTTCCTTTAAGGTTAAGGCAAAGGAAACAGTTGCATTTGTAGGCTCAACCGGTTCAGGTAAAACTACTATTCTCTCCCTTATCTGCCGTAACTACGATATTCAAAAGGGACAGATTCTTATTGACGGAATTGATATTAAGAAAATCAAGATTTCTTCCTTAAGACGTCACTTCGGTCAGATGCTTCAGGACGTATTCCTCTTCTCCGGAACAATAAAGAGCAATATTGTTCTTCGCAATGAGGAAATTACAGATGATGAAGTAATTGAGGCTTGTAAGTATGTAAACGCAGACCACTTCATAAGTAAGCTTGAAAACGGACTTTATGAGGAGGTGCGTGAGAGAGGAAATAACTTCTCCTCAGGTCAGAGACAGCTTCTCTCCTTTGCAAGAACTATTATTCACAAGCCTGCAGTTATGATTCTTGATGAGGCGACAGCAAATATTGATACGGAAACCGAGCTTCTAATTCAAAACTCCCTTGAAAAGATGATGAATATCGGTACTATGCTTATAGTAGCCCACAGACTTTCTACTATTCAGCACTGTGATAATATTATCGTTCTTTCTCACGGCGAGATAATCGAGCAGGGTAACCATTTTGAGCTTCTTGAAAAGAAAGGCAGATATCACAGCCTTTATATGCTCCAGTATCATAAACAAAATTTGCTCAAAAACAGTAAATAAATTAAAAAGAGGTCTACTTTTGTAGGCCCCTTTTTATATCTTATAGTACCCTTATTATTGATTATTTCTACTTTTTTCGACAAAAATCTTTACTTAAAGCAAAAAGTTTGATATAATTAAATTGTAAAAATTGAAAGGGGAATAACTATGGGAACATTTATTATCAAAAAAACTCCGTCCGGAGCATTTAATTTCAGCTTAATTGCACCTAACAAGCAAAAAATTGCTGTGGCTTCTCAGGTTTACACCACTAAGCAGGCTTGTAAGGTCGGAATGGCTAGCGTTGGTAAAAACGCTGCAAAATGCATTGCAGAAAACAGAATAGAGGATAAAACCTTAAAGACTACAGCAGAGCCTCTTACATACCCTAAATTCGAAATTTACTTCGATAAAGCTGGGCTTTATCGCTACCGTCTCTTTGCTACTAACGGTGAAAGCATTGCGATAAGCGAGGACGGCTACAAATCAAAGAGTGGCTGCCTAAACGGTATGAAGAGCGTTTCCGTAAACGCTATCGACGCTGAGATAATCGACGAATCTCTTGCTAAATAACAAAAGAGCTACAAATTGTAGCTCTTTTTTATTTTACCACATTGATTTTTGAAATGCCGTAATATTTGAAGGCCTTGATTGCACTTTCATCTATCGCATCACCCGGCATTAAAATCGGGACAGCAGGAGGACAGGATGCGTTGCATATAGCAAGCACTCTTCCCTTTGCATTCTCTACGGATATTTCTTCATTTAAGCCAAGCATTGCTTCTCTTATGCTTATTACCCTTGTCGGAACAGAAAGCATAGGGGCATTAGCTTTTATCGGTGCTTTTTTCTCAATTTGCAAAAGTGCGTCTTTTATCCTTACAATATCATCATTGTCAGGAGAAAGCATAAGCACTACATAATCAAGGTCGGAAAACTCGCACTCAATACCGTGATTCTTTCGCAAAATATCAGCAAAACCCACACCCGTATAGCCGTTTTGCTTTACATCTAAGGTAAATTTAAGTCTTTCATCACCTACGAAGCAATAGCCGTATTCCGTAAGCTCAGCTTTAATTTTATCCGTCTTTTCAAGATATAAATTAAGCCTTTTTGCATATCCGTCTTCAATATACCTGTTTACAAGATCAAGAGACTGTAGGATAAGGTATGACGGACTTGTAGAGCCAAACATTGCAAGTGCGTTTTTTGCATTATTTTTAAACACTTGGCTGGCTTTTTTGTTAATATGTAGGTATGCTCCACCTGTTAAGGCAGGTAATGTCTTATGGGCTGAGTCACAGCACATAGCCGCCCCTAAGTCCATAGGATGATTGCTTTCATCAAGGAACTTAAGATATGCTCCATGAGCATTATCAACCAAAAGTGGCACTTTATATTTATCGCACACTTTTGAAAGCCCACCTATATCACACATATTGCCAAGATAATCAGGCGATGTAATATATACTGCTGACGGTGCTTTATCCACACTCTTAAGGACTTTTTCAAGATTTTCAGGAGTAATTACACAGGATAGATAGGAGCTGTTAGTGGTCTGGTATAGCCACATAACATCTAAATCTAAAAGCGCTACCGCACTTAAAAACACCTTGTGTACATTTCTTGCAGCTAAAACAAATGGCTTTTCACCCTTTGCCCTTGCACCCAAAGTGGCAAGATAAAGCATTGCACGAATACAATGGGACGAGCCCTCAGTGGAATAAAAGGTATCTGCACCGAAAAGCGCACCTGCATTTTCTTCGCTTTCCTTGATTATTCCGTCAGCCTCGTACAGACTGTCTGCACCCTTAATTTCGGTAATATCCATATACTCAATTCCAAGAAGTGAGTTACCCTTATGCCCTGGCATATGCAGACGTGATGTATTGCTTTCTATATATCCCTTTACAAAATCGTAAATCGGTGTCTTCATATTATTCTCTGAATGCTCTGTCAACGGCTACCATAATAGCACATTCCATTCTCTTCTTGAAGAGGTCGCAGCCGTATTTGTATACGCCCTTTACGCTACCTGTGGAATGGTATGCATTTGCAGCACAACCACCTGAGCAATAAAGCTTAGCCCAGCAATCATGACAGTCGGGACGGGCATAAACATTACACTGTGCGAATTCATCCTGAATTGCTGTATTGGTAACACCGTTATATATATCACCAAGCTTATATTTTTCTTCTCCAACGAATTGGTGACAGGGATAAAGGTCGCCCCAAGGAGTTACAGCCATATACTCTGTTCCTGAGCCACAGCCGGAAATTCTCTTATAGATACAAGGTCCGCCGCTTAAGTCTATCATGTAGTGATAAAAGGTAAAGGGCTTACCCTCCTTATCTCTCTTTATCATAAGCTCTGCAAGCTTTTCGTACTGCTCCATTACTACGGGCTTATCTGCCTCTGTAAGCTCGGAGGGGTCACCGCTTGCGCACACCACAGGCTCCATACTAAGCTCAGTAAAGCCAAGGTCAAGCATAACCTGAATATCCTTTAAAAAGTCGGGGTTAGCATGGGTAAATGTACCTCTCATATAGTAGCCCTTGCCACCACGTGCATCAACGAGCTTTTTAAACTTTGGCACTATTCTCTCCCAGCTTCCGTTACCTGCGTAGTCAACACGGTATCTGTCGTGTATTTCCTTACGTCCGTCAAGGCTTAGCACCACGTTGCTCATTTCCTTATTAGCAAACTCAATTACATCATCGTCAATAAGCATACCGTTGGTTGTAAGAGTAAAACGGAAATTCTTACCCTTTTCCTTTTCTATACTTCTTGCATAGGCTACAAGCTGCTTAACAACGTCAAAATTCATAAGAGGCTCACCACCGAAGAAGTCAACCTCAAGGTTTCTACGGCTACCGGAATTTTCAATAAGAAAATCAAGGGCACGCTTACCAACCTCAAAGCTCATAATAGCTCTTTCACCGTGGTACTTACCCTGTGATGCAAAGCAATAGGAGCAATTAAGATTACAGGTATGGGCAATATGTAAGCAAAGCGCCTTAACTACGCCCGAGGTTTTAGCCTTAAGTGCGCCTGCCATAGGCTCAAAGGTATCTGGTACAAAAAGCTGACGGCTGCTTTTCAGCTCCTCAACCTGAGAATAGCATTCCTCTATATCCTCAATACTGATATCCTTATATTTTTCCTGCATCATAGCAAGAACTGTCTCTTTATCATTGTTTTCAAACACAGAAATAATATCGTATGCCACATCGTCCACAACGTGAACAGAGCCTGAGCAAATATCCAGAACAATATTGTATCCGTTAAGTTTATACTGATGTATCATAAAATCAAATTCTCCTGATGTATATCGTAAAAAACGGATGTCAGCTTGACATCCGTTTCAGCATTTAGCTTATTTGCTTTCCTTTTTAGCCTCAGTGTTTTCGCACTGCTGGTTAGCGATACCGCAGCTTGTCTTGCATGCGGACTGGCAGGATGTCTGGCATTCGCCACAGCCACCGTTCTTAGCGCTGTCACACAAATTACGTGTAGCAAGTGTCTTGATGTGTTTCATAATGAACCTCCACATTTATTTAGTATATAGGTATTATACCACCCATAAAATAAAAAGTCAATAGAGATAAATCAAAATAATTTATTGACCTGCAAATTCTTTTATGGTAGAATGGATATATAAAACATCTACGGAGGGTATTATGAGAATTTTATTTCAGGGAGATTCCATTACAGACTGTGGCAGATCCTGGCAGGATATGAGTAATCTTGGCAGAGGCTATGCACATCTTGTTGAGGCTTCACTCGGCTATACTGAGCCAAATCAGCACGAATTTATAAATAAAGGCATCAGTGGAAACAGAATAGTTGATGTTTATGCACGTATCAAGTGCGATATTATCAATCTGAAGCCTGACTATATGTCAATTCTTATAGGAGTTAATGATGTGTGGCACGAGGTTGGAGATAATCCTAACGGTGTTGATGCAGACAAGTTCTTCAAGATTTATTCAATGCTTATCGAAGAGGTTAAGGAAGCTCTTCCAAATATTAAGATAGCTATACTTGAGCCCTTTGTGCTTAAGGGTGGCGCTACTGAGGGTGCGTGGGAGCATTTTTCCACAGAGGTGCCTAAGCGCGCGATGATGGCAAAAAAGATTGCAGAAAAATATTCACTTCCATTTATTCCCTTACAGGAGGGCTTTGACAAGCTTTGTGAAAGCGCCCCTGAAAGCTACTGGCTTGGCGACGGTGTTCACCCAACTCCCAAGGGTCATGAATTTATTAAGACAAAATGGCTTGAATGCTTCGAGGCTAACAGATGAGGGCGCCTATGTCCCCCACAAGACGCATCTATTTTCTCAGATTAATCGGACGAGTTTTTGCACTTGGCTGCGCAATTGCGCTTTTATTTGTTTACCCAGAAAGCTACAATGTAATTGAGCAGGGAGGCTTCTTTTCTGCCTTTTCCCCACACCACGTACTATGGGGAGTGTGGATTATTGATATTATTTGTCAGATTTTCCCCGTCGGCAAGCAGGCTACAATTTCCCTTGGCTCAATGAAGCTTTTCAAGAACAGATTTAAGCCTATCAAGGATAAGGTAAACAAGGAAGCATTAAAGAGTTATATTACCTCTACAACCAAGGGTGCATATAAGGTATTCTTCCTTTGGCTTGCGCTTCTTACCGTAATAGGAGTGCTTTACTACACGGATATTATTGATAATCGCATATTATTTCTTATAAGCGTGCTGTTCTACGTTTGCGATCTTATCTGTGTGCTGTTTTGGTGTCCTTTCCGACTTATTATGAAAAACAGATGCTGTACCACCTGCCGTATATTCAACTGGGACCATCTTATGATGTTTACACCTATGCTTTTTATCGGTGGATTTTATTCTGTATCATTGCTTATTTTAGCTACCCTTGCCTTTTTGGTATGGGAAATGTGCGTTTTGATTTTTCCGGAACGCTTCTGGGAGCATTCCAATACTGCATTAAAATGCTCCGAATGTACAGACAAGCTTTGTACTCAGTATTGCAGAAAGCTAAGAAAATAAAAGACAGAGATTTTCTCTGTCTTTTTTATTGCCTGTATGACAAATTCCGACATTTTTATTGACACCTTTTTCATTTAATGTTAAAATATACTTATAGTAGTTCCATACAAGGAGGTGTCTTTATGAACGAAAGACTACTAGAGCCCTTAAAATACTATGAAACCGAGGGGCGCGCTACCCATGAGCAAAACATTAATGCTTATTTTGATAATTTGGTTACCAAGTCGGGAATCAATGTTGAGGCTAATCGCACCATTGTAAAGGAATATAATAAGGAAAACGAAACTATAAGTAAGATAGAAAGTAAAATCAGTAAATATAAGGCGCTGAGAGTTCTTTCTATAATTGCTATTGTAATCGGTGCTATTCTCTTTATAGTCGGTATCACACAGGTGTCTGCCTCCACAGGCTTGGGAATCGGACTTATTCTTGGTGGTATCGCAATAATTGTCTTATGTATTTTAGCTATTGTAAAGAAAATAAATCCTATTTTAAAGCAAACTAATGAGCTGCTTGATTTTCACAGAAAAAAAGCAAACGAGCTGCTTTCTGAGGCTGAGCGTCAGATGGCTCCCCTTAATGCTCTTTTCGATGAGAGAGACACCGTCACTCTTATGGAAAAGACCTTACCCGAAATTAATTTTGAGGACAATTATACTCCCGAGCAGGAGGAGCTGTTTAAAAAGCATTACGATTTTATCGACCTTGAAAGTGATGACTGCTCTATGATAAATTCCCTTTCGGGTAAATTCGAGGGCAATCCCTTCCTTTTCTGTCAGTGCATGAAGCATGAAATCAAGGATACTACATATCACGGCTCACTTACTATTACCTGGACAGAAACCTATAGAGATAAGGATGGAAAGCTGAGAACACGTACAAAAAGTCAGACTCTCCACGCATCGGTTACCAAGCCAAAGCCTTACTATCATCTTAACAACTATCTCGCATACGGCTCTCAGGCGGCGCCTGATCTTACCTTTAGTCGCGCACCTCAGGTAAGCGCCGATATGGACGAAAAGGATATTAACAAAAAAGTTAAAAAGGGTAAGAAAAAGCTTACCAAAAAGGCTGAAAAGGCACTTAAAAAGGGTGGTAGGTTCCAAGAGATGGCAAATGAGGAGTTTGATGTTCTCTTCGGTGCTACCAACAGAGATAATGAGGTTCAGTTCCGTCTTATGTATACTCCCTTGGGACAGAGAAACACTATTGACTTAATCAAGAGTGACACAGGCTACGGCGACGACTTCTACTTTACTAAGCAGAAAAAATTCAACATTATTACATCAAATCATGCACAAAAATGGGATATGGACACTTCTCCATCGAAATATTATTCCTACGATATAGATATTGCAAGACAGAAGTTTGTATCGTTCAATAACGAATACTTTAAGTCAGTATTCTTTGACTTTGCACCCCTACTCGCTGTTCCTGCTTATCTTGAGGAGCCCTGTGCTTCTATGGAAACGCCTGAGGCATTTATGTCTAATTATACTTATTATGAGCATGAGGCAATCGCAAATAAGCTTGACAGACGTGAGTTTCTTCCCGAAGAGGCTATCAGCGATGCGATTATTAAAACATCTCTTGTTGAAAAGCTTGATGGTGAGGATTTAGTATCCGTTACTGCTTACAGCTACACAACGATGGACCATATCGACTATATTCCCGTTCGTGGTGGGGACGGCCGTATTCATGGCGTACCTGTTCCGTGGACTGAATATATTCCCGTGTCAGGAAACAGGCACATAAGAGTTGCCAACGCAGGTATGAGTAAAAAGGAATATACCAATAAGCGCACAGGTGATGAAAGCATGAAGCTTAGCTCCTATTATCACGGACTTTTAGCAAAAATTATAAATTAATCAAGGAGGATAAATTTATGGCAAATCAGTTAGATGAATTAAGCACTGAAAACATTCGCGAGGAGGGTCTTGACACTAATGTCATCGCGAAGAAGCTTCCCGTTAAGGTAGGCATCGGCTCAACTATTTTTGAAATTCTTTTGTGGGTTCTCGGAATTATCCCCGGCGTGATTTTCTTATTTAAGAAGATTAAGGCAAGAACATATTTCCAGCAGCTTCAGCAGAAGATACAGCACAATGCATCTCAGATTGACAACTATCTTGAGCAGAGAGTTGTAGTTCTTCAGAACTGCGCACGTCTTGTTGAAAAGGCTACTGACCTTGACAAGTCCACATTTGAAAGCATTGCAAAGTACAGAAGCGGTACAGCTGATAAGGACGAAATAAGAAACGAGCTTTCCACACAGCTTGATGCAGCATCCCGTAGCATCAATATCGCATTTGAAAACTACCCTGACCTTAAGGCTCATGATGAAATTAAGGACGCAATGCAGCAGAATATGTATCTCCAGAGAGAAATTACAGCTGCACGCGAGCTTTACAATGACACAATCAACACCTGGAACAGAGAAATTTTTGTATGGCCTACAAAGCAGATTGTTGCTGCTAAGGAGGGCTACACAACAAGAATTCCTTTTATCGCTTCTCAGGAAATTAAGGCAAAGGCACGTGAAGTATTCTTTTAATTACTACTACATAAAAAACAGCCACTTGTGTGGCTGTTTTTCTTTATTTTTCTAAAATTGCTTTAATTACAGGCTCAATTTTTCTTGCCATTAAATGAAATCCGTAGTCATTCGGGTGAATTGTATCAATAAAGCAAAGCTCTCTGTCCTCACATTCTCTGAATGCTTCCTCACCGTCAATAAAATATACATTTTTATCGCCACGTGCTAGGGCATTTTCATAAGTTCTGCGAACTATTTCACGTCTTGCCTTCTCGTCATCTCCATATACGGCATAGGGGCGTGACATCATTAAAATAGGAATACTAGGCTGCTTTTCTCTTATTCTTAAGAAAAACGGCTCATGTGTTTTTTCTAAATGCTCCTTTGTTGGAGCGTTATGGTCATAATCATACACGAAAATTGACGCATCAATAGTGTTTATGTAGTCTGCCATATCAAGCTCTCCCTTTGCGTTACCGGAAAAGCCGAGATTAATATAATCTACATCAAGATGACGGGAAATTATTGCATTATAGGCATTAGCAAGGTTACAGGAGATGCCACCCTCAGTAATTGAAGAGCCGTAATAAAGGATAGGCTTTTCATATTTATAGGGTGTTGGAGGGAAAATTTCCGCATTATCGTCAACAAAAATCTCTACCGTATCAAGAATTTCATTACGTGGGAGCAAAATTGTAACATCCTCCATCTCGCTGCTCTTCTTAAAATTACCGTTTATTTCCTTAACATCGTAATTAGGTACAGGGGCAATTCCCAAGAATTTAGAGCTTGTTTTCTCACCTACAAAAACAGAAATTGACTGGCAAGCATAAATAGCCATACCGATATCAACCGATAATGTCTTAAATTTCACCTTTATATTAATATTTTCAGAATTGGTTCTGAAGCAAACACGTCCACCGGGAACACGTCTGCCAAGGAAATCAAGATTGGGTAATTTTTCTATAAGCTCATCAGGTAAGCGTGTAAGCTTTTTTGTTTTATCGAAAAAGGGAATTCCGTACACCTTAATCGGTGATTCATTTATTGAATAGCATTTCATATTTTTACCTCTTATTTAATGTTTTTGTCATTTTATAGACACGTGATGCGTTCTTTTGTACCTGAGCTCGTGTAAGCTCACCCTTATTAAGTCCCTTAAGTATGCTTTTTACATCTCCCTTACAGCCGGGCATTACAAGGTCTCCACCTGCAGCTGCAATCTTATATGGAGTTGGGCGAGGATGCTTATCGTGCTTATCGGCCATCATACTACCGTTTACAATCCAGTCAGTCATTATAACGCCGTTGTAATCAAGCTCATCTCTTAAAAATCCTTGCAAAATTCCCTTATGCTCTGATGTGTGAATTCCGTTTAAAAGATTATACGATGTCATAATTGACATGGGATTGCTTTCTTTGATACAGATTGCAAAGCCCTTTAAATATATTTCTCGCATCGCTCTTTCACTTACAATGGAATTACTTCCGTAGCGATTGGTTTCCTGATTATTAGCAGCATAATGCTTTATTGTAACGCCACATCCACTATGAGACTGTACACCTCGGGTAATAGCTGCTGCAACCTTGCCGCTTAAAAGTGGGTCCTCGGAGTAATATTCATAATTTCTGCCACATTGAATGCTTCTGTGGATATTAAGTGCGGGAGCAAGCCACAAATTAACATTAAACAGCCTCATTTCTTCACCGATTATGTTGCCACATTCATAAAGAAAATCCAGATTCCAGCTTTGGGCAAGGGCTGTACCAATTGGAAATGCAGTAGCATACTGCTCCTCTATTTTAGCGCCACGGGGTGGCTTGTTTTTGCCTACAAAAGCATTAAGCAGCTTCTGTAGTGGCTTTGCAAGAAATTCCATTACGCTTTCCGGAATACCACCCTGTCCGATAGGACATGCATTGCCCTTTTTATCTCTGTAAAACTGACGGCTTACTCTAACTCCTGAGGGACCGTCTGCCATAATCACAGGTAAAATATCTTTGTCCATAAGCAGTGATGTTGTTTCTCCTGCTGCACCTGCCACCTTGGAGCTTGCATTACCGATTATACTTAAAATACCACCCTTAGGATTAAAATAACCTACATTTAAATGCGCAAGCTCATTATTGGAAAGAGCCTTTACATTTTCCTCTGTTATTTCTTCCTTATGGTAATCTGCACTTTTTTCGTAAAAATCAGATGCGCTGATATTGATTACAGGGATTTTGTCCTTTACAGCTGCTCTTTCGATATTTTTTGGTGCAAAATCCTTGAAATCATATGGCCCACATAGATTTTTAACCTTAAAAACAAACACGTCCCCGTCTAAATTTAGTTTTGCAACAGGACTTTTGTTTTTTAATGAGCTTCCGATATAAAGGATATATTCACCTTTTTCAAGCACATATGCTTCTCTTTTTTCGTCATAAGAGCACATATCTCTAAGGTCAAATTCAAGCTCTGCAAAATCGCTTTCAAGGGGAGATAACTCTTTTGTTTTGTTAAAGGCGCAAAGCTCACACCTTGGCTTATCAAGTTTACCATTCGGGGCACTTAAATATGCCTGTACTACCTCTTTACCCTTATAATTTCCGATATTCGAAACAGTAGCTTTAATATGTATTTCTGTTTTCTCAGCTGTAACCACAGTATTATTTATTTGAAAGTCGGTATATCCAAGTCCAAATCCAAAGGGGTACAAGGGTTCTATACCCATAGCATCAAAATAACGGTAACCAACATAGATACCCTCTTTATACCTTGTATCATCCTTATTGCCAAAATCAAGGTAAGAATAGCTGCAAGGCTCTGCCCAGCTGGTAGTCAGCTTGCCCGACGGGTAAATTTTGCCAAGTAAAATATATGCAAGTGCATATCCTGTTTCAACGCCCAGCTGCGATAAAAGAAGTATGTTTTTTACATCACCAAGCTCCGAAAGGTCGATAACACCACCGACGTTTAGGACTAGCATAAATTTTTCAAACTTAGAATTGAGGTATAAAATATCTCTCCTCTCCGTTTCGGAAAGAAGAATATCTCCTTTGATAAATTGTCTGTCTGAGCCCTCGCCTGAAATTCTCGAAAGAACATATATGGCAGCATCTCCATCTGCGTCAAGTGGCAAGTCATATTCAGGCTCTGGCATGATTTTTCCCATTCCGTACACAGGTGCCAAGGTGTGACGCTGTCTTGCCTCTTTTTTTATTTGCTTAACAAAGGATTTTCTTGCTTCGGTATATACCTTATCATATGAATTAAGCCAATCCCTTGAGGTAATTTCAAAGCCTGCGTCCTCAAGCCCTTTTTCAACATTGATAAAGTAACGGGAATTCACCTCACCCGAGCCTGTGCCACCCTTAACGGTTTTACGCACACCGTTACCGTATGCAGCGATTCTACAGGGAGCATTCAAGGGGAAGCTACTGTCCCTTTTTAAGAAGAGAGTACATTCTCCGATATGTGAACGCAAATGTTCAATATGCTTTTTTTCATAATCGTAAAGCTCCATATTCTTCTTCCTCCTTAAATCCTTATGATAACAGTATATAACATAAGAAGAAAAAAATCAAGAAAGCAAGGGTACTTTCTTCCTTACTTGACAAAATATTATAAAAGGGGTATAATATAAAAAAATACTTGAGGTGATTAATATGTTTAATGCAGAGAAAATAAAAAATGATTGCGTACAGTGGATAGTTGATTTTTTTGAAAAGAACGGCAAGGGCTGTAACGCTGTATTAGGTATTTCCGGTGGAAAGGACAGCTCCGTTGTTGCTGCGCTTTGCGTTGAGGCTCTCGGTAAAGATAGAGTTATCGGTGTTCTTATGCCTAATGGAGATCAGCACGATATCGACTGTGCTTATGCACTTGTTAACCATCTTGGCATTAAGCATTATGTTGTGAATATTAAGGATGCTGTTGATGGTCTTAAAAATGCTATTCCATCTGAGCTTTCTCTTTCCTTCCAGTCTACAAGTAATATTCCTCCACGTATTCGTATGGCTACTGTTTATGCTATTTCGCAGAGCTGCAACGGTAGAGTTGCCAACACCTGTAATCTTTCTGAGGACTATGTAGGATACTCCACTCGCTACGGCGATTCCGTAGGCGACTTCAGCCCTCTCTCCCGTCTTACAGTACAGGAGGTTAAGGAAATCGGTTATCTTCTCGGTCTCCCCCGTGAGCTTGTTGATAAAACACCTATTGACGGTCTTTGCGGTAAAACCGATGAGGACAATCTTGGATTTACTTATGCAGAGCTTGACAGATACATTCGCACAGGTAAAATTGATGATCCTGCTAAAAAGGAGCTTATCGACAGAAAGCATAAGGCTAACCTCTTTAAGCTTGAGCTTATGCCCTGCTTTGAGCCCGAAATATAAAACAAAAAAGACGGCAAGCTGCCGTCTTTTTATTTTGCTTTATTACGGATTGGCAATTTCATAGGACTGTGTAGCTATGATTGTAATATCAAAGCTGAGGCTACCACCGATTGCGTCCATATTGTCAAAATCGTTATTATGGTCGCCGTCATTTAAAAAGTCCTCATCATTAAGGAATGTTGCAGTAACAGTAAATGTACATTCATCATCGGGGCTTAAGCTACCGAAAACAAGGGAGCTGTCTGCTGCTTCATAGTCAGCAAGACGGAATTCCACATGCTCTGTGCCGTAGTCGATTCTGATAAGCATCTGCTTAGAAAGTGCTTCATCTGCTGCTGCATCTGTACCACTTAGCTTAAGGTCACAAATACGAACCTCACAGTCAAATGCTACGCTACCCTCATTACCTACAGTAAAGGTTGCCTTCTGTGTCATTGTAGGGGCAGCACATTCTATATCAAAAATGTTATCAAGCTGATCCGAAAGATCGGTGTTCTTGTCTTCTGCAAATTGTATAAATCTACCGTAATATTCGCTTGTAGAGTCTGTGTCTATCTTTGTACCCTCAAGCTTATCATAAGATGCTACAACCTCAAGGTCACCAGCCTGTACCTTTGATACGTTATTTGCAAGCTCATTGTGGAATAATGCGTATGTTAATGATGCTGTGGAGCCGAACAAAAGCAATATTGAAAAAACTGCCATAAGCGCAATACGCATTATAGGAAACGGTCTTTTTCTGTTATTGCTCATTTGTGCTCTCCTTTTCTGCTTTCTTTCTTACATTTCTGTTTTCAAGTGATGTCTGGTTAGCTATCTTCAAGGTGTAGATAGCTGCGTTAAGCTCATCATTGGACTCGATACGGAAGCGTGTAGGACGGCTCTTAATTTTCTTGCCGTTTTCCTTGTTATACTTAACAAGATCAGGGTTAATTACTGTACAGTCAAGTGTAACTACACCACGAAGCACACGAAGCTTACCGATGTTGTCACGTCCCTGCATAATTGTAACTGCATATGTAGACTCGATAATACGTGCAAGCTCAAGCTTAGCTGCCTCCTCAAGCACTGCATCGTAGAAATCCTGGTCAACCTTTCTTAAAGCATCATATGCTTCCTTAAGTGTCTGACGGCGTGTTTCTGTAACCTCAAAGGATACGCTGTTTTCGTCCTCCTCAACTACAACTGCATCCTCAATTGCAGGTGTTGGTGCAGGTGTTGGCTCTGCAACGGGTGCAGGCTCGGGCTCTTTAACAGGCTCAGGCTGAGCTACGGGAGCTGTGATAACAATAGGCTGCTGCTCCTTACGGGAGTTACGCATATACATAACAAATTCTACTATAGCTATGAACATCATTCCAATTGATGCGAATGCCATTACGGCAACCATAACAATTACTGCTGTTGACATAATTTATTCTCCTTTTAATTATATTTTATCGCCATTTAATATCAGGTTGTTGCCTTCCAATCCTTCCAAGCTTGAAGGTCTGTAAAGGTTTTTTCACCGTCTATAATCTTTCCAATTGTAACTGTACTATCTGCTGTAATAGTAGATGTCTTGTCCTTTCTTATTTTTGTGAGGTCAAGCTCATCTATTATAGCATTACCCTTCATATAAAGCTTAGCTAAATAAAGGTTCATAACTATTTTTTTCACATAAGCACCTTCCCCGATTTGAAGGTAACCCTTATTCCATGCCTCTGTGTATATGGAATCTATGTCTGCATTTATAATTTCACAAGTTGCTGAGTTGTCCAAATATACATTACCTATGTATCCTCCATCAATATATGTCTTACATACGTTTGACACAACAAGGTCATAAGCAAATGATGCATCTGCATCACCATATTTAGAATCCAAGGGGGAACGGGTCGAGCCATAAACATTACAATTATTCAGGTATGCTGTACCACATGTATTAAGAGCTGTACACCATTTACTGAACTGAATTAGTTCCATATCAATGATGTTTACATTGTTGAACTCTGTAACTGTTGTTGTTCTCGCCTCTTCACGATAGTCACCTGCCGCAATAAGGTGGGAAGTACCTGTAAAGGTTATATTATTTACAGTTGTTTTTGAACCGTTAGTTGATGAAAATATATTTGAAAGAGTAGGATACCATCCACCCTTTCCAAGATTCGGATTGTCAGGATAAAGAATAAGGTCTACTGTGTATCCGTTTCCATCAATTACTGTTGGAGTTGTAATATTTGGATCGTGAAAAAGAGGTACATCAATAATGGTAAGGTCACCAACAAGTGACATGTGATCTTCTTCTATATTTATTGCAAGAGCATTTTCTGCATTGTTAATAGAATAGAAGGTTGCATCTCCCTTAGTGCTTGCAAGGATTGATGTTCCTGAAACAAGATAGTTTGTGTGTGGTCCGTCGGAATCATTGTCACCGGGGTTCCAATCCTTATATGTACCACCACCTATAACTTTATCATCTTCAGTGATAGCGCCTACAGTAATCGATCCGTTGGTATCGTGTCTGTCAAGAAGCCATGCTCCGTCACTTCTTGATGCAAAGTAACCACCTCTAATTTCTACCGTACCACCGTCACCTGCGTAAATCAAGGTTTGATGCTCCAGCTCTGTAGCAGGCTTTCCAAGACCGTCACAGAAAAATACGCCATTATAAATAATAACCTTAGCGCCATCCTTTACCCATATTGCACAACCCTTGCTACTGGAATCAAAGAATCCGCCATAAATCTCTACAACCGTATTCTCACCAGATACAACAACTGCATGATCAAATTCGCTGTGCGGTGTAAGTACTACCGACATATCTGTTAAAACATGTGTTTGTCCGTCATCAAATACAACGCCTGTTGTTTTGCTTATATCATACTGATTGTCAAAGCTATCAGACTCGTGAGTGTACTGCTTTGCATAAAGATTAAATTCAAAGGTTTCGTCACCTACTGTAAGGCCCTGATACTCTGCAGATACTGAATCGTGCATTTTAAGTACAATGGTTATGTAATCTGTTGACGGATCCTCAGTTGACCTTGTGTTTGCTGCAGGAATCAATGTGTCCTTAAGCAAGGTGCTTGCCAGTAAAAGCTGTGTAAGGTTACCTACGTGGGTAAGCTTTTTGGTGTCTACAGCATTATCAAACTCTTCTCTTGTAGCAAGAAGAACCTCGCTTGACGCATAGTAAACCTCTATAACGTCTGATAGCAATGGTTCGTTATTCATCATTGCCTCAACGATTCCATTTGCCACAACCTCAAGCTCATATGCCAGAGCCAATGTACCTGTATTGGCTATTCTTGCATTAATTACTTGAGTGTAGCCCGATTCCCATCTGTCGTAGTTGACAACCGGAATATCGTTCTTTCTTACTGATTCGTATTCGCCCTCGCCATTACGTACCTGCAGGTCTATTTCCAATACACCTGACTTAATTACGTTGTTATCACTTGATAGCCTGTCATTTAATAAAGCGTAGGTTACACCTGCGCCTGTCATAATGCAAAATGATGCAATCAATATGATAACCACAATAGAACGAATAACCCTGTTTTCTCTCTTCATTAGTTATCCTCCTAAGTAAGTAAAGCTCCTGATCTTTAAGTTTTCCTATATAACGTATGTTGATTTCTCAATAAATTGATGACTTTATTAATAATAAAATTATATCATTATAAATAATAGTTTTCAATAGTTTTTGACAAATTTCATCAATTTACACATTTTTAATGCAAAATTTTATGCAAAATTTACAAAAATTTAGTCAAATAGTACATAAAACAAAGAATAAGTAGATCAAAACCCACCCCACGTTATGATACAAACAGTTGCTTAATTAAAACATCTCTACTCTATTTTATAAAAAAATCTGCATAAAAATGAATAAATTTTCTCTTGCTTAAATATAATTTTAACGTAAGAAAAATTTTAAATTAATTTTAAAAAGCTATTGACAAATAAAAAGTCTTATGCTATAATGGATAGGCTTAAACAAGCCGATGTGGCGGAATCGGCAGACGCCACGGACTTAAAATCCGTTGAGAAGAAATTCTCGTACCGGTTCAAGTCCGGTCATCGGCACCAATATATCGCGGGGTGGAGCAGTTGGTAGCTCGTCGGGCTCATAACCCGAAGGTCATGTGGTTCAAGTCCCTTCCCCGCAACCAAAAAAATTCCTCGGACTTGTTCCGAGGATATTTTTTTTACCTCTTCACTTTTCACTCTTCACTCTTCACTTTCCCCCTCCGCAGAGGAATTTTTTTGGAGGTAATAAGTAATAGTGAATAGTGAAAAGGTATTAGATGTAGCTTTTTGCCTCGGCAAAAAGCATTTTTATTTTATAAGGTTGAAAAGTTATATGTTTTATGGTATAATCGATATAGCAAAGTGAAAGGTGGTAATGTTATGGCTGACAGCCCTTTGATAGTGAAATCTAAAGCGTTTGCGCTTGAAGTGATACAGGTATGTAAGGAACTTCGAGTAGCAAAGTGCGAGAGTGCTTTGATAAATCAATTTCTGCGTTCGGGAACGAGCATCGGCGCGAATATTAGAGAAGCGTTTTATGCTCACGGCAAGGCTGAC
>JAZQKP010000022.1:0-55692 GCA_045542275.1 Eubacteriales bacterium | reverse complement strand
AATTTACGTTATGAAGTATAAGGCTAAGAAGAACGAAAAGAAGAAGATCGGTCACAGACAGCCCTATACAAAGGTACAGATCGAGAAGATCGAGGGTTAATTCGTAAATTATGACTAAAGTCGTATTTTTCAAATCAGGTGACAACTACTGGGGCTTTGAGGAGCAAGGCCATTCCGGATTTGCAGCAAGTGGAGATGATATTCTTTGCTCAGCGATTTCTGCAATGACAATGCTTGTAATCAATGCAATTGAGGTTTCATACGCTGCCGATGTTGATTACGTGATTGACGAAGAAACTACTAATGTACGTGTAAGCTCGTGCAGTGCGTTGCCGGAGTACGAGCAGGATGAGAGAAAGAGATATGCTATCTCAGGTCTCATTATGGCATATTACTATCAGCTTGTGGATTTAGTTGAGGAATATTACGACTATCTCGATGTTGAAGTAGTAGAAAAGAAATTTGACGGCGACAAAAAACGTAAAATTTAAAACGGAGGAACATATAATGTTAAGACTTGGTTTACAGTTCTTCGCACACAAAAAAGGTGTTGGTTCTACAAAGAACGGCCGTGACAGCGAATCCAAGAGACTTGGTGTAAAGAAGGCTGACGGTGCATCTGTACTTGCAGGTAACATCATTGTAAGACAGAGAGGAACAAAGATTCATCCCGGTACAAACGTAGGTATCGGATCTGACGATACACTCTTTGCTTTGGCTGACGGTGTTGTAAAGTTTGAGCACGCAACAAAGGATAAGAAGAGAGTAAGCGTTTACGCAAAGTAATTACTTTTTGAAAAAATTCTCCACTTTTTGTGGAGATTTTTTCTTTTTAATGAAAAAAACCTCTTCACATACGACAAAATATATGATACAATACTATGATGAACGAAAAAAGCGTTCATTTAATAAATATATCTAAGTATAAGGAGAAATTATGCTTGAGCTTATAAATGTTTCATTTGAAGTAGATACAGAAAATGAAAAGAAAGAAATATTAAAGGATGTGAGCCTTAAGATTGACGATCGCTTCGTTGCCATTACAGGTCCTAACGGTGGCGGTAAGTCAACACTTGCCAAGATTATTGCAGGTATATATCAGCCCACATCAGGAAAAATACTTTTCGACGGTGTGGATATTACAAATATGTCTATTACCGACAGGGCGAAGATGGGTATCAGCTTCGCATTTCAGCAGCCTGTAAGATTTAAGGGACTTACAGTTAAGGACCTTATCACCCTTGCGGCAGGTAAGAAAATCAACGTGTCCGATGCCTGCACATATCTTTCCGAGGTAGGCCTTTGCGCACGTGACTACATTGACAGAGAGGTAAACGCATCACTCTCAGGCGGTGAGCTTAAGAGAATTGAAATTGCTATGATTATGGCACGAGGAACTAAGCTTTCTGTGTTTGATGAGCCTGAGGCTGGCATTGACCTCTGGAGCTTCAACAACCTTATCCGTGTATTTGAAAAGATGCACGATAAGACAGCAGGCTCTATTATCATTATTTCCCATCAGGAGAGAATACTTAACATTGCCGATAAGATTGTAGTAGTTGCAGGCGGTAAGGTTAAGCAGTACGGTCCTAAAAACGATATCCTTCCTGAGCTTCTTGGTAGAGGCGCTGCAGAAAGCTCCTGTAAGGCATTCGGTTAAGAGGTGACATTATGGATAAGATACAGAAGGATTTACTTGAAAAGATTGCTGACCTTCACGGCACACCCGAGGGTGCGTATAACATTCGCTCAAACGGTGCATTAGGTGGCAGAAATACAACAGCAAACATTGATATAGTTACAAAAGAGGACAAGCAGGGCATTGATATTATCGTTAAGCCCGGCACAAAGAACGAAAGCGTTCATATCCCCGTTATTATAAGCCAGAGTGGTCTTACCGACCTTGTATATAATGATTTCTACATCGGTGAGGACTGCGATATTGTTATTGTTGCAGGCTGTGGCATTCACAACGGTGGCGATAAGAAATCGGAGCATGACGGTATCCACACCTTCCACGTAGGCAAGAATGCAAAGCTTAAATATGTGGAGAAGCACTATGGCGCAGGTGACGGTAACGGTGAAAACGTCATGAATCCTACCACAGTTATTGAGATTGATGACGGTGGCTATATGGAGATGGAGACCACCCAGATTAAGGGTATCGACTCTACAAAGCGTATTACTACTGCAAAGCTTGGTAATGATGCTAAGGTAGTAATTAAGGAAAAGCTTATGACTCACGGCAGCCAGCTTGCGGAAACTGAGTTTACAGTTGATTTAAACGGTGAAAATTCAGGCGCAAACGTTATTTCCCGTTCAGTTGCCAAGGATAAGTCAAAGCAGGTATTTTTGTCCCGTATAAACGGTAATAACAAATGCTCGGGCCATACTGAGTGCGACGCAATTATTATGGATGACGCAACAGTTGCCGCAATCCCCGAAATCACAGCTAATCATATAGATGCAGCTCTTATTCACGAGGCTGCAATCGGTAAGATAGCAGGTGAGCAGCTTATTAAGCTTATGACCCTCGGCCTTACCGAAAGCGAGGCAGAGGAGCAGATTGTCAGCGGATTTCTTAAATAAGAATAACAACACACATACAAAAGAGAGCGATTTTCGCTCTCTTTTCTATTATATAAGCGTATATATATGGCAACATTTTGCTTTTTATACATATTGCACAAATTGAAAATTCAAAATTGTGCAACTATACAATTCCGAAAAATCGGAGGCGAAAATATTGACAATGGTTACAAAATATGATAAAATATAGATGTCCAAAAGGGAGTAGTTCATTGCCATGGCAATGGGTACGCATCGTCAATACAGCATCTGCAGATGCTCGGTACGTACTGAATTTAAAAGATTTTTACGAGACTTTTAGTGATTGTACGCTAAAGGTCTTTTTTGGTCTTTGGAGTTCGGTAAAGAGCATCTTATCAAAATTCTACATATTATATTGACAGTGCTCTTATGACGTAGCTCTATTTCTCTCAGGCAGCAAACTAAAAATATCAGGAGGATTATTATGGTAGGTTTGTACATTGGTCTTGGTGTTCTTGCGGCACTTGTTGCGATTTTCTTTGTGTTGGGCTATATTAAGGCTCCTCCGGACACCGCATTTATTGTTTCCGGTCTTGGAAAAAGACGTATCCTTATCGGTAAGGCAGGCTGGAGAATGCCATTCTTCACACGTCTTGATAAGCTTTCTCTTGGAGTAATGCAGGTTGATATAAAAACCTCAGAGGCTGTGCCTACAAATGAATTTATTAACGTTACGGTAGACGGCGTAGCTAATATTAAAATATCATCAGACCCGGAGCTTCTTAAGCGTGCGGCTGAGGCTCTTCTCGGTAAAAACCGTCAGGAAATGGTAACCCTTGTAACTCAGGTGCTTGAGGGTAACATGCGTGAAATTGTTGGCTCTGTTGGACTTAAGGAAATGGTTCAGGACAGACAGGGTGTTGCTAAAAAGATTACAGAAAATGTTATTCCCGATATGGAGAAGCTGGGTATTGAGGTTGTAAACTTTAATATTCAGAACTTCAAGGACGGAGCAGGCACTATTGAAAATATGGGTATTGATAATGTTGAGCAGATCAGAAAGAATGCTCAGATTGCAAAGGCAAATGCCCAGAGAGATATTGCTATTGCTACTGCAAATGCACAGCAGGAGGCAAACGCTGTAAAGGTAGAGGCAGAGAAGAAGATTGCAGAGCAGGATGCTGCACTTGCTGTTCAGCAGGCAGAAATGAAGGTAAAGGCAGATACCAAGCGCGCAGAAGCGGATGCTGCTTATTCAATCCAGCAGGAAAATCAGCGTAAGACTATCGAAATTGCTAAGACTAACGCTGACATCGCCCGTCGTGAAAAAGAAGCCGAGCTTGCAGAAAAGGAAATTGCCCTTAAGGAGCGTGAGCTTGATGCTGAAATCAAGAAGCAGGCAGATGCCCTTAAGTATCAGGAGGAAAAGAGAGCAGAGGCAGCTCTTATTAAGCGTCAGAAAGAGGCTGAGGCTAGTCAGTACGAGGCTATTAAGGCTGCTGAGGCTAAGAAGGCAGAGGCTGAGGCGCTCCGTTACGCTATGGAGCAGGAGGCTGAGGGTATCAGAGCCAAGGGTCTTGCAGAGGCTGAGGCTATTGAGAAAAAGGCTGAGGCTCAGAAGAAGATGGGTGAAGCATCCGTCCTTGAAATGTACCTGACAGCTCTTCCCGAGGTAGTTAAGAATGCCGCATCTCCCCTTGCACAGACAGACAAGATTATTATGTACGGCGAGGGCAACTCAACAAAGCTTGTGCGTGATGTTATGAATAGCACCGACCAGATTATTGAGGGTGTAAAGCAGTCAACGGGAATTGATATTTCCAGCTTGCTTGCAGGCTTCGTTGGTGGTAAGGCATCACAGGCTAATGCTTCCGAAGACAAGGAATAAAAACTAAAAAAGAGGGCGAGTAATCGCTCTCTTTTTTCGTAGGTTGACAAATAATATTAATATATGGTAAAATAATAGGGTAGACTAAATTCAGGCAAGGAGGTACAGTATGAATATTCAGTATCTTAAATACGCCATAGAGGTGGAGAAGAATAAGTCCATCAGCAAGGCTGCGAAAAATCTTTATATGGGTCAGCCAAATCTCAGCCGTGCCATTAAGGAGCTGGAGGACAGCCTTGGCATTATTATATTTGAAAGAACCTCAAAGGGAATTACTGTTACACCTCACGGAGAGGAGTTTTTGCAGTATGCAAAGAGAATACTCTCCCAGATAGATGAGCTTGATGAAATGTATAAAACAGGCAAGACAAACAAGCAGCAGTTTTCTGCCTGTGTTCCCCGTGCAGGATATATTGCTTACGCCTTCGGGGAGCTGGCAAAATCTATAGAAACAGACACTCCTGCTGAGATTTTTTACAAGGAAACAAACTCAATGCGTGCCATAAACAACGTTTTGCGTGGAGAATATAACCTTGCAATCATAAGATATCAGGAGGCGTTTGAGAAGTATTTTGACTCTATGTTCAAGGAGAAAAACTTAGTTTCCAGAACTATTACAGAGTTTTCCTACGTGCTTGCAATGTCGGTAAATAACCCCTTGGCAAATAAGGAGGAAATCACTCCTGAGGACTTGTCAGACTATATTGAAATCGCCCATGCAGACCCGTACGTGCCCTCACTCCCCGTTATTGACGTTAAAAAGGCAGAGATGTCAGAGTTTGTTGATAAGCGAATTTACGTGTTTGAGCGTGCAAGTCAGTATATGCTTCTTGAACAGGTGCCAAATACATTTATGTGGGTGTCTCCAATGCCTGACGAAATGCTTGCTAATAACAACCTTGTGGAGCGCAAGTGCGACAGCATGAAAAAGGTTTATAAGGACGTGCTTATCTACCGTGAAAATTATAAGCTTACAGATATAGATAAGAAGTTTATCTCACTTGTATTAAAGGCTAAAGAGGGAATATAAATAATTAAAAGAGAGCAGCTTTGCTCTCTTTTTTTGCACAATTTTCGGCTATGCTTTAAAATACATCTGCCAAATAAGGAAAAATGTTGATTTTTAAGTGAAAAAATAGGATTTTTTGCAGAAATTCAAGGAGTTTTACTGCTTTTGGCAAAAATATACAATTTTTAAAGGTGAAAAATGCAAAAATAAGCATTTTTGGATATGTATTTAAAAGCATAGCTCTATACATTATAAGCATTTCACAAACTGAATAAATTGTGATAGAATATCTGCGTAATTTAAAATCACATTGTTGCGAAGAAAGGGTATTATTATGAGAGAATATCAAATCGTAGAAAATGTTGAAAGCTTTGAGGCTGCGCTTAAGAGAGTAAAGGCGGCACAGGCTAAATTCGCTACCTACACTCAGGAGCAGGTTGACAAAATTTTTGCAGCGGCAGCACTTGCAGCTAACAGAGAGAGAATCTCCCTTGCTAAAATGGCAGTAGCTGAAACCGGAATGGGAGTTGTTGAGGACAAGGTTATTAAGAATCACTTAGCTTCCGAATATATTTATAATCAGTATAGAGATACAAAGACCTGTGATGTAATTGAGGAGGATATTTCCGGTGGTATGCAGAAGATTGCGGCGCCTATCGGTGTAGTCGGAGCAGTTATCCCTACAACCAACCCTACATCAACAGCTATCTTTAAGACACTTCTTGCTCTCAAGACAAGAAACGGTATTATTATCAGCCCTCATCCGAGAGCTAAGCTTTCCACCATTGCAGCATCCAAGGTAGTTCTTGAGGCAGCAATAAAGGCAGGCGCCCCTGAGGATATTATTGCTTGGATAGATGTACCCAGTCTTGAGCTTACAAATCTCCTTATGAGAGAAAGCGATATCATTCTTGCAACAGGCGGTCCCGGTATGGTTAAGGCTGCTTATTCCAGCGGTAAGCCCGCACTTGGCGTTGGCGCAGGTAACACCCCTGCTATTATTGATGACAGTGCAAATATCTTACTTGCCGTAAGCTCCATTATCCACTCCAAGACCTTTGATAACGGTATGATTTGCGCATCTGAGCAGTCAGTAATCGTGCTTGACACAATTTATGATGAGGTTAAGGCTGAATTTGCCCGTCGTGGATGCTATTTCCTTAGCCCTGAGGAAACAGAAAAGGTTCGTAAAACTATTATTATCAACGGCGCCCTCAATGCAAAAATTGTTGGTCAGAGCGCATTTAAGATTGCACAGCTTTCCGGTGTTTGCGTTCCCGAAAAGACAAAAATCCTTATCGGTGAGGTTGAAAAGGTTGATCTTAGCGAGGAGTTTGCCCATGAAAAGCTTTCTCCCGTTCTTGCAATGTATAAGGCAAGCAGCTTTGATGACGCACTTGAAAAGGCATATTGCTTAATCGAGGACGGTGGACTTGGACACACATCATCTATTTATCTTAACGAATACACAGAAAAAGAGAAGCTTAATAAGTTTACACTTAAGATGAAGACCTGCCGTATTCTTGTAAATACACCCTCATCTCACGGTGGCGTAGGCGATGTTTATAACTTCCGTCTTGCACCCTCACTTACCCTTGGCTGTGGCTCATGGGGTGGAAACTCAATTTCCGATAACGTAGGTGTAAAGCATCTTCTCAATATCAAGACTGTTGCAATAAGGAGAGAAAATATGTTGTGGTTCAGAGCGCCTGAAAAGGTTTATATAAAGAAGGGCTGCTTACCCGTTGCCTTGGCAGAGCTTAAAAATGTGCTTGGCAAGAAGAAGGCATTTATCGTTACAGACTCATTCCTCTTTAATAACGGATATACAAAGCCTATTACAGATGAGCTTACAAAGATGGGCATTCAGTATTCCACATTCCATAACGTAGAGCCCGACCCCACACTTGCGTGTGCTAAGGAGGGCGCAGCGCAGATGAGCGCCTTTAATCCCGATGTTATCATCGCTCTTGGCGGTGGCTCCGCAATGGACGCAGCTAAGATTATGTGGGTAATGTATGAGCATCCGGAGGTTGACTTTATGGATATCCGTAAGAGAATTTACACATTCCCCAAGATGGGCGAAAAGGCGTACTTTATCGCTATCCCCACATCAGCAGGAACAGGCTCAGAGGTTACACCCTTTGCAGTTATCACAGACGAAAAGAGTGGAGTTAAGTATCCTCTTGCAGACTATGAGCTTCTTCCCAATATGGCAATTATTGATACAGACTTCCATATGTCCGCACCCCGTGGACTTACAGCTGCATCAGGTATTGACGCAGTTACCCACGCACTTGAGGCATATGCATCTATAATGGCTACCGACTATACTGACGGCTTGGCTCTTAAGGCACTTAAGGTTATCTTTGAATACCTTCCCAGAGCATATGATAACGGTCAGGTAGACGTGGTAGCGCGTGAGAAGATGGCAAATGCGGCTACCATTGCTGGTATGTCATTCGCAAACGCGTTCCTTGGCGTATGTCACTCTATGGCCCACAAGCTCGGCGCATTCCATCACCTCCCTCACGGTGTTGCTAACGCACTTATGATAAATCAGGTTATTCGCTTTAACTGCGATGAGGCACCCACAAAGATGGGCACCTTCTCCCAGTATGACCATCCCCACACCCTCGCTCGCTATGCTGAGGTGGCAGACTACCTTAACCTTGGTGGCAAGACAGACGAAAAGAAGGTTGAAAATCTTCTTAAGGCTATTGATGAGCTTAAGGCAAGAGTAGGCATCAAGGCTACAATCAAGGATTACGGCATTGACGAAAAGTACTTCCTTGACAACCTTGATGAAATGGTAGAGCAGGCATTTGATGACCAGTGCACAGGTGCTAACCCAAGATATCCTCTTATGAGTGAAATCAAGGCAATGTACTTAAACGCTTACTACGGCACAAACAACAAGGTTTAATAAAAGTCTTGTAAAAAAGCCGTAATTATGGTAAAATAATGTTAATGATACAGGGAGGCTAAGTATGAAACTTGAAAATATAATAGCAGAGAGATCTACTAAGACCGTATATCGTGAAGGCGATACAACAGTTAAGCTTTTTAATAAGGGTTTCCCAAAATCCGAGGTTCTTGCTCAGGCAAAGAATCAGGCGCTTGTAGAGGAAATTGATATAAATATTCCCAAGCTTTTGGAGGTTGGCAATATTGATGGCAGATGGATGATAGTTTCCGAGTATGTAGAGGGCACACCCCTTGATGTGCTTATGAAAAATAATCCCCACAGGGTAGACGAATATCTTAATAAGTTTGTAGACCTTCAGATTGCTGTTCATTCAAAGAGATGCGCAGGACTTATTAAGCTTAAGGATAAGATGCACGCAAAGATAGACCTTACCGAGCTTGATGATAGCGTAAAGTATGAGCTTCACGCACGTCTTAACGGTATGCCTAAGCATAATAAGGTTTGCCACGGCGATTTCAACCCCTCAAATGTTATCGTACGAGAGGACGGAGAGATGTTTATAATCGACTGGTCCCACGTTACACAGGGTAACGCATCAGCCGACGTTGCAAGAACATATCTTATCTTCGTGCTTAACGGATACAAGGACCTTGCAGAAAAGTATATGGACCTTTTCTGTGAAAAGACAAACACAAAGAAGTCCTACGTACAGAAGTGGCTTCCCATCGTAGCCGCATCTCAGTCCGTAAAGGGCAAGCCCGAGGAAAAATCACTCCTTCTTTCCTGGGCAAACGTGGTTGATTTTGAATAAAAAAAGCAGACCTTTTAGGTCTGCTTTTCCTTTTGCTTATTCTGTGCCTTGCTTTGTTCAGCCTTCATTTCTGTATGGGCACGGTTTGGCACAGCTTGATTTGTAATAGGGAAGCCAAGGACTTCCTTTTTTTCTCTCTTTTTACTTTCCATTTTATCACCTCTTTCAATAATATTCTTTAAAGAAAGGTATATTATTATACATTTTTTGATGATTTTTGTTGCAAATCATTTTTATGCGTGATAAAATATTATATTATAGTAATGCTTTTTGGGAGGCAGTTATGAAGATTATTGATATTGTAAAGGGAAATAAGCCATCACTTTCCTTTGAGGTTTTCCCACCTAAAACAAGTGACACCCTTGATACGGTCAAGGAAGCCACAGAAAAAATTGCACAGCTTAAGCCCTCTTTTATGAGTGTTACATACGGCGCAGGTGGAGGCACAAGCGAGTATACCGTTTCCGTTGCCAAAAATATTAAAGATAACTGCGGAGTTGACACCATCGCCCACTTGACATGTATCAATTCCACCAAGGACGATATCAGTCATCGCCTGGAAGCCTTGAAAAATGCGGGAATTGAAAATATTCTTGCTCTTCGTGGTGATATCACCCCCGAAAACAAGGATAAAATCAAGTTTGATTACCGTTACGCATCGGAGCTTGTTGCCGATATTAAAAAATACGGTGATTTCTGTATCGGTGGCGCCTGCTATCCCGAAATCCACCCCGAAAGCGCAAACCAGAAGGAAGATATTTTAAACCTTAAGCGCAAGGTAGATGCAGGCTGTCAGTTCCTTACCACGCAGATGTTTTTTGATAATAATTTACTGTATAATTTTCTTTATAAAATCCGTGAGGCAGGCATCACAGTACCGATTATTGCGGGAATTATGCCTATTACAAACGCAAAGCAGATAGAAAGAGCGATTAAGCTTTCAGGCTCCTATATCCCTCAGCGCTTTAAGTCCCTTGTGGACCGTTACGGCTCTGACCCTTTGGCAATGAGTCAGGCTGGAATTGCCTACGCAACAGACCAGATTATTGACCTTTATGCCAACGGAATAAACGCAGTTCACGTTTACTCAATGAACAAGGAATACGTGGCAAGAAAAATACAGGAAAACATTTCGGAGATTATTAAATGAGCCATACAATCTACACAGCATCTCCCTCATCTCTTAAGATAGAAATTCGTGAGGTGCTACGGTATTTAGGCGTAAAGGAGCCAAACGAGGAGCTTTTATCACGAATTTATGACTGTATTGAGGCTGCAAGACGTGTAATTATGCCTAAGGCTGTATATCTTAAGCTGCCCTTATTAATTGAGGACAGCACAGTAGCTCTCGGTACACTCAGAATGGAAAGTAAAAATCTTGCAAAATTTTTGCAGGGAAGTAATGAAGCGTATATTTTCGTAGCTACCCTGGGTCTTTCAGCCGACAGAGAGGTAAATAAATATTTAAAGGTTGAGCCGTCCAAGGGTGTTATTATGAATGCGGTTATGATTGCATATATTGAGGCGCTTTGCGATAAGCTAAACGGCTTCCTCTTAGGTGAGGATACATCACTTAAGCGATTTTCTCCCGGATACGGTGACCTTGCTCTTGAGCATCAAAGAGAGGTTTTGCAGCTTCTTGACGCAGAGAGAAGAGTTGGCATAACTCTTACAGACAGCTATCTTATGGTGCCCACCAAAAGCGTAAGCGCCATTGTGGGAATAAAATAAACGGAGTTAAAATGAACATTTTAGAAAAGTTAAATAAGGGCTTTGTGATTTTTGACGGTGGAATGGGTACTCTTTTACAGGAAAGAGGACTTAAGGCAGGAGAGCTGCCTGAAGGCTGGAATATTACAAATCCCCATATAATCAGAGAAATTCACAGGTCTTATTTTGAGGCGGGAGCCAATGTTGTTACTACAAATACCTTTGGCGCTAACCCACTTAAAATAAGCAATGTTGAAGAAACAGTTGAGGCTGCGGTACAAAATGCCAAGGCTGCAATTTTTGATAAGGAGCAATATGTGGCTCTTGATATAGGCCCCACAGGTAAGCTTTTAAAGCCACTTGGGGAGCTTGATTTTGAGGACGCCGTTTCTGCCTTTGCAAGAACCGTCAGGGCAGGAGATAAGGCAGGGTGTGACCTTATTATAATCGAAACAATGAATGACCCATATGAGCTTAAGGCAGCTATACTTGCTGCCAAGGAAAACTCAAGTCTGCCTATCTTTGCCACCTTCGTTCTTGACGAAAACGGCAAGACTATGACAGGCGCAGATATACCCTCTATGGTTGCAATGCTTGAGTCCCTTGGGGTCAGCGCTCTCGGTGTAAACTGCTCACTTGGAGCAGATAAGCTTAAGAAGTTTGTGCCCGAAATTATTAAGAATGCATCAGTTCCCGTAATTGTAAACCCCAATGCGGGAATGCCCTGTATTCACGACGGAAAAACCTGCTTTGATGCAACTCCCGATGATTTCCTTGGAAATATGGTGGAGATTGCAAATATGGGTGTGCGTGTTCTCGGTGGCTGCTGCGGCACTACACCCGAATATATAAAGAGAGTGGCTGATGCCGTAAAATCCATAGAGCCAATGCCCATAGAGAAAAAGAGCTTTACAGTAGTCTCTTCATACTCCAAGGCATGTGTTTTCGATAAAAAATGTGTGCTTATCGGTGAAAGAATTAACCCTACGGGTAAGTCAAAATTCAAGGCTGCCTTAAGAGAAAATAATATGAATTATATTATTTCAGAGGCAATAGGGCAGGAGGAAAAGGGCGTACATATGCTTGATGTCAATGTGGGCTTGCCCGAAATTGACGAGGTAGATTTTCTTACCCGTGCTATAAAGGAGATACAGTCTGTATCTACCTTACCCTTGCAGATAGATACATCAAATGTTAAGGCTCTTGAGGCTGCAATGCGTATATATAACGGTAAGCCTCTTGTAAATTCCGTAAACGGTAAGGAGGAAAGCCTTAGCTCTGTTTTGCCTCTTGTGAAAAAATACGGTGGTGCTGTAATCGGACTTACTCTTGACGAAAAGGGCATACCGTCTACTAAGGAAGGCAGATTTGAGATTGCAAAAAGGATAGTTGAAAGGGCAGAGAAATACGGTATTGACAGACGTGATATTATTATTGACCCTCTTTGTCTTACCGTAAGCTCTGATGCAAATGCACCTAAGGTTACTCTTGACTCAATAAAGCTTATTAAGGAGCGCTTAGGCGTTAAGGTTTCCCTTGGCATTTCCAATGTTTCCTTTGGCTTGCCAAACAGAGATTTTATAACCTCAACCTTCTTTGCGCTAGCCCTAAGCTATGGACTTGATGCAGTTATAATGAATCCTTATTCGCAGGAAATGATGAAGATATATTATGCATATAATGCCCTTTCGGGAATTGACGAGGGCTGTGCTGATTATATTGTGTATGCATCGGACAAAAAGGCAGAAACAGTATCAAATGATAGCGATATTACTTTAGAAAAGGCAATTATCAAGGGACTTAAAATGGAAGCTAAGGATATAGCAAATAAGCTGATTATCGACACTCCCCCCTTGGAAATTGTAAATAATTACATTATTCCCGCACTTGATAGGGTTGGTGAGAGCTATGAAAAGGGCTTATTATTCCTGCCACAGCTTCTTTTAAGCGCTGAAACTGCAAATATTGCCTTTGATGTGGTAAGAGGCGCTATTCCCAAGGATGAAAGCGCATCTAAGGGCGATATTATAATCGCTACAGTAAAGGGCGATATCCACGATATCGGCAAAAATATTGTTAAGGTAATTTTACAGAATTACGGATACACAGTCCACGATTTAGGTAAGGATGTTCCCCCTGAGACAATAGTGGACTACGCAAAGAAAACAGGTATTAAGCTTGTAGGACTTTCTGCACTTATGACCACAACAGTTCCCTCAATGGAGGAAACTATAAGACAGCTTAAGGAATATGACTCTTCAATTAAGGTTATGGTAGGCGGCGCAGTTTTAAATCCCGAATATGCAGAAATGATTAAGGCAGATGCATATGCAAGGGATGCAATGGACGGTGTAAAATACGTAAAGCTCATATACGGTGAGTAGGAAAGGGTCATATGAATACAAAACAGAACGAAAAATTTTTTACCAAAAGCAATCTATTGGTTTACATTTCAATTGCCATTATGGTGCTTGGTGGCGCTTGCTTCTTTAAAAGATGGCTTATTGCCATAGGCTGTGTAATTCTTGCAATCGGTGCTGCGCTATTTATAGCTTTCAGCGCCAAGCGAGTAAGCGAAAAGGAGGTTCGTGCCTGTCTTGAAAGAAAGCTGGAGGGTATGGACTACAGCTTTGATACCTTGGGAGTAAACGAAAGACGTGTTATCCGTACTATTGCGCCCTTAGTTACAGAGTATTTTGAATATGATGAAGGTGTAATGGTAAAGCAGACACAAAACGACTATCTTTCCTCTAAGTATACAAAGTCAATTATATTTTTCCTAACAGATGCCCTTGTAATTAGAACAAGAAATATATCCCTTATAAGCGATGATGACAAGAACAGAAGAATTGAGATTCCTTACAGTCAGATTAAGGATATAAGCGTTGTAAGAGAAACAAAAAATATTCACTTTTTAAAAAAGAATTTCAGTATTACAACAGATGTGCTTCTCATTAAATACGGCACTAACTTTAAGTTTTCAACACCACTTCACGTTGACATTAAGTCAAAGGATGTAGCCGAAAAAATCATTAAGACAATTAGTGAGATTAAGGAAAATGCTGAAAAATAACATAAAGCTCTGCGATGAATTTCGCAGAGCCTTTTTACATTTCATGCTTCGTTTTTTGCATCTTGTGTACAGGATGCATTTTTATTTTTCTGATGTGATAAAATATTTTTGAAAAAATATGGAAAAATACCAAACCAAATTGTGCTTTCAGACACTATATATATGAAAGCGCTTTACAGATAAAATGAGTCAATTAACAGTTGAAAATTGTTCAACTAACGGGTTATTGACTCCGTATTTTTCAGAGAGTATAATGAAATTACAAAAGCAATATATGTCTTGTCAGTCATAGAAAGGAGAAAAAATGAACATCAAGCATAATATTAATTATTTCAAGATGAGCGATTTGCTCACCTACATCAGCATCGGCTTAATGGCAGTAGGCTTGCCACTCTTTATTTTTGCATACGGATTTCTCTATATAATGTCAATTATAATGCTCCCCTTGGGCGCTGTGGGCTTTATTATAGGAGTTTCTATTCGTTCAAGCGAAAAGGACCTTGACCTTACCATTAAAAAGGAAACAGAGGATCTTTGCGAGGACTTAAACGAAAATGTCAAGTATGCAAGAAGAGTAGTAAAAAGGCTTCCACCATTTGTTGCCGAGGGCTACGAATATGAAGAGGGTGTGCATTTAAGAAGGTCAAGAAGTGGTATTACCCGTTCATCAAGATTTACAAAAAGCTATATCTACATTCTTAAGGACGGTGTTTATATTAAGTCAAGAACCGTTTCCCTTGTAGGTGAGCCACAGAAAAACAAAAACACAGAGGTTACATTTGATTTACTTAAGGACATTGAGTATCGCAAGGAGGAGAAGAAGCTTACCTACGGTAAAAAGGAGTTTACAGTAAAGTGTGCTAGGCTTTATTTCAGATATGTAAACGGTCTTGGCTTTTCTCTCCCTGCCGATAATGAGATTAAGGCAAAGGATATAATCGAAAGAGTCACCCACGACCTTAACGCATATCGCAAATCAAGGGAAGAGCAGTAAAAAGAAAACCGATATGGAAGATCCATATCGGTTTTCTTTAATCCTTTTTCTTCTTTGTTGGCATATTTTTTATCACATCCCAGTATGCTTTTGCTGCCTGCTCGGTCTTGTTATTTCCGTACTCATAATATTTTGTATCCTTAATATCATTGGGGAGATACTGCTGAGGCACATAATCGTTAGCATAATCGTGAGGATAAATATAATCAGTAAACAAGGGGGACTGGAGATGAGATGGGAATTCCTTGCCCTTACCCATACGGATATCGCTGAGAGCTGTATTGATAGCCACATAGCCTGTATTTGACTTAGGCGCTGTGGCAAGCATAATTGCGCAGTTGGCAAGAGGAATTCTTGCCTCAGGTAAGCCAAGCTCACGGGCAGTCTGACAAAGAGCATGGGCAATCTGCGCAGCCTGTGGGTATGCAAGTCCCACATCCTCAGAGGCAATAACCAGAAGTCTGCGAATAGGGGAGAGAATATCTCCACCCTCAAGAAGCCTTGCAAGGTAGAATACCGCAGCATCGGGGTCAGAGCCACGAATTGATTTCTGTAAGCAGGAAAGAAGATTGTAATGTACATCTCCGTCCTTATCAAAAAGCCCTGCGGAAACCGACGGAATAAATGCCTTGGCATTTTCAAGAGTTATTATGTCCTCACTTACATAATATGCACCCTCTAAAAGGGTAAGTGCGTGGCGCACATCTCCTCCTGCACAGGAGGCAAGAAAGGAAAGTGCGTCCTCATCTGCTGACTTAGATGTGTTGTTTTCCGTATTCAGAACATCAATAGCTCTTGTAAGACATGGAAGAAGCTCCTTTGCCTCTACATGCTTGAATTCAAATACAGCGCATCTTGAAAGCAAGGCGTCATATATGTAAAAGTAAGGATTTTCAGTAGTAGATGCGATAAGTGTAACACGTCCGTCCTCTATGTATTCAAGAAGAGACTGCTGCTGCTTTTTATTGAAATACTGAATTTCATCAAGATAGAGCAAGGTGCCCTGTGATGAAAATACATTTGATGACTGAGCAATAACCTCCTTAACATCACTTAATGAGGCAGTGGTGGCATTAAGCCTGTATAGCTGCATATCGGAGTTTTTAGCTATGATATTTGCAACGGTGGTTTTGCCCGTACCGGGAGGGCCGAAGAAAATCATATTTGTTATTCTGCCGGAGCCAACCATTTTTCTGATAACTCCCTTTTCGGAAACAAGATGATCTTGACCTACTATTTCGTCAAAGGTGGTAGGGCGCAATTTATCTGCTAGGGGTTGATTAGTCATATATACCTCTTAATAGTTATATTCATAAGGACATTGTATCATAGATTCAAAATAAAATCAATATAAATATACTGTGTTGAAGCTATAAATTTCATTATGATTTCAAAGAGGAGAAGATAAGTCTTGGATAAAGAATTTATAAAAAAGTCGGGAGGAGTGTATGATTTTTCACTTTTAAAGATTGAAAAAGCAATAAGGATAGGTAGTGTATGGACGCATTAGGGGAAAAGGTCGGCTTTTTACTGTTTGTTTTTACTGTAATGAATGTTTCAACCTCGCCTCACCCTATAATGCTGCTTATCTGCTACGGCGTGCATGAGGTAGGGCATTTGTTATTTGCCTATATAACGGGGGCGGGGATTAGCAGCTTCAGGACCTCTCTTTGCCGTCTTAGTATTAAATACGATTGCTCCGGAATTTCACATATAAGAGAATGTTTTGTAGTAGGTGGCGGAATAATATTTAATTTTCTCTTTGCGTTCATTTTTTCGCTACCCGTTATGCCAAAAAATGATACAGTTTCCTTTTTTGTCCTTTGTAATTTATCCTTAGCGCTTATGAATTTATATCCTGTCAACATTCTTGATGGGGGTAATATGCTTAAATGTATACTTAATTACCTGTTCAGTGAGGAAAAGGCACGTAAAATACTTACTGTAATCTCCTTTATTTTTGCCTTTATTTTATGGCTCTTTTCAGTCTATCTTCAGCTGATTTTTTCGGCAGACGTGTCGATATTTTTAATTTCCGTGCTACTTCTTATGGAGCTTTGCTTTTCGGTGTGAGCATTCGATAAAAAATATTTATATATTTTAAGAAAAAATTTCGTTATTTCTATTGAAGAAAAGGCATTTTTTTGTTATAATGCAATTGATTAACTGTTTTTGGCGATTAAAGATGATTTTCGTCAATGTTAGTCGAGTCTATGAAAGAACGGGGATAGAAATGAACGAAAAAAAGATCATTGAGCTTAAGGGAGTATCCAAGTCCTTTGATGGTGAATTGATACTCGATAATATCGACCTTAAGGTTTACGAGAAGGAATTTATGACTCTTCTCGGTCCCTCCGGATGCGGTAAAACCACTACCTTGCGTATTATTGCAGGTTTTGTTACACCTGATGAGGGAGAGCTTTTGTTTGATGGAGTTAAGATTAACGATGTTCCTCCATACAAACGTTCGGTAAATACGGTATTCCAGAAGTATGCCTTATTTCCGCACCTTAATGTATATGAAAATATTGCCTTTGCTCTTCGATTGAAGAAAACACCTGAAGAAGAAATTTACGAGCGTGTAGAAGAAATGCTTACAATGGTGAACCTTCGTGGATTTGAGAAGAGAGATGTTAACCTCCTTTCCGGCGGTCAGCAGCAGAGAGTTGCCATTGCTCGTGCTTTGATAAATAAACCGCGCGTTTTGTTACTTGATGAGCCTCTTGGCGCACTTGACCTTAAGCTTCGCAAGGATATGCAGAACGAGCTTAAAAATATTCAGAGAAAAACAGGCATCACATTTATTTATGTAACTCACGATCAGGAGGAGGCTCTCAGCATGTCTGATACCGTTGTCGTTATGGCTAACGGTAAGATTCAGCAGATTGGCACACCTACTGATATTTATAATGAGCCGGAGAATGCATTTGTTGCAGACTTTATCGGCGAAAGTAACATTATTGACGGCGTAATGCTTGATGACTTCAAGGTTAGATTTTCGGGCCACGAATTTGTGTGTCTTGATAAGGGCTTTGATAAGAATGAGGCTGTAGACGTTGTAGTTCGTCCTGAGGACGTGGACGTTGTACCCGTAGAGAAGGGTATGCTTACAGGTATTGTAGACTCTGTAACCTTCAAGGGCGTACACTACGAAATCATTGTTACTATTAATAAATTCAAGTGGATGATTCAGTCCACAGACTACGTTGCCCCCCAGCAGAAGATAGGCATATATGTAGAGCCTGATGCGATACATATTATGAAGAAGTCCGAGTTCTCGGGTATGTTTGGAGATTACTCATCGTTCAGTGATGAACTTGAGCATCTTTCGGATGTTACTGAGGAGGAAGAGTAAAAGAATGAAGAAAAAATCATTGATACAGAAGGCGGCGGCAGCCCCCCATATTGTATGGTCGGTGCTGTTTATAATTGCCCCCCTTATCTTTGTGCTTTACTACGCATTTACGGATAAGGAAGGCCATTTTTCCTTTGCCAACTTCGGTGAGCTTTTGCAGGCAAGCTATCTTGAGATATTTATGCGCTCGGTTTGCTTTGCATTTCTTGCTACTGTAATATGCCTTGTTATTGCGTATCCCATTGCGTATTTTATATCAAGGGCTAAGCCTAAGACCCAGAAAATTCTTATTATGCTTGTTATGCTTCCTATGTGGATGAACTTTCTTATAAGAACCTATTCCTGGATGGCGCTTCTTGAGGATACAGGAATTATAAATTCCTTCCTTGGACTTTTCGGCATCGGTCCTATCCATATGATTAATACAGCAGGCGCTGTAATTCTCGGTATGGTGTATAACTATTTGCCTTATATGATTATTCCCATTCACTCAGTGCTTTCAAAGATTGATAACAGACTTCTTGAGGCAGCATCTGACCTTGGGTCTAATCCTCTTACAGTAATTACAAAGGTAGTATTTCCCTTGAGTATTCCCGGTATTATTTCCGGTATTACAATGGTATTTGTACCCTCCATCAGTACCTTCTATATTTCACAGAAGCTGGGTGGTGGTAACTTTGACCTTATCGGTGATACTATTGAGCGTCAGTTCCAGACTGCATATAACTACAACCTTGGCGCATCTATGTCCTTGGTTCTTATGCTTCTGATTATTATCAGTATGACCATACTCAACAAGTATGCTGACGATGACGGAGGTGTAATCATATGACAAGCAAGAGAAGTAAGATTTACACCGCCCTCATATTCATATTTCTTTATTTACCTATTGCAATTCTTATTTTGTTTTCGTTCAACTCATCGAACAGCACAAACACCTTTGAGGGCTTTTCCCTTAAGTGGTATAAGGAGCTTTTCAGCGACGGCGCTACGCTTACAGCCCTACGCAACACCTTGCTTCTTGCCATTCTTTCATCGGTAATTGCAACAGTAATAGGAACAATCGCCGCATACGGTATTCACCATATGAAGAATAAGAGGGTGAAGAATGCCGTACTGTCGGTAAACAATATTCCCATTATGAACCCCGAAATCGTAGTTGGTATCTCTATGATGCTGCTTTTCGTTTTCGTAGGTAATCTTGTTCGTTCATCACAGACACTTGGCTTTGGCACGGTGCTTATTGCCCATATTACCTTTAATCTGCCTTACGTTGTGTTATCGGTAATGCCTAAGTTCAAGCAGATGGACAGGCATTTGCCTGAGGCAGCCCTCGACCTTGGATGTACACCTGTACAGTCATTCTTCAAGGTAGAGCTTCCCCAGATTATTTCCGGTATTATTTCCGGTCTTATTATGGCATTTACACTGTCAATTGATGACTTTGTAATAAGCTATTTTACAATCGGTAGCGGCTTTGAAACCTTGCCGATCCGTATTTATTCAATGACAAAGAAGCGTGTTACACCCGATATGTATGCGCTTTCAGCTCTTATATTCTTAACTATTCTTGTGCTTTTGCTCCTTTCCAATTTCTCAACGGATAACAATAAGGAAAAGAAGCCTGCTACTCTTAAGCAGAAGAGAACAAGACGTATAGTTCTTGCATCCACCTTCGGCTTGCTTGCTGTTATTACAACAAGCGTGTTCTTTGCAACTGCTACCTCCGAAACCGTAGTTGTAAACGTTTATAACTGGGGTGAATATATTTCCGACGGTAGCGACGGCACACTTGATGTTAATAAGGAGTTTGAGGACTACTACTCAAAGGTGCTTTCGGAGAAGAGAGGGCACAAGGTAAAGGTGCAGGTCAACTACACCACCTATGCAAGTAATGAGGACCTTTACGCTAAGATAAAGAGTGGCGTTGGTGGATACGATATTATTGTCCCCTCCGACTATATGATAGAGAGGCTTAAGAGTGAGGGACTAATTCAGCCCCTTAACCTTAATAATATTCCAAACTACAAGTATATTAAGGACGAATTCAAAAAGCCCTTCTACGATAACGGAAAGGATACATATTCCGTTATGTATACCTACGGTATAGTTGGTATTATTTACAATACAAAATATGTTGATGAGGCTGATATCGGTGGCTGGGATCTTCTCTGGAATGAGAAGTACGCAGGTCAGATTCTTCAGTTCAACAACGCAAGAGATGCCTTTGGCTCTGCAATGTACAAGCTTGGCATTAATGTAAATACTGCAACTAAGGCTCAGTGGGAGCTTGCACTTAAGGAACTTAAGCTTCAGAAGCCCTTAATACAGAGCTATGTTATGGACGAGGTTTATAACAAGCTTGAGTCTGAGGAGGCGTGGATCGGCGCTTACTACGCAGGTGATGCTCTTTCAATGATTGCAAATAATGAAAATCTTGCATTCTATTATCCTAAGAATGAGGACGGCAGCTTTGCTACCAACATTTTCGCAGACGCTATGTGTATTCCCACAGGCATCAGCGAGGAGAACAAGGAGCATGCAGAGGCATATATCAACTTTATGCTTACACAGGAGATTGCTACTGCCAATGCAGAGTATATTTACTATGGCTCACCTAACAGTCTTGTTACCTCTAACCCCGAGTACCTTGAGTATTTGGGCGAGGACTTCGATGTAATCTACGATTCCGATATTGAAGATAACATAGATGTTCTTTTCTCAGAGTATGCCTACAGAAATCTCCCCTCCGATAAGCTTGTTCTTCTTAACAATCTTTGGGAGGAGCTTAAGGTTGACTCATCTAATATCGGCGCAGGAATCTACATTATAAGCGGTGTAATCGCCCTTGGCATTATCGGCTTTATCGTATACTGCTATGTTATTAAGGTGAAGCGCAGAAGACTTTACTGGAACAATAATAAATAAAAAGAAAAGTTGGATTTGCAAAAATCCAACTTTTTATTATTCTTCATTTTTACGTCTGAGCTTTTCTGCGGTATCAATCCTGTCCTCATGGAAGCCGTCGGTTTCGCTACGCTGAATTGCGCCCATAATTCGCTGATAAAGTCCTCTGTGCTCCCTGTCAAACTCTGCAAGATAGTCCTTCATCTTGGCTCTTTCTGTGTGACCGTCGGCAGGGCAGGAGCTTTTAACAACAGGAAGATTTTCCTTATTTGCAAAGGAAGCTACCTCCTTTTCCTGTGTATAAATCAAGGGACGGATAAGGGTAATATCCTTTCTTGAAAGATATGTAACAGGGGAGAAGGCTCCGATTCGTCCCTCAAAGAACAGATTAAGCATAAAGGTTTCAATTACATCGTCGTAGTGGTGACCGAGTGCAATTTTATTACAGCCAAGCTCCTTTGCTGCATCGTGAAGGGCGCCTCTGCGCATTCTTGCACAAAGGGAGCAGGGATTCTTTTCCTTACGCACATTAAAGATAATTTCATATATCTGTGTAGGAATCACCTTATATTCAACCTCTAATTCCTCACAAAGCTTGGAAATAGAGCTAAAGTCGGAATTTTCAAAGCCCATATCAATGGTGACAGCCACAATGGAAAATTCCTTTTTCAGGAAAATTCTCAGATGGGCAAGGGCGCAGAGAAGTGTAAGGGAGTCCTTTCCACCTGAAATGCCAACGGCAATTCTGTCACCGTTTTCAATCATATCATATTCTTCAACAGCCTTACGCACGTGACTGAGAATTCTTTGAATGCTTTTTAGTTCCTTCATATTAACCTCTTTTGAAAATCAACATAAAATATAATAGTAAAGTAAAAGGGGGAAGAGATGGCTATAAAAATTTTTATCGACCAGGGACATAACCCGTCAAGCCCTAATGCGGGGGCAGAGGGTAACGGATATAAGGAGCAGGACATAACCTATGAGGTTGGAATAATACTTGCCGATTTGCTCAGGTCAAACGGTAATTTTGAGGTAAGATTATCCCGTCCTACAAGTACAACATCCCTTGGCAATTCCAATGCGTCAAGTCTGCGTACAAGAGTTGACAATGCGAACCTATGGGGCGCAGATTATTTTATCAGCATACATACAAATGCTTCAACATCTCAGTCTGCCAGCGGTAGCGAGGCGCTTGTATATTCATCGCCCTCAAGGGCAGCAAGCCTTGGTACTGATATTCTTGAGGAGCTTGCAGTCTCCACAGGACTTCGTAACAGAGGGCTTAAGCTAAGACCGGGACTGTACGTATTGAGAAAAACGAATATGCCCGCTGTTTTGGTTGAAATCGGCTTTATATCAAACAGAAGAGATGCCAACCTCATGGCAAACGAGCCGGAGCTGTTTGCTGAGGGAATATACAACGGTATTCTTGACTATCTTAGTTTATCATAAGACAAAAATAATTGCAATATAAAAGAGCTAAAAACTGGCAAAAATATCTGTCAGTTTTTAGCTCTTTTATGATTTTATCGACACTCCCTGTCACTTATCCCTCAAATTGCTTACCTAAAAATGAGGCTGCAGTCTGTATAAGCTTTGCCTCAGCGCCCTCATCAATTCCCATATCGTTTCCACCAAGAATACAGGCAATACAGCCCACAACATCACCCTCCGTTACAATGGGCATAGCATATTTTACAGTTGATGTAGCACCGTCAACAACGGTTACTGGCTCATTTGCTTTTGAAATATACAGAGAACGGGTGTCCATTATGGCATCAAACTCATGTGTAAGCTTTCTTTCCGTATATTCCTTTCTTGATACTCCTGCTGTTGCAATTACGCTGTCTCTGTCCGTAACTACAACGTTCATTCCACAGATTTTGTGTAGCGTATCTGCGTACTGAGTTGCAAATGAGGACATCTCTCCGATAGGGGAGTATTTTTTGAATATAACCTCACCGTCTCTGTCTGTATAAATTTCAAGAGGGTCGCCCTCTCTTATTCTCATGGTTCTGCGTATCTCCTTGGGTATTACCACCCTGCCAAGATCATCTATTCTGCGTACAATTCCTGTCGCTTTCATTTATTCACTCCTTAATTTGAAATAGTAATCATATTATCTGTCAAACATAGAGATTTATGCGAAAAAATGTAAAATATCATAAATCTACACTAAAGACAAAGTTCAAGATAAGTTTTATTTGGTAATATTTTTGTTATAATATTGAAAAAATGGGTTTTGTGTGATAAAATGATAATGTGGTAAGTATTTTTACCAACGGAGGTACATATTATGCTTGATTTTGCAAAGGATAAGAAATTTTGGGATTACGTAAGAGAAAGTGACGATTTCGCACGTCACCGTAAGGAAGTAACAGAGAAGTATAACTGGGCATTTGAAAGACGTCCTGAGACTATGACCTATGCTACTTACTTTGGCAAGGGAGATCAGGGAGATATCTGGTTCCGTCAGCTTTTCCAGCTTCAGACCTCTGCCCTTATGTCTCTTATTTACTATGACAACGAAGAGTATTTCAATAATCTTTTGGAGGTTATCTGGGCGTACTGCGGAGAATATTCGTGGTCTCCTCTCGGTCACCACAATGAGTATTATAATACCACACCCGATGTTTACGATCCTGCGCTTATTGATATTTATGCTGCATCAATCGGATTTTCTATGGCAGAGATTAAAAATCTTTTCTCTGACAGACTACCTCAGCTTGTTAAGGATAGAATGTCCGACCAGATACGACGCAGAATTATTGACCCATACATAAACAAAAGATTCTTCTGGGAAAAGCACGATAATAACTGGAACGCAGTTTGTACAGGTGCTGTAGGTGGTACTCTTATGTATGAGGCACCCGACGTTTTCCTTGCTAATAAGGATAGGCTTCGCAAGTCTGTTGATTGCTATCTTGCACCGTACGCCGATGACGGCGTATGCGTTGAGGGTACAGCGTACTGGGGCTTCGGCTTTGGATTCTTTGCAATTTATGCTTCGCTTCTTAAGGAGTTTACAAACGGTGAGGAGGATCTCTTCAAGCTTCCTAAGGTAAAGAAAATTGCCGAGTTTGTGCAGAAGACCTTCATTGATACACACACTATGGTTACCTTCAGTGATGTAAATCTTAAGGAGGGCTACTGGATAGGCTTACCTCATCTTCTTCGTTCAATTTACGGTGAGGATATTGAAAAGCTCCCCGCTGAGCAGGGTACAATTATTGCATATCAGCATTTTGCCTTTGCTTTAAGATGCTTTATTTACTACAAAAAGGAATACACAGCTGACGAAAAGCTTTCTCCCGTTATGTATAATCTTAGAGAAACAGGCTGGTTTATAAAGCGTGGTGAGCATTACGGTATTGCACTTAAGGGTGGTACAAACGGCGAAAGCCATAACCACAATGACGTTGGATCTTTTATTCTTGCTCACAATAATAAGCAAATATTTACCGACCTTGGCTCAGGCGCTTATTCGGCAGGCTACCACGGTCATAACAGATACACCTTCTTCCACCCGTCATCATGGTCACATAACGTGCCTTATTTTGGCAAGATGCCTCAGGACGGTGTAAGGCGTGAAAGAGTAGTTATTGACTATGATGAAGCAACAAAGACCGCTACATACGAGTTTGCAAACGCATACGGCCTTGATTATGTAAGAAAAATTGAACGTAGCTTTGTACTTGAGGAAAAGGAAATTATCCTTAAGGATACATATGATGTTGATAAGGGTACTCCCATTACAGAAAGATTTGTAACAAGAATTTTACCCACCGTAAACGGAAGCAGCGTTTCTCTCGGTGGCGTAACGCTTACACCTAAGGACGATATTGTCCCTGTAATTACAGTAGTGGACGCACCCTCACATACATCTGCGGGTGTTACACATAAGGTATACTGTATAGATTACACACTCCCGAATGATACATATTACTTTGAAGCTACAATGACAATAGACGATTAAAAGGAGATTATTCTATGAATATGGAACAGGTTAGCTCTTATATCACATTAGGAGTTCTTGGTGTTATCGCTGTATTATTCATATTTGGATTTTTACGTGGACTTCGCAAGGGCTTCTATAAATCACTTATTGATATGGGCTTTGTTGTTTTATGCCTTATTGTATCAATAATGGTTGCAAAAGGCATTACCAATAGCATAGCAGATATTGAGGGAATGAGAGATATGCTCATCACCCTTAAGGAAAAGCTGCCCGATATGGCAGAATCGCTTAACGGTGTGCTGGAATACATTGATCAGGTGGCAGAAAACCCCGAGATGATCAATATTATTCTTGCACTTCCCGCTGCGCTTATCACACCTATTATATTTATACCGATATACATTCTTTTGGGAATTATCATCAAGATTCCTAAGCTTATTATTGAAAGAGTTATTGTCGGTAAAAACGGCGGTCCTAACTACCGTGGTGGTAGCAGACTTCTCGGTGGTGTAGTGGGCGGTGTACGTAACGCACTCTTTATTATAATTTTGTTAATCCCCATTATGGGCTATATTGGTCTTGTTGGAGACCTTGTAGCAACTATTGATTCTGTTTCTCTTGACGGTGGCGCAGCCACAGTATCCACAGAGGCAGAGAAGAATACAAGCGATGGCAAGGTATTCCTTGCTACAAGCACAGAGGATTCCGGCAGCAATGATATGCTTGCCGATATAAAGCCTATTTTTGAAAATCCCGTTGTAAAGGGCATTAATGCTTGTGGCGGTAAGCTTGTTTTTAACTCTCTTACAACAAAGAGAGTAGAGGGGGTTAGAATTAAGGCTGCCAAGGAGGTAAATACCTTTGCAGAGCTTTATGCTAATTTTGCTCCCTTTATGAATGAATCCCCCGAAAACTACGGTGACGAGCAGAAGCAGGGTATTGAAAATATCAAAACAATGCTTAACGATTCCGAATTTCTTACATCAGTAGTATCCGGTGCGCTCTCCTACGTTTCTGAAAAATGGCTTAACGGTGAGGACGTATTCGGCATTGAAAAAATAGATGTAGGCGAGGAATATGCATCCGTATTTGACGGTATTCTTGAAACTCTTTCTACAACCGACTCTGAGAATATCAAGGATGACATTAACACCATTTCCGGTCTTGTGAATACATGTATTGATGAGGGCGTTTTCAAGGAGCTTGCCAAGGAAGAGCCTGATATTATTAAGCTTCTTTCAAACAAGGAATTCGTTGCAGAAATATTTGTTCAGATTTATAAAAACGATAGAACAAGACCTATAATCGGCTATGCTACTAACATTGTAGTTGATTTGATTTCCGAAAGCCTTGCAAATGAGGGTGACAATACTCCTAAGCCTGAGGATATTGATATTAACACTATTACAGAGCAGGAAATAAGAAGCGATGCGGAAAAAATCGCTGACGTAGTGTCAAAATTCGACAAATTTATGGGCTCAACAGAAAATCTGGATTCAAGCGATCCCAATGCATTTATTTTAGAGGCAGATCTTGCATCACTTGGTGCAGCCCTCGATTTGTTAAGAAACACCGTGCTTCTTGGAGATACATGTGAATATGTTCTCAAGGTAATGCTTAAGTCAGATATGGTATCAGAGATCGGCTTCTTGAACGATGATTTCATTGCTAACCTTTCAGATAAAAACTTTAAGCTTGAAAATGCACTTGCATCAGCCCAGAAGCTAGCTGTAATGGCGCTTAGCCTCACCGATGACGGTATTACAGAGGATAAGTTTGAGGATGCTATTAAATATATGGTATCCGAAATGACACCCGAGACTGCGGAATCAATTAAGTCCTCAATTACAGAGGAAACTCTTAAGGGCTTTGGAATTTCCGATGAACAGGCAGAAACTGTAACCTCTACAATCGACTCTATCGTTGACGGTATGGTTGCTGTATCCGATACTATGACAGATGAGGAAATCGAGAAGGAAACAGAGGCTGTCAATACTCTTATCGACACAATGATGGGTGCTACCTCAACAGAAAATAGTGAGGTATCCAATGTGTTTGGTGACGCTGAAAGCTCTAAAACAGGCGTAAGTGCAGAGAAGTTTGTTGAAACTGTTGTAACATCTCAGGTTGTTTCATCCGCTATTGTAGGCGCTACAAAGGATGAGAATGGCGAAACAGTAGAAAACCCATATAATGTTGCTGATTCTCTTACAGAGGATGACAAGGTGGCTGTTGAGGATACAATCAAGAGCTATTATGAGGACAATAAGACAGGTGAAGGCTCAGATGAGGAGCTTAAGGAAAAGCTTGGTGCTATTGCTAACGTAATGGGTATGGATTCTTCAGCTTGGTTCAACTGATAAAATAAAACCGTTTGGGAATTTGCCCAAACGGTTTTTCTTTTATTTTAAAGCTTTATAAAATAATATTTCTTGACTAATTAACAATTATATGTTAAAATGTACTTGTAAATACTTGAAAGGAGGGCTAAGGATGGATAAGGACTTAAAAGAAATTGTCGGACAGAATATATTCTACCTAAGAACTATTAATCACCTGACACAGTCTGAGCTTGGTGAAAAGCTTAATTATTCCGATAAGGCAATCTCCAAATGGGAAAGAGGAGACGGCTTGCCCGACCTTTACGTTATTGAGAAGCTATGCACACTTTTCGGTGTAAAGGCTGACTATATTCTTACAGAGCACTCCGATCAAGATAAAAAGGTGGACACCCGTCCGATAAAGCATGCTCGCAGGCTTATCGCTAATATAGCTCTTATCGCTACATGGACAGTTGCACTTCTTGTATTTATTATTCTTGCCATCGCTATGAAGAAATATGTATGGCAGATATTTATCTTCGCCATTCCCGTTGTCAGCATTGTTATGACCGTTTTCTGCTTTGTGTGGGAAAAGGGCAGAGGCGCCCTCATTACCGTATCGGGTATAATATGGGGCACTCTTCTTACCTGGTATTTCGGTGTAGGTAACTATGGAAACTGGGTAATATTCCTACTCGGTATCCCTGCAGAGCTGATTTTGTTCCTTTGCCTACGAATGAAGATTACTATAAAGTTCACTCAAAAGGACAAGGCAACTAAAGAAGAAAACAAGGCAAAAACCGAAAAATAAGCCAAATTATCGACACGTCCTCGCCACTCTACCGTTTGTAGAGTGGCTTTTTTTATTTCTACGAGCGCAAAAATAGAGTGTAGAGAAAAAAATTATCTTAATAGATAGGTTATTTTTAATAAAACTGCTAAAATAATTACAGAAAGAAATTTTGGATTTCGAAAGGGATTAATTATGAACGATTATGTACTTAGTGCTTGTACTCCTGCTGATATCTCAGCTGAGCATTTTGATAGAATAGGGGTTAAATATCTTTGCTTTAATTATCGCTTGGGAGATAAGGATTATATAGACGACCTTGGTAAGACACTTTCCTATAAGGATTTTTACCAGGCAATGAGAGATGGAAAGGATACAAAAACATCTCTTATCAATATGGATGTTTACATGGAATATTTCAAGTCCGTGCTTGAATCGGGAAAGGACATTATTCACGTTGTTCTTTCCGGTGGACTTTCCGGCTCATGCAACTCTGCGCGTCTTGCAGCTGAGGAGCTGAGAGAGCAGTATCCCGACAGAAAGATTTACATTGTAGACTCCCTTGCTGCATCAAGCGGCTACGGTCTATTTGTTGATGCACTTGCAGACCTTAAAAACGGCGGTATGTCTATTGATGACCTTTACGCATGGGCAAACGAAAATAAGAAGAGAGTACACCACTGGTTCTTCTCAACCGACCTTACATTCTATGTTAAGGGTGGCAGAATTTCAAAGGCGGCAGGCTGGTTCGGTACAATGCTTAAAATATGCCCCTTGCTTAATGTAGACGATAAGGGTAAGCTTATTCCCCGTGAAAAGATAAGAGGAAAGAACAACGTAATCAAGGCTATTTTCAATAAAATGGTTGAAAATGCAGATGATGGCGTAAACTATAATGGTAAATGCTTTATTTCCCATTCCGATTGCTATGAGGACGCACGTGCAGTTGCAGACCTTGTAGAGGCTGCCTTCCCCAATCTTAACGGCAAGGTGCTTATTAACAATATCGGCTCTACCATCGGCGCCCATACAGGCCCCGGTACAGTAGCATTATTCTTCTTCGGAAAAGAACGAATTAACTAATTAAGGAGATTAACCGTGGATTCAGTACAGCACAATAAAATTACTGCTGAGGAATATCGCAGATTAATTATAAACGCAGCTCAGTGCCTTGAGGATAACAAGGAAGAAATAAATGAGCTTAACGTATTCCCCGTTCCCGACGGAGATACGGGCTCCAATATGTCTATGACCGTCGGTCATGCAGCAGAGGAGCTTCTTAAGAATAAGGACGCATCAATTGAAGAGGTAGCGGTAAAGACAGCTAAGGCTATGCTTCACGGCGCACGTGGAAACTCAGGCGTTATTATCAGCTTGCTTTTCCGTGGTATTGCCAAGGGACTTGAAAACTCCACAGAGTGTGACGGTGTTGCCTGGGCTAAGGCTCTTCAGTTCGGTGTTGAGGCAGCATATAAGTCTGTTGACCGTCCCGCAGAGGGAACAATCCTTACAGTAGCGCGTTGCTGCGCAGATGCAGCTGCACAGGCTGCCAAGGAGGAAAACAGCTTTGAATACGTGCTTTCTGCTGCAATCAAGGAGGCAGAGAAGGCACTTGCCAATACAGTATATCAGAACCCTGTTCTTGAAAAGGCAGGCGTTGTTGACGCAGGTGGCAAGGGCTGGCTTCTTGTAATGCAGGCAATGCTTCACGCTCTTAATAAGGACAACATAACCTATGCGCCAAAGGCTGAGTCAGCATCAACTAAGGAAAAGGCTGACTTTGCAGAATTTGATACTGAGGATATTACCTTCGGCTTCTGCACAGAATTTATAGTAAGAAAGCATGATGGGGACAGCGATTCCTCACCCCTCAAGTCCTACCTTAACGGAATGGGCGATAGCCTTGTTATGATAGATGACGGTGAGATTATCAAGGTTCACGTTCACACAAATGAGCCTCATCAGGTTCTTGGAGAGGCGCTTAAGTACGGTATTTACGAAACTGTAAAGGTTGAAAATATGCGTACTCAGCATACAAATAAGCTTGTAGAGCAGGATGCTCCTAAAAAGGAGCTTAAGCCTTACGGCTTTGTTTCCGTTTCCAACGGAGAGGGCATCAATTCTATGTTTAGTGAGCTTGGTGTTGATGTTATCGTATCGGGTGGACAGACAATGAACCCCTCAACCGAGGATCTTTTCAAGGCTGTTGAAAGCGTTGATGCTGAAAACGTGTTCATTCTTCCCAACAATAAAAATATAATAATGACTGCAAATCAGGTGGCAGAGCTTACCGATAAGAATGTAATCGTTATTCCCACAAAGACAATACCTCAGGGCTTTACAGCAATGCTTGGCTTTGACCCCGATGCTGATGTGGATACAAATAAAGAGTGTATGAGTGAAAACATACTTGGCGTTGATACAATGCAGATTACATACGCCGCAAGAAACTCTAACTTTGACGATATGGATATTAAGGAGGGAGATTATCTTGCGTTGTATAAGGATAAGCTTCTTTGCTCCGATAAGGACCTTAATGTTCTCTTTGATGCCTTGGCAGAAAAGGTTAAGGAAAGCGGCAAGAGCTTTGTAAGCATATATTATGGCGAGGGTGTTACAGAGGATGAGGCACAGACGCTTTATGATATCTTTGAGGCGAAATTAGAGGGTACAGACGCTGAGATTACTCTTTATAACGGAGCACAGCCTGTATATTATTATATTATATCAGCCGAATAAAAATAAAAGCTGCGATTTTGTAATCGCAGCTTTTTTATTTAATTAAATCGTAACGCAAAAAACGGACGTTCCTAACGTCCGTTTTTTAAGCTTTCGCCCTTATTTTGCGCTTTTTCTTAAATGGTGAGAGAGTAGTACGGTCAAATTCCTTTAGGCTGTCCTCAGTTACATTAAGTAATGAAAGCAGCTCACCAAAGCTGATTATTTCAGCCTCCTTACCCTCTGTCTCAATAAGCTTTTCAAGCTTTTTTCTACGGTAGCAGGGATATATTTCACCCTTACCGTTCTGAAGCTCATAATCTACAAATAAATTGCAGCTCTGAACTCTTGAGGTGTAGCTGGCGCCGTTTTTTGCAAGAAGCGATACAATATTCATCATTTCTGTAAAGTGATGGTCCTCATAAAGACTGCTTATACAAACCTTTTTCTTTGTAAGGCTTGTTTCAGCCTTGAAGTTTACAAATACTCTTGAGGAGTATCTTGAAAACTCATAATGATTTTCCTTAGAAGCGCAAATCCAGTTCTTTCTCGGACTGTTAGTAAGCTTTTCCATCTTGGAAAGCTTCTGCGCCTTAAGCATAAGCTTGTACTTTGTATATTCGGTATCAATATTACCGTCCTTGCACCAGCACTTACAGTTTGGATATTTTTCGATTACCTCAGGTACGGAAAGAGAGGTAGCATTACAAATACCCTTAAGCACCTTCATAGTAAGATACGCATCGTCGTCACTCTTATGTACGTCCTGTGTTTCCTCGGAGTCAAATTGCTCAGCTGCGTGAAGCAGTGAGGGAGTGTTGGAAAGAGAATTAATATCGGTAAAAATTCTCTGTACATCTATGAAGTCGTAGTCAAAAATTTCCTTCTTATAGCGTTCGCACTCGCTTTTTACATATCCTGCATCGGATATAACAGAGAAGCCAAAAACAATAGAGTCCTTATCAGTAAGAAGCTCTCTTATCTTATTATAATAATGAGGGAATCTGGGCGCAGCCTTAAATTCCTGCTCATCGTAGGCAAGCACTATTCCGGGTCTGTTACCTCTGCCTGTAAGATGGAATTTTGAATGAGGGTCTATAATAATATCCTCTTTTTCTAATACATTGAAGCCTTCATCGGTAATAACATATCCAAAGGAGCATATTTTACCGCGTCCCTGAAAACAATTGGCGCACTCAATATCAAAAAAAGTGTATTTCATAATTGTTTTCCCGAAGCTTTAAATTTCCCGTCTGCCCTGGATTGCTCTGAAAAGAGTAACCTCATCGGCGTATTCAAGGTCTGCACCCACGGGCAATCCGTTTGCAATCCTTGTTACCCTTATTTCAAAGGGCTTTAATAATCTTGAAATGTACATTGCAGTTGCCTCACCCTCAACTGTGGGATTTGTGGCAACTATAACCTCAGCAATATCCTCCTCATTGATTCTTGCAAGAAGCTCCTTAATCTTGAGCTTATCGGGGCCAATGCCCTTCATAGGAGAGATAACACCGTTTAACACGTGATAAACACCGTTGTATTCCTTAACCTTTTCAAGTGCCATAACGCTCTGTGCGTCCTCAACCACGCATACAACAGAGTGGTCTCTTGTTTCTGATGCACAGATAGAGCATATATCGTTTTCGGATATGCTTTGACACACCTTACAAAGACAGATTTTTGTCTTTGCATCGGTAATAGCCTTGGCAAATGATTCTGCATCGTCCTCACTCATATTGAGGACAGAGAATGCCATACGAATTGCGCTTTTCTTACCAACGCCGTCAAGGGAACGGAACTTATCAGCTAAATCCTGTAATGGCTTTAAAAGTAGTTCCATCAGAATAAACCGGGCATACCCATTCCACCGAGAGCGCCTGTAAGCTTGCCCATTTCAGCGTCAGAGTCTGCGTTTACCTTCTTGATAGCCTCATTTACAGCTGCTACGAGAATATCGGAAAGTGTTTCGATATCATCGGGGTCAACAATTTCGGGGTCGATATCAATGTTAAGAACCTCACGCTTACCGTTGATCTTAACCTTTACAACGCCACCGCCTGCGGAAACCTCATATTCCTTTTCCTCAAGCTCAGCCTGCTTCTTAGCCATATCCTCCTGCATTTTCTGAGCCTGTCTTAACATCTCATTCATGCTGGGACCCTTTGGTACCATAGCCTTCATAATCTATACCGCCTTTCTTAATTATTAAAACTCATCAAGGTCAGATTCCTGAACCTTGTTATTTAGGTAAGACACCTTAATCTGCTTTACGGAATCAATATTCACATCACAGCAAACCATAGCGTCAAATATTAATTTCTTGTTTTTGTCGCTGTCAAGCATAGTTGCCATAAGCTTGTGGACAGAGGTGATGTGGTAAATTTCCTTTGATTCATCATAGTGGCATTTACAGCTCTTTAAAAAGCTTTCAACAGCAGGGTCACTTTCTCCCACCTTGGAAATAACCTCATTCCAATTTATAACCTCAGCGCTTCTTTGCTGAGGTGCTTCCTTTGGCTCAGCCTTATCCTTACGAATTTCGGCAACCTCCTTATTCTTCATTTCCTCTGCATAGGTTGTAGGCGCAGGTGCGCTTTCAGTAGCTGTAACACCCTTTGATAAAAGCGCAAGCTTGTTTTCAAGGGCTGTTATGCGGGAAAGCAAGGCATCATTTGATGAGGAAAGCTTGGAGTCGCACATTTTCATAAGGGTAAGCTCTGCAGTAAGGCGCTTGTTTGTAGGATTCTTCATCATATTCGCGTATGCTTCATCAAGCAAGCGTGAATGATAGAGCAGAGTTGCCATATCAAATAAGGATGCAACCTCTGTAAGCATCTTGTATTCCTGAGGAATCAAATCAAGATAGTCACAGCTGCCACAGGATTTCTGCACCGTCATATCTCTGTAAAAGGAGGTAAGGTCGGAGAAGAAAACAAGAATATCCTTAGATGAAATAACTATATCGTTTATTATCTTGAAAAGCTGTGCGTAGTTCTTATTTGCAATACACATTGCCACATCGCACATCTTGTCATAGGAGCTTGTACCGAGAATTTCGTTTACAAGGTCGGCATCAATCCGTCTGTGTGAGCCTGCGCAAAGCTCCATTAAGGAGATGGCATCTCTCATACCGCCCTGTGCGGTCTTTGCAATAAGGGCGGAGCCCTCCTCACTTAAATCAATACCCTCCTCAGATGCAATATACATAAGTCTGCCTGAAAGGTCGCTCATAGAAATTCTACGGAACTCAAATCTCTGACATCTTGAGATGATAGTAGCGGGAATCTTATGGGGCTCAGTAGTAGCGAATATATAAAGCACGTGGTCCGGTGGCTCCTCAATAGTCTTAAGAAGAGCATTAAATGCGCTGTCGGAAAGCATATGCGCCTCGTCAATAATGTAAACACGCTTTTTAAGCATAGCGGGAGTGTACATTACACTGTCACGGAGGTCACGAATGTAGTCAACACCTGTGTTGGTGGCTGCGTCCATTTCTATTACGTCTGTGGCAGTACCGGAATCAATAGCCAAGCAGTTTTCACATTCGTTACAGGGGTTGCCGTCAACGGGATTAAGACAGTTTACAACCTTGGCAAGAATCTTTGCGCAGGTAGTTTTACCTGTACCTCTTGAGCCGGCAAAAAGATATGCATGGGATACAGAGCCATGAAGCGCTTCATATCTCAAAATAGATGTAATATGCTCCTGTCCGGACACGTCGTCAAATACGGCAGGACGGTATTTTCTGTATAAAGCCTGATGCATAGCTTCCTCCTTATAATAAAGTAAAACAAGCTGTCATATAAGATCATACATCTAAAATTCGAGCTGCTCTTACATGCGCAAACCAATAACGTCCGCTCGGAACAAGCACCCTCGCGGCACACCCTCAAAACTGCTTAGTGCTGCTTGGTCCCCCACCTGACACGGTTCACAGCCGAGAATTGCGCAAGACTCATTCGTCAACACATTCATTACCGGCGCTGACCACACAAAAACAGTCCTCAGATTAGCATTCACCCCTGCATATAGCGGATTTCAGGTTCAGGGCACCGCTACCGCCCCAGCTAGTATGACCTTATATCACAACTTGTTTCTTGGCATTATATATTAATACTTACAGTAGTATATCATATATAAAAAATAAAGTCAAGTGTGGATATAAAATATTTTATATAAAATTATTGACATATTTTACTGATACAATTCAAAAAGAAAAGGCGTGACAGGGTCACGCCTTAGCTATTAAAAGTCATCGAGATAATCGTCATCGTCGTCATCGTCCTCTTCAACCTCGGGAACTGTTATTTCAGTAACAAACTCCTCGGGATGAGCCTTAACGTATGCGAGATGAGCCTGCATTTCCTCAAGGGCTCTCTTATGCTCATCAATTTCAGCCTGAAGACGAGCCTTTTCCTCCTCAACCTCAGCAGCGTTTTCTGCTTCAACCTGAAGAGAAGCCTTAATAAATGCTTCATCATTGTATACGTCAGGCGACTTAAACAGCTTGGTATCGTAGGCAAGGTTTTTCTTCTTAAGCTTAGTATCAAGTATCTTTGAGAAGATATAAGAAAGAACTGCGCAAAGAGGTACACCGATAATCATACCTACAAATCCAAGCACGTGAGAGCAAACAGTAACCGCAGCGATAACGCCGATAGGTGTAAGACCTGTTGTAGCGCCTACAATGTGAGGATTAAGGATATTACCGTCAACCTGCTGAAGAACAACAATGATAATTATAAAAATCAGCATCTTGAAGGGACCGTCTGCAATAAGAATAATAAGTGCAGAGGGAATACCGCCCAAGAAAGGACCAAAGAAGGGGATAATGTTTGTAACACCGACAATAACACCGATGAGGGCAGCAAACTTGAACTGGAAGATTGAAAGCACAACAATAACTATAGTACCGACAAGCATTGAGTCAAGGATAGCACCCATAAGGTATCTACCAAAGGTCTTATCTGTATATGTTATAAACTCTGCTACTCTGTTGTATGTCTTTTTTGAGAACATAGCACAGCCAAGCTTTCTGAACTTAGCAAGCATAGAATTCTTGTACATAAGGAAATAAACAGAAAGCACAAGACCGATAAGGAAATAAAGCACATGCTGTACAATGTTTGCACCGATGTTAATAATAATACCGGCAGTAGGACCTATATAGTTAAGAATTATAAGATTGCCGTTTTCGTCATAAAACAGATTCTTGATTGCTTTAAGAATATCATCAGACTCAAAAAGAGGAATGTCGATAGAGAAGTTATCAAGGAATTTGGTAATGTTTTTTTGTAAATTCTTGATATACATTTCAATATTGGATGCCAAGGTGGTGAAGTTTTCGCTGATTGAAGGAATAAGTGAGAATATCAATATAGCGATAACACCAAAGAAGATAATGTAAGTGAGAATAAGAGAAAATGTCTTTCTCAGCTTAGGACGGGGCTTCTTTTTCTCCACAAACGGAAACACATAGGTGTATAGTCTCTTATATATCGGATTACATATATACGCTATCGCAAAGCCGTAAATAAATGCTGCAACTGCGCCGATAAGACGGAGCACATAGTCCCAGATGTTAGTGATATTTAAAAGAGTAAATATCAAAAGAACGGTAGCAATGATAACTATGCAGGCATAGAAGGCAACGGAAGCGTATTTGTCATTTTTAAATCTTTTGAACATTTACGGTTCTCCCTAAAATAATATTGATAATATTTTATACTATTTTATTTATTTAGTCAATAGGAAAAATGGAAAATTAACACCAAAAATAAAAATTCAGTTATTTTTCAAGCAGTATACACAAAAAGCCGACGGAAAAACCGTCGGCTTTAATATTATAACTGGGAAGAGTAGTTGGGAGCTTCCTTTGTAATGCTGATATCGTGAGGATGAGATTCACGAAGACCTGCACCGGAAATCTTAACAAACTGGCCCTTAACCTTAAGCTCTTCAATAGTAGGAGTACCGCAGTAGCCCATACCTGCACGAAGACCGCCCATAAGCTGATATACTGTGTCAGCAAGAGGTCCCTTGTAGGGTACACGACCCTCAACGCCTTCGGGAACAAGCTTCTTATTGCCCTCCTGGAAGTATCTGTCCTTGGAGCCCTTTTCCATAGAAGCAAGTGAACCCATACCGCGGTATACCTTAAACTGTCTGCCCTGATAGATTTCGCTTTCTCCGGGGCTTTCCTCACAGCCTGCAAGAAGTGAGCCAACCATGATTACGTTAGCGCCGGCAGCAATAGCCTTTGTAATATCACCGCTATACTTGATACCGCCGTCTGCAATTACGGGAATGCCGTAATCCTTGGCAACGGAATATGCGTTCATAATAGCTGTAATCTGGGGAACACCGATACCTGCAACTACACGGGTTGTACAGATAGATCCGGGGCCGATACCAACCTTGATTGCATCTGCGCCAGCCTCGCAAAGATCCTTTGCAGCCTCAGCAGTAGCAATGTTACCAACGATAACCTGAGCATCGGGATATGCACCCTTAATCTTCTTAAGGCATTCAATAATATTCTTTGAGTGACCGTGAGCAGAGTCAAGCACGAGGAAGTCAGCGCCAACCTCAAGAAGTGCGCCTGCACGCTCAATTACGTTATCTGTTACACCGATAGCAGCACCGCAGAGAAGTCTGCCGAATTCGTCACGTGCTGTGTTAGGATATTTAGTAGCCTTTTCAATATCCTTAGTTGTGATAAGGCCCTTAAGCTTGTATTCGTCATCAACGATAGGAAGCTTTTCAATCTTATGCTTGCAAAGGAGAGCCTTGGCATCTTCAATGGAAGCGCCTTCCTTAAGAGTGATAAGGTTGTCCTTTGTCATATAATCCTTAATCGGAACATTGAAATCTGTAAGGAATCTCATATCACGGTTAGTGATAATACCAACGAGCTTATGATTATCATCAACAATGGGAACACCGGAAATACGGTACTTAGCCATTACCGCATCTGCCTCTGCAACTGTATTGTCGGGAGCAAGGTAGAAGGGATTTCTGATAACTCCGTTTTCGCTTCTCTTAACTCTTTCAACCTCTTCAACCTGCTTCTGAATAGGCATATTCTTATGGATAACACCAACACCGCCCTCACGTGCGATTGCAATAGCAAGAGCAGATTCGGTAACTGTGTCCATAGCAGCACTCATAAGCGGAATGTTGAGCTTAATCTTCTTAGTAAGATGTGTTTCAAGTGTTACCATCTTAGGTACGATTTCACTTTTTGCCGGAATAAGCAATACGTCATCAAATGTAATGCCTTCACGACCCAACTTGTAATCGAAAAAATTCTGGTCCATAAACAGATCCCCTTATATTTATCAAAGTATTTTTACTATTATAAATCAAAATAGGTTGATTTGTCAACACATAAAGTGAAAATTTTGTCGACAATTACACGGTTTTACAGCAGTAAGCCCGTATATTTTGCTTAAGCAAAGCATTTTTTGCCTTTTCAGCATCATTCTCATTTGCGAAAATTCCAAATACAGAGGGACCGCTGCCACTCATAAGGGCAGAAATGGCACCGTTTTCGGTAAGTACACTTTTAATAAGTGTAATGCTTTCGTTTTCGGGAATGATAACGCTTTCAAATTTATTATAAAGGAAGGAGCAAACACTCCATATATCCCTTTCGCAGATTGCCTCAACAAGCTTCATCATATCTGCAGAATCTGTACAGTCTGTGCCGTATTTTGCATCAAGAAGAGAAAATGCACGGGGGGTTGAAACCGAAGAAGAATCAATAGCGCAAACCACGTTAACACCTGTAAATGAGGGTAAACGGGAAATATCCTCGCCGATTCCCTCACAAATGCAGGTTCCCTTGGCAATACAGAAGGGAACATCTGCGCCAACCGCAACACCAAGCTCGCACATCTCCTGCATGGAGCAGGGCTGACCGAATGCGTCATTCAGCAATAAAATAGCTGCCGCCGCATCAGCGCTTCCACCTGCCATACCTGCGGAAATAGGAATGTTTTTATCAATATGAAACTTGAAATTCGTACACGTGATGCCACATTTTTTGATAAAAGCCATAGTAGCCTTGTATACAAGATTGCTGGAATCACATTTGATTGTAGGCTCAGAGCAGGTAATCTCAATTACATTGTCATTAAGAGTCTTATCCTCGCTTGCATCAAGATATACCGTATCGCATAGGGAAACCGACTGCATAACCGACTTTATGTTGTGATATCCGTCCTCGCGCTTGTTCAAAACATCAAGGTAAAGATTTATTTTACCGGGGGCACGTGTCTTTAATTTAGTTTTATTTAGCATCAAACCAATTTTCTCCTACTGAAATCTGTGCGCCAAGAGGAACAAGAAGCTTAACAGCGTTTTCCATCTCACGCTTAAGTATTTCCTTAGCCTCATTTACGCAATTCTTATTTGCCTCAATAATCAATTCGTCGTGTACCTGTAAAATAAGCCTTGCATCTATCTTTGCTTCCTTAAGGGCACGGCTTACATTAATCATGGCAATCTTGATAATGTCAGCGGCGCTACCCTGAATGGGACTGTTCATTGCCGCCCTCTCGCCAAATGCCTTAACATTTCGGTTAGATGCAGAAAGCTCGGGAATATAGCGTATTCTGTCAAACATAGTCTTTGCGTATCCTGTTTCCGTTGCGCTTTCAATAAGCTTTTGAATGTACGCATAAACATCGGGATAGGTCGCAAAGTATGATGAAATATAATTCTTTGCCTCTTTTTTGGTAATATGAAGGTCCTTTGCAAGGGAGAAATCACCCATACCGTACACAATACCGAAGTTAACTGTCTTTGCACGGCTACGCATTTCGGGTGTAACATCACTCATTCTCACACCGAAAATCTGTGATGCTGTAACGGTATGAATATCTGTGCCTGTGTTAAAGGCATTTACCATATTCACATCACGTGACAGGTGGGCAAGCACCTTTAATTCAATCTGTGAATAGTCAGCGTCAATAAGGAGGTAATCCTCATTTTTTGTAATGAAATACTTTCTGAAATTTCTGCCAAGCTCAGTTCTTATAGGAATATTCTGAAGATTTGGCTCAGTTGAGGAAAGACGGCCCGTAACTGCAACGGTCTGATTAAAGGTGGTGTGTATCTTACCGCTTTCGTCAGCCACCTTTATAAGCCCCTCACAGTAGGTGCTGTTAAGCTTCATTACCTGACGGTAGTCAAGAATTTCTGCAATAATCTCATTTTCGGAGCGAAGCTCCTCAAGAACCTCAGCGCTTGTTGAATATCCTGTTTTGGTTTTCTTACCGTGCTTTAAGCCCATTTTTTCAAAAAGCACCTCACCAAGCTGAGCAGGTGAATTAATATTGAATTCCTCACCGGCAAGCATATAAATTCTTTCCTTGTAGGCTTGTGCAAGGGAGTTAAGTTGACGGGAATAGGACTTAAGACCGTTTACATCAACCTTAAAGCCCTCATTTTCCATAGAGCAAAGAACTCTTGCAAGGGGGATTTCAATATCCGTAAGAATCTTTTTTGTGTTAGTCTCTGTAAGCTTTTTATCAAGCTCCTTGTAAATATTGAACAGCTGCTGTGCGCAGTATTCGGGATTGAATTCCTCACCGAGATACTTTTCGCAAAGATTTTCCATAGCATAGGAGCTGTCTGCGGGAGATACAACGTAAGCACCAAGCATTACATCAAATACACAGCTTACATCCTTTTCCTTAAGCATGCTCTTAAGGTCATAACAGATTATGTTATTTTTAGTAAGGAACTCTTCGTAATCGCCGTATTCGTACACAAAATTGTACTTATCGGAGGAAATATAAAGCTTGTGGTCATAATTGTAAACTGCTAAGGTTTCGTTTCTTATTCCGTCAAGAAGTCCGATAGAAACAGGAGCTTTATATTCGCTTACGGGAATATCCTCAGCTTCTATATCCTCAGGAGGAGTAAGCTCAAATTTTTTAATAAAGGATTCAAATTCCATTTCGGTAAAGAATCTGTAAAGATTGTCATTGTCGATACCGTGATATTTGAAATCGCAGATTTTTTTATTTATGGGCGCATCGCAAACAATAGTAGCAAGGAATTTTGATGTATATGCCATCTCCTTACCGTTTCTTATCTTATCCTTCATAGAGGCGGTAAGTGAAGAAGCCTCAAAGGACTCATAGATATTGTCAAGTGAGCCGAAATCGGAAATAAGCTTAAAGGCGCCCTTTTCACCTATACCTGTAATACCGGGGATGTTATCGGAGGAATCACCCATAATAGCCTTAACATCAATGTACTGAGTAGGTGTAACACCGTATTCCTCGCTGAATTTGGCAGGGTCATATACGATATCCTCCTTGGTCTTTACAAGGATAAGAGAGCAATTATCTGTAATAAGCTGAAGTGAGTCACGGTCACCTGTCAGCACATAGGAATGGATATCCTCGCCACAGTCGCCAAGCTTAGATGCGGTACCGATAAGGTCGTCAGCCTCATAGCCCTCAAGCTCAATTATGTTAAAGCCCATATATTCAAGACATTTCTTGGCATACGGAAGTTGAGCAGCAAGGTCATCGGGCATGCCCTTTCTTGTTGCCTTGTAGAAATCACATGCCTTGTGACGGAAGGTCTTTGCACGTACGTCAAAGGCAACTACGGCATAGTCGGGCTTTAAATGCTCAAGATGCTTTTTAAGAATAGAAACAGTACCGTAAATAGCGTTAGTGGGAAGCCCGTCCTTGTTTGAAAGGGGACGGATACCGTAATAGGCTCTGTTTATGATACTGTTACCGTCAATTATGAGAAAATTTTTCATTTTATTTACCGTTCTGCTCGTTTAATGCCTGTTCAACAGCTCTTGCAAGCTGGTCGGCACAGGAGGTGTCACGAGGACCGCAGGTGTTGCCCTTCAAAATAGAGATAAGCTTTGTAGCCTCCATGCCCTCAACAAGCTTGGAAATTGCCTTAAGGTTACCGTTGCAGCCACGTACAAAGCTTACGTTTGAAACGACGCCGTCCTGTAAATCAAAGGTTATCTGTGATGAGCATGTGCCCTTTGTAGTATAGGTATAAGTCATAATTTTTACCTCGAAGAAAATAATTGTAGATTTTTTTGAATTTTTGTGGTAAAATAATCAATATATCATTATTTTAACAAAAAACGGAGCAAATATCAATATGAGAATGAAAAAAAAGCGCCACGGAAGTGAGAGAATTGCACTTCTTTCCTCTCTCGTGATTGAAAATCCAACAGAGCTTTCAAAAAATCTTCTTACCGCTTACGGTAACAATAACCCATTAAGAATAGAAATCGGCTGTGGGAAGGGCGATTTTATAAGGGGCAAAAGCGTTCAGGAGCCTGAGTATAACTATCTTGCCATTGAAAAAATTGCCGACGTATGCACAGTAGCTACAGAGAAATATGCAGCCTCAAGAGGTCTTGGCGCTCTTGCAAGTCAGGGAGGCTGGCAAAAGGCTGACGGTACAATTTATCCCTTGGGTGGAGAAGCGGTAGATTTTTCCGATTGCGATACGGGAAATGTACGCTTTGCCATAGGCGATGCATCAATTTTGCTTAGGGATATGCCCGACAGCTCAGTAAATGCAATTTACATAAATTTCTGTGACCCATGGGGTAAAAAAGGCTACGCAAAGCGTAGACTTACCCATATAGAATTCCTTAAGATGTATGCAAGAATTCTTGTGCCCGGTGGCAAAATCCATTTTAAGACGGATAACAGAGAGCTTTTTGATTTTTCACTTGAGCAGGTTGAGGAGTCAAGCCTTAAGCTTGAATACAAGACCTACGACCTTCATGCGTCTGATATGAACAGCGTTAATATCGAAACGGAGTATGAACGCAATTTCAGCGCAAAGGGCTTTAAAATCAATATGCTTATTGCAGAAAATATCAAATAATATTCAATTTTTGCGTGTACTGTCATATTATGTAGTGAGAAGTATTTCTCAATTTCATATTTTGAAGGAAAGCGCAATGAATATTGGAATAATTTCACAGGATAAAAGATTTACATTCGTCAGGGATACGCTTCTTTCCTCAGGCCATAAGTGCAGTATTTGTGATATAGACACATATTGCGATTATGACGCTTTAGTTCTTTCTCCGAGAATGGAGCTTGATTGCGAAAAGCTAAGGAAGCTTTTTTTAAAGGTGGAAGGCAAAACAATTGTGATAAGTGGAAGAAAGGACATAATTTCTAAATACTTTGACGGTGTGATTTACGATTATGCAGATAACGAAGCGTTTCTTTTAAGAAATGCATATATAACGGCACAGTGTGCCCTTAAGCTTACGCTTGAGAATATTGACACCTTGGTCTATGGAAAAAGGACACTTATTGTAGGCTACGGAAGGATTGGAAAATATCTCGCATCAATGCTTAAGGCTCTTGGTGCCGTTATTTTTGTTTACGCAAGACGTGAGGAAAGCAGACTTGATGCTATGCTTAACGGTTGCACACCTGTATCCCTTGAGGATATTTCAGAACTGAATTTAGATTTGGTTTATAATACTGTGCCAGATTTAATTATAGAGAAGCATCATACGGAGCTTATACCCCGTAAATCGCTGATTATTGAGCTTGCGTCCTCTCCCGGAGGCTTTGTAGATAAATCGAGAGTGCTTAACGCACAGGGCTTACCGGGAAAGATGATGGTAAAAAGCGCAGCTGAAGCCATATATTCCTTTATTGACTTGATCCTTCAAGGAAAGGATACCTTATGATTGGATATGCCTTTTGCGGTTCATTCTGTACCCATGCCACAAGCGTTGAGGTTATGAAGAGATTGCTGAATAAGGGCTACGATATTTTGCCTATAATGAGTGAAAACGTGTATTCGACGGATACTCGCTTCGGTAAGGCAAGGGACCTTATTAATAAGGTTGAGGAGCTTACGGGAAGAGCCGTTATACACAGTATAGTCGATGCCGAGGAGCTTGGCCCTAAGATACATCTTGATGCTATGGTAATTGCACCCTGTACGGGCAACACCCTTGCTAAGATGGCAAGGGGCATTACAGATACAGCCGTTACTATGGCAGCAAAGGCGCATTTGCGCTCCGACAGACCGACAGTTCTTGCTTTGTGCTCTAATGATGCTTTGTCTGCTAATCTACAGAATATAAGTATTTTACTTGAAAGAAAAAACGTTTATTTTACGCCTCTTAAACAGGATGACCCTACAAGAAAGCCCCACTCTCTTGTGTCGGAGTTTTCTCTTGTTGATAAGGCACTTGAATATGCTCTTGAGTCACGACAGCTAAGGCCTTTATTTATATAAAGAAAGGATTTAGATGCTATGAGGAAGTTAAAAGCTATGTTAAGCAGCAGGGCAATGCTGACTGCTGTTTCCTTACTTATTCAGTTTGGTATTATATTTCTTATCCAAATAAGATTCAGCTACCTGTTTATATACTACTATTTTGTAACCTTTGCTCTGGCGGTTCTGCTGAGTATAAGAGTTATAAACAGAGAATTTAATTCGGGCTACAAAATCGGTTGGGTGCTTCTTTTGCTGATTCTGCCACCCTTTGGTACAATTATATACGTAATGCTTAATGGTGACACCTTTAAATCGGTAAGCACTAAGCGCCTTGATAAGATTACATCATCATATAATGAAAGGCTTAATGATAAAAATAGCATTGAGTTTGATTCTGATTACGCAAGGCTGCAGTCGGAATATATAAAAAGATACGGTGGGGGCACACCTGTAAAAAATACGGGAAGCAAGTATTTTAAAACGGGAGAGGAATTTTTTAAGTCTCTGCTTTGCGACCTTGAAAGCGCCAAGCACCATATTTATCTTGAATATTTTATTATTCGCAAGGGCTATATGTGGGATAAAATAAAGGAAATACTTGTTAAAAAGGTGGCTGAGGGAGTATTTGTACGGATTCTTGTAGACGATTTCGGCAGTATAGACGGCTTTAGCAGAAAAGAGAAAAAAAGCATCAAGGCGTCAGGCATTGATATAAGATTCTTTAATCCCTTTGTGCCTATAATTTCCACAATGCTGAACAACCGTGACCACCGTAAGATATGCGTTATAGATTCGGTGGTCGCATATTGCGGTGGAGTCAATATTGCAGATGAATATATAAATCTTGATAGTAAGTACGGATATTTTAAGGATAGCGCTATTGCTCTCTACGGAGAGGCAGCGTACACCTTTGAATGCTTTTTTAACAGTCTTTGGGAATATGCTTCGGGTGAGAAAACCGAAAGCATAAAGCCATGCTATGAAAATAAGGACAACGGCATTTTTCAGCCCTACAGAGACAGTCCGACAGATAATGAATATGTGGGTAAAACCGTTTATCTCAATATAATCAACAGGGCAGAGAAATATCTGTACATCAGCACACCCTACTTTGTGGTTGATGATGAAATTCTTACATCTATACTTAATTCTGCAAAGTCCGGTGTGGATGTCCGTCTTATTCTTCCTCACATACCCGATAAATTTTTAGTAAATCAAGTGGCAAAATCACATTACAAAAAGCTGCTTTGCGCAGGGGTCAAGGTGTATGAATTCAAGGAGGGCTTTAACCATTCCAAGCTTGTGTTGGCTGATGATAAGGTGGCAACGGTTGGCAGCGTAAATTTTGACTACCGAAGCTTTTATTTAAGCTTTGAATGCGGAGTATGGATGTACAAAACTGACGCAATTCCTATGGTGAAAAGGGACCTTGAATTAATGATGGAAAACAGCATTGAAATTACAGAAAAAATGGCTAAGGCAAATCCGATTGTGCGAATATTCCGTGCAACTCTGGCAGCCTTTTCTCCGATGTTCTGAAAAACAAAAAAGCAGACAGATATTGCTGTCTGCTTTTTTAATTATACAAGTCCGCCGTCCTCACAAAGACCGTTAAAATCCTTTTGACGAAGATACTCATATGCTGCGATTGCCGCAGAATTTGATTGGTTAAGAGAGCGAAGACCCTCCTTCATAGGAATTCGTACGCACCTTTCGGGATATGTTAAAAGTAAGTCCTCGGGCAAGCCCACGCTTTCCCTGCCGAAGAAGAAAAACACATTCTCACCGTAGCTTATATCCGTGTGTCTGTGACTGGCTTTTTTGGTGAAAAGATAAAATTCACAGTTGGGGTTTTTAGAAAAGAACTCATCAAGATTTTCGTAGTAATTTATATCAAGATGATACCAGTAGTCCATTCCAGCCCTCTTAAGCTTTGCATCATCTATTTTAAAGCCAAAAGGCTTTATCATATGAAGAGAAGCATCGGTTGCGGCGCAGGTACGGGCAATATTTCCTGTATTCTGAGGTATTTCAGGCTCTAAAAGCACAATATTAAGCTTACTCATAATAAATCCTTGTCAAAAAAAGTGATATATTCCAATTATAATACCGATAGGGTCAAAAAACAATGATTTTTTAGTGAAAAAAGTGAGAAAATTTTCAAATATGTATGGAAATCGCTTTACTTTTATAGTAAAATAAAATAGTATAGTTATTTACCACCTTGAAAGGATTATATAAATGGGACTTATTTCAAAAATTTTTGGCACATACAGTGACCATCAGGTAAAAAAGGTTATGCCCTTGGTGGACAAGATTGATGCGCTTTCTCCTGCTTTTGCAGAGATGAGTGATGCTGATATGCGTGCCATGACAGATAAATTTAAGGAAAGACTTGCAAACGGGGAGACTCTTGACGATATTCTTCCAGAGGCGTTTGCCCTTGTTCGTGAGGCTGCGGACAGAGTTCTCGGCAAGCGCCCCTTCCGTGTTCAGCTCCTTTGCGGTATTCTGCTTCATCAGGGCAGAGTAGCAGAGATGAAGACAGGTGAGGGTAAGACACTTGTTGCTGTTATGCCATCATACCTTAACGCCCTTACAGGTAATGGCGTTCACGTAGTTACAGTAAACGATTACCTTGCGCGCCTCGGCTGTGAGGAGATGGGAAGAGTACACGAATTTCTCGGGCTTACAACAGGACTTGTTGTTCACGGCCAGTCAAGAGAGGAAAAGCAGGCAGCATATAACTGCGATATCACCTACGGTACAAATAATGAGTTTGGCTTTGACTACCTTCGTGATAATATGGTTATCTACAAGGAGCAGATGTGTCAAAGAGGTCATGCCTTTGCCATTGTAGACGAGGTTGACTCTATCCTTATTGATGAGGCACGTACACCTCTTATTATTTCCGGCGCAGGCACCAAATCAAATGAGCTTTACGACAGGGCAAACACCTTTGTTCTCGGACTTCGCAAGATTGTAGTAAAGGAAATCGACCCTAAGGACCCCTATGATGAGGTTACACAGGACTACATGGTTGACGAAAAGGCAAGAACAGCTATTCTTACAAAGCACGGTGTTCGCAAGGCTGAGGAGTTTTTTGAGATAGAAAACCTTTCCGCCCCCGAAAACTCCGAGCTTTATCATCATATCCAGATTGCCCTCCGTGCCCAGGGCATTATGCAGCGTGATACCGACTACGTTATCAAGGACGGACAGGTAATTATCGTTGATACCTTTACAGGCCGTCTTATGCCCGGTAGAAGATATTCCGACGGCTTGCATCAGGCAATAGAAGCAAAGGAGGGCGTTAAGATTCAGCGAGAGAACAGAACTATCGCTACAATCACCTTCCAGAACTATTTCAGAATGTATAAAAAGCTTTCAGGTATGACAGGTACAGCCCTTTCCGAGGAGATGGAATTCAGAGAAATCTATGACCTTGACGTTGTTGTAGTTCCTACAAACAAGCCTATGATAAGAAAGGACCTGCCTGACGCAGTTTATAAGACTGTTGCAGGTAAGGAGAGAGCTATAATCAATAAAATCAAGGAATGTCATGCAAAGGGACAGCCTGTCCTTGTGGGTACTGTTTCCATTGATAAATCGGAAAAGCTTTCTGCTAAGCTTAAGGGCGCAAGAATCCCCCATACAGTTCTTAACGCAAAGTATCACGAAAAGGAAGCTGAAATAGTTGCACAGGCAGGTAAATACGGCGCAGTTACCATTTCCACCAATATGGCAGGACGTGGTACAGATATTATGCTTGGCGGTAACGCAGAATACCTTGCTAAGAGTGAAATGAGAAAGCAGGGCTACGATGAGGAAACTATCGCCTTGGCAACAGGCAGCTCCCAGTCCGTATCTGAGGAAATCTTTGCTGCACGTGCAGTATTCAATGACCTCTATAAGAAGTACAAAATCGAAATTGAGCCTGAGGCTGAAAAGGTAAGAGAGGCAGGCGGTCTTTATATCATCGGTACAGAGCGACATGAGAGCAGACGTATAGATAATCAGCTTCGCGGACGTTCAGGCCGTCAGGGTGACCCCGGCGAATCAAAGTTCTATCTTTCCCTTGAGGATGACCTTATGCGTCTTTTCGGTGGCGACAGAATGTACAGAATGGTAAATGCCTTAGGTCTTGATGAGGATACACCTATTGAGGTAAGAATGCTTTCAAACAGCATCGAAAATGCACAGAAGCATCTTGAGGACCGTAACTTCCAGAGAAGAAAGAATGTCCTTTCCTACGATGACGTTATGAATCAAATGAGAAATCTCATCTATACACAGCGTGCAGAGGTGCTTAACGGCGGTGATATCAAGACTAAGATTTCCGGTATGATTATTGCCACAATATCCGACTCTGTTGATATGTATCTTACAGATGCAGAGTTTGATATTGAGGGCCTTAAGCAGAAATATATGAATCTCCTTTGCACAAAGGACGATTTCCTTGATGAAAAGATAACAAAGAATGAGGTTAAGGATATTCTTACCGAAAGAGCAATTGAGCTTTGGGAAAGCAAGGAGGCGCTTTTTGGTGAGGAAAATCTCCGTGAAGTTGAAAGGGTTATCCTTCTCCGCAACGTAGACGAAAAGTGGATGGATCACCTTGAGGCAATGGATGATCTTCGCGATAGCATAGGACTTCAGGCATACGCACAGAGAAATCCCCTTATTGAGTATAAGATAGCAGGCGCCGATCTCTTTGATGAAATGGTGCTTAATATCCGTGACGATACAGTAAGAGGAATCCTTTCCGCTATGCCCGAAAAGCAGATTCAGCGTGTACAGATTGCGAAGCCAAGCGAGGAGGGCTTTATGAACTTTGGCGCAGGACAGAAAAGAGTAGTAAGAACTGCAGCTCCAAAGAAAAATCCTCCCAAGGTAGGAAGAAATGACCCCTGTCCCTGCGGTAGTGGAAAGAAATATAAGAAGTGCTGCGGCGCCAACTCATCGGAGCAGGGAGAATAATATGGGCTTTGGAATAATGTTTTTAGGCTTTTTCTTCCTATATATCGGCGCAATTACACCTCTTAATATGTTTACAGCCATTATCGGCTCTGCCATAATCCTGTTTTCGCTTAAGGAGCTTATATATCAGAATAAGCTGTTTTTTGCATCTGCTATCTCTGCTGTATTGCTTGTAATTGTATCTGTTGCATGCGTATTTGTGGATCTTCTCGGTAACAGAGAGGGCGTGGCCTATAACGTGCTGTTTTACGCAGAGCAGCTTCTTGCAGTAGTCCTTGGCATTCTTCTTATGCTTGCCATATTTACTATTTCAAAAAGCGTTGATTTGCCCAAAATACAGGCAAAAGCCATTATTACCCTTATATTTATCGGTATTTATGCTGTATGCACAGCGCTTTATAATACCGCATTTACAGACAATGAATTCGCCCTTAGCCGTCTTTATGTTGTAATAGTTATCTGCCAGATAATTTACAGCATTTTAGGACTTGTTACAGTATTCAACTCCTATATGCGCATATGCTACGCAGAGGATAAAAATATGGACAAGAAGACAGGCGTCGGACCTATGGGCTTCCTTAATGACAAGCTTAATACAGCTATGACACCTAAGGAAAGAAGAATGAACAACGATAGGAAAAATAAGAAATGAAAAAGAAATACTTTGTCTTAGCGGCAATCTTTCTGTTCAATCCTATAATCAGCGTTATTGATATCCTACCCGATTTTTTAGGATATTACTTTCTTATGCGCGCATTTACCCCAACGTCCTATATTTTTGATAATGCATCTGACGCTCACGGGGCAATAAAGCGAATGCTGACTATCAGCGCAATTAAGTTTTTCAGTATCTTTTTACTGTTTGTAACAGATACTACAATGGCGCTTGTGCTTTCCTTCACATTTGCTATACTTGAAATAATGTACGGCATCGGCACATTTACAAAGATATTTGATTCTACATCCTATATGCGTCTTCGCTATGACGATACGGTAAGCACTGCCAAGGCAGAGAAGATAAAGGTTTTTTCAATCGTTTTCCTTATTGCTAAGGTAGTCCTTGCGTCCTTGCCCGACTTTACAGCTCTTACTACAGGTAATTCAAGCTTAAAGGTGGATTTAACAAGATTCCGTCCCATATTATTTATGGCATCAGCCCTGATTGCCCTTGTTATAGGTATTATCTGGTTTGTAAAATTCACAGGCTTTTTTAAGGAAATTCTGTCGGATACTCTTGTAAGCAAGATAGAAACAGAATATAATGAGCAAAGGCTGTCAAGACCGGGTGTATTTTCTGCCAAGGATTTTATGTTTGCCCTTAAGCTTATGACCATCGGCGTGTACTTCACCTTTGACCTCAATATAGATAATGTAAACTATATTCTTGACGGAATATTTACGGTGTTCTGTATTTTAGCTATCCGTTTTCTTGTAAAGAACGGATATATTCCTATGGGTAAGCAGGAAAAAAACATGTACGCGCTTTGCATCTGTCACGGTGCGCTTAGTCTTGCTGAGGTTATATCGGTTTCAATGTTCTTCGAAAAAAATGACCCATACTATGTTTACAGAAAAACAGAGGTGTTTTTAAAATTCCTGCCAATTCCTCTTATAAATATTGCCGAGGCAATAATACTCGGCATAATACTTTATAAGCTGTTTAAGCTGATAGAGCAGTATACTGTGCCAAATATTTACACCTATCAAAGATACTTTGCCGAAAGAAGCGTTGACGGCTTTGTGGAGGAATATAAAGAGTACAGCAGAAAGAGCAGTAAGACTGCATTTATCTTCGGTATAATTTCTCTTGCGTATTACTCATTCTACGTGTTTATGCGTCCGATTAATGAGAATTTTGTTTTGGGAACATATATTCTTTCAATAATTTTTATCATTATGTTCTCAAGGGCAATAAGCTACACATCGGAAAGAGTATACCTTACAATTTATAAATATTCATAATAAAAAATAAAAAGGGAGAGAAAATTTTATTCTCCCTTTTTTGTTTCGAAATCATCAAAACAGCAGTAAAAATACACCCAGAAATTTCCAATTTAAAAGCTTGACAAATCAACATCTATTATGGCAAAATTTACCATTCATAATTTTGCACAAAAACGGATAAAATCAACAAAATCGACAAAATTCGTAAAAACCCTTGATTTGCTTGGGTTTTTCGGATTTTTGCATTTATTTTAGGCAAATACCGATTATTTGCCCGTTTGGTGAAAATGACGAAAATTCAATTTTCACTACAAGATATTGATTTTTTACTTGACGTCAACTACAAGATGTTGTATAATACTCTTGATCCAAAAAATAAAATCAAGTGGATTTATCATCGGTTTATTTTCATTTATGTTAGGGTAAAATTCGGCAATTTTGTTGCCGATTTTCTTGTGTAAGCTGGAAAACGCTGGTGTTTCCACAGGATACCTATGCGCCTCGACTTTGAAAAAAATAGCGGCGCTTTTGTTATCTAATTTTCAGATATATTAAATAAGAAAGGAAGAGAAAATATGAAGATCATTAAGAGAAGCGGCGAAGAAGTTATTTTCGATTTAAGCAAAATTATAGTTGCTATCCGTAAGGCTAATGAAAGCGTTGCTCTTGCAGAGCAGATGAGCGAGCTTCAGATTAAGCTTATTGCTGAGAATGTTGAAAAGAAGTGCGCTAAGGTTACACGTTCCTTAAGCGTTGAAGAAATTCAGGATATTGTTGAAGACCAGATTATGGGTCAGAGAGCATTTGCAGTAGCAAGAAAATATATCACATATAGATATAACAGAGCTCTTATCAGAAAGTCCAATACTACTGATGAGCAGATCTTGTCACTTATTGAGTGCAATAACGAGGAGGTTAAGCAGGAGAACTCCAATAAGAACCCCACAGTTAACAGCGTTCAGCGTGACTATATGGCAGGTGAGGTAAGTAAGGACATTACAAAGAGAATCCTCTTGGCTCCCGAAATCGTTGAGGCTCACGAGAAGGGTCTTATCCACTTCCATGATGCTGACTACTTTGCACAGCACATGCATAACTGTGACCTTGTTAACCTTGAGGATATGCTTCAGAACGGCACAGTTATCAGCGGTACAATGATTGAAACGCCTCATAGCTTCTCAACAGCTTGTAACATCGCCACCCAGATTATTGCACAGGTTGCCAGCTCCCAGTACGGTGGACAGAGCATCAGCTTAACCCACCTTGCACCCTTTGTAAACGTAAGCCGTGAAAAGATCAGAAAAGAGGTTATTGACGAGCTTACCTCTGCCGGCGCAGATGTAAATGATGAAATCGTATCTAAGATTACAGAAAAGAGAGTACGTGATGAAATCAAGAAGGGCGTACAGACCATTCAGTATCAGGTAGTTACACTTATGACTACAAACGGTCAGGCTCCCTTTATTACAGTATTTATGTACTTAAATGAAACAAATGATCCTCGGACTAAGGCTGACCTTGCCCTTATTATTGAGGAAATGCTTGAGCAGCGTATCCTAGGCGTTAAGAATGAGGCTGGTGTATATATTACACCCGCATTCCCTAAGCTTATCTACGTTCTTGAGGAGGATAACATTAAGGAGGATGCTCCTTATTGGTACCTTACAAAGCTTGCTGCAAGATGTACAGCTAAGCGTATGGTTCCCGATTACATCTCCGAAAAGGTTATGCTTAAGGCTAAGGTTGATAAAAACGGTAACGGCCATTGCTATACATGTATGGGCTGCCGTTCATTCCTTACTCCTTATGTAAACGAGGCTGGCGAGCCCCAGTATTACGGAAGATTTAATCAGGGTGTTGTAACAGTTAACCTTGTTGATATAGGTCTTAGCGCAAATGAGGATATGGATCTGTTCTGGAAGATATTCGATGAGAGAATGGAGCTTTGTCACAGAGCTCTTCAGGCAAGACACGAAAGACTTACAGGCACACTTTCCGATGCTGCACCTATCCTTTGGCAGCACGGCGCCCTTGCAAGACTTAAGAAGGGTCAGAAGATTGATAAGCTTCTTCACGGTGGCTATTCAACAATTTCACTTGGCTTTGCAGGTCTTTGGGAGTGTGTATATGCTCTTAACGGCAAAAAGCTTACTGAGCCCGAGGGCGAGGAGCTTGGTCTCCAGATTATGAGAAAGCTCAATGAGTATACAGCTAAGTGGAAGGCAGCAGAGAATATTGACTACTCACTCTACGGCACACCTCTTGAAAGCACAACATACAAGTTTGCTAAGTGCTTACAGTCTCGCTTCGGCATTGTAAAGGGTGTTACAGATAAGAACTATATTACAAACAGCTATCATATCCACGTAACAGAGCCTATTGATGCATTCAAGAAGCTTGAGATTGAATCCAAATTCCAGCTTCTTGCACCCGGTGGAGCTATCAGCTACATTGAGGTTCCCAATATGCAGAACAATATTGAGGCAGTTACAGAGGTTATGAAGTTTATCTATGATAACATCATGTATGCTGAGCTTAACACAAAGAGCGACTACTGTCAGGTTTGTGGCTTTGACGGTGAAATCGGTATTGTAACCGACGAGTACGGCAAGCTTCTTTGGGAATGCCCCAACTGTCACAACCGTGATCAGTCCAAGATGAACGTAGCGAGAAGAACCTGCGGTTATATCGGTACTCAGTATTGGAACCAGGGCAGAACTCAGGAAATCAAGGAAAGAGTTCTTCACCTTTAATATTAAAATATTAAAAGAAACGGCAACAGCCGTCTCTTTTTTGCTTTTTGTATTGACTATTTTAAAAAATAGATATATAATTGTCTTGGAAAAGAGAAGGGGGTGCTACTTTGACAGACAAGCTGGAATACAGTAAAATGGATCTTGTAAAAAAGATAATGCTTTTTACAATTCCCATTATGCTTCAAGGCATTTTACAAAGTCTTTATAATGCTGCTGACCTTATTGTTGTAGGTCAGTTTGCAGGCGATACTGCATCTGCATCGGTAACCTCAACAGGCTCAGCCTATGCAGTTTTGGTAAATCTTTTTATCGGTGCATCGGCAGGTGTTGACGTTGTTTCATCTCTTCATTACGGTATGCGTGACCATAAGGGAGTAAAGCAGACTATAGATACTGCAATTGTATCAGCGCCCTTTATCGGTATTGCTGTTATGATTATGGGTATATTGCTTACCCGTCCTATTCTTGTTCTTATGAATACACCTGAGGGGCCTGTTCTTGAGGGTGCAGTAACATATATGACAATTATTATGCTTGGCGTTCCGTTTTTAATGCTGTTCAACTTCTGTTCAGCCGTGCTAAGAACCTCAGGCGAAACTAAGGCGCAGTTTAAATATCTTGCAATTTCAGGTATTGTAAACGTAGCCCTTAACCTTATTCTTGTTATTTTCTTCCACTTAGGTGTAATCGGTGTTGCGGTTGGAACTGTTGCATCACAGGTTCTTGCAGCTATTCTTATTATGCGTAGGCTTATTAAAAATGAAGGACTTTTCTCCTTCTCACTAAAGGGACTGACTTTTTCTGTTCAGAAGCTTAAGAAGATACTTTTAATCGGTATTCCCGCAGGTATTCAAGGCTCACTTTTCAGCGTGTCAAATGCCTTTTTACAGTCGGGTGTAAACTCCTTTGGAGAAATTGCCGTGGCAGGAAGCGGCGCAACAGCTAATATTGAAAGCCTGCTTTATGTAACCGTATCCTCATTCCAAAGCGCAGCCACCACCTTTACAAGCAGATTTATGGGTGAGGGCAACATAAAAAGAGTAAAGCATGTATTCTTTACAGTTATTTGTCTTTCAGCCATAACTGGTATATTCTTAGGCCTTACAGCCTTTGCATTCGGACGCCCCTTGCTTTCTATCTACGTAGAGGGAGCAGAGTCAATACAGTACGGCTATGAGCGACTTTGTATTACCTTCCCGGTATACTTTTTAGCAGGTCTTATGGGTACCTTGCCAGGCTGTATTCGTGGTATGGGACACAGCATTCCACCTACAATCATCTCACTTATCGGTGCTTGTGGCTTGCGAATCGTATGGATTTATACCGTCTTTGCAAAATATCATACAATGTCCGTCCTTTACCTTATCCACCCCATTACATGGATAGTAACCACCACATCACTTGTAATTTGCTTCGCAATTTTCTATAAAATAGAGAAGAGAAAAATGCTTATGGCAAGGATTGATTAAGATAGAAAAGATAGAAAAGAGCACCCAATCGGGTGCTCTTTAGTTTATAAATATGGACCGTTAGGGTCGGCTCGTAAGTGAGTATTTGCTGCGAGAGTCCAAAAGGGAGTATTAGGGAAGGCTCCTATGGAGCTATTTTCGTCTAGCCTCACGTGAGCTAGCTCCCATCGGCTTTAGTCGAAAATGCGTACCCCATTCGCACAAGTGCGAAGTGGGGCGCGAGGACCGTTAGGGTCGATGCCTCGCCTTTAAATGTTTCGACACGAAACG
>JAZQKP010000021.1:0-18855 GCA_045542275.1 Eubacteriales bacterium | reverse complement strand
GCTTTTCTTTTGCAATCTGCTCACTTGCCTTAGATGTAATAGAAGCAAGAGCAGACTTGAGATCGTTATATACTGCAACGCCCTTTTCTGTAAGAATAAACTTACGCTTATAAATTATTCCCTTGGAGTTGGGGTCCTTTTCAATATATCCCTCAGAAACAAGCTCTGCAGTAATGCGAGAGATAAATGCTTTATCAACACCGCAAGCCTCAGAAAGCTCTGTGGAGGAAAGTCCCTTTTCGTCCTCACAAATTCTAAAGAAGCAGGATGCGTGTGTGCTACGAAGACCATACTTCTGGAGAGCAATGTCTATAATTCTTTTTGTGTTTTTTGTTATTCTGTCAAGTGCTAGCATAAAATCGGAAACCTTAATATTTTCCATGGGATTAGTCCTCCTTAGCGGTTTTGGTTGACATCTCAACATTTCTATTATACCGCAAAATTATCTACTTGTCAACAATTTTTTCTTCCAAAGGTAAATTTTGTTGAAAAAATCGAAAAAACAGGATAAAATCAAGCTGCAAAATGTTTATATTACACCATTGTAACACCATTTTAACACGATTTAATATAAAAGTCAATAATTAAGTTGACTGCGACAAGAAAAATTATGCACACTAAAATTTGGAAGATGTAATGCTCATTACTTGACTTGCGCCCCTTATTGTGATATACTTTTTTTATTAAAAAGAAAAAAGACAGATTTCAGAGAAATCCGTCTTTTTCTATGGAGCTGGTGGTGAGATTTGAACTCATGACCTGCTGATTACGAATCAGCTGCACTACCACTGTGCTACACCAGCGTATTAAAAATTTTACTACAAATCATTTTCTTTGTCAAGAGGTAATGTATGAATTTATGTAATATAAGGGTAGTCAAGGACCTGATGGCAAGATACGGTACAGATACCAAAAAAAGCTTCGGTCAGAATTTCTTAATTAACCCTATGGTGCCTGAAAATATAGCCGACGAAAGCTATGGCTATCACAGAGAACGCAACTACGGCAAGGAAAGCGCAGCTCTTGAAATCGGACCCGGTATCGGCGCTCTTACCTGTCAGCTTTGCGAAAGATACGACAAGGTTGTAGCTGTTGAAATAGACAGGACTCTTATTCCTATTTTAGATGAAACCCTTGCAGAATATAACAATATAAAGGTAGTAAATGAGGATTTTATGAAGCTTGATTTAAAGAGCTTCATAAATGAGAATTTCGGCGACACTCCCGTTTCCGTATGTGCAAATCTTCCTTACTATATTACTACTCCTATAATAATGAAGCTTCTTGAGGAATCAAGAGTAGATGGCAGAAGTATGTTTACCTCTCTTACCGTAATGGTGCAAAAGGAGGTTGCAGACCGTCTTTGCGCTACGGAAAAGGATAGCGATTACGGTGCTATTACAGCTTCAATCAATTACTATGGCACAGTAAAGAAGCTGTTTACCGTTGCTCCGGGCAATTTCTTACCTGCCCCCAATGTTACATCTGCTGTAATCAGAATTGAGCTTTACGAAAAGAACCCTTACACGGTAAAGAGTGAAAAAATGCTTTTTGACACCATTCAGGGCGCATTTGCTCAAAGAAGAAAAACAATGCTTAATTCCTTATCCTCATCTATGTCCTTTGTAAGCAAGGAGAGAATAGGGCAGATTATAAATGAAATCGGCTTCGACGCTAACATAAGAGGAGAAAAGCTTTCTATCTCCGATTTCTGCGCTCTTGCTGACAAGCTTTACGAGGAAAAATATAAATGATACTTCTTGGTACAATAGTTAATACTGTGGCAGTAATTGTAGGCTCACTTATCGGTGTGCTTATTACAAATCTGCTTGCAAAAAGCAAAAGACTTGCTGCATTGCCTGATAAAATTATGAAGGCAGTAGGACTTTGCGTAATATACATAGGCATTGACGGTGTTTTTGACAATCAGAACACCCTTGTGCTTATCCTTTCTATAGCCATCGGTGCTTTAATCGGTGAGCTTATAGATATTGATAAACATCTTACACGTCTTGGCGCCTTTGTGGAAAAGAAATTCACCAAGACAGAATATGATGAAAACGGTAATGAAATCATAAAGGAAAGAGGACTTGCAAAGGGCTTTGTTTCTGCAACCCTACTTTTCTGTGTAGGCGCAATGGCAATTACAGGCGCAATCGAAAGCGGACTTTCAGGTGGAGCCGAGCAGACTACATTATACGCTAAATCCACTCTTGACTTTATCAGCTCCATAGTATTCGGCGCAACTCTTGGCATTGGCACGGCTCTTTCTGCCATTTGCGTATTTGTATATCAGGGCGCAATAGAGCTTGCGGCAGGAGCACTCCGTCCTATTCTTACAGAGTATACAATAGCGCAGATGAGTGCATCAGGCTCACTTATCATCTTCGCCCTCGGCCTTAATATGATAGGCGTTACCAAAATCAAGGTGGCAAATCTTCTCCCCGCCATCTTTATTCCCATGCTTCTTTGCTTATTTATGTAATTACAATTGAACAAGGAATATATTCTGTTTATAAGATAAATATATCGCAAAAAAGACGCCCTTAGGCGTCTTTTTATATTTCTTTAAATATTTCAAGCTTTGTCTTGCGTAAAAACCAGGTGATAATTCTCGGTGCGCGCTTGGGGAACAGTTTAAAGAGAAGATTCATCATTCTTGCATCAAGCCCCACAATAATACGCGATTTGCCACGTTTTAAGCGACGCATAATTTTCTTGACGGTTTTATCAAGGTCAGCGCAGATTTTATAAAAAAGCTTAGCTTCCTTTTCGCTTGCCCCTTGATTTTTCATAATATCCGTCTTTACAAAACCGGGAAGCACACAGGAAACAAACAGCTTGCTTTCACAGGCGAGGGCAGCTGTGTATCTTTCAGATGCAGATTTTGATGCTGCATAGGATGCAATTCCCGCAAAGGGGCAAAGTGCAGCAGCGCTCGCTACATTTATAATTGCACCGTGTGAGCTTTCGTTAAGAAGTGGCATCACAGCTTCGGTTGAATATACCTGGGAAAAGAAATTAATATTGAATATTTTTTCAACCTCATTACTGCTTTCACCCGACTTGAATTTAGGCAAAATACCTGCACAATTTATCAAAATATCAAGGGGAGTGTCTGTATTTTTTAAATCCTCGGCTAGTTTTACCCAGTTTTCCTTAACCGAAGCATCAAAGGGGCGCACAATATACTTATCTCCAAGGTCGCAAAGCTCGTCCTTTGCCAAAAGCAGCCTTTCCTCATTTCTTGCCACAGCAATTACGGTACAAGAATATTTTTTTATAAGGGTAAATGCTATGGCTTTCCCGATACCCGAGGACGCACCTGTAATTACAGCTGTTTTATTTCTGAAATCATATCTCATTGTTATACCTCTCATAGTAGAAAAGATATTGCTGAGCTATACCTGCGTTTTTGCCAAGACCCTTTAGATCAATGCCGTCTGGGAAGTATTTTTCAAGGGCACGCTTCATCCATACATCAATAGGGAAGGCCTCAGTCTTTCCAAATCCGAAAAGGAGAGCGCAGGATGCAACCTTAGGGCCAACACCCTTGATTTTACACAAAATGTCCAGACACGTGTCGAAATTTTCTTCCTTGATTAGATAATCGAGGTCGGTTTCTCCTGTGGAAACCTTGTAGGAAGCATCTATTATGTATTTAGCACGAAAACCTGTTTTAAGGGCGAAAATCGCTTCTTCTCCTGCATCAAAAAGTGACTTAGCAGAGGGAAAACCATAGTACGTATTGCCATTTTGAACAATTTTATCCCCATATTTCTCAGAAAGGGCTGAAATAATCTTCTTTATTCTTGGAATATTGTTATTCTGGGATACGATAAAGGAGCATACAGCCTCCCAAGGCTCCTGGCGGAGAATTCTTATGCCGTCACCGTAGAGGACTGCATTTTTCATATGCTCTGATTTTGTTACATCAATTATACAGCTGTTAATTGCGTCATAGTCTGTATCAAGGGCAAGATAATGCTTCCAGAGTGACTCATATTCCTTGGGTGTTGTACCGTAAATTTTTAATTCGTATGGGGAATTTTGTGCAAAAACCACGTATTTTCCGTAGGCAACCCCACCGTATTCAAATTTGTTTCCGTAAAGCGAAACAGGGTCAAAGCGAAAGCACTGTCCACAGTCAAAGGTCTTGAAAATGTCTATTTTCGGTATATCTGTCAGATGTACATAGGGAACACCGTTTTCGGTATGCAAAAGCTCCAAATGCTCCATTATAATACCCCCTTAATAATCAGAATGCCAAGCACACAGGAGACAAGGACGAGAACGCATATAGCAATAACGGAGAATTTTACATCCCCACGGCTGTCCTCCTTGCCCTCAAGCAATCTTGTTGACTTAAGTGCTCTTACCACAGGCTTGTAGAGAAGCATGGCAAGTGCTGAATTTATGCTGCCCTTAATAAGATTAAAGGGAAGAAATACAGGAAGAAGCATAGATGCGATAACCTCTCTGTCAAGTGACATATAAAGAGGTGTAATAAGATAGTTCCAAAGCAGCATTATTCCACACATAAGTGTAACACCACAGATAAGACCTATAATAGCCCCACCAAGTGTGCGCCTTTTCTTATAAATAAGGGATGCTGTACAGGCAAATGCAACGGTGGACAGCACATTCATAACAAAGCCGATAAGACCCGTTGTGGACACGGTGATTGCCTCAATAAGAGATACAACAACAGTAATTGCAAAGGCAGAAAGTGGCCCTGCAATAAAGCCTGCAATTACAATAATAATATCCTTAGGGTCATATTTTAAAAATTCAACGCTTGAAATAGGTATTCTTGCGAATACTGTAAATACGTATGCAATGGCACTGAACATACCAAGCATAGCAAGTCTTTTTGTTTTTTCGTTCATAGACACCTCATATGATAATAAAAAAAGCCCCGTAGGGCATAAAGAGTAAAGAGAAATCCACTTCTTTATATCAGACTATACTGCTGGTTTCGGAATCTAACCGAATCTGCTTTCGCTTGCGGACTGTACCGCCAATCGGGAATCACACCCTGCCCTGAAGTTTATTTATTTGATTTACATATACATTTTATCTTATTTCACTACATATGTCAATAGAATTGTATAATCAATTTTGATAAATTCGCAATAAAAATTCTGTCGAAAAAAATAAAATTATGTATGATTACACAAACGATTTTTCTTGACAACGGGACCATAATATTTTATAATTATAGTGTTAATAAATTTTGGACACATTTATGTGGGGGTATTATTATGAATTCTAACATCAGACCCGATACAATGGAACGTATTACCAACTTCGACCTTGCTAACAAGTTTATTGATGAGCAGGTTAAGGAGATTCGCGCACAGGTAGGCGATAAGAAGGTTCTTCTTGCACTTTCCGGTGGAGTAGACTCTTCAGTTGTTGCGGCTCTTCTTATTAAGGCAATCGGTAAGCAGCTTGTTTGCGTACACGTTAACCACGGCCTTATGCGTAAGGGCGAAAGCGAAGCAGTTATTGAGATGTTCGGAAAAACACTTGAGGCAAACCTCATTTATATTGACGCAACTGACCGTTATCTTGAGCTTCTTAAGGGCGTTTCAGATCCCGAAAGCAAGAGAAAGATAATCGGTAAGGAATTTATTGAAATTTTTGCAGAGGAAGCAAGAAAGCTTGAGGGCATTGAATTTCTTGCGCAGGGCACAATTTACCCCGACATTCTTGAAAGCGTAAAGCAGACAGAGGGCAAAAAGGCTGTTAAGTCACACCACAATGTTGGTGGTCTTCCCGATGACCTTAAGTTTGAGCTTTGTGAGCCTGTTAAGCTTCTTTTCAAGGACGAGGTAAGAGTAGTTGGTGAGGCGCTTGGTCTCCCCCATGCTATGGTATACCGTCAGCCGTTCCCCGGCCCCGGTCTTGGTGTTCGTTGCCTTGGCGCTATTACACGTGACAGACTTGCGGCACTTCGTGAGGCAGATGCTATCCTCCGTGATGAATTTGACAAGAACGGTCTTGCTGAAAAGGTATGGCAGTATTTTGTAATTATCCCCGACATCAAGTCCGTTGGTGTTAAGGATGAGGGACGTTATGAGGGCTGGCCTGCAATCATTCGTGCTGTAAATACAAAGGATGCTATGACAGCTACAATTGAGGAGATTCCTTACGCTGTTCTTCATAAGATCTGCGCAAGAATCACAAGTGAGGTTGAGGGCATCAACAGAGTGCTTTACGACATCACACCTAAGCCTACCGGCACAATCGAGTGGGAATAATTAACCGAAAACAAAGTTTTCGACTTCATCCGTATATACTTCATCACTAAGTGACTTCATCTCGCCAAGCCCAGCTTGGCGAGATTTCACTAATAAGGAGAATTTATGACTATTCATCAAATGCAGGACTTAAGCCGTAGTGCCATGGAATATGCTTCAAAAATTATTGTTTCCGGCATGACCCTTACTGAGCTCAGAAGCTTATGCGAGGAGTTTATGCTGTCTCACGGGGCAGACTCGTTTTGGTATTGGGGTGTAGGTGCATTTATTTTCTCGGGGGACAGAACTACAACTTCGGTGTCGGGACGGGAATACAAAACTGATGATAGACAAATAAAGCATAATGACCTTATTACAATTGATTTAAGTCCGCAAAGGGACTCTGTATGGGGGGATTATGCCAGAACTCTGATTGTGGAAAACGGACACGTGGTTAAGGATATAGACTGTATTCAAAATATTGAATGGAAAAAAGGTCTTGAAACAGAGGAACATCTACACAATGCTATGCTCAACTTTGTAAATACCGATACAACCTTTGAGGAGCTTTTTTACTTTATAAACGATGAAATAAAAGCTTGCGGATATGTAAACCTCGACTTTTTGGGAAACCTCGGTCACTCCATAGTTAGAGATAAAAATGACAGAATTTACATCGAAAAGGGAAACAATAAAAAGCTATCCTCTGTGGAGGCTTTTACGTTCGAGCCCCATATAGGTACAGAAAAATCCGCATACGGATTCAAAAAAGAAGATATATACACCTTTTGTAATAATAAGCTTATTAAATTATAAGGCGGGATAATCTATGCTACATAAAATGACTCTAAATGATGCGCCGTTTTTAAAGATAAAGAACAGAATCAAAACAATCGAACTTAGGCTATATGACGAAAAACGTCAAAAAATGGCGGAAGGTGATGAAGTTGAATTTAAAAATGCTTCAGATTCCGAGGAAACGGTGAAATGCAGAATAGTAAAAATGCATATTTTTGATTCCTTTGATAGCTTATACAAGAGCCTCCCGTTGCTCAAGTGTGGATATATCGAGGAGGATATTCAATACGCAAGTCCCAAAGATATGAACGAATACTACTCTATTAAAGAGCAAGAAAAATACGGCGTAGTTGGCATCGAGCTTGAACTTTTGAAAAAATAATATAGATCTTTTTAACTCCTTGTAGTTTTTGGCAATAAAACCGTAGTATATAAGTGGAAGGAGATAGGAAAGATGACTGATGAAAGAATAATAGAATTGTTTTTTGAACGGTCTGAGCAAGCCATCAAGGAGCTTGATAAAAAATACGGACAAGTATGCCATTCAATATCGTACAATATATTAGGCAATAAGCAAGATGCCGAGGAATGCGTAAACGATTCCTATCTTGGAGTTTGGCATGCCATTCCCCCTGCTAAGCCTAATCCGTTACGGGCTTTTGTTTGCAAGATTGTCAGAAACATTTCACTTAAACGTTACGAGCAAAATACTGCCGTTAAAAGAAATAGTTTTTATAATGTTGCCATGAATGAGTTGGAGGAATGCCTTTCCTCTTCTGAATTTGTTGAAGAAACAATCGCAGAGCATGAATTAAGTAAAATAATAGAGTCCTTTTTGGATTTGCTTTCGCAAAAAAACCGTGTGATATTTTTGCGACGTTATTGGTTTTCTGACACGTATGCCGAAATTGCAAACCGAGTTGGGCTCAGTGAAAAGAATATTTCTGTTCGACTTACGAGAATTCGCAAGGAATTACGGAAATATTTAATAGAAAGAGAGGTGCTATTGTGATTACGAAAAAGTTTTCAAACGCTCTTGGCAATATTTCTGAAATCTATATTGATGAAGCTGTTACTTACACTGCGAAGAAGAAAAGCAGATTATGGGCAAAATGGGGGTCGATTGCAGCGTGTATTGCAATAATGCTAACATCAGTATTGATTATTATGCCGACGGTGTTTAGCGGAAATGAAAAATATTATGATTACGGAATTAATGAAGGTATATTCTCTGCATATATTGGTGGAAATGTCATTGATGAAGAGAAAATCGGGAGCAAGATAGAAAATGTTAATGTTACTGCCGGATGGAAAAGCAAATCTGGTAGATGGTTAAATAAGGAGAATCTCAATGCAGAGGTTTATGCGATTAAAGGTGTAGAGAGTGATGTAGCGGTAGCCTTGAGATTTATTGATGATGGTGAGGCTGTAACTACTGATCACTACTATGTCGTTATGCATCCCAACGCAGAATACAATGGAAAGATATTCCCAGATTATAAGGCTGAGAATCCTGTCAGATATCTGGATATGACTGATATGGGAGAAAGCAACGGTTGGCAGGATTTTGGAATAAAAGGAGAAATACGTACGATAACAGTACCTATTGGAAGCACTTATGTGTACCAAATGTATTCATATTATATTCGAAATGATTTGACTCATATATACGCTGACGAGGAGTTGCCTGACAGTCTTTACGAATTACCGGAATGGTTATCTGATACTGTAACAGTAGGTAGAAGAAGCTTTTGGTACAGTATGGGGGGTAGAATTCCGGAGAATATTTCTGTGGAAGCTACAACTAAGGTTATGTCTGAAAATAGTGAAATGCATTTCATAAAGGCAGAATACAAAATACAGATAAAAGACGGATCCAACGAAAAGAAAGAAAATTGGGTAATATATTTTATGGAAGAAGATGGTGTGTACAGTGCATATGCGGTACTTGCAAATGAGAACTTCGATTTTGTGAAAGCATATACAGAAGCTATCGTTAAATCATATCAAATCAAAAAATAAATTTGATAATCAAATCCTCTTGTAATAATTTGCTTATCATGGTATAATAAATTTAAGATAATAGCCTCGCAATGCTGCGAGGCTATTTCTCGAATGAAAGGAGAAGCCATGTACAACAAGGTCTATGTGGAAATAACAAATATATGTAATATGAGCTGCTCCTTTTGTCACGGACATAAAAGAGAACCAAGGCGAATGAGATGTGAGGAGTTTGCCCTTATACTTGATAAGCTAAGGGGGCAGACAAATTATATCTACTATCATCTGATGGGTGAGCCTCTTACCCATCCACAATTGCCCGAATTTATAAAAATGGCGGGGGAGTGTGGATATAAATCCATTATTACAACTAATGGCACTCTCTTAAAAAAGCGAGAAAAAGAGCTTCTTTCGGCAGGAATTCATAAAATAAACATATCCTTGCACAGCTTTGAGGGAGAAAACAGCCAGCCTCACGCCAAGTATGTATGTGAGCTTACAGACTTTGCAAAAAACGCCGCAAATCAAGGAATTATCGTAGTTTTTCGCCTTTGGAACAAGGGCTTTGACGGTGGCAAAAATGATATAACCCTTAAGCTTCTTCGTGAAAATATAGAGGGTGACTGGGTGGAAAATACACGTGGCATAAGAATCAGAAACAAGCTCTATCTTGAATGGGGCGACCGATTTGAATGGCCCGATAAGGATGCGGAAATAAAGGGAAACAAGTTTTTCTGCTACGGCTTAAAGGATCAGTTCGGTATTCTTTCCGACGGCACGGTAGTTCCCTGCTGTCTTGACAGCGACGGAGTAATTAACCTTGGTAATATATTTAATGAAGACATTGAAGCAATTCTTAATTCAAACAGGGCTAAAGCTATTTGCGATGGATTTAAATGTGGTAAGGCAGCTGAGGATTTGTGCCGTAGATGTGGCTACGCACAGAGATTTGTTTGAAAATTTTTCTATATAATAAGGCAAGGGCAACCTTGCCTTTTTTGTTCAAATTTTTTGCAAAAACCTATTGACAGAGGAATACTATGTGTGGTATAGTATTATACGAAGGGAGGTATCATCATGGATATACAAATGAAAAGAGGACTTTTAGATGTATGTGTGCTTGCTGCCATTAAAAACGATGAGTCCTACGGATACCAGATTATTAAGGATATGAAGCCATATGTTGATATATCCGAATCTACTCTTTATCCTATATTAAGACGCTTGGAGGTTGCTGAGCTGCTTACAGTTCGTACTGCAGAGTACGGAGGCAGGTTAAGAAAGTATTATAAGATTACCAAGCAGGGCCTTAATCGAATTGAGGAATTTAAAGAGGAATGGAAGGAAATTATGTCAATTTATAAATTTGTAGTAAAGGAGGATAGTGCTGATGACAAAAATTGAATTCCTTTTAGAGCTTGATGACAGGCTTAAGGGCCTGTATGAGGATGACAGAGAAGCATCCTGTCAGTTTTACGGTGAAATGATTGATGACAGAATGGAAGACGGAATGAGTGAGGAGGAGGCGGTAGCCGACCTTGGCTCTATTGACGATATAGTAAAGCATATTATTGCAGAGATTCCCATTTCACGCATTATTAAAACAAAAATGAAAGCAACTAAGCGCTTAGGTGCTATAGCAATTGTTGCTCTTATATTCGGTGGACTGATCTTGCTACCTATAGGTATTTCCTTGCTTGCCGCATTCCTTGCAGTTTATGTAACAATGTGGTCACTTGTTATATCTCTGTATTCCGTGGCAATATCCTTTAGTGCCTGTGGAATTGCAAGTGTGTTTATGCTGATTTCAAGCATTACAAGAGGACAGATAGCCGGTGGACTTTTCGTTCTTGGCGCAGGCGCCCTCCTTTTGGGACTCAGCATACCTCTTTATAGCATCTGCAAGGGATTTGCGAAGGCTATGTGGAGCTTCAGCAGATATGTGCTTCGCAAAATAAAAGCAGCAATAAAAACAAGTCTTCTTAAAGGAGGTAAGGCACAATGAAGAAAAGATATATTCTTTTAAGCGCGTTTCTTGTTATTGTAGGCTTGGTTCTTTGCCTTGTGTCCTTGAGTATGTCGGGCTTTAGCTTTATTAAAATGTTTAACGATTCCTCGGAAATGAAGACCTATGAAATAAGATCGGATATTACATCAATTGATATAAGAGATATTACAAATGATATTGAAATAAGAAAATCTCCTGACGGTGTTTCCAAAATAGTATATTTTGATAACAGCAGATATATATGCGCAATATCCGAGGAAAACGGAAAGCTTAGCATAAAATCGGACTATCAGGGCAAGTGGTACAATTATATTTCATTCTTCAGCTCAGACAAGGATGCTGTACTTTATCTTAACAAGGACCTGTATGACAGCTTATATGTGGATAGCGACACCTCTGATATAAAAAGCGTGGAGGGAGTGTCCTTTAATTCGATTAATATTTCTCTTGACACAGGCGATGTGGAGCTGGCTCTTATAGACGGTAAGGAAATAAATATTGGCACGGATACAGGAGATATCGATATTAAAAGCAGCGCAATTGAGGGTAGTGTAACCCTTGAAGCAGACACAGGAGATATTGACCTTTTCAGGTTGAACTGTAATGCGCTTAAAATTGATGTGGATACAGGCGATGTGGAGCTTCACGATGTAAAGGGCGCACATGGAATCAAGGTAGAAACATCTACGGGAGATGTGGATATTGAGGCTTGCCGTGGCAATGAAATCGACATTAAAACAAGCACAGGAGATATTGAGGGATATTTTATGGATGTAAATTGGACATTCGTTACCAAGACAAGCACCGGTAGGGTAAGAGTGCCTAAAAACACAGAAGGAAACATCTGTAAATTGACCACAAGAAGTGGCGATATTGAAATCAGAATAGATGTAGTTGACGGTTAAAAAGGGGGTACGTATATGGATTTTTATCAAATTCTTATTATAATTTTCGGTGCATTGTCACTTGTAACCTTCTTTATGTACGGTATTGATAAATTCAAGGCGCAAAGGGGAAAATGGCGCATATCCGAAAAGGCTCTGCTTATTTCCTCATTTATAGGTGGCGCTGTGGGTGGCTTCCTTGCAATGCAGCTATTCCGTCATAAAACAAAGCATTGGTATTTCAATGTAGTAAACATCATCGGTCTTGTATGGCAGATAGGCCTTGTAGTTTTACTTGTATTAAAAGCATAGCAAAAATCCCCAAGATTTAGCCACGGGTGCTGAAGGACAGTAAAAGAGCCGATATGGATTTATTTCCGTATCGGCTCTTTTATATTGCACTACCGCTTTTAGTGGTGAGTAAGTGCGCACTTCCTGATAGTTTTTAGTGATATACTGACGTTCGTCAGCGTGATATTTTTGCTTTGCGAAAGTGATATTAAGTCCGTTGGACTTAGTGATATTCCATTCGCCTTCCAAACTTGCAAAGCAAATATCACTTGGACGAAGTCCAAATATAACTGCGAGGCAATATAACTCGCTGCAGGCGAATAGAGTTGGCGTAAGATCTATTAAAGCATACCTTATATTAAATGCTGTCATGGTTGTATGGAATATTTTGAATTCCTTTGCTATTCGCTTTTTCGGACCTATGATTTATGACTCTGTATTTTTCTTTAGGGTTATAAATTTCTTCTCATACGGCGTAGCGGCTATGACTGTTGCCGGTGTTGTAATAATAATTATTATGCTATATGGATTACACAAAGAATGTGGAATTGCAAAATGGATATTGCTTGCTCCAATAGCTGTTATTATGGGATACGGCGTAATGATATTTTTATACTCCCAGTCTATGATTATTGTGTATGCAGCTGTAGAGTGTGCAGTGAATATGGCTGCAGCAGCGATACTGTTTGTATCATTTTATAGACACAAATATAATAAAATTGAAGAATAAATAACTAACCCCTTCCTTTTTTGGAAATACTAAAGAAAAAAGGAAGGGGATTTTTATGGAGCTTAAGGGAAGCAGAACAGAACAAAATTTACGTGATGCCTTTGCAGGCGAAACACAGGCAAGAAGTAAATACGATTATTTTGCCAAGGTGGCAAAAAAGGAGGGCTATGAGCAAATAGCTGCTATTTTTCAGGAGACTGCCCATAACGAAATGGAGCATGCAAAGCTTTGGTTTGAGGCGCTTAACGGAATCAGCGATACCAAAACCAATCTTGAGCATGCCCGTGACGGAGAAAACTTTGAATGGACTGAAATGTATGCCGAATTTGAAAGGATAGCCCGTGAGGAGGGATTTACCCAGATTGCCGAAAGATTCAAAATGGTGGCAAAAATTGAGAAGGAGCATGAGGAACGGTACAAGAAGCTTCTTTCGAATGTGGAGATGCAAAGAGTGTTTGAAAAGGCTGAGATGAGCATGTGGGTTTGTCGTAATTGCGGACACGTGGTCGTGGGAAATAAGGCGCCGAAGATATGCCCCGTGTGTCAGCATCCACAAGCATATTTTGAAATCAAGGCGGAAAATTATTAATACATTCTGTCGCAAAAGCTCACATACGTTAGTGGGCTTTTGGCACTTTTTCAGCTAAAAACAAGAAAAAACCGCCATTTGGCGGTTTTTTAATTAAGCCTTGGTAAAAGCTCCTTTATCTTATCAAAGGTTTCCTCGCTGATAACATGCTCAATTTTACAGGAGTCCTCAGTTGCAATCTCTGGGTCAACTCCTATTTTTACAAGCAAGGAAGCGATAACATGGTGCCTTTCGTACATTCTTTCGGCAACCTCTTTACCTACAGAGGTAAGGGTAATACCACCCTTTGCATCTACGGTGATATATCCATTTTCTCTCAAAATCTTAAGGGCGCGGCTTACGCTTGGCTTTGAAAAGCCCATTCTTTCACCAACATCAATAGCTCTTACAAAATTAGAGCTTTGAGAAAGAACATATATAGTTTCAATATACATTTCGCCGGATTCCTGTAAATGCATAATATCACCTCCATTTCATTTATTTTACCACAGGATAACGAAAAAATCAAGAATAAATTTTGTAAGGGATAAAAAGGACAGAGCATATGCTCTGTCCTTATTTATTATTCGTTTTCTTCTAAGGGAGTAGATGGCTTAAGTAGTGAAAATGCTCTTGAAAGGGCAAATACTCCTATGCCAAGTCCACTAAGATAGCCACAAAAGGAAATTCCGATATGGGAAACAGGAACCGTACCGATAATTACGCAAACGGTAACGCTGCCAAACAGGGCGGCAGACACAAGAGCTGCAATAAGGCTTGATGCTAGAAGCACAGAGAATTTAAGCTTTGTAAACTCTCTTTCAGCATCAAAAACAAAGAATAAGGAAAGCACAACATAGGCGATTATAAGTGCATTAAAAAATACACTTGTGGAGAGGAGATTTTCGTTTGTTGTAAAGTACACATCAAATATTCCAAGCAACGCCCAAAGCATAGTAGATGCAGAAAGAAGCTGACGGACAATTGTGGGAAGCATTATACCCTTAAAGCCTGTAAGTGCCTCCTGTGCAAAATAAATGCACACAGCAACGCTTAGCACGGTACGCATAATTCCGATTGAAGAATATGATTTATCAAGCCCCACAATGCAGACAACGTCGCTTATAAATGAGCTAAGCATAAATACTGCTGCAACAGCTGAGCTGATATAGACAAATTTTGCTTTTTTATTAATTTCTTGTGTTTCTGACCTGCGAAGAATAATTGCTAATGCTGTAATTCCCACAAACGCCAGTATAATAAGTATGGTAAATATTACCGTAAGTGGAGACTTAGAATTCAAAGTAGCTGTTTCACTGTCAAAGGAAACGGAAAATGTAATAATTCCGAAGATACAGATAAATGCAAGTGCAACGGCGATAACAGGGCACAGCATCTTAGATATATTTTTCATAAAGAAACCTCGTAATTCATATAAGGTGATTTTATTATATCACATATTTTTTAAAAATCAATATTATCCGTGGTAAGTATAACCTATTTTTATGAATAATATTGACTTTATTTCTGTAATTTGATATTATTAATATGTAAATTAATTAATACATAAAAGGAGAATTATTATGCTTGAAGAGCTTAAAAAACAAGTTTACGAAGCAAATATGATGCTTGTAAAATACAATCTTATTACATTTACTTGGGGTAATGTAAGTGGTATAGACAGAGAAAAGGGTCTTGTGGTTATTAAGCCCTCGGGAGTAGAATATGACGATCTTACACCCGATATGCTTCCTGTTATCGACCTTAACGGCAACGTGGTAGAAGGCATTCTTAAGCCCTCCTCAGATACACCTACACATCTCGAGCTTTATAAGGCTTATCCTGAAATTGGTGGTGTAACTCATACCCATTCCCCTTGGGCAACTATCTATGCTCAGGTGGGCAGAAGCATCACACCCTACGGCACAACCCACGCAGATTACTTCGGTACAGCTATCCCTTGCACACGCAAAATGACAGATGCAGAGATTAAGGGAGAGTACGAAAAGGAAACAGGAACAGTAATTCTTGAGGCTATTAAGGATATCGGGGCGGAGCAGATGCACGCAGCCCTCGTTCATTCTCACGGCCCGTTTACATGGGGCAAGGATGCAAAATCCTCCGTTGAGGCTGCAGTAGTTCTTGAGCAGGTGGCAATGATGTCATATAATACCGAAATGCTTATGCTCCAGGCAAATGGCGAAACAACAAGAATGCAGGAGGTTCTTCTTCGTAAGCACTACGACAGAAAGCACGGACCGAATGCTTATTACGGACAGAAATGATAAGTCATTTCGCCATAATTTTCTCGGTTATAGCATTAAAATCAGATGAATAAACCCAGGGCGAGAGCAATTCTCGCCCTTATTATATATAATTAATTAAAATGAAGGAAAAATTCAAGACTTTACGATATGCTTTTGTGCAAGTATACGAAATTTTCAAGAATTTTGCTTGATTTTTAAGGAAAAATCAAAGAAAAAACGGGCAAAAACGCAGATTTTAAGTCAAAAATTCGTCAAAATGCACAAAAATGCCACTTTTGATTTGGCATTTGACGAAAGTGCCTCAAAAAAATTTTGAAAAAAATATTGATTTTTATATTTATATATGGTAAAATATCAAGGCTTAACGCACGAAGAAGCGAAAGGTTGCTACGGTGCCTCACTGCTATGGTACACGTAGGGAATTTTCGTGGAGTACGTTGATTCACACGGCAGCAAATGTGAGGTCGGGTGCATCTTCCCCTTGGTAAAACCGAGGTAGATCACTTGCTTGCATTTATCCGAACTAGGTCGCCACGGGGCGAAAAGTTCGGTTTTGTTAAGTGGGTGATGGAAACACACGGGACGGTGTAGAGCAAATGTCCCCGTAAAGTTCTATAAATAATAAGGAGGAAAGCAAAATGGCAGTAAACGAGAAGATCAGAGTAAGAATCAAGGGCTATGACCACAAGTTGGTTGATGCTACAGCTGAAAAGATCGTAGATGCAGCTAAGAGAAACGGCGCGACTGTTTCGGGACCTATTCCGCTCCCTACAGAGAAGGAAGTTGTAACAATCCTTCGCGCAGTACACAAGTACAAAGACAGCCGTGAGCAGTTCGAACAGCGCACACACAAAAGACTCATCGAGATCATTAAGCCCTCAAAGAAGGTTGCAGATGCAATCATGGGCCTTGAACTCCCTGCAGGCGTTGAAATCGAAGTTAAGCTTTAATTCAACGAAAAAGCCAAACCCAACCGCACAGTAGAGCGCAAATTCCACTTATACGCACTATGATGACGGAGAGGTCAAGTTGACGGGTCGGCGGCTCCGACGAAAACAAACCGTTAACCAATAACCTTAAATTAATGGAGGAAGCAAAAATGAAAAAAGGAATTATCGGTAAGAAGCTCGGTATGACACAGATCTTCGCTGACAATGGTGCAGTGATTCCTGTTACAGTTATCGAGGCCGGTCCTTGTGTGGTAGCACAGAAGAAAACTACCGAAAATGACGGCTACAATGCCGTACAGCTTGGATTTGAAGACGCATCTCCCAAGCACGTAAACAAACCTCTCAAGGGTCACTTTGAGAAGGCAGGCATCCCTGCAAAGAAGCATCTTAAGGAATTCAGACTTGACAACGCAGCAGATTATAACGTAGGCGACGTAATAGCTGCCGATACCTTCGCAGCTGGCGATAAGGTCGACATTACAGGCATTACTAAGGGTCACGGTTACTCAGGCGCAGTTAAGAGATGGGGTCACCACATGCTTCAGGCAACACACGGTACAGGTCCTATCCACCGTCAGGTTGGTTCTATGGGTGCTAACTCAACACCTTCAAGAGTGTTTAAGAACAAGAAAATGGCAGGTCAGTACGGTAACGAAAAGCTTACAGTACTTAACCTTGAAGTAGTAAAAGTAGACGCTGAGAAGAATCTCATCGCAGTTAAGGGTGCTGTTCCCGGTGCTCGCAACGGTATCGTAGTTCTTCGCAACAGCGTTAAAGCATAAGTCAAAGGAGGAATAGACAATGCCAAGTATTAAAGTTGTAAATATGGCTGGCGCTCAGGTTGGCGAACTTGCTTTGTCCGACGTAGTTTTCGGCGCTGAAGTCAATGAGGCTGTCCTCCATGCAGCAGTTAGAGCATACCTTCTCAATCAGAGACAGGGTACTCAGTCAACACTTACAAGAAGCGAAGTTTCCGGTGGCGGACGTAAGCCTTGGAGACAGAAGGGTACAGGTAGAGCACGTCAGGGTTCTACAAGATCACCTCAGTGGACACACGGTGGTATCGCTCTCGGTCCTAAGCCCAGATCCTACACAACAAAGCTTAACAAGAAGGTTAAGCAGATCGCTCTCTTCAGCGCACTTAGCGCTAAGGTTGCTAACAGCGAAATGATCGTTGTTGACAACATCGCAGCAACAGAATTCAAGACAAAGACAATGGTTGAAATGCTTTCCGCTATCGGCGCAGGCAAGAAGAGCCTTGTAGTTCTCGACGGTCCTGACGCAATGGTAGTAAAGAGCCTTTCCAACATCGCTGGAGTTAAGGTTGCTTACACAAACACACTTAACACCTACGACATCCTCAACTGCAATACAATCGTATTTGCTCAGGCTGCCGTTCAGAAATTAGAGGAGGTATACGCATAATGAAGTTCGCTCAGGATATTATCATTAAGCCTATTATCACAGAGAAATCTATGGATAGTATATCTTCTAAGAGATACACATTCAAGGTTGCAAAGGATGCAACAAAGCCTGAAATCGCAGCAGCAGTTGAAGAGCTCTTCAACGTACAGGTTGCTAAGGTAAATACAATTAATATGAAGAAAAAACCGAAAAGACTTGGTTACAACTTCGGCTACACAGCTGAGTGGAAGAAGGCAATCGTTACTCTTACAGCTTCTTCTAAGGAAATCGAGTTCTTTAACGGCTTGAACTGATAGTGGGAGGACGTTAACATGGCAACAATGAAATACAAGCCTACCACACCGTCCAGAAGACATATGTCGGTAGCATCTTTCGACGAAGTAACAAAGTTTACTCCCGAGAAGTCTTTGATTGAAACAAAGAAGAAACACTCCGGCCGTAACAACTACGGTAAGATTACAGTTCGTCATCACGGTGGCGGAAACAAACAGAAGTACAGACTCATCGATTTCAAGAGAGAGAACGGTACAGCAACTGTTGTTGGTATCGAATACGACCCCAACAGAACATCCTACATCGCTCTCGTTGAGAACGAAGAGGGCAAGAAGAGCTATGTGCTCGCTCCCTACGGTGTAACAGATGGAGATGTGCTCGCAACTGGCGCTGATGCAGATATCAAGCCCGGTAA
>JAZQKP010000020.1:0-12708 GCA_045542275.1 Eubacteriales bacterium | reverse complement strand
CATATCCGTCAAAGAGTCCCTTGAGATATGCAGCCTTTTCAGTAATTCCCATTGTAATTTCTCCTTTGTTTTATAAGCAAGGTGCTCCCCATACGGAGAGCACCTCATACTATTTGTTTTCAGTAAAATTATGCTCTTTCGAGATATTCACCTGTTCTAGTGTCAATTCTAAGAACATCACCTTCGTTAATGAAGATTGGAACCTTAACTACTGCGCCTGTCTCAAGAACTGCTTCCTTTGTTACGTTAGTAGCTGTATCGCCACGAACGCCGGGCTCGGTCTCGGTTACTGCAAGCTCTACGAATGTAGGGGGATCTACAGAGAATACAGAACCCTTCCAAGAAGAGATACGGCAAACAGTGTTTTCCTTTACGAACTTGAAGTTATCGCCAAGCTTGTCTGCATTGAGAGGAATCTGCTCGTATGTTTCCTGATCCATGAAGTAGTAAAGCTCGCCATCGTTGTAAAGATACTCAAGATCCTTTCTCTCGATAACTGCGTTCTCGAACTTTGCTGTGGGGTTGAAGGAAGCCTCACGAATAGCACCTGTAACAACGTCTCTGTACTTGGTTCTAACGAAGGCTGCGCCCTTACCGGGCTTAACGTGCTGGAATTCGATTACCTGGTAAACCTTACCTTCCATCTCGAATGTAACACCATTCTTAAAATCACCTGCTGTTAACATAATTTCTTTCCTTTTCTTGGCGAATTATTTGATTTATAGATTCGGGCATTTACGGTCCGCCACAACCTCAAAATATCAAATCTCTCAAATGCCCATAATTTACACAAGTATTTTACTATAAAATAATAAAAAAATCAATAGGTAAATGCAATTTTTTTGAAAAAAATTCAAAATTATTTGATTTTTGACAGAAATTATATGATTTCTATCAGTTCTTTTGTAGAATGTGTGAAGTTTTTCACGCCATTTTCTTCGATTGCGACCATATCCTCGATTCTGCAGCCGTACTTGCCAAACAGGTATATGCCGGGCTCTACGGTTACAACGTTGCCTACCTGAAGCTGGTTACCGAAGGATTTGAAGCTAACGCGAGGGGCTTCGTGTATGAAGAGACCAACTGCATGACCGAGAGAATGACCAAATGCGCCCTTATATTCGGGAACTGCGTCAATGATATCTCTTGCAATCTTATCTGCCTCGCCTGCATCGCATCCCGCCTTCAGGTATTCAATTGCTGAAAGCTGCGCATTGAGAACTGTGTTGTAAAGCTTTTTGATTTCTGCATCAGCACGTCCGATGACGATGGTACGTGTCATATCGGAGCAATATCCATCATATTTTGCTCCGTAATCCATTGTGAGGAAACCGGGCTTGAGTTTAACGTTACGAGGAGTTCCGTGAGGAAGAGCTGATGCATCTCCGGAAACAGCAATTGTCTCAAACGCCAAAGCGCTTGCACCGTTCTTTCTCATAAAGTATTCAAGCTCTGCAGCAACCTCAATTTCTGTCATATTTGGGGTTATCATTTTAGTAATGTGGGTAAATGCAAGATCGGTAATGTCTTGTGCCTTTTGCATTTTTATAATCTCATCGGGAGTTTTGATCTGGCGCTGAACCTCAATCATATCTCCAATATCTACAAGCTTAAGATGTGGATGGCACTCGGTGTATGCGATGTATGTTTCATATGAAACAAAACCACCTTCAAAGCCGAGTGTGGTGGCACTATCCTCGGAAAGAGCCTTATCAATAAACTCTCTTCTATTCTCGGGCATAATTATCTCAAATTCCTTGCAAGCGCCATTTATAGCCATTTCATAATATCTGAAATCTGTTACAAGATATGCTTTATTCATAGTAATAAGAAGAAATCCGTCTGTAAAAGCAAAATCCGAAAGATAATGCTGGTTAAGCTCGTCAAGCACAAGAAGTGCATCAACGTCCTTATTCTTCATATTTTCTCTAAGTCTTTGTAATTTGCTCATTTTTTAACTCCATATAGTATTTTTTCATTTGAAGCGCATCATCGGCTTGAGTTCCCGAGGATTCGCATATTATAGTAGGTGTCAAGCCGTTGTCGGCTATAACCTTTATCAATGGCTCAAATGCAGGGCCGTAAATTTCGTCTGCAAAGGTTAGGTGCTTTTTCTCGCCGCTCTTTGTCCATTCTATTTTAGAAAAATGGCAATGAACGTTTTTGGCGATTTCGGTTGAAAGACATCTATCTATTTTATCGAAAACGCGAAGATAATCATCAGCAGTTTTGAACATCTCGCCGAGTGACCTAGCATTAAGATGACCAAAATCGATAACAGGTACTAATGCTGAATCTATTCTGCAAAGCTCTAATACCTCTTCAAGCGTTCCCAGCTGATTGATCTTGCCCATGGTCTCAAGTCCTATTTTGATTCCGTATGTATCAACCGCATTTAGTGTTCTGATAAGGGTATCTGCAGCAAGGCGCATAGCCTCGTCTCTCGATATCTTCGCCGCAGAGCCGGTGTGAACAACTATCGTCTTTGCCCCTAAAAGATTAGCCGCTTCTAGGCTCTCTCTAATGTATTTTATACTGTTAAGCCTCTTCTCTTCGACTATTCCCGATAAAGAAATATAATACGGCGCGTGGTAAGAAAGCTTTATGCCCTTTTCTGCTGCCGCTCTTCCCACGTCCATAAGCATATTATCGGTAGCGGTAAGTCCGTTACCTGCCTCATATTCATAGGCATCGAGCCCAATCTCTTTTATCCAGGCAGGAGCGGCTCTTGTAGATACGTTTCCTGCAGCATAGAAAGCATCACTGTTTCCACCGGGACCAAACAATGCCTTCATTACTTCCCCTCCCTTTTTCTGTAAGCCGACATAACAAAGGCTTCAAGAAATCTCTTAAAGCGAGTAAGTAAATCTCTTCTATCATTTATTGGAGGAACCAAAATTGCAGGTATGCCTGCATTGTGTGCTGCCCAAACATCGGTAAAAATCTGGTCTCCCATCAGGATCGCTTCATTTTTGCTTATGCCCATATCGTTTATTGCTTTTAATACGTTTTTCTTAAACGGTTTTCCGCCTCGTGAATATGCCGGCATACCAAAGTCCTCGTTAAATATCCTTACACGTTCTTTGTTGTTGTTTGACACTATTGAGGTCTTGATTCCTGCTGCTTCAAGCTCGTTAAACCATTTAATTACGTGATCGCCCGCCTTTGGATGCTCGTAAGGCTCTAATGTATTATCTATATCAAGAACTATTCCCTTCACTCCGATTGATAAAAGAAAATCGGCGTTAGCATCTTCAAATGTTTCAAAGTAATACTCAGGTGTGAACGTAAACATCTGTCGCCTCCTCGCACGTATAATATATATATTATAAAACAAATCCGCTATTAAGTCAATATATTTTGGAAAAAAGCATGTAAAAAACAAAAAAACCTGTCTAAAAAGACAGGATTCTCTGGCGCGCCCTGGAGGATTCGAACCTTCGACCTACCGGTTCGTAGCCGGGCACCCTATCCACTGAGCTAAGGGCGCATAATTGGAGCGAGTGATGGGAATCGAACCCACGCGACCAGCTTGGAAGGCTGGAATTCTACCATTGAACTACACTCGCATACAAAATACTGCGTTTTTGCCTTAATATAATAGCACAGGTAAATTGCTTTGTCAATAGTATTTTTGAAAAAATTTAAAAATTCTCAAAAATAGCCAATGCCTATAAAATGGCACAGCGAAATTTCCCTCTCGCTGTGCCATTGGGGATTATACAAGGCATTAAAGGCAGATAATGCGCTACCTTATCATAATCGCCTGAGAGCCCATTTGAGCATATCTCAAGGCAAAAAGGTCCATATCCACAGAGAAGATTCCTCCTGCGGGGTCGGACAGGGTAACTGTATTTCTTGTATAATCATAGCCGATAAGCACCATACAAGCCATATTTGACTTAAGATACAGCGTTTCACCGTCTATAACCCATATACGGGATATTGAAGGGGTAGTTTCAAAATCCTCGCATACCCAAACTATTATAGGATTGCCAAGAGATACCTGTCTATATAGCTCATCAACATTGTATCCTGTCATATCTGTAACCTGTGATGCTCCGCCGTTTGCCTTAATATACTTTCTTCCGGCATCAATAATAACAGGAGCATAGCAGCCATAAGAATTATATTGGCTTCTTGGGTTACCTACGTTAGCCTTATAAAAGCTTGTGTATCCGACAGGTCCCTTGTTAAGATACAAATCGCAAAGCTCGGTGATTTCAACCTTATATCCAAGATGCTTAAGCACAGTGCCAAGAGCAGTCACCTCATCTCCGCTTGGTAATGTGGGGTACTGGGAAACGTGAGTTACATTTAAAAGGTGACTCTTATTCATAGAGTTATATTCCTCGGTGGCATTGATTTTACCCGTAGCGTTAAGCTCTGTAATAGTCACACCGTTACTGTTTACAATATTTACATCAAGATGGGCATTAATGGTAATTGTAGCATCGCTGTTACTTTTAATAGTCTTTGATACAGAGGCTACAAGAGTAGACTTGTCGTTGAAAAGCTGAGTTGTAAATTCGGTTTTTTCGCCGTTTATTTCAATATAGCCGAGATTAGTTACATTCATTCCCTCAGGAGAGTCAAGGTATACCTCGGCACTAAGATAGAGAACGCCCTCATTAAGGTACTTGTAAACGCTCCACTCAATGCGAAGATTTGTATTGCAGTAATATTCGCTCAAAATCGTACCGTTTTTCTCAATAATCGGCACCTTGGTGGGATAGAGAGGCTCATTGTTTACAGTAGTAGAGGTATCAAGCTCCGTGCTTGTGGTGGTTGAGGTATCATCGTCCTTTGGTGGACGCAAACCGGATGCGTTGGCATAGAATACCATAGCGCATATAAGGCATAATAAGATAAGAATCACACAGGACAAATATTTTTTCATTTTCTTTTTCCTTCCTTTGCTTTATGTACCGTAAGCTGTGATTTTATTATAACGGAATTATTTACCATTTCAACAACAATCGCACGACCGAAATTCCCATAAATTGACAATGCGACCTCTTTCGTCAGTCTATTTTGTCAAAGAGAAATTGATAATGTAAAATACTGCGATTACTTGTTTTTTTCTTTTATACATGTTATAATTTACATAAGAATGTAATTATCTATGAGGTAGATATGGAAGCTAAGGAAAGAATTGATTATTTAAGAGCTATAATCAAGTATCACTCTAAGCGATACTATGAGCAGGATGCTCCTGAAATATCCGACTTTGAATATGACAAGCTTTTTGAGGAGCTTAAGTCCCTGGAGGCTACGCACCCCGAATATTATGACCCCACATCTCCTATTCACCGTGTAGGTGGAATGGCGCTGGATAAATTTGAAAAGGTGACTCACGATGTGCGTATGGGCAGCCTTACCGACGTTTTCGACTTCGACTCTCTTCGTGATTTTGTAAGACAGGTTAAGGCTGAAACAGGAGACGACACGGAATTCTCCGTAGAGCCGAAAATCGACGGTCTCAGCGTTTCCTTAAGATACGAAAACGGAATTTTCGCTGTTGGCGCAACACGAGGCGACGGAAACGTGGGTGAGGATGTAAGCGCTAATATCAAGACTATTCGCACAGTCCCCCTTGAGCTTACAGATAAGGTAAGCGTAACTGTGCGTGGAGAGGTATTTATGCCTCATTCCTCCTTTGAAAGACTTAACAGGCAAAAGGAGGAGCTTGGTGAAAGCCTTTGGGCTAACCCCAGAAATGCGGCAGCCGGCTCCCTTCGTTGTCTTGATTCCAAGGAAACCGCAAGACGTGGACTTGATATTTTTGTTTTCAACTATCAAAGTGGCTCTCTCGGTGATAACACCATATCAACCCATAAGGGCACAATTGACAGAATAGGGGAGCTTGGATTTAAAACCATTCCTGTGCTTACCGTAAGTAATAATGAGGATGACATTGTAAATGCGGTAATCAAGCTTGGTGAGGACAGAGGCACCCTTGCATACGATATAGACGGTGCTGTAATCAAGGTAAACTCTCTTGAGAAAAGAGAGGAGCTTGGAGAGGGAAGCAGCACACCTAAGTGGGCTGTTGCGTATAAATATCCCCCCGAGCAGAAGCCTACAAAGCTTCTTGATATTGCTATTCAGGTGGGCAGAACAGGTGTGCTTACACCTAATGCGGTTTTAGAGCCTGTAAAGCTGGCAGGCACAACAGTATCGAGGGCAACCCTTCATAATATTGATATTATCCGTGAAAGAGATATAAGAATCGGTGATACCGTTATCGTCCAGAAGGCAGGGGATATTATTCCCGAGGTGGTTGGTAGCGTTAAGGAAAAGAGAGACGGTAGTGAGCAGCCCTATAAGATGCCCGATAAGTGTCCCTCCTGCGGTGGCGCACTCACCTATGATGATGCCAAGGACTTTATTGATGACGGTGAGGACTTTACTCTTGGAGCTTTAAGATGCACAAATCCTGCATGTCCTGCTCAGCTTACAAGAAATATTGAGCATTTTGTATCTAAAAAGGCAATGAATATTGAGGGCGTTGGGGGTAAGCTTATTAAATTGCTTCTTGACAACTCTCTTATTCATGATGCGTCAGACCTTTACTATCTTAAAAAGGAAGAAATTGAATGCCTTGACAGAATGGGAGAGAAGTCTGCATCTAACTTTATTGCATCTATTGAGGAATCCAAAAAGGCAGGCCTTGGCAGACTTATCTTTGCCCTCGGCATCCGTCATATCGGTGAGGTTGCGTCAAATGAGCTTGCAGCAAAATTCGGCTCGGTTGAAGCCCTATACAATGCTACTAAGGAGCAGATTACCGAAATTGAGGATTTTGGTGATGTAATGGCAGAAAGCGTTGTGGAATTCTTTAAAAAGGACACAACAAGATATATAATTTCCAAGCTTAAATCGGCAGGTGTGGTTACCGAGGAGGCAATAAAGGAGGTCACAAGCGAGCTTGAGGGACTTACCTTTGTTCTTACAGGTACACTTGAAAATATGACACGTGATGAGGCAGCCGATATGATCAAGGCTAGAGGCGGCAAGGTCTTATCATCTGTATCAAAGAAAACCGATTATGTTTTAGCAGGAGAGGCAGCAGGCTCTAAGCTTACAAAGGCGCAGGCGTTGGGAGTTAAGGTTATAGACAAGGCTGCCTTCCTTGAAATGTGCAAATGAAGCTACAATTCAGTTTTGAAATAAGCAAGGGGGCAAAGACAGCTCTTGACAGGCTGAAAAAGGGTGGCTACGAAGCATATATAGTCGGTGGAAGCGTAAGAAATATGATGCTTGGCTCGGCGGTGGATGATTTTGATATTACAACCAGCGCCTTACCCGAGGAAACAAAAGAGCTTTTCCCCGATTATACAGTGGTGGAGACAGGTATTAAGCACGGCACAGTCACCGTTGTTATAAACGGAGAGAATATAGAAATCACTACCTACAGACAGGAGGGCGAGTATTCCGACTCCCGTCATCCCGATAAGGTGGAGTTTACAACCTCCCTTGAGCTTGATTTGTCCCGTAGGGATTTTACCGTCAATGCCATTGCATACGACGGAGAAAGCACCGTGGTTGATTTGTACGGCGGTAAGGGGGATATAGAGGATAAGGTAATAAGGGCAATCGGTAACCCTTATGACAGATTTAATGAGGATGCCCTTCGTATTCTTCGTGCAGTGCGCTTCAGCTCCGTGCTCGGCTTTACTGTTGAGGAGGAAACAAGGAACGCGATGCTTAAGTGCAAGCATCTGCTTTCTAAGATTTCAAAGGAACGTATTGCCGTGGAAATAAATAAATTTCTCTGTGGCAAAAACGTAAAAGAAGCCCTTCTTGATAACTGGGAGATACTTGCAGAGATAATTCCCGAAATCGCTAAAATGCAGGGCTTTGACCAAAAAAACCGACACCATATATACGATATTTTGACACATACCGCTGTTGCAATAGAGAATACACTCCCGATTTCGCACCTTCGTTTAGCTGCGCTTTTGCACGATACAGGCAAGATTTACACAGTCAGCGTTGACGAAAACGGAGAGCAGCATTTCTATGCTCATCCTCATAAAAGTGAGGAGATTGCAAGGAGATATCTTAACGAATATAAGTATGACAACTTTACCAAGGACAGAGTATGCCTTCTTGTAAAGATACATGATACTGTTGTTGAAGAGGATAAGGTTTATATAAAGAAGCGTCTTAACAGAATAGGAAAGGAAGCTTTTTTTGAGCTTATAAATCTGCAAAGGGCAGACAATAAGGCTCAGAATCCTGTCTATGATAGGACTGCTCATTTTGATGCAATTACAGAAATCGCAAATAAGGTATTATCCGAGGCTGAATGCTTTTCCCTTAAGGATTTAGCTATAAACGGACGTGATCTTATAGAGGCAGGCTTCCCTAAGGGCAAGCTTCTTGGAGAAATACTTGATTACCTTTTAAAAGAGGTAATAGAAGAAAGATTAGAAAATAAAAAGGAAAGTCTTTTGCAATCAGCAAGGGACAGATTCGGAGGTTAATATGCAATACGAAAAGAGTCACTACAAGAATTATAATTTGGCAAATTTAAAGCGTGAGCCCCTTTTGGAGCTTGAGGAATATTCCCTCAAGGCAGCAAAGGAGGGAATTGTTCTTCTTGAAAACAAAACAAATATGCTTCCTTTTAAAAAAGGCGACAGAGTGTCTGTTTTTGGCAGAGTTCAGAAGGAATATTATAAAAGTGGAACAGGCTCAGGAGGACTTGTAAACGTTAAATACGTTACAAATATCGTTGATGAGCTTAAGGCACTTGATATTGTATCCGTTAACCCCCAGCTTGAGGCAGTTTATGACCAGTGGAAGATAGACCACCCCTATGATGTAGGTAACGGCGGCTGGGCACAGGAGCCCTGGTGTCAGGAGGAAATGGAGCTTAGCTGTGAGCTTGTAAAGGAGGCACGTCAGTTTGGCGACAAGGCTATCGTTATAATCGGTAGAACTGCAGGTGAGGATAAGGATAATTCTGCCTCCGAGGGCAGCTATCTTCTCACTGCTAAGGAGGAGGACGTAATCAAAAAGGTTACAGCCGAATTTAAGGACGTGTGCGTTATCCTTAACGTAGGTAGCGTTATTGATATGTCATGGGTTGAAAAATATTCTGTGTCCACAGTAATGTACGTTTGGCAGGGTGGACAGGTTGGCGGTAAAGCATGCGCAGAGGTGCTTTGCGGTCTTGAGACTCCCTCCGGTAAGCTTGCTGATACAGTAGCAAAAAGCATAGAGGATTACCCCTCAACAGCCAACTTCGGTGATGCAAACCGTAACTTCTACAAGGAAGATATTTACGTAGGCTATCGCTACTTTGAAACCTTTGCCAAGGACAAGGTGCTTTACCCCTTTGGCTTCGGACTTTCATATACAAAATTCGACATAAATGCCGAGGCGTGTCTGAAAAACAACAAAATCAAGATTAATGCGACAGTAAAAAACACAGGCGATTTTGAGGGCAAAGAATCAGTTCAGGTGTACTATGAGGCACCTCAGGGCAAGCTTGGTAAGAGCCTACGCTCTCTTGTAGCCTATGAAAAGACAGAAAGCATAAAAATCGGCGAGGAGTGTACAGTTTCCCTTGAATTTGACATCTCTAAGATGGCATCATACGATGACAGCGGTGTAACAGGATATAAGAGCTGCTATGTGCTTGAGGAGGGCGAATATAAAATTTACGTCGGTGCAGATGTCAGAAGCGCAGCTAAGGTATTTGCCTTCAAGCTTGAAAACACAATCGTTACCGAAAAATGCACACAGGCTGTGGCACCTGTTCTCCCCTTTGAAAGACTTCATCCCACAAAGGATTTAAAGGTAGCATACGAGCCTGCTCCCTTGGCTACATACGATTACAAGGAAAGAGTAGAATCCTCAATTCCCGATGAAATTGCATACACAGGCGATAAGGGCATAAAGCTTGAGGACGTTAGATGCGGAAGAAGCACAATGGATGAGTTTATTGCTCAGCTTAGTGATAATGACCTTGCTTGTATCGTTCGTGGCGAGGGTATGAACAGCCCTAAGGTTACCCCCGGTACAGGTAGCTGCTTCGGTGGCGTAACAGAGGAGCTTATCTCCTTCGGTATTCCTATTGTCTGCACAACAGACGGCCCCTCAGGTATCCGTATGGACAGTGGACTTCTTGCTACAAGCATGCCTAACGGCACCTGTCTCGCTTGTACCTTTAATAAGCAGCTTGTAAGTGAGCTTTATTCTCTTGAGGGCGTTGAGATGACAGCCTATGAAATCGATGTTATCCTTGGCCCCGGCATCAATATTCACAGAAACCCCTTAAACGGCAGAAACTTTGAATATTTCTCCGAGGACCCCTATCTTACAGGCTCCCTTGCAGCAGCAATCTCCTTGGGACTTGAAAAGGCAGGCGTGTACTGTACAGTTAAGCATTATATGGCTAACAGCCAGGAATGGCACAGACATAACGGCGACTCCGTAATGTCGGAAAGAGCAGCAAGAGAAATTTATGCTAAGCCCTTTGAAATCGCTGTTAAGGAGGGCAACTGCAAGGCGATTATGACTGCTTACAATATTGTAAACGGCCATCACGCAGCGTCCAACTTTGATATGACCAAGGTTCTTCTTCGTGACGAGTGGAATTATGACGGCTTTGTAATGACAGACTGGTGGGCTTGGATTACAAACTACGAGGGTGTTCGCAATATGAAGGACGTTGCCAGCATGGTTAAGTCCGTAAACGATATCTATATGGTTGTTCCAAACGCCAAGACCTATGACGATACAATTCTTTCCTCTCTTGAAAGCGGATACCTTAAGCGCGCAGAGCTTCAGAGATGCGCAAAGAATCTCTGTAATTTCGCAATGTATACTCACGCATACGAGAGATTTAAGGCTAACGGCTTTACCTATGAGCTTACAGACCTTGACACATCGGGTATGACCGAGGCTTGCTGTCTTGAAAATGTGGAGCTTAATAAGGAAATCACCTTCAATATGGAAAGGTCAGGTAAGTATATTATCGAGCTTGAAATCTCCTCAGAGCTTTCAGCCCTTGCACAGATTGCAATCATTGCAGAGCATAAGGGCAGTGGCGACTGCGCCTTTGTTACTCACGGTACAGACGGAGAGACAGGCACAACTAAATCCGCTATCTCATTAATGAGTGGAGAAAAGACAATCAAGTTCACATCAAAGAGCTCATCTCTCAAGATTAACAGAGTAAGATTCCTTATCTAAAACAAGCATAAATGCCACAGGAAATCCCTGTGGCATTTTAATTTATTTTTCTTTCGACAGTATCTGCTATTGACATTTTTGTTTTACGGTGATAAAATGTAGTATCCCTTTCAAAATAAAATAATATTTTACGCAAAAATTTTACGAAAACCCTTGAAAAATGTCGTAAAAGAGTGTATCATATAATAGAATTAATATGTATAATTATGTACGGAGGTAAAAACAATGCCATTTGAACTTGACAATGATTTTGATTCCGGTGTTGATATAAGAGTTATCGGTGTAGGTGGCGGCGGTAATAACGCTGTCAACAGAATGATTTCTTCCAACATCAAGGGAGTTCAGTTTATTACTATCAATACAGATAGGGCTGCACTTGCTAAGACCAGTGCTGCAACCAAGATTTGTATAGGCGAGGGTATTACAGGTGGTAAGGGCGCAGGCGCTAAGCCTGAAATCGGTACTCTTTCCGCTGAAGAAAGCATAGACGAAATTACAAAGGCAATTGAAGGCGCTGATATGATATTTGTAACCGCAGGTATGGGTGGCGGTACAGGCACAGGCGCTGCACCTGTTGTTGCTAAGATAGCTAAGGAAATGGGTGTGCTTACAGTAGGTATCGTTACTAAGCCCTTTAAGTTTGAGGGTAACCGTAGAATGACACAGGCTGATGACGGTATTGCTGAGCTTGCTAAGTATGTTGACGCTCTTGTAGTTATTCCTAACGAAAGACTTAAAGAGGTTTCCGGTCAGAGAGTTACACTTATGAATGCGTTTGCTATTGCAGATGATGTTCTTAAGCACGGTGTAAAGAGCATTTCCGACCTTATTAATGTAGTTGGCTTCGTAAACCTTGACTTTGCAGACGTTACCACAGTTATGAAGGACGCAGGTCTTGCGCATATGGGCGTTGGTGAGGCTAAGGGCGAGAATAAGGCTGTTGACGCAGCTAAGGCTGCTATTGCCAGCCCCTTGCTTGAAACATCTATTGACGGTGCTAGCGGTATTCTTGTTAACATCACAGTTTCTCCCGAGGTAGAGCTTGATGAGGTTTACAGCGCATCCTCAATGATTACAGAGGCTGCTGCTCCCGATGCTAACATTATCTGGGGTGCTACCTTTGATGAAACACTTGTTGATACTGTTAAGATTACTATTATCGCAACAGGCTTTGACAAGGTGCCCACAAAGGCTGTTAAGGTTAATGCTGATGAAATTGATGAAACAAAGGTTAAGTCTGCTGCTCAGGTTGAGGAGGACGACTACGCTGATATTATCAATATCATTAATAAGAACCGTGAAAAGAACACCTTTGACGAATACGGCAGAAAGTGGTAATCACTACATAAAAATAACGGACTAGATTAGCCAAGTGTTATGAAGGACAGTAAAAGAGCCGATATGGATTTATTTCCGTATCGGCTCTTTTATATTGCACTACCGCTTTTAGTGGTGAGTAAGTGCGCACTTCCTGATAGTTTTTAGTGATATACTGAC
>JAZQKP010000019.1:0-15594 GCA_045542275.1 Eubacteriales bacterium | reverse complement strand
GGTGCATTTCCTTACAGGGGTTTGCACCCATTTTAATTTGATAAATTGTTATTTAGCAAATTAACTGCCGTTGTTTTCATGTATATAATACGGCTCGTTAAATGCTCCGCTATATATGGATAACTGAATTATGTCATTTATCTCATAGTCATAATATGTTTTTTCAGAAACTCCAATCATGAAAATGGTGTCGTCTTTTTTGACTTCAAGCTCATAAGTTGTTGCCTGCCTTGAACCTGCTCTAATATCTTTGTCTATAATGACATATTCCTCATATGTAGGATCAGACGTGTCCAAATAAACATTCATAGATGAGACTGTCAACCATACTACTACAAAGCTGACCAGCAACGCCGCCAGAGGCACGCCGATGATGTTCTCCCATTCTCTATATGGCATATAATATTTTATAGCATAAATTAAACACGGAATAAATACTATAATTGATACGATAATTGCCACCCACATAAAAGGTGAAGTAAACTCATTGTGCAAGTATTTTACCCTTAACACAATGAACGCAGTTGATAAATATGAAAAGGCACCGAATAGCCAAACGCTTTTATAATCAATACCGTGTTTTTTATATAAATATATAGTGACACAAACATTAAAGATGGCGTAGATAAAAAAGAATAGCATTTCTATTCTTCCAAAATCGAAAATGCCCGATAATAAAAGTAACAATCCATATACCCAAACTGTGATTTTTCCTAACAACGGCATACTGATTTTACGGGATAAAGTTACATAAAGTATTATTCCTGCTAAAACCAAAAAATAAACTAGTAATCCATATATAGAATTTCGAAAGTCAGTAAGATCGGGATGTATTGAGTAAATAAATATTCCAAATCCAACAATTAAAATAACCAAGCAATTAATTACAAAATATATATTTTCATTTTTTGTCGTCTTTATTGCCATACTTGTCAACATCCTCCTCGCCATATTTTTATTTATAGGTGAATATATTATAGTATAAAATTTGGCTAAAATCAAGGAATTTTAAAAGATCGATAATTGAACGATACCCCATAAATTGAACGAAAGGGGTATAAAGTGAACGATTTGTGTTTTACGGCTAAAAGCAAAAAAGGCTTGCAAGGACGAAAATTATCTCGGCAAGGCGCGTAACTTTAATGAAATCCTGCTTGGCAGGATGAAATCCAAACGAGTTTGGATGAAATCTTCCGCCTACGGCTTCAGATGAAACCAAATCCGCCTAATTTAACCTGCCGCAAGGCAGATTTCATCGCGGAGTGATTTCATCCACGTTAGTGGATTTATTCCGACGCAGGCGGATTTAGTTAAAAAAGACTGTAATTTTGTATCAAAATTACAGTCTTTTTTTGGTGCGGATGACAGGACTTGAACCTGCACATCGGAGATACCAGATCCTAAGTCTGGCGCGTCTGCCAATTCCGCCACATCCGCTTATTTTTTTGTACCACTATATAATACTATAATTTTGTTAGTTTGTCAAGTTTATTTGCAAATAATTGTAAAATATGGCTATATTGACAAATACATGGTTTTATGGTAAAATAATAACATCAATTCCTGAAAGGAGATAAGAATGAAAAGGAAAATATTATTGCTTTCATCAGTTATTGTGTTGATGCTTTCCGTGGCCTTTATATTTACAGGCTGTAGCTCAGGTGTATCTGAGACAGAGCCATCTGTATATCTTGTAAATCCAAGCTCAACACATAACAGTATTTCGTTTGAGATAATTGAAAATGATGTACTGAACACAGGTAGCATAACCAAAATTGAGCTTATTCACGGTAATGATGAACCGGTGGAGGCGACTGATTTATACGTAAGACAGTTTGACAATCTGCTTTCAGATACAAAATACTCTGTTAAGGTTACTTATAGCTACATCTTTGACGGAGAAGAGAAAACAGATGTAAAAACTCTTGATATTACTACGGAAGCTCTTGATGAGCCTACTGTATTACTTCTGAATGCCATCGCTACAAGCACAAGTGTAGATTTTGAAATATACAAAAAGGATACTGACCGAGCTTGTACAATCCAAAAGATTGAGCTTTTGCAGGGAGATAAGGAGCCTGTGGTGGCATCTGATACAAGTGTAAGGTCATTTAATAACCTTTTATCAAATACAAAATATACTATTAAGCTTACCTATAAATATAACCTTAACGATGGCGAGGGAGATGTAATTAAAACATCACTGCTTAACTTTACAACCGATAAAACAGAAACACCGAGAGTTAAGGTTTATCTTACCGACAGCAGCACATCCAGTGTTAGCTTTGTTCTGGATACTAACGATGTAGATGATGTGTGCACCATAGGAAAGATTGAGCTTTATAAGGGTAATACAAGTATAGCTGTAAGCGGAGCAGACACAAGAAGCTTTGATAAGCTTCTTTCTGACACAAGATACACTATTAAGGTAAATTACAGCTATGATATAAACGATGGCAACGGTGTTCAAAATAAGGTTGCCACCTATGATGTATACACAGATGAGGTTGATAAGCCGTTTGTCGCTATTACAGGCGCAGTGGCTACTGATACTACAATCAATTTTGAAATTGAAGAGCTTGATAAGCATAATGTTGGTAATGTGAAGAAGATAGAACTTCTTTTATTTGACTATCTTGTATATGAAACAACAAATATAAGCGTAAGAGGCTTTATGGGACTGTTACCCGGTCTTACATACAATATAAGAGTAACATATGCTTATGATTTGAATGACGGTAACGGAGAGCAGGAGCTTATAAAGGTGCTCAGCGTTCAGACCACATCATCAGGTGAGGAGGGCTTATATCCGTCGCTTCCTGAAAATCCCGATGAGGAATTTCCTTCATATGAGGATGCCACAATTAATATAGCCTGTACAACTTGGTCACCTAATCCGTCATATCCATGGTCAACTGTGGAGCTTTGCGTTAAGCCCGGCAGTTCCTCGGGCTTTGGACAGCTGATAGATACTGCAGTGCTTGAAAGAGAGGCGTTTATTGAGGAGCTTTTCTCAGTAGATGTTAACTTTATAAATGCAAGTCGTTATATGCTGTCAGATGCTATTGAAACCGCATTTTTGTCAGGTAATATGTCATATGAGCTTGCTATGCCGAGAGTTATGGAAACTCATTCTCTTGCAGTTAAGGGTTATGTTTACGATCTTGCAGATAGCGAGATTTTAGATCTTTCAAGCCCATATTTCAGACAGGAAACAGTAAAGGAATTTACCGTAGACGGTCACACGCTTTTTATAGGCGGTGATTTTTCCAATCTTGATATTGAAACTGCATATGTGATGTACTTTAATAAAAATCTTCTGGGTGAAACAGAATCATCAAAGATTTACAGCTCCGTTTTCAACGGAAGCTGGACCTTCGATAAGCTTGTGGCTTATGCCAATTCAGTCTATGAGGATGACGGTGACGGATATGAGGACGATGGTGACAGCTTCGGTCTTTCTGTAAACTCACTTGATAAATTCTATGAATATTTCGGTGTTAATCATGTGGGCGTTAATCCCGATACGCAGTGCTTTGAGCTGACTATAAATTCAGATAAGGTCGATACCATTATTAATGCGATAATTACATGCAATAATGCTAACTGGTGCCATGATAAATGGGGCTCTGATTCCTACTGGGGCTCTAATGCCGTTGAAGCATTCAATGAGGATAGGCTGATGTTCTATAATGAGTGCATTTATAATTCCAGACAGCTGACAGCGGAGTTTGGCGTTGTTCCGTTCCCCATGCTAAGTGAGGATCAGGGCAGATATTATGCACCCTGTAGCACTCAGCAGGCAACAGTAATGTGTATTCCGAAGGTAACTGTTGACAGAGAGCTTTCCGAGTACTTTGTTGATATTCTTGCAGCCACAGGTACGCTTTACACTATGGACGCATATTATACGTCACTTATTGCTGAAAGAAACTGGGGTGAATATGAAATAGATGTGCTGGGCGAATATATTCTCCCGAGTATTTCCTATGACCATGCAAGCACAGTGGAATGGTCCTCAGTTTTCCCCGATTTAAGAGCTAACTCCTATAGCGGCAATACAAACAATTTTGACACCTTCTATTCTACAGGTGAGGCAAACGCCCTCGCTATGATACAGAAGTGGAATGATGCGTGGATAAATTACAATGATTATATGATAGTTAATGTTGAATAACAGTATAAAAGAGATAGCCGTTGCGCTATCTCTTTTAATTAAAAAAGGCGCTTATAAAAGCGCCTTTAATTTTTTAATTGTTTCCTTTGAGCACTCGGGGATATCCTTCATGGGGAAGTCAATGCCAAGCTCATCATATTTGTGCTGACACAGCTTTTTAAAGGGAAGAAGCTCGATTTTTTCGTACCTTATATCCTTTAAAAGCTCCTTGATTTTAAGAATGTTTTCCTCACTGTCTGTAAGGGTAGGGACTACCACATGGCGAATAATAACATTCACGTTAAGCTCATTACAAAGCTTAAGAAACTCAAGAGTGTCATCAAGGCTGCCACCGAAAATCTCCTTATAGGAGCATCTGTCGGGAATCTTGATATCGCACAGCACAGTATCCGTATGCTTAAGCATTTCAGCAACTGCCTTATCGGGCTTAATTCCCGCAGTATCAACACATGTGGAAATTCCTCTTTTGTGAAGCTCTGCAAACAGCTCAGCTACAAACTCCCTCTGACATAGAGGCTCACCACCCGAAACAGTTACTCCACCCCCACCTGTAAAGTATGTCTTATACCTTTCTGCCTTGTCGGCAATTTCCGTAGCAGAGTAGGGTGTGCCACCTGTAAACTCACGGGTGTCGGGATTGTGACAGTAGGGACAATGGTAGGGACAGCCCTGTAAAAACACAATATATCTTATGCCGGGACCGTCAACTGCGCCAAGGCTCTGAAAGGAATGAACATATCCCTTTTTATCAGCCATATTACATTTCGTTGTGGAAGGTTCTTGCGATTACCTCATTCTGCTGAGCTCTTGAAAGCTTATGGAAGTTAACAGCATAGCCTGAAACACGAATAGTAAGGTTAGGATACTTTTCGGGATGCTCAACAGCGTCAAGAAGCATTTCACGGTTGAATACATTAACGTTGATATGCTGTGCCTTCTGACCGAAGTAGCCGTCAATAATGGAGCAGAGGTTACAGTATCTGCTTTCCTTATCGTTACCGAGGGCAGAGGGAACTATACAGAAGGTATTTGAAATACCGTCCTTACATACATCATAGGAAAGCTTAGCCACAGAGTTAAGAGATGCAAGGGCACCGCTTGCGTCACGTCCGTGCATAGGGTTAGCACCGGGGGCAAAGGGCTCACCAAGACGTCTGCCGTCGGGAGTATTACCTGTCTTCTTACCGTAAACAACGTTAGATGTAATTGTAAGAATGGAAAGAGTATGCTCAGCCTCTCTGTATGTGGGTATCTTCTTAAGCTCATTATAGAAAAGCTCAACCTGTTCCTTAGCAATAAGGTCAGCCCTGTCATCGTCGTTACCGTACTTGGGGAAATCACCCTCTGTAACGTAATCAACGATAAGGCCTGTCTCATCACGGACAACCTTAACCTTAGCATGCTTAATAGCGGAGAGGGAGTCTGCAAGAACGGAAAGTCCTGCAATACCAAACGCCATGTAGCGATGTACGGTTGTATCGTGAAGCGCCATCTGAACCTTTTCATAGGCGTATTTATCGTGGATAAAGTGAATCATATTCATAGCCTTAACGTATGTCCTTGCAAGCCAGGGACGGTATTCGTCCATAAGCTTAAGAACAGTATCATAGTCAAGGTATTCACCCTCAAAGCGACTGCCGGCAGGGGCAACCTGCTCACCACTCTTTTCGTCACGGCCACCGTTTAAGCTCATAAGAAGAAGCTTAACAAGGTTGGCTCTCGCACCGAAGAACTGCATATCCTTACCAACTCTCATAGCGGAAACGCAGCAGGCAATAGCATAGCCGTCACCGTATACAGGACGCATTACCTCATCGTTTTCGTACTGAATAGAGTCAGTATCGCAGGAAACCTTGGCTGCAAATCTCTTGAATGCTTTAGGAAGTCTGTCAGACCAAAGCACAGTAAGGTTAGGCTCAGCTGAGGGGTTAAGATTGTAAAGTGTATTAAGAATACGGAAGGAATTCTTTGTAACAAGAGTTCTGCCGTCCTCGCCCATACCGCCGATAGACTCGGTAATCCACATGGGGTCACCTGCAAAAAGCTCATTATATTCGGGTGTACGGAGGTGGCGTGCCATACGGAGCTTCATAACGAAATCGTCGATAATCTCCTGAATCTCGCTTTCGGTATATGTTCCGTTCTTAAGGTCACGCTCAAAATAAATATCAAGGAAGGTAGAGGTTCTGCCAAGGGACATAGCCGCACCGTTCTGCTCCTTGATTGCACCGAGATATCCAAAATAGAGCCACTGAACAGCCTCTTTGGAGTCCTTAGCGGGCTGAGAAATGTCAAATCCGTAGGAAAGTGCCATTTCCTTAAGCTCAGCAAGGGACTTAAGCTGCCAATAAACCTCTTCAATATCACGAATGCTGTCCTGAGAAACATTCTTGTCGGCAATAGCTATCTTGTCCTTTTTCTTTTCCTCAATAAGACGGTCAACACCGTAGAGGGCAACACGACGGTAGTCACCGATAATACGGCCTCTGCCGTAGGCATCGGGAAGACCTGTGATAATACCTGTATGTCTTGCCTTTCTTATATCTGTTGAGTAAACAGAGAATACACCGTCATTATGTGTAGGTCTGTACTTAAACTCATTTTCAACCTTATGGGAAAGGTGATAGCCGTAAGCCTCGCAGGCCTTTCTTGTCATGTTAAGTCCACCGTAGGGGTTAACTGCACGACGCAAGGGCTTGTCAGTCTGGATACCCACAATAATTTCATTATCCTTGTCAAGATATCCTGGCTCAAAGGCTGTAAGACCTGTTACGGTTTCTGTATCGATTGAATAAACGCCGCCTCTGCTAATCTCCGTAGCAAGCAGCTCTTCAAACTTTTTATTAAGCTCCTTGGTTCTCTCTGTAGGACCGCAAAGGAAGCTTTCATCCCCATCATAGGGAGTGTAGTTTAACTGGATAAAATCACGCACATCAATTGCGCTTTGCCAGTTACCGGATTTAAAGCCGTTCCATTGTTCAAACATAAATTAATTCTCCTTTCTTCGCAGGGCCATTTGTTCGCCTAAAAAAAGGCAACACTTATCCATATGGAAAGTGTTGCCCAGACGGTCGGCCATGCTTCATTGAACTTCACCGTGTTAATCACAACAAGCAACACTTGTTTCCGCCAGAAGTTCGTCTTATTCACTTATACATTAAATATATCATATTTAAGATTAGTTGTCAAGAGTTTTTTTGGTGTGGAAATGATTGGATTTTTATTCTACAATTTTATAGGAAAAAATTACAAATGCAAAAAGTGATTTTGTTAGGTCAAAATACCTTATTTGTGATGAAAAATATTGTATTTCTCACAGCTTTGTGGTAGAATTAAGAAAGAACAGGCAAGGAGGCTTATATGCTTTACACAGAAAAGGAAAGACAGCTTAAGGTAAACGATAAATACGATATCATTGTTGTTGGCTCGGGTCCGTCGGGCATCGGCGCAGCTCTTAGCGCAGGTATGATGGGCGCAAGGGTGCTTCTTATTGAGGCACAGGGCTCTGTAGGTGGTATTTCCACATCAGGGCTTATGAGTCATTTTACAGGTCACGTCCACAGCAATCTGTATCAGGAGATACTTCGCCGTGCCGCTCTTCACAACAAGTTTAAAAGAGGGCTTAAAACAGTTACAATTGACCCTGAGCTTTTAAGAATTACCTATTATGAGCTTTTAAAGCTTGCCAATGTGGATTTGCTTCTTTATACATTTGTGTGCGACACAATAGTTGAAAACAGTAAGGTAAAGGGAATTATCTGCGAGAGCAAAAGCGGAAGAGAGGCGTTCTTTGCTAAGGTAGTTATAGACTGCACAGGCGACGGAGACGTTGCATATAGGGCGGGGGCTGAATACTTTATGGGCAGAGAAGAGGACGGTAAAATGCAGCCGGCAACTCTTATGTTCAAGGTTGGCGGTGTAGATTACGAAAGGGCGATTTTTCCACCCAGCTTTGAAACTACTATTGATGTGCCACAGGGAGAAATACAGGATTTAGGTAAGAAAAATCTTCCGTTCCCTGCAGGACACGTATTGCTTTACGGCTCTACCTTACCCGGAGTTGTTACCGTAAATATGACTAATGTAACGGGAATTGACGGCACTAAGGCAGAGGATTTAACAAGGGCAGAGCTTATTTGCAGAAGTCAGATGGAGCCTATTGTTGAGTTTCTTCGCAAGTACGCACCGGGATATGAAAATTGCTATATTCTCAGCGCCGCATCCTTAATCGGTATAAGAGAAACAAGGCACTTTAAGGGTGTAAAAACTCTTCATTCAAAAAGCATCGCAGAAGCAGAGCAGTTTGATGACTGGGTAGTGCGTGATGCACATTTCAATTTCGACATTCATAATCTTGACGGCTTCGGTCTTGACCCCCGTGGCTGTCAGCATCATTTTCATCAGATGGACGGATACACTATTCCCTACGGCTGTCTCGTGCCTGAGAAAATTGACGGTCTGTTGCTTTCGGGCAGAAACATTTCGGGCACTCATAAGGCACATTCCAGCTTCCGTGCTATGCCGATTTGCTTAGGCATCGGACAGGCAGGCGGTGTTGCAGCTGCTTTGGCTGTAAGAAAGGGAATTGAGCTACGTGAGGTAGACCCTAAGGAAATACAGAAATACTTATAAGGAGATTTTTATGCCCGGATACGCAGATTATAAGAAATTATACAAAGAGGAATTCAAGACTCTTTACGACGAGGGCTTTGACCCCTACAAGTACATAAATAACGATGAGGGCAGTAAGGATTTCTGCCCCGATCCTGCAAAGATGGATAGCTATCCCAACGGAGACGATTTCTGGAAGATGCCTTACGAAAATCTTTGTAAGGTAATGGATACTCCCATAAGAGAGGGATACCCTTACGTTGAGCCCAATGATTTTGAAGCTATTATGAAGGAGGCGATTCCTTGCCCGGAGCTTTTGCCCCTCAGCGGTGAGGAGTATAAGGAGCGCCTTTACGGTGCGTTCTATGGCAGATGTGCCGCTGTTATCCTCGGTAAGCCTCTTGAAATGGGACTTACAAGACAGTTTATCAAGGAATATCTTGAGAGCGTAGGGGAGTACCCTCTTAACGATTATATTTCCGCAAGAAGCGAGAAGCTTAACTACACACTCCGTGAGGACTGTGTTTACAGTACAAAGGATAATGTTAAGTTTGCTCAGAGCGATGACGATATTAATTACACCCTTTTGGGACTTCGCCTTATTGAGAAGTACGGTCTTAATATTGAGCCTTGGATGATTGGCGATAACTGGGCAAACAATATTCCTTACTACTGGTGCTGGTGCGCTTCAAGAGTGGCATACTATCACCTTATTACAAATGATGTGCCCGTTGAAAGAATCCCATATTCACTTAACCCTTGGCGTGAGTGCATTGACGGACAGATAAGAACTGATATCTGGGGATACGTTTTCCCCGCTAAGCATTATGAGGCTTGTAAGTACGCCCATCTTGATACCTCATTCAGCCTTACAAAGAACGGTATCTATGGTGGTATGTTTGTAGCCGGTGCGCTTTCTTGCGCCTTATCAAAGAATCCTACCGTTGACAAAATTATTGACGCAGGTCTTGCTTCAATCCCTCAAAAGTCAAGACTTTATGAGGCAATTACAGACGTTCGTGCTTGGTATAAGGAAAGCGGTGATTTCACTGTGGTTTGCGATAAGATAGTGGAGAAGTACAATTTGCCTAACGAGGCTACGATCAATAATATGTCCGTTGTGGCTCTTGGTATTTTAGCAGGTGAGCTTGATTATACAAAGAGCATTACAGTTGCTACAATGTGCGGTCTTGATACAGACTGCAACGCGGGAACTGTAGGTAGCATCGTTGGTGCGGCAGTTGGTCTTAGCGGTATTGAAAAGCGTTGGTATGAGCCTCTTAACGATACAATAAAGAGCGTTGTTGCCGATGTTGGCGAGTGCAAAATTTCCGATATTTGCGAAAGAATTCTCAGTGCAAAGGAAAAGGTTTATAACCTCTAATACAAAGAAAAACCGACACGTGGTGTCGGTTTTTTCTGTTATTTAACACATCTCCAAATACAATAAGTCGGTGGGAATTTAAAAATCCTCGCAGCATAGTTAGAATTGGCAAGGAAGCTTGGGTCAATCTTAGTACTGTCAGCAAAATCATATGACAAGGATGATTCCCAGTTGTATGTATTTTCAAATATCATATTTTCAAGTGCTGTGCATCCACTGAATACCCTGGAACCGATAAATGTAACACTATGAGGAATTACAATTTGTGTAAGCGAGGAGCAGTTGCTAAATGCACCTGCGTTAATTGTTGTAACACTGGTAGGAATAGTTACGTTTTCAAGTGATGTGCATCCTGAAAATGTATATTCTTCAATTATTTCAATTTTATCGGGAATAATAATGGATTTAAGAGATACACAGTCTTCAAATGCATAAAATCCGATAGATGTAACTGTACTTGGTATGTTTATGCTTGTAAGAGCGGGACAATTATTGAATGCATAGTCTTCAATAGTCGTAACACCCTCGGGTAGATTAAGGCTTTCCAACAGTGTGCATCCGTTGAACACCTCTCCGCCTATCACTTCAAGACTGCTTCCAAATGTAATGGTTGTAAGCTTTTCACATCCTATAAAGCAGTTCCATTCAAGTTTGGTAAGGCCGTCACCGATAACAACGCTTTCAAGAGCATAGCAGCGTCCGAAGGCAGAGCTGCCAATATAAGTAACATTATCGGGAATAATTATACTTTCCACAGATGTACAGAAATTGAATGCGTTGTAGCCTATGGTAGTCACATTATTACCTATGGTTATGGTTTCTGCGGCGGTACAGCCTAGAAAAGCAGAATAACCGATTTCAGTAACGCTGTCAGGTATAATTATCTCAGTGAGTGAGCAATTATTAAATGCTATTTCGCCAATTGATATTATTTTATCATGGAACGTTACGCTTGTAAGTGTTTTGCAATTCTCGAATGTATAAGGCTTAATTTCTGTAATAGTATCGGGAACAACAAGGCTGGTAAGAAGCTCGCCGTTGACAAAAAGCTTCTCTGCATATCTTATCGGGTTTGCTCCCTCTTTGAATGATATTTTTAGCCAGGATTCTATGTCGGGGCAAGACACCGTTTCAATGCTCGCACAGCTCTGGAAAGCGCCGTATCCAACGGAGCTCAGGCCTTTGCCCACATTTACAGTCTTTAAATTTTCACAGCCTTGAAATGCAGATTTGCCTATTGAGGTAGTATTATCGTGTAATGTAAGACTTTCTAAGGCAATACATCCCATAAAGGCATAGTCACTTATTGCTGTTACCGTTGAGGGAACAGTAATGCTGGTGAGCAATGTGTTATTTAGAAACAGTGCGGCTGAATTGTGTATTGGATTTGCTGTTTCACCGTCAAAATCTATTTTGCACCAAGCGGATAAATCATTTATATACACTCTTTCAAGAGATGTACAGCCATAAAATGCATCCCTCATAATTTCGGTGATATTTTTACCGATAGTAATGCTTTCAAGATTGTAGCAGTTACGGAATGCATCATTTCCAATGCTTGTAATACCGTTTCCTATTACAACGGTCTTAAGCTCGGATAGGCTACTAAAGGCGTATTCACCGATATATTTGATGCTATCGGGAATAGTCACACTTTCTAAGGAATAGCATCTCGAAAATGCGCCGGCAGAAATACCTACGACAGGTAGGCCATTATATGTGCTTGGAATTACAACCTCGGCTTGTGTGCAGTTGTTGTGAGAGGCTACTACATATGCATCGCCTTCCTTGATAAATTTTAATGTCCATGAAGAATTGCATACTGTACACACACCGTCTTCATAGATGTGACTTATCGGAGAAAGCTCCTTCTGTTCCCTTAAAATATCATTACAAAGAGTACATTTCTCACCCTCGCTTATTCCACTTTCGGTGCAGGTGGGTGCTTTACCCGGAATAACCTCAATATTATGCGGAAGTCGCTGAAGATATTTTGATTTTACAATAACTGTATCACAGACCTCGCATATCTGACTTTCGGTATATCCGCCCTCAAGGCAAGTGGCTTCCTTACCGGGAATAACCTTGATCGTATGCTCAAGCTGTTCAATTTTCTCTGATTCCAAAAGTACTTCTTTGCAAATCTTGCATACCTGTCTTTCTGTATAGCCTGCTTTTTTGCAGGTTGCCTCTCTGGCTTTTGTAACTTCAATATCATGCTTGCAGGTTTCTGATGTAGTTGATGAATCTGTATCTGTAGTATCTGCCATATCACATGATGAAATGCACATAATTACAAATACACAAAGCAACGAAAATAACACTCCAAAAATAAACTTTTTCATTTTTCTCCTTTCGCAAAGCAAAATATTATATGCTCGGTTAATTCACAATATTGGTAGGCTCTCCTTTAAGGTATGCTTCAATGTTTGAAATAACGGTGGAATAGCATCTTGTTCTTGATTCAAATGAGCCCCATGCCATATGAGGAGTTAAAAGCACATTGTCAAGGTCCTTTATCTTGTAGAATGGGTGACTTTCATCAAAGGGCTCCTTTGTGAATACGTCACAGCCAAGGGCGCCGATTTTATTACTTAGAATTGCATCGGCTGCAGCCTTCTCATTCCATACAGCGCCACGGGCTACATTTACTACTATTGCATCGCTTTTCATCATCGAAAACTCACGTACGTCTATGAGGTTTCGGGTATTTTTATTAAGAGGGCAGTGAATTGAAATAATGTCGGAACGGGTAATAAGCTCATCAACGCTGACACATTCGTATGCAGGGTCAGGGGTGCGCTTATTAACTATAACCTTACAGCCAAAGGCATCTGCGATCTTGCCAACAGCCTTGCCGATATTGCCGTAGCCGATAATTCCCCAGGTCTTTCCGTAAAGCTCATGGTAAATGGGAACAAGGGAATTTGGTACTCCGTCGGCGGTATATTTTCCGGATGCAACGCATTGTCTGTATTCCTTAAGGTGTGTGGCAAGAGAGCATACCATAGATACAGTTACCTGCGCCACGCACTGGCTTGAGTAGGCAGGAGTGTTGGCAACTAAAATTCCGTGTGCCTTACAGTATTCAATATCTATATTGTCAAAGCCTGTGGCAGTTTCGCAAATAAGCTTAAGCTTAGGTGCGTTTTTTAGGACGCTTTCATTCATTTTGATTTTATTTACTATAATCACATCTGCATCGGCAACTCGCTCCTCTGCCTCACGCTGAGAGGTGTTTGCGTACTTTATAACAGTACCGAATTTTTCTGCGGGAGTCAGGTCAAGGTCATAGCCGAGAGTAGCATAATCGAGAATTACAATAGTCATATTTCTATCCTTTTAACAGTTTTTTTCTTTCCTTATAGTCGGGCATATAGCTTTCAACCAGCGCCCAAAATTCCTTTGAATGATTATGATGCTTTATGTGTGCAAGCTCGTGGACCACTACATAATCAATAGCAGCCTCGGGGTAGGACATAAGTCGACAGGAGAAGTTAAGTCGGTTTTTGCCGGAGCAGCTTCCAAAACGGGTCTTCGCAGCATTTATCGACACGTGCTCGGGGATAATGCCCATAATTCTGCTGTATTTTTCCACCTTTATGGGAATAATTTCCTTGGCAAGAGCACGTAAATGCTCAATTTCACCCTCTGTAAGCTCCGGACGGGCTTCGTTTAACGCTTTGCGCCTTTCAATATGGGAATATATCCAGTCAAGATGCTTGTTTACAAAATTGTTTATTGTTTTGTCGCTTGTGCGTAAGGGAGCGCGCACCAAAACCTCTGCCTCCCTGGTTATTTCAAGGGAAAGGGTTTTCCTTTTTGAGTATTTTACGTTTATCTTCATTTTTTCACCCCACAATATTTTATCATATACAGCTTTTTTTGTCAATATAACTGTTATTTATCCTATTGCAAAAGAAACAAATCTATGTTATACTATATATTCGGAAGCTAAAGAAAGGAGAGAGCGTATGGATAAGAAAGCGCCAAGGACAATTGCAGTTAACAGAAAAGCCTTTCACGACTACTTTGTAATGGAAAAGTACGAGGCAGGTATCGCTCTTTTCGGAACAGAGGTCAAGTCCTTAAGGCTTGGTCAGGTCAATTTAAAGGATTCCTATTGCCGTGTATATAACGGTGAGCTTTACGCAATAGGTGTACACATCAGCCCCTATGAAAAGGGCAACACCTTTAACCGTGATGCATTAAGAGAGAAAAAGCTCCTTATGCACAAAAAGGAGATTATGCGCTTAAACGGCAGCGTTATGCGTGACGGATATTCCTTAATTCCTTTATCCCTGTACTTTTCGGGCTCCAGGGTGAAGATGGAAATAGGACTTTGCAAGGGTAAAAAGCTGTACGATAAGCGTGATAGCGATGCTAAGCGCACAGCAGAAAGAACAATAGAAAGAGTAACCAAGGGTAGAGGTGAAGAATAATGAGAGAATATTTAGTTAATTTTTTGGACGAATTTGATTATCCCGAGGAAGCCAAGGCTGAGCTTACAGAGGCATACGACACATTAGTAGCTAATGCAGAGTGTAAGAGTGAGCTTGACGGACTTTTAAAGGCTTATGAGGAAAATATCAACCTTGATTACGGTATTATTTTTAAGAAAACTCCCGAAATGGAAAAGCTTTGCGGAGTTCACCACTATAAGAGTGAGCTTATCGTGTTTATTCTTTTCTCCAAGCACTTAAAGAAGCTTTACAAGGAGAATAATATAGACGAAAGCATTTGGTTTAACAGCATGTGTGACCTTAAGTACAAGCTTTTTGAGTGTAAGGCAGTTAAAAATATGTGGGGCTCCTTTGTTGCGTGGTGGTTCCCCGGATTTTTCAACCTTACAAGATTTGGTCTTGGCAGATTGCAGTTTGAAACAAGCAACTATGACCAGAAGGATTACACTAAGGACGGCAAGACAGTAAAGAAGGGCATGAAGGTTATCGGCGTACATATTCCGAGAACTCTTACTCCCCTTGATAAGCCCTCATATGATGCAGCCTTTGATATGGCAAGAGAGTTTTTCAAGGATAAGCTTGATGGTGCGCCTATGGCGTTTACCTGCTGCAGCTGGCTTCTTTATCCCGACAATATTAATATGCTTCCCGAAAAGTCAAACGTAAGAAAGTTTATGCTTGAATTTGACATCATAAATAAGTTTGACGATAAGCCCGGTGAGTATGCGGATATGTGGCGTCTTTTTGATATGGATTACACAGGCAACTTTGACGATTACCCTGAGGATAGCTCACTTCGCCGTGCCTTTAAGGCTCACCTTAAAAACGGTGGTAAAACAGGCGAGGGCTACGGAATATTCTTTGCTTAAAAACAAAAATACCCCACCACGTGTGGGGAATATGGGTCCGTAATGGTTTCGACGGGGATTCTGCGGTATTGTAAGCGGGCAGTGCTTGGG
>JAZQKP010000018.1:0-39359 GCA_045542275.1 Eubacteriales bacterium | reverse complement strand
CGCAGTGATATTCGGCTTACGCCGAGTGATATTCGCTTCGCGAGTTTGGGAGGCGAATAGAATATCACTGAAGCCGCAAGGCTTCAATATCACTATTGCGTAAGCGATAATATCACTCCGACGAAGTCGGAATATAACTTGTCTAATCATCGAATTTTTTGTATAATATTGGTAGAGGTGATATTATGTCAAACAGCATTTTAAGAGACAAAGCAAGGAATTTTGCAAAGAATATTGTTTTCCTCTGTCGTAATATGAAGGCAGAGCACAAAGAAATGGTACTTATAAATCAGTTGTTGCGTTCAGGCACTTCCATCGGAGCAAACATTCACGAGGCTCAATATGCACAAGGCACTAAGGATTTTATATCCAAGCTTGAAATTGCGCAGAAGGAATGTTATGAAACAGAATATTGGCTTGATCTTTTATTTGAAACCGACTGTATTGAAGAAACTGCATACAAAACTATTCAAAACGATTGTGGTGCTATACGCAGAATGCTGATATCCTCGCTAAATACAATTAAGGCAAAACAAGAGTAGGGGTGTGGGCTTTGCCATTTGCCTTTGTAGCACAAAGGCGAAACTTGCGATAAAATGACGGGAAGATATTTATGAAAGAGGACACAAAACATCAGCTGTTGATATCTGTTTTATTTTTTGCTTTTTCTTTGATATCACATTTTGTGCATAAATATTGATTTTTCAGACGAATAGTGTTAAAATATTTTTGCCTTCTAAAGACAAATTTTAGTTAATTTTGAAATTTAAGGAGAAAAATTATGAACGGTGAGGTTTGGGCACGTTTCTTCAGCGAAGGCTTTTTCGGCTATGGAGAAAAGGGCAACTTTAAGTACTGGTCACTTGCACATTTTATTCCGATTATTATTCTTGGTGTATGTATCTATCTTATTTTCCGTTACCGTGAAAAGCTGAGAGACTGGAAGCACGAGGGTGATTTCCGTTTTGCCATGGGTGTGGCTATGATTATCTGTGAGATGTCATATTATTGGCGTCTTATGTACGTAGGCCCGGGCAATTTAGCAGAGCATAATATGCTTGACAAGTTTCAGCTTCAGGTATGTGGCTGGACATGTATCCTTGCAGCCTTTATGATGTTTAAAAAGAGTAAGTTTATATATCCTATTTGCTTCTATGTATGCTTCACCTTGGGACTTTTCCCACTTCTTACCCCTGCTGTAATTTCCACAACAGGCCCTGCATACTACCGTTATTATCAGTACTGGATAGAGCATATTTTACCACCTCTTTCCGTATTCTATATGACCTTTGTACACGGCTTCCGTCCCAAGCTTACAGGCATTGCCAAGGCAACAGGCTTTATGTCAATTCTCGTAACCCTTGCAATGATATTCAACTTCAACCTGCCTAAGCTTGTTGCCGACCTCGAGCCCGGCTATTCACCCAACTACCTCTATCTTGCAGTAGGCACACTTGAGGGTGGTGGCTCAGTTATGGATATCCTTGTTAAGATAGCACCAAACGTATGGGGCAGACTTGTCCTTCTTATAGTTTTGGTAGAAGCAATCTTCTTTGCAGCCTACTTTGCCCATAAGGGAATAATCAAGCTGTATAACTACATACTTTCCAAAAAGCAAGCTAAAGCAGAATAAATAAAAATTTAATAAAGGGAGGATTTTGATATGAAAAAAGATATATTCAATGGGAATATAAAAAAAGAGTATATCAACTATGTAAAGTTTTCTTTAGCTTTTGTTTCTATATTATTCTTCATTTTCTTCCTTTTCTTTTTATTGTTCGCTTTGTTATATGAAAAAATAGAATATGCCGCAAGAATAATGATGTTTATTTTCTCCGGCTTGTGTTTTTTTGCCTCATTCTTATATCCAACCGTATCAATTTATGCGATAAGAAATTATTCAAAGCATCCCAAATTAGCAAAATCAATGATTAAACTATTTGTTTTCCAGGATTTTGATACAGATATACTGCGATACATTATAGAAAGGGATACTAAGAAAAACAGAAAAAAATAAAAGCACAATTGATTTTAGACGGTGGAACGATTGAATAAATCAATAAGTAAATGCGAGATTTTTTAGATCTTGACAACGATGAGCCGGACGGAAAGGACAGAAAATGATTGATGATAAGTATGCAGGTAAAAATGTCAAGGTAATATGCCACGATGGTTTTACAACACAAGGATATTCTATAATGGTAGGTACTTACGATAACGGCGAGGACTTTATTGACATAGAGGTATCTTACGGCATAGAGGAATTGCCTGAAAGCGAAATAAAAGAAATACAAATACTTTAAGGACACCTAACAAGTGTCCTTTTTCTATGATGATAAAGGAATTAAGACCTTCAATTCGTCATATCAGTACAATAAGCTCTAAGACAGAGAATTACAGTAGCTTAAACGTTATCATAATACGAATATTTTTATATTATACATCTGTATGTAAGTAAACCAACTAACATACATTCAGGCTAAAATTCCTGATTTTAGCCCTTATTTTTATTGAAATAGCCCTTTAAGTGTGTTATTATATGTACAGAGGTGATATTATGAGTATTTTACGTTCAAGGCTAAGACCTGTAATGGCGCTTATATTTTTCTTAATTACCGTTACAGTATTTACTGCCTTTACACATATTGGCGCCCCATTATTTACAAGAGAGGTGGGTATTCCTATAGGCATAGGCTTTATCGCTGTGGCTATACCCTTTCATATTTTTGGTGCTAAGCTAAGGTTATTATACATATTCAGTATTTTATCAAGCGCAGTAGGTATGGGCTTTATGGCAAGCAGCTACTACTGTGTCAAGGGTGTGCCAAGCGAAATTACCGACCTTGCCCCTGCCACCCTTTTGCCGATTGCTATAATGCTTATTGCTTGTATTGTCCTAACCTTATTACCAAGCATAAAGCATCCTGTAATAGTAATTCTTTCCGTGCTTGAAGCAGGACTTATAATTTCGTCTGTCGTATTTTGGTGCATACGTGGTGGAGATTTCTATGCCTTTTCGCTTTTTTGTCACGTGATTGCTGTATTTTACACAATCGTTCTCGGCTTTACCGTTGACGAAGAGGAAAGAAGCCTTTTGCGTGATGTGTCCTTTGGAGGCTTTGGCGCATTTCTCATAATCGGACTGATAGTTATAATCGTATTATCCGGTGGCGACGGCTGTGACTGTGGCGACTGTGGAGATTGTGGCTGTGGTGGAAAAGATAAAAAGAAAAGGTAAGGAATAGCTATGGACACAAAAGAGCTGATTTTATATCATTACAATAAATACCCCAAAATGCAGCTTGCCGATCTTTTTAAGCTGCTGCATCAAAGTGCTATGGGGTGTGAGCATGCAGTATCCTCCCTTGAAAAAGCTATTGAATATTTGAAGGCAGAAATAATCGCACCTCACAATAAAGGGATAGATGAAATTGAGATCCTTGACGGAGAATACAGCCGAGTGTATCTCGGTTGCATTGGCGAAAAGCTTACAGCTGAGCGATTAGGAGAGCTTTTCTTCCTTTCTGCAAAATGCGAAAAGCAGGGCATTGACGCTTTAAAAACAAAGCTTGAAATTGCAAAGGAGCTTATATCCGACAAGCTTCTTCCCTTTGACATAAAGGAATTTAATTGTGCCTGTGAGAAGTGGGAAAAGCAGGGATACGGAGCAGTACACCATTCGGACATATACCGAAATGAGTATTTTCCTGCATATAGGGTAATAGAAAACAGATATATAAAAGAGATTAAAATGAGATAAAAAAGACTTAAAGGCGAAACGCCTTTAAGTCTTTTTATATATTAAATGTTAGTTTTTCTTAAATACTGCCAAAAGGTCTGCAAGGCTCTTTTTCTTGATAACGAACCAGAAGAGTGAAAAGCCACCGACACCGACCACAGCAGTTGAGCCGGCTGCAATACCTATTATTGCGCCTGTGCCAAGACCGTCCTTAGGATCCTCAGGCTTGTTAGGATCGGGATCCGGAGTAGGTGTGGACATAGTATATTCACAAACATCGCACTTGCCGTCTGAGTTAGCATCCTTATGCTCAGCAAGCTCGCCTGTTTCAGCGTTACATACGGAGCATTTAGCCTTAGCCGTACAGGTTGCTTCGCTATACTTGTGGGCTGCAAGCTCACCGTACTCCGTGTTACAAACAGAGCACTTTGCCTTAGCTGTACAGGTTGCTGTGCCACCGCTATGGGCCTTAAGCTCACCTGTTTCAGCGTTACATACAGAACACTTAGCTTTGGCTGTACAAGTAGCTTCGCTATACTTATGAGCTGCAAGCTCACCTGTTTCAGCGTTACATACAGAGCATTTAGCCTTAGCTGTACAGGTTGCTTCGCTATACTTGTGATCTGCAAGACTGCCATGCTCAGCGTTACATACGGAGCATTTAGCCTTAGCTACACAGGTTGCTGTGCCACCACTATGTGCTGCAACCTCAGATTTCTCACCGCAAGCACATTCCTTCCAGTGATTTGTTCCGTCGGTCTTCCATTCTGCGCCAAAGCTGTGACCCAGTGCGTTACCCTCAGTAGCGCCACAGTCTGTACGCTTACAGGTTTTGGGCTCGGTGCATGTAGCATCTGCGTAATCGTGACCGAGAGCATCTCCATCGGTAGCGCCACAGTCTGTACGCTTACAGGTCTTGGGCTCGGTGCATGTAGCGTCTGCGTAATCGTGACCAAGCTCATCAATAATGCCCCAAGTGTCAATGTCTGCTATTTCGGTTTCGCCGTTTTCGTCCTCAAAGCACTTACCGCATTCGCAACGGTAATATGCTTCCTTACCCGTGGTAGTACATCCTGCGCTAACCTCGGGAACAATGGTGGGAGCGCATACGTGCTCTTCAAGCTTAAAGTATCTATATGTGGAAAGCTGATCTGCATCATATTCCCCGGCGTCTGTGCCGTCTGCATTAACACCTGCAACAAGCTCATATAAGCCCTCATAGTCCGAAAGATCGGGATCATAAGGAACAAATGACTCTGCGTCATAGTCATAAATCATAAATATGCATCCGGGAAGAGTGGTAGAGATTTCAATTGAACCGCCGCTGATAACGATGGGCGAGGTTTGACCGTAAACGGCGATAGCTGCTGTTTCACAGTCTACCTTCAATCTGCCACCGGTCATTTCAAAGCTGATCAAATCAAATAATAATCTATCATCCGTTGTAGAATTTACAGTAAGGCTACCACCGGATATTATAAGGCTATCACCATATATAGCACAAGGTGCATTGATTGTAATAGCTCCGCCGGCGATTTCAAGGATATTCTGCTCGTCTGCAGCGTCAATTCCTTCACTTAATGCGGTAATTTCAAGGGAGCCCTCTCCCATGATTGTCACATTAGCAACAAAATTTAAGACAAGAGCAGCATCGGCGTTGGGAGATGTAACTGTGTTTTCTCCTACAAGCAAAATATTAAGCTCATCTATATAATCTGTGCAATAAATGAAAGGATTGCCATCTGTACTGTTATACACATATCCGTTCAAGGTCAAGGTGTTGGTTTCGGGATCAAAGGATACTGTACCGTCACCGAAAACATCATTGTAGTTATCCCCTGTAATCAAATAGGACTCAGCATCATCGCCTGTGTCCTTGTAAATAACAAGGTTGTATGAAATAACAGGTCGGATCCTTACATATTTATATGTATCAAAGTTGTCATAATCATATTCGACAGCGCCTGTACCGTCTGAATTTACGCTTCCGGTAAATTGGCAAAAGCCCTCATATAATGAAAAGTCAGGCAGATAAGGAACATAGGCATCTTCAGTGCTGTCCCAAATCAAGAACGAGCATCCTGCATCGGCAACAGATATTTCAACTGCACCGTCTCTGATAATAACATCTCCGTAAGAGGACCAGATTACAATGCCGGTTCCATCAGAGGTGATCTTTAAGCTGCCACCGGTCATTTCGAAGATATCGGCAAATATGCCTTGTCCCTCTTCGCTTCCCTCAGCAACAGAATTTATTTCAACGCTGCCACCCTCTAAAAGAATATAGTAGCCATCTATTCCGTATATTGAATTAATGGTAATATTTCCACCTTCAATTATAAAATCGTTAGAGTCGCTGGATGCTATATAAATACCCGCGCTTGATGTGGTAATGGAGAGGGAGCCGTCACCGGTTACAGTTACATCTGTATTGTATGTGTCAATACCGATACCGTAGGTGTCTGGCTCATTTAAGGTAATAGTGTTTTCGCCTACAAGGTTTATTGTTACCTCATCCTCGTTATATATGGAGATACAATATCTTTCATCTGAGCCGAAGTCATAGCCTGTGCCTACATAGGTATAGCCGTTTAGGGTCAAGGTCTTGGTTTCGGGATCATAGGATACTGTGCCGTCACCGAGAACATCGTCGCAGTTTCCACTTGTTACAGTAACATAGATAGTCTCGTCTCCGTCCTTGGCTGCAATATCAATACGGTAGATTATTATTTCTTTAAGGCTTACGTATTTCCAGGTTGTAGGATCACCCTCCGGTTCAGCGGGATTGCTGCCGTCCCTGTTTTCGCTTACGCTTATTTTGAAATCACTATGTAGAGTAGGTAATGTGGTAACAAAGGTTCCGGGCTCATCTCCGTTATAAACAAAAGCATAGCCTGCCTGGGATGTGGCAATTTCAACATTTCCGCCGTCTATATCAAATGTACTGTACTCATTGTCAACTCCAATACCGATATACTGTGTGTCAATGACAAAATTATCATTATATATATAAATGTTATCTACCAGAATACCTGCGGAGGGAGTTTCTGTGCAGGTGATTGAAAGGCTGAAGCCTTCACCTACATACAGCATGCTGTCTCCGGGAGCGTTAATTCCAATCATAGGCGCATTAATATCAAGTGAGCAGTCTATGTCCTCATCTTCGCCGTCGCCGTAGATTGCTTTATAGCCGTCTCCGTATAAAACAATTCCGACGCCATTATCGCTGTCTACTGAAATGCTGTTTTCACCGACAATACGAAGGTTGAACATGCCATCTCGTGTATCAACGTAAATACCGCAATAGTAACCGAAATCTATACCCTCACCCTCATAATGGTAGCCATTCAAAACTAAAACATCGTCTTCGGGAATATAGAAAACTGTACCGTCGCCCAAAACGTCATTATAGTTATCCTCTGTTACGATAACGGCAATAGTTTCGTCGTCGTCCTTATCTGCAATTGCGATACCGTAATCCATAACGTGACGAACCTTTACGTATTTGTAGGATGCAATATAAGCGTCATCGAATTCGGCAGCGCCTGTGCCGTCTGCGTTAACACTTGCCAATACCTCATATATATCATAGTATTCCGAAAAATCGGGCATACGGCTGATAAAGGAAGAGTGCTCTGTATCCACACGTGAAAATGCCATACCGGGATTTGCGGATATTTCAACGCTTCCGCCCTCAATAGAAAGCTCATCGCCCTCGCCGATAACGGTAATACCAAGCATTGAGGATGTGATCTTTATATCACCGCTGGTCATTAAAAATTTAGGAGAGTATATGCCCACAGAGGGAGTGCCGGTAACATTTATTGTAATTTCGCTGTTTGCAATAGTGACAAGGCCGTCTGCTGCCTGTAAGCAGATACCGTACGTAGCTGCATTGATATCAAGGGAGCCGTTTCCGCTTATAGCTAATGTGCCGTCACCGAAGAAACAAATACCTGCGGATTCATCTCCTGTCAGGGTGATGCTGTTATCACCGACAATGGCGATTTTAAGCACCTCACCGTCATCTATATCTCCGGAAATTGCGCAGCCGCCACCGTCTCCGGGATCATAGCCTGCACCCTCGTAATAATATCCGTACAAGGTAAGAGTCTTAGTTGCGGGATCATAGGATACTGTGCCGTCACCTAAAACGTCATCATAGTTTTCCTCTGTAATAAGAACTCCGATATCATCATCGCCGTCCTTGGCTGCGATATAAATACCGTAATCAACCACAGGGGCTTCGTATGAAAATTCAATATAAATATTAGCATAATTTACTGTTCCGGCAGAAAAGATTTCTGCGCCGTCGCCTGCTGTATCGTTAATAGATACATCCGCGTCTGTAATCTCACTTGAAAAGTCATATCCGTCATCAGGCGCAAGAGTAACCTTTATTCTGTACAGAGTACCGTATTCAATAAGGTTTTCGCTTTCATTGTAGGATACCCATTCTGTACCTGTGTATTTCTGCAAAAGTCTGGATATCATTTGATATCCACCACCGTAGGTAAGGCTGGCAGGTGTGAATACTATATCTTCGCTTGATTCGCCTACCTCGGGGAAATCAATGCCGGAAACGGAAATCTCGTTTATAATTTCCTTTGCTGTGTAAACAAAGTTAAAATATTCGTATTCATCAGCAATTGCCTCATCGTATTCCTCGGGAGAGGAGCCGTCTGCATTTCTGCTGACAGTAAGAGTATAATCCTCTGCGTTAGCAGGAAGAGAGGGAGCAGATTCGAGTACATTTGTTGTTGGGCTTAATGTTTTTGAGCTTAATGTTACAGTACCCCTGTTAAGAATCACGGATTCTGCATGAATAGGCTCGCGCAGAGTCATTGATACTGTGCCCTTATTAACAACAAAATCACCTGCTACGCTTACAGCAGAGGAAGTTGACGGAAGTGTAACTGTACCGCCATTTATTACAAGTGAAGATTTGCAAACTATTGTTGCATAGTCTGCATTAAGAACAACGGAGCCCTCACCGCTGATGTAGACGTTGCCGTCTGCATAAATACTGCAGAGCTGCCACGTGCTAGCGTCTGCTGTGTTGCTTACCGTATTTTCACCGACAAGCACAATATCAAGGCTGCCTGTGGTATAAATTGAGCATTTATACCAATTTGGATCGTCTGTATGGGTTGTGCCTGTACCCTCATAGGAATAGTTATTCAGTATCAGCTTTCCTTCCTCGGTATAGTAGGCATAGCCGCTTGCGCCCTCCTCTGGCGCACCTGGGATTTGATATTCCCCATTGTTCAATAAATGGTTACCCTTAGAGAGTGGAACGTTGCCAACGTAAATTTCGTTGACAGTAGCGTCATACTCCGGATCTACTGCCGCATGTACCTTATGGGGCACAAAGATAACCAGACTAAATAGCATTGCTACGATTAGCGCAATACTGACAAGAGTGTTTTTGGTTTTAGCTTTCATTTGGATTCCTCCTGTATATTTTTTCTTGTTCAAGGAGAACAAGAGAATATTTGCCCGTTTTTGTTAATCAGGTGGGCAAGCCTCGTCCTTGAGACGATACTGTTGTAATACTATTTTATCATCTTGATGATAAAAACTCAATACCCCTAAGGGGTGAAAATCATCAATTTAGGGGTGAAAAAGGGGTGAAAATAGGGTGAGTGAGGCTTAAATAGTTAAAAATCCCTTATTTTTTCGCTAAGATATTAAATATTTATTACAATTTAAAGGAGCTTATGCCAAAGGCTTTTTAGTTGACAATTATCAGTAAATGTGGTATATTATAATCGTAAATATCTTTTGAAAAAGGACTTAAAAATGATAGGAAAAGATTTTTTGCCCATAACAAGAGAAGAGTGTGACGCACGTGGCTGGGGACAGGTGGACTTTGTCTACGTGTCAGGTGATGCCTATGTGGACCACCCCTCCTTTGGTACGGCTATTATAACACGAGTATTGGAGAATGAGGGCTTTAATGTGGCTGTTCTTGCTCAGCCCGATTATAAATCCTGTGAGGATTTTAAGCGCTTTGGCAAGCCACGTCTTGGCTTCCTTGTAAGCGCAGGTAATATTGACTCCATGGTTGCCCACTATACAGCGTCAAAGAAAAAGCGCTCCTACGATTACTATTCCCCCGGTGGCAAGGTTGGTAAGCGCCCTGACAGAGCAGTAATAGTGTACTGTAACAGAATCAGAGAGGCGTACGGGGATATTCCCATCATTATCGGAGGACTTGAGGCGTCCCTCCGTCGCTTCTCCCACTACGATTACTGGGATAATAAGATAAGACGCTCAATCCTTGTGGACTCCCGCGCAGATATTCTTACATACGGTATGGGAGAAAGCATTCTTGTGCGCTTAGCCAAGCTTCTTGACCGTGGTGTTCCCGTTAAAAAAATCAGAAATGAGCGAGGATGTGTCTATCTTTGCGCAAAAGATGACGAAATTTCCTATCCTGTGGCAGCTGAGCTTGACTTTAATAAAATCAAGGAAAGCAAGGAGGAATACGCCCGTGCCTTCGGTATTCAGTACAAAAATCAGGATGCTATAAACGGTAAGGCAATCGTTGAATATTACGACAACAAAAAGCTGGTGCAAAATCCCCCTGCATACCCTCTTGAAAGAGAGGAGCTTGACAAGGTTTACGCTCTTCCGTATATGAGAAACTACCACCCTGTGTACGAAAAAGAGGGTGGAGTGCCTGCAATTGCAGAGGTAAAATTCTCCATAACCCATAACCGTGGCTGCTTCGGTGGCTGTAACTTCTGCGCCCTTGCATTCCATCAGGGCAGAAGCGTGCGTTCACGTAGCATTGAAAGTGTGGTTGAGGAGGCAAAACTTATTACGGCTATGCCCGATTTCAAGGGCTATATCCACGATATCGGCGGCCCTACTGCCAACTTCCGTTATCCTGCCTGTAAAAAACAGCTGGAGCACGGTGTTTGCAGCAACAGAAAGTGCTTAGTCCCCACCCCCTGTCCGAATCTTATTGCCGACCACAGCGAATATATTGACCTGCTTAAGCAGGTAGAGAGCTTGCCTAAGGTAAAGAAGGTATTTATCCGTTCAGGCATCAGATTTGACTACATGATGTACGATAAAAACGATACGTTCTTTAAAAAACTGGTACGTGACCACGTCAGCGGACAGCTTAAGGTAGCCCCCGAGCATTGCTCATCAAACGTGCTTAAGTATATGGGCAAGCCCGATGTTAAGGTGTACGATAAATTCCGTGAGAAGTATTTCAGCCTTACAAAGCAATTCGGTCTTGACCAGTATATCGTGCCGTATCTTATGTCCTCACACCCGGGCAGCACCTTGAATGACGCTATTGAGCTTTCTCTTTATCTTCGTGATCAGGGCTGCAATCCGGAGCAGGTACAGGATTTCTATCCCACACCGGGCACAGCATCAACGGTTATGTATTATACAGGCATAAATCCTCTTGATATGAAGCACGTTTATGCTCCCGACGATTACCGTGAGAAGCTTATGCAGAGGGCGCTTTTACAGTATCGCCGTCCCGAGAACAGAAATCTGGTAAGAGAAGCCCTTATAAAGGCAGGCAGAGAGGACTTAATCGGCTTTGATAACCGATGCCTTGTAAAGCCCGATATGAGAGTGGGCTCCGAGTATATGAACACAAAATCAGAGTCAAAAAAGCCTCCAAAAAACAGCAAGCCCACCGTAAAAAACGGAGCGAAAGCTGACAAAAAGAGCAAAAATGAGACGAAAAAGGGTGGAAAACCCCTTGCCCCCTCAAAGCAAAGACCTACAAAATCAAACACGTCCCCCGTCAAAAATCAAAAAAGGGGAAAATCGCCAAAAAAATAATAGACAAAAGTAAAAAAAGACTTGACAAAACTGTATTATTGCGTGTATAATATACCTTGTCTTGAAATCGAATGATAAATTGGTTTTCGAAATGCGTATATTATACGGCTTCCAATTTATAGTTTAAGGAGGTGCTACGATGTTAAGAACTTATCAGCCTAAGAAACGTCAGAGAAAGAAGGAGCATGGCTTCAGAAAGAGAATGAGAACTGCTGACGGAAGAAATGTTTTGAAGAGAAGACGCGCAAAGGGTAGAGCAAGACTCACATACTAATTCCCAATTTTATTCAGCGTTAATTAAGATTTTTCGTCAGAATAGAGTAAGGAATCCGGCGCGAGGTCGGATTCCTGCTTTTTTATGTGAAAATCACGGCAGACAGTAGTCTGCATTTCGGCTGAGCGCCGACGTTATCGGACGTAAACCGATTCAGAAATTGTGATATCAAGTGCAGGGAGTTGCCTGCAAGAAAGGCTAGCCTTATGAAGCATATTGCAATAGGAGAAAACCATTTGTATTCCAAGGCTTACGCAAAGGGCAATAAAGCTATTGCTCGAAATGTTGTGGTTTATGTGTTAAAGGATTTGAAGAGTGAAAAGCTGAAAAATGCAAATCCTATGAAGGAGCATATAAACAGAATCGGTCTTACCGTATCCAAAAAATTGGGCGGTGCATGTGTGCGCAACAGAGTTAAACGTATTTTGCGTGAGGGTTTAAGACAGACAGAAAAAGAAAACAACCTAAAAAAGGGCTATCTTATAGTCCTTGTGGCAAGGAATTCTGCAGTTACTGCGTCCTCCGACCACATAAAAAAGGATTTGGTGAGAGCCTTCATTTCACTGAATATGATTAATAACGATGAAAAAAATTCTTAAATTTTTCATAAAGCTTTACCGCAGGTTTATTTCCCCTATACTGCCACAAAGCTGTCGGTTCACCCCGTCATGCTCTCAGTATGCAATAGAGGCAATAGACAAGTTCGGCGCTATAAGAGGTTCAATTCTTGCGACCTATCGCATTTTAAGATGCAACCCATTCTGCCGAGGCGGTTATGACCCTGTGCCCGATCATTTTACATTTAAGCGACAGGAGCTTAAAATAGAGAATGAAGAGGCAGAGGAAGAAAATACAGGAGAAGAAAATGTTTGATTTTTTAGCTAAATTGCTTGGCTATGTTATGAAGGGCTGCTATTGGCTCACTAATAACTATGTTCTTGCATTACTTTTATTTGCGCTTGCTATGCAGATACTTATGTGTCCCTTCGGCATCAAGCAGCAGAAGAATATGGTTAAGCAGGCAGCATTAAGACCTAAGGAAATGGCTATCCGTAACAAGTATCGCGGTAGAACAGACAAGGTTACAATGCAGAAGCTTCAGAACGAGATTATGGACCTCTATAAGAGAGAGGGCTATAGCCAGTTCGCGGGCTGCTTGCCACTTATTATCCAGATGCTTATCATCTTTCCCCTTTACAGAGTAGTTATCCGTCCTCTTGAATTCCTTTGCGGTATTGCCACAGAGGTTACAGTTGGAGATAAGACTGTAAAGATTCTTGATTCCATCTACGCAAGCCTTAATATCGACCCTAAGAATACCACAGCTCAGATTTCAGTAATCACACAGCTTAAGGAAGGCGGTATGGACGCATTCAATAAGCTTGGTCCTGAGGCTCAGCAGGCTATTCTCGATATCGGCGGAATCGAAAACCTTCCCAGCATGACACTTTTCGGAGTAAACCTTGGTATTGACCCATGGAGCGCACTTTCAACTGCTGCATGGTTCCTTGTGTTCGTTCCGATTCTCAACCTTGGCTTTATGTACCTTTCACAGTTCCTTTCAAAGAAGTTCTCATATCAGCCTCCCCAGCAGGATGGAGATCCCAATGCTACAATGAACTCCATGAAGATTATGATGTACGTTCTCCCCGTAATCACTATGATTGTTACATTCCAGTTTGCAGCTGCAATCGGTATTTACTGGATATTCAGAACTATCCTTTCCATCGGTCAGCAGGCGCTCTTCCGTTACCTTATGCCTTATCCCGAATTTACAGAGGAGGATTACAAGAAGGCAGCCCGTGACCTTAAGGGCAAGAAGGGTAACCCCAAGGCATACAAAAATGTTGATTATGCAGAGCTTGGCGTTCGTTCACTCCATCACGAAGACGACTAATTAATTAGAAGAAGGAAATTTCCATGAGATTTGAATATATTGTTAGAGCTAAGACAGTGGACGAAGCGTACAAGAAGGCTCTTGACCTTTATTCTGCCCTTGGCGAGATTACCATGGATAAGATTATAAATCCCGGTAGAAAGGGCTTCCTCGGTATCGGCTCAGTGCTTGCAGAAATTCAGGTAACTGTTGACGACGGTAAGGGAGACTTGCTCGCAAAGGAAGCTAAGAAGGAAAAGTCCACAGAGGCTCCCAAGGCTAAAAAGCCTACACCCGTGGCTGAAAAGGCTGCACCTGCACCCAAGGCTACAAAGCCCCAGCCTAAGCCTGCAGAGGCAAAGGCTAAGCCCGTACAGGAAAAGACAAAGCCTGTAGAGGCAAAGGCTAAGACAGAGCAGAAGGAAGTAAAGCCCTCTGCACCCAAGACAGAAAAGAAGAAGGCTCCCAAGCCTCAGCGCAAGGTTGAGAGAGAGCCTCTTAAGAATGAGGATATCAAGGTTACCGAAAACGAAAAGGTTATCGCTATGAACTTCTTAAAGACATTTATCGCCGATATCGGCTTTAAGTGTGAGGTAGTTGGCGATCTTACAGTTAATGAGGAGGGCTTTGTTTCCCGCCTTGTAACTATTGAGGGCGAGGACGCATCAAACCTTATCGGTCACCACGGTGAAACTCTTGATGCAATTCAGTACCTTGCAAATCTTTGCTTGGCACGCAGAAGCGATTCTGACCATAAGGAATACGTTAAGGTTATTGTAGATATTGAAAATTACAGAGCAAAGAGAGAGGAAACTCTCCGTGCCCTTGCAAGAAAGATGGCTGATAAGGCTATCCGTCAGGGCAGAAATATCCACCTTGACCCCATGAATTCCTACGAGAGAAGAATTATTCACTCTGAGGTTCAGAAGATTGAGGGCGTATCCACTCATTCCGTTGGCTACGATGAAAACCGTAAGATTGTAATCACTCTTGATAAGAAGAGCAAATAAGAAAAAAGCGACACTCGGTGTCGCTTTTTTGTCATCATTAGAGCTAGAGAAATGTGTGCAGAAGGCGTGAATGCGTACACGTCGGCGTACTTGTGTACGGTAGAGTAGCAGTCGCGCCTAGAAACAGACATAAAAAGAAGAGATTTTGCAGAAATGCAAAATCTCAACCTTAATTTTACTTGGTATAAGCCGTCAAATATCGTTAGATCATAAATGTCTGTTTCGTTCTGCGCATATTTAGCAGCTCTTATTTAAGCGTCTTTACGAATGCCTCAATACGCTCAAGCGCCTCTGCAATGTGCTTAACTGAGTAAGCATAGGATATTCTTGCAAAGCCCTCACCGCTTTCGCCAAAGGCAGTACCGGGGACTATGGCGCATTTGTGCTCATAGAGAAGTCTTTCGCAGAATTCCTCACTGGAAAGCCCGAATTTGCCAATGTTGGGGAAGATGTAGAATGCTCCCTCAGGCTCAAAGCATTCAATGCCTATTTTACGTAAGCCCTCAAGGATAAACTTTCTTCTTCTGTTGTATTCGGCAGCCATATATGCAATATCCTCATCACCGTTTATCATAGCCTCTGTGGCTGCAAACTGGGATACTGTAGGTGCGCACATAATTGCGTACTGGTGAAGCTTAAGCATTTCCTTAAGGAGAGGAGCAGGGGCACAGATATAGCCCATTCTCCAGCCTGTCATAGCGTAAGCCTTGGAAAATCCGCTGGCAATAATAGTTCTTTCACGCATTCCCTCAATTGAGGCAATAGAAACGTGACGTCTGCCGTAGGTAAGCTCAGCATAAATTTCATCGGAAAGCACAGCGATATTTGTATCTCTCAGCACCTCTGCCAGTCCCTCAAGCTCCTCTTTTGTAAGGATAGCGCCTGTGGGATTGTTGGGGAATGGAAGAACCAAAAGCTTTGTTTTTGGTGTAATTGCGTTTCTTAGCTCCTCAGGGGTAAGCTTAAAGTTGTTTTCCTGCTTGGTATCAATAATAACTACCTCAGCCCCTGCCATTCTTGCAATAGGCTCATAGCATACAAAGGAGGGCATAGGCACGATAACCTCATCTCCGGGGTTAACAAGAGCACGGATAGCCACATCAATAGCTTCACTACCGCCAACGGTAATAAAGATTTCGTCCTTTGGGCAATATTCAAGGTCAAAGCGACGCTTCATATAATCGGAAATAGCATTACGCAGCTCAGGTGTACCTGCGTTAGAGGTATAGTAGGTCTTTCCCTTTTCAAGAGAGTCAATTGCAGCCTCACGGATATGCCAAGGCGTAACAAAATCGGGCTGACCTACCGTAAGTGCAACAACGTCATTCATTTCCGAAAGCATATCAAAAAACTTACGAATGCCTGACGGCTTTATGTCGCACAAGGTTTTGGAAAGCATTTTACTGTAATCTATCATAAGGGAAGGTTGCCTCTTTCATCAATTTCGGGTTGAGTATAGATAACTCCCTTGTCCTTGTATTTCTTAAGCACAAAGTGTGTAGCTGTTGAGGTTACAAATTCAATGGGAGCAAGCTTCTGGGCGACAAAGTATGCAACCTCCTTCATTGTTTTACCCTCAATAAGAACGGTAAAATCAAATCCGCCTGACATAAGGTAAAGGGACTTAACCTCGGGATGATTGTAAATCTTTTCTGCAATCTTGTTAAATCCACGGTCACGCTGAGGAGTAACCTTAACCTCTATGAGAGCGCTGACATACTCTCTGTCGGTCTTATCCCAGTCAATAATAGTCTTATATCCGAGAATAACGCCGTCCTTTTCGTATCCCTCGATAATCTTCTTAACATCGCCAACCTCTTTGGAAAGCATAAGAGCCAATTCTTCGGGAGTAAGAGTAGAGTCTTCTTCCAAAAGCTTAAGAATCTTGTCCATAATTTTGTCTCCTTTGTAAAAATCAAAGCCACACAGGGCTGAAATTCGTATTAATATAGTAAATGATAGCATAAAAGAAAGCTAATGTCAAATAATTATTATAGAATAAAATAAAAAAATTTAAAAAATGACTTGATTTTTGAAAATTAATATGTTATACTAATGCAGCAAATGGAGAAGTCGCCTAGCTGGTCGAGGGCGCACGATTGGAAATCGTGTAACCCGTAACAGGGTTCGAGAGTTCGAATCTCTCCTTCTCCGCCAACAAAAAAGGACACCAAATCGGTGTCCTTTTTTGTTTATCCATTGCGAAAGCAATGGTATATCATCACACGGAGAGTGCATATCATCAGCGAAGCTGTATATCATCAACCGTAGGTTGTATCTCTTTCGCAATGATGATATACAATTTCTGCGAAATTGGTGATATACAAAGCCTTGCTCTGATGATATACACGCTAATGCGTGATTTTGCAAAAATCCTCTCTCCTACAAAACCACAATTTTTTAATACTATATAATAGGTTCGAGAGATTCGAACTCTCCTTCCCGCAGTAGTCACAAATTAGTCACCAAAAAAGAAGACAGAGAACCATCCCCCTGTCTCCCTTTTAACCTTTTATAGAGTTTTCAATAGTTTCTTCATTTAAGGGTATTTTGGTTTATTTGGTTGGTTTTTTAAGTGCGCAGCCGTGTGCTTGTCAGCCTGAGCGTAGCGAGGGCTCTCGTATCAAGACAAGCACACGCCTAAGTGTCAAATAATTATTTTATTATTTTGATTTCCTTGATTTTTTGATATACATATGATAAAATTATGTATTATATAAACTGTTATTTGTGAAATAGTTCAAGCTCTACAAAAATCAATTTACGAGAAAGGATACCAGTAATGAAAAAAAGCAATGCGTTAATGCTTTCATACATAATTTTTTTAGCAATAACAATGCTTACTCAACTAATTTTTGGTTGGGATGGATTAGATAAGATAGCAATGGCAGCTACAATCTCAGGATGTTTTTTCGCTTTTGCAGATCTTTTTAATTGGTATGTTTCTTATCAAATGCCAGAAGTAGAAGAAACTCAAAAAACAATAAAGACTTTATTAAATATTTTAATGCTATATTGAATAATATTTGCTTGGATGTTGATCAATGTAGCAAATCTATTACTCTTCTTTTGCCATATCGAGACAGTTATGATAAAATAAATGGTCTAATAAATGCTTCAAATAATTATGTTGAAGGCAGTCAAAGACATATCATTGAAATTAAAGAGTGTATTAACCAAACTGTAAAAATTCAATCGAATTTAGAAAAAATACGCAAAAGATTTTCGCATATTAAAAATGCCGAAATTGCTTTTGCAACCATAGGTTTTATAACCTTTTTTGCTATTATATCGTTTTATGAGATGATGGTTTTTTTAATTCGTTTTCAGTCGGCAGCAACTGTTTTTGCATTTTTTATAATAATGCTTAACTATTATTTTCGTGATGTGATTGAAGAAAATTTCAAAAAACAAACATCAGATATTTTGTCATACATTGAATCAGCAAAGAAGGAGATTGATAAGAAAATACAAGACTCCAGGGCATTTGTAATTTTGGATGAGGTTGAAAAACTTGTTAAAAAAATAGAATTAATGGAAAATACAAAAAATGAAAATATTAAACAAGCCAAAACTACACAGCCTTAGAGCAATATATGAATGATAATATAACAGAATACACTATTAAGCATGTTATTTTGTTTTTATATAATCATATAGGAACTATTATCGGAGGTGGTAAAATGAAGAGATTAGATTTTTGTGAAAAGCTACAAAAATATTTGTCTAATTATAAAATTGAGATTATCGAATTGGATAATCTTTCAAAATATGAGGAAGTTTTTTATTCAAATGAAAAATATTACATAATTACCGATGGGAAGCCTGCTGATTCGGAACTTTGCAAAGATGTAGTAACGTATTGTCCTGACGAATTTCCAAGCGAAAATGTATTTTGTATAGGTTTTTCAAAAGATGATAGGTCTGTTGCTATTTTGTCAATTCTTCTTGGATATCCTATTGATAGTGTTTTATATCTTGGACTTTTTATAGTAAATAAGCCGTTTCACAAACAAGGTATAGGTATAGAAATCATAAACGCTTTAATTTCTGCTACTAGAGATTTTAATTTTACAAAAATACAATTATCTGTTCAAGATAATAATATTTCAGGTTCGAATTTTTGGAAAAAGCTTTTATTTGTAATAACAGACAAATGCAACTGTGGTCACTACAATAATTTATCTATGGAATTAAATTTAAATGGGTAATTTAAATGACCAACGATGGAGTATTAGACATTAGACATTGTATCATATTTCAGGTGCATATAAATAAAATACCGCAAGCAAATTTGGCTTGCGGTATTTTTAGTTATTCTATGCAAGTGGTGTTGTTAACAGCTTTTCAATCTCTTTTGTCATTTCAGGTAAGGGATTGAATTTTTCGCAAATAAATGATACAATATTACCAACAATTAAAATTTGGAGGAAACAAATATGCTTGTAGCTTTTACATGGAGAACAAGAAATATCTAACAGCATAAGACTATGTTTAATAGTTTTATGCATTTTAAACTACTTAAAACTATTTAATCAGGAGTTAAAAATGATATTTCAAGATAACGTATTAAAAGAATATTTAAAGAATGTATATTTCATAACAGGAACACCTTGCGGCGGTAAAACAACTATTTCACGAGAGTTAGCTAAAAAATATAATTTGACGGTTTACGATATTGATGAGCAGTTTGAAAATCATCTAATGAACTCAAATTCTGTATATCAGCCTTCAATGAATACACAGTTTAAAAATGCCGATGAGTTTTTTGGGCGTACAGTAGAGGAATATAAAAAATGGCTTCTTGACAACACACGAGAGCAATTAGATTTTGTAATATTGGACTTAATTCGTCTTTCACAAAATCAAGTTGTACTGTGCGACTGCCATTTGACAGTTGAAGAAGCAGACAAGCTTACTGAAGCTTCTCGAATAGTTTTCTTAATAAAAGATCCCTCAAATTTGGTTGAGGATTACTGTAATCGTTCCGATCATCAAGGATTTAGTAATTTCATATATAGTGCAACCGATTTTGAAAAGGCAAAAGAAACGTGTAACGCAACTTTAAATAGCATTAACGAGAAAAGGTATGCTGATATAAAAAACAGCAATTACTATTGGATTGAAAGAACAGCAAATAGCACAGTGCATGATACCTTGGGAAAGGTAGAGAATCACTTTGGATTTGCAAAAGAATGAGGTATAATATGAACGATAAAATCAAAAAAATTATTGGAGCCAATATGGATATTGACTTTAGTAATCTTAAATTTGGAAACTCCACTTGTCCTTGGAATATAGCAGAAAACACTAATGAGCATAAGTGTGCAGTAAAGGATACCTCTATATGCAAATATTTTTGTGGCATTCAGTATTTGGATAGTGTGCTTTGCAGTTATCCACACGAAAATCTTACTGTACTTACACGTGATGAGATTGATAGGGATATGAAAGGATAAAATTATGAAAAAATGGGTTACAGAAGAATGGCAGTTTGAATTGACAGCTATTGAAGGTAAAGCAGCTCATTGCAGACTTGGTATAGAAAAGGGCGACAAATTTGTTTTCTCCTACGAATGTCCTGCCGGAATTTGTCCAAGAGTAATGTCTGAATTATTTACTTGGTGTGAGGTTATCCGTTGCGGTGGCGATTTTACATATAGAGGATTGAAGGACAAATATGAAATGGATTTACCCTGTCCTTGCAGAAGCATTAAATTTCACTTAAAAGCCATTCCGATAAACAGAGATGAGAACGGAAATCCGTTGCCAAACAATCCAAGACCTGAGGAATAATTCCAAAAGGAGATATAAAATGTTAGGCTTGAAAAGAGGAACTGTTGATTTATTGCCGCATAATCCTTTGTGGGAAGATATTGCAGCCGAAACTATTAAGTTATTGAAATCTTTGTTAAATGATGTAGCTGTTGATATTCAGCACGTAGGCAGTACGTCCATTCAAAATATATGTGCCAAGCCTATTATTGATATTGCCGTGGGTGTTAATACGTTGGATAGCATAAAGCCGTATATTGAGTTGTTGAAAAAGAACGGAATAATTTTTCGAAAAGAGGATGTAAAAGAACAATTACTTTTCGTAATTGGAGATTTTGAAAAAGAATTTCGCACACATCACATCCACGTTGTTGAATGGAACAGCATCGCTTGGAATAACTACATAAATTTTAGAGATTATTTGAATGCGTTTCCCGAATATGCAAAAGAATATGATGATTTAAAGAAAAAACTGGCATTGGAGTTTGCAAATAATCGCGGAAACTATACGGCAGGGAAGCATGAATTTATTGAAAAAATATTGAAGCAAGCACACTTGTGGAAAAAATCAATGTTGGAGTGACAATATGATTAGAGATCTACAAGATTTTCATTATTATGTGGGTGAAACAATTATGTTTTGCCAGTGTATAGAACGAGATGTTAAATTTATATATGCAGGTATGCTTGAAGGTGATTTTGATGAAAATTATGATAATATCGAAAAATGGACTTTGGGCAAAACTGTAAAAGAATTGCAAAAATTGGACAACTCTGATAACAAACCTTATTTTCACAAAAACGATTACAATCTTCTCGAACAAATAACAAGTATACGCAATTATTGGGCACATGAGGCATATACATCATTTGTTTACGAAGACGGATATTCATATTCCCGCAGATTTGAAAAAGAGGCTGACAGATTAGGAAACGACCACAACAGGTTAAGCAATGTACATAAATCTGTAGAAAGAGTAAGACTCAATGTTTTAAGAGAGTACAATTGCATCAAATAGTTCATTTTCACCTCACTTACTCCACCAATAAAAAAAGGACACCACTCGGTGCCCTTTTTATTTATCCCTTAACAGCAAAGTTTATTCTTTGCATTGAGTTGCCACTACGGGGCTGCCAAAAAGGTCGGGGATTATTACATCTCCAACAAAGAGGGGGAGCTTTGCAACGGTTGAGTTTATTATTTCCATGGCTTCGAAAACCTTTTCCTTGGGAATCGGCTGACTTGTCTTAACGGAAACAAGCTCTCCGTTTTCGCAACGGACTGTAGTTGTTACCATTCTTTTAGGAGCAGTACATTCGTTTATTGCGTATTCCTTTCCTCTTGGACAAGTGTTGCCAACAACGGACAAAACCTGATTTTCTTCTAATGTTACAATAAGGCTACAGCCCAGAGGACACGCTATACAGGTTAATTCTTTTTTCATTCTAATTCCTCCAGTTCAAGCCTTATTTTAGATACTCCCTCAAGGATTTTGCTATCAAGCTTTAAAATTTCCATCTCTGAAGGCGCTATTCTTTGCTTTTTTCTTGACAGCGCCAGCTTATCATCTGCATAAACATTTATTTTTACGTTTCTGTACAGATTTGATGTTCTGAAATACAGGGAGGTATCCTTTTTCTCAGTTAATATCTGAGGCACGGTGTAACGGATTTTTCCGTCGGTTGAAATAGGAATATTCACCGTTTTATTATTAATTCCCTTAATGTAATCGGCAGCGCCTTTACCTGCTATTTCTGCTTCCTCCGACACGTAGTCCACCAAATCATGAACGTGCAGCACGTTTCCACAGGAAAATACACCCTCAATACCTGTCTCTCTGTTCTGGTCAACCACGCTACCGTTTGTCACAGGTGAAATCTCAACACCGATTCCCTTTGTCAGCTCATTTTCGGGAATTAAGCCACATGACAAAAGCAGAGTGTCACAGGAGATAAACTCATAGCTTTCCTTAATGGGCTTACGGTTTTTATCAACCTTAGCAATTGTAACTCCTGTCAGCCTTTCCTTTCCGTGAAGGGCTACAACCGTGTGAGACAGCCTTAAGGGAATATTAAAATCGTTTAAGCATTGTTCAATATTTCTTGCAAGTCCGGAGGAATAGGGCATAAGCTCACATACTGCCTTGACCTTAGCGCCCTCAAGGGTCATTCTTCGAGCCATAATAAGACCTATATCGCCTGATCCGAGAATAACGACCTCCTTACCCGGCATATATCCTTTCATATTGACAAGCTTCTGCGCTGTACCTGCGCTGTAAACACCGGCAGGACGAGTACCTGCAATATTTAAAGCGCCCTTTGCACGTTCACGGCAGCCCATGGCAAGAATAATAGCCTTTGCCTCTATTTCGAAAATTCCGTCCTCGCTGTTAGAGGCTATAATTTTTTTATCCTTTGTTATTTCAAGGACCATTGTATTAAGCTTAAAGCTTATACCAAGCTCCTTAACCTTTTTTTCGTATCTGTATGCATACTCCGGTCCTGTAAGCTCTTCCTTAAACTTATGAAGCCCGAAGCCGTTATGTATACATTGACGAAGAATACCACCCAGCTTATCATCTCTTTCAAGAATAAGGATATTTCTTATTCCGTTTTCGTAGGCAGATATTGCGGAGCTCATTCCGGCAGGTCCACCACCTATAATCACAAGCTCTGTCATCTTTTTTTCTCCTTTGTTTTACCCGTTACTACGTATGATTGTCCACCGAATTTTGTTATTTCCTCGTAGGGTAATTTAAGCTCCCTTGAAAGAAGCTCAATTATATAAGGACTGCAAAATCCACCTTGACATCTACCCATTTGAGAGCGTGTACGTCTTTTTACGCCGTCAAGGTCGGTTGCCCTTGGCTGAGTACGAATGGCATCAAGAATTTCGCCCTCGGTAACGTTCTCGCATCTGCAAATTATCTTTCCGTAGGAAGGGTTTTCCTTTATCATCTTATTTTTTTCTTCTATGCTTGCATCTCTGAATGCGTGCATAGATTTTCTTGTGGTGATGGGGTTTTCCTTTTTAACAAGAGAAAGACCGATTTCGCCTAAAAGGCTGCATACGTATTCAGCAATAGCAGGAGATGCGGAAAGTCCGGGGGACTCAATACCTGCAGCATTTACGTATCGGGGCTTGGGAGAGTTGATAATAAAATCTCCTGTGCTGCCTACGGAGCGAAGTCCGCAGAAGGATGTAATAGTTTTGTTTTTGGGAATACCGCAAACGCTTCTTTCGGCTATATCGTAGATAGAAGAGAAGAATTCACAGGAGGTTGACTTGTCGGACTTGTCCTCTATGTCAACAGCGGTTGGCCCTAAAAGAAGATTACCGTCAACTGTGGGAGAAACCAGTATACCCTTACCCATTTTACTGGGGGTTACAAATATTGTATGGGACACAATATTTCCGCTTTCCTTATCCAAAAGAACATACTCACCACGTCGAGGATGCACGTTAAATGAGGAATCTCCTACAAGACCGGCTATTCTATCAGAATATACACCTGCGCAATTTACTACGTATTTTGAGAGGATTTGCTCATTTTTTGATTTTATTACGTAGTAATCGCCCATATCTTCTATTTCCGTCACCTCAAAGCTGCATTTAAGCTCTGCACCGTTATCCATAGCATTTCCTATGGCAGCTACAGTTAAATCGTAGGGGCAGATTATAGCGCCTGTTGGGGCATACAGAGCACAGGTAACATCCTTACCTATGTTAGGCTCGATTTTCAGAATTTCGCTTCTGTCAAGGAGCCTTAAGCCCTCAACACCGTTTGTATTGCCACGGCTTAGCAGCTCCTTAAGAGTGGTTTCATCTTCTTCATTAAAGCCTACTACAAGGGAGCCGTTGTTTATGTATTTTACGCCTAAGTCCTTTGCAACCTGAGGCATCATTTTGGAGCCTTTTACATTCAGCTTAGCCTTTAATGTGCCTACCTTTGCGTCGAATCCCGCATGAACTATTGCAGAGTTTGCCTTTGTTGCGCCTGTGGCAACATCGTTTTCCTTTTCAATCAGGCATACGCTCAAATTATAGAAGGATAGCTCTCTTGCTATCATACCGCCTATAACGCCTGCGCCAATTATTGCTATATCGTACATAATCTCTCCTAAAAATAGTTTTTCACTACAATTTTACCACAAATCAGCAAAGAAAACAAGAGCTACATTGACTTTGCCCGGTGATACTTAAGCATCAGGGCATAAAAGTCGGCATAGCTTAGTACACCTCCGGGTATTCCCTGAGGACCCTCCGGACCGGGAGGGCAGACTACACACGGATTTCTATCATTCGTTTTGACAGTTATTACAATGGCGATCGTTGGTACTTCGCATAAATGGATTTTGTCTACTTATAAAAACCTCCTATAAAAATTTTGGTGAAGCACCACAATATTATATGTTTATTATTTTCGAGTTGTTATCGCCCTAAGATATATCTTGAATACACGCTTCGCAGGTGTTTGAAATAGTTTAATAGAAATGTAATTAAAATTCGGTTATTCTTCACTCATCTTATAACACATTAAATTGACAGAATCATTTGAATATGATATAATTATTCAAACATTATATCAGGGGAGGTGTGCATAATGGAAGAAAAAGCCATTTTATCCTTTCGGGCCAAGGAGTTTATAAATAAGGGTTGGTCTAAGGATAAGAAATATCTTGTTACTGACGGGAATGGAGGCAAATTTTTGCTTCGCATTTCACCAATTGAGCAGTATGAGAGAAAGAAAAAGCAGTTTGAGTACATGAAGCAAGTGGCGTCACTTGATGTTCCTATGTGCAAACCCATATCCTTTGGAATATGCGATGAAGGAGTTTACTCCCTTCAATCTTGGATAGACGGTGTTGATGCTGAGGAGAATGCATCCAAGCTGACAGCGAACGAGCAATATTTTTATGGCTTTGAAGCAGGGAGAATATTAAAGGAGATTCACAAAATCCCCGCTCCCGACAACATTGAAAGTTGGGAAGCATATTTCAATCGCAAGGCTGACAGAAAAATTAAAATGTATAGCGAATGTCCTATAAAATATGAGAACGGTCAAGCATTTATTGATTACATAAATTCTCACAGGTATTTGCTTAAAGACCGACCTCGCACATATCAGCACGGAGATTATCATATCGGAAATATGATGATTGGAAATGATAAAAAGCTCTACATCATTGACTTTGACAGAGATGATTTTGGCGACCCTTGGGAAGAATTTAACCGAATCGTTTGGTGTGCACAAGCAACTCCGTTGTTCGCTACAGGAATGGTGAATGGATATTTCAATAACAAGGTACCTTATGAATTTTGGGAGCTTCTTGCATTATACATAAGCTCAAATACCCTTTCTTCTGTTCCGTGGGCGATTCCTTTCGGAGAGAAGCAAGTAAACGTAATGATAAATCAAGCCAAGGACGTGCTTAGCTGGTATGACAATATGAAAACCCCGATACCTACTTGGTACAAAGGCGTACTCGACATTCACAGAGTGTTTGGCATAAAGGAAAATGCTGAATACCGAGACAGAGAGGGAGCATACATTATTCCTATTAAGGACAATAAAGTGGGTGTAATTAAAACGCCAAAGGGATATTTTCTTTTGGGTGGTGGAATTGATAAGGGCGAAAATCACAGTAAAGCCTTGACAAGAGAATGTCTTGAAGAAGCAGGTTACATAGTAAATATAGGTAGAAAGCTTTGCTCTGCGGAGGCATATACAAGGCACCCCACAGTTGGATATTTCCACCCGATCCAAACGTATTATATTGGAGAACTTATAGAAAAGGTGCAAGAGCCTATTGAAGGCGATCACGAATTTATGTGGGTTAAGTATGACAAGATAAAAGGTAAAATGTTTTCAGAAATGCAAAATTGGGCTATTGAGCAAGTAGAGAAACAGAGGTGAATTCATGGAAGTAAAATTTTATGAAAGCATAAAGGATGAGCTTCTTAAATTTGCTGTTATAATATCAAAGTATAACGGCAGGTGGGTATTTTGCAAGCATAAGGAGAGAGATACCTATGAGGTTCCCGGCGGACACAGAGAACAAGACGAAAATATACTTGATACAGCTAAGAGAGAGCTTAACGAGGAAACCGGTGCACTTGATTTTTCCATTGAACCTATTTGTGTGTATTCTGTAACAGGCAAAAACAGAGTAAATGAAACAGGCGAAGAAACCTACGGTATGCTTTATTTTGCCGATATTTATTCCTTTGACTCAGCCTTGAACAGTGAGATGGAGCTTGTAAAGCTTTTCGATGAGCTTCCCACAGAATGGACCTATCCACTTATTCAACCGATTTTGATAAAGGAATATTTAAGAAGAAAAGGGCACGGAGCTTGAAATGGAAAAAGTAATTTTTACAAATATGTGTATGGTATATGACGGTGACAGGGTGGTTGCACAGGTAAGAAAAAAGAACTGGTCAGGAATTGCTTTTCCCGGTGGCCATGTTGAATATGGGGAGTCCTTTACGGATTCGGTAATACGCGAGGTATACGAGGAAACGGGACTTAAAATAGAAAGCCCCTGTCTTTGTGGAATTGACGATTGGATGTGTGACGACGGCTCTCGTTATGTAATTTTACTCTACAAAACGGACAAATTCACAGGGGAACTCCGTTCTTCCGATGAGGGGGAGGTGTTTTGGACAACCCTCAAGGAATTTAAGACACTTTCGCTTTCAAAAACAATGCTTGAGCTGCTTGATGTGTTTCTCGATGAGAACACAAGCGAATTCAGCTGGTATCTTAACGAAGACAAGGAATGGAAATTTATGCTTAAATAGGAACAAAAAGCGAGTGCGCTTCAGCACTCGCTTTCAATATACATAAATGTAGTCGAGATATCTTCTTAGTACATAAGCCCATTTTATTAGTTAATCTTGAAATCCGTCAGATTATGTACTATAATGTACTGCGATAAATCTCATATACAGGAGAACTAACAATGGATCTTAGGGTTTTCGGCTCTGTTCATTTAATATATATACTTGTTACAATTTCATTATCCGTTATAGGTCTTTTCCTTGCCCAAAAATATGCAAAATCGGAAAAATCCCAAGCTGTAGTTTTAAAATCCATAGCATCATTGCTGCTTGTATGGATTATAATTAACAGGCTTTCACAGGTTTTCCGATATCCAGAGATGTATTGGGAATATATCATTCCCGACAGCTTTTGCGGAATGACAAGCTTAGCCTTGGCATTAGCTGTTCTTCTTGGTAAAAAGGATAATGCAGCCTACCATTTTTTGTGGTTCTTAGGGCTTGTTGGCGCTTTGATAACCTTATTTAATCCCACATTCCTTGATCAAGGCTCGTCAATTTTCTATTTGCCAACAATTTCCGGTCTTTTGCACCATAGTATATGCTTAGTAATGGTTTGCGCCTTGCTTATGTTTAACCAAATTCACATTACATACAAAAAATGGTATTATACCTTGTTTGGATTTACCCTGTATCTGACCCTTGGAGCATTCCAAATATCTGTTTTTGGCTTGTCTGATTCCTTCCATATTTTAGAGCCAATACTTCCCGACACTCCGTTGACTGCGTGGGTTATGGCGCCAATGTATGCAGCAGGCTACGGGCTTGTTTTACTGATAATAGAGCTTGGGCGCAGATATAGAGCAGCAAAGCATAATTCCTTAATTTACCTATCAAAAAGGGCGCCACGGCGCCCTTTTTATTTTAATTATACAAGCTGAAATGAAGCGAATGGCTTACAGGTGGAATCCTTGCCGATAAATACCTGGAATTCGCCCTTTTCGGACACGTGCTCAAGCTTTTGGTTGAAATAACGGAGCATAGGCTCTGTAATTTCAAAGGAAACAGTCTTTTCCTCACCAACATCAAGCTCAATCTTTTCAAAGCCCTTAAGCTCCTTAACAGGACGTACGCAGGAGCCCTTTACATCTCTTATGTAAAGCTGAACTGCCTCTTTAGCCTTATATGCGCCTGTGTTTTTAACCTTAACACTGGCAACAAGCTTTCCGTCCTTATCCATTTTTGTATCGCTTAAGGTATAGTCGCTGTATTCAAAGCTTGTGTAGGAAAGACCGTAGCCAAAGGGATAAAGAGGACTGTTAGGAACATCAATAAATGAGGATGTGTAAAGCACACGGTTAAAGTCGTCCTTTTCAAGCTTGGGTCTGCCTGTGGTGTAGTGATTATAGTAAATGGGGCACTGGCCAAGGGTACGTGGGAATGTCATTGTAATCTTGCCTGAGGGTACAGCATTACCGAAGAGAAGATTAGCACAGGCATTACCACCCTCTGTACCGGGCATCCACATATTAAGTATTGCGGGGGCAGTCTTATCAAGTCTGCTGATTGCAAGAGGTCTGCCTGTAAAGAGAACTACTGCCACATTTTTATTAACCTCAAGAATTCTGTCAAGAAGCTGATACTGAATTTCGGGCAAGGAAATATCGGAACGGCAGTTAGCCTCACCTGAGTAATCCTGATGCTCACCAAGGCAGAGAACTACGCATTCGCTTTCCTTGGCAAGGGCGCAAGCCTCATCAATAAGAGATGCATCGGTGGAATCATATTCAATGGGACAGCCCTGGGCATATTTTACCTTATCGCCAAGAAGAGATTTTAAGCCTTCATAAACAGATACTGTTTCCTCAGCCTTACCGCCACAATGCCAGCTACCGTGAATCTTACCTGTATTACCGAGAGGGCCGATAAGTGCAACGCCGGATACGTCCTTTTTAAGAGGAAGAATACCCTCATTTTTAAGAAGAACTGCGCTTTCCTCTGCGCCTCTGCGTGCAATTGCACGGTGCTCAGGTCCAACCTGAACAGCCTTGGACTCCTCAATATTAACGGAACGGTAGGGATTATCAAATAAGCCAAGCTCCTCCTTAAGATTAAGGATTCTCATTACGGACTTATCAACCTGCTCAACGCTTATCTTACCCTCATTAATCAGCTCCTCAAGATACTCTGCATAGCAGCTTGACATCATTTCGATATCGCAGCCTGCCTTCATAGAAAGGTAAGCAGCCTCCTTTTTGTCCTCAGCAGCGCCGTGGGTAATCATTTCCTCAAGGGCACCGTGGTCGCTGATTACAATTCCGTCAAAGCCCCATTCGTCTCTTAAAATATCCTTTACAAGATGCTCATTTCCGACACAGGGTACGCCGTCTACAATATTAAAGGCTGTCATTACCATTTTAACTCCCGCATCAACTGCAGCCTTATATGCAGGGAGATAGTATTCACGGAGAGTGCGCTCACTCAGATCAACCGTGTTATAATCACGTCCTGCCTCAGCAGCGCCATATGCGGCATAATGCTTTACACAGGCAGCAACATTGTATTTGCCAAGGTCACCCTGAAAGCCCTCAACGGTAGCCTTAGCCATTTCACAGTTAAGATAGGGGTCCTCACCGCTGGACTCCATAACACGTCCCCAACGTGGGTCACGCACAAGGTCAACCATGGGCGCAAAGGTAACGCTTACACCGTCAAGGCTGGCCTCCTTAGCTGCCATGGCTGCCAGCTCCTTGGCAAGCTCACGGTCAAAGGACGCAGCAACAGCAAGATTAATAGGATAAAGTGTACGGTGGCCGTGAATTACGTCCTGCATAAATATGGGAGGGCGCTTGCTCTTGCTCTTATCAAGAAAGTTTTCAAGGGCATCAATCATTGTTTCAGCGCCAACAAGGTTAAGAGATGTACCCACATCAAAAATCATATCCTTATCAAGCTTAAGCTTACTGTCGGGACCTGTAATAATGTGGTAGGTGCTCCATTTTGTTAAAAAGGTAGCTGTTGTGATTTGCTCAAGGTGATAGATTTTCTCCTTGAGGGTCATTTTTGAAAGTATTTCTTCAGTTCTTTTACTCATTTTATTCTCCTTCATAAAAAGCCTTTATTCGATATTCGGTATTCACGTATAATATCGGGTGCTTTTTATATTTTGATTTCTGCTATATGGGGACGGTGATCTGAGGCTATAAGCGAAGGAATGTCGGCAGATACTACCTCAATATCGGGCGAAACAAAAATGTAGTCTATTTTTATTGTAGGCTTATCCGACGGCCAGCTAAGCTTAGAGGAATTAAAAAGGTCGCCGGTATCCTTCATTTTCGCTTTTATTGGAGCTAAGACGGGATTGTCGGGAGAAACGTTAAAATCACCCATAAGAATACATTTTGTATCGGTTATGTGCTTAATTACGGTGTTAACGGCATTTTCATGCTCATCGGGATTTAAGCCAAAGTGGGTAGCAAGGACGGTAAGCCCATTTTCCAAAACCGCCTTAAGAAGACATCGTGTTTCGTAAAAGCCATTATATTTTCGGGGGCTCGGGTCGGGAATCATAATTACCTCTGCGCTCTTAATGGGGTAACGGGAGAGAAGCCCGTTTCCGTAGTCGCCGTAAACATCAAAAATCGCCTTAGCAAAGAAAAAGTAGGGTAGAGTGGTTAATTTTGACAGCTTTTCCGTCTGCTTATCGTACTCCTCATGCTTGCTGTTATCAAACATTTCATTAAGAGCCACAATATCGGCATCAAGTTGATTTATGGCGTCTGCCATAACCCGAAAATCTATCTTTTGATTAAGATAATCAAGACAGTGCTGAGTGTTAAACGTCATAATTTTCATAATACACACCTCATTTTAGTTAAAGCATCTATATACTTTATTTAATTCTATCATAAAGAAGCATTTAAATCAATAAATCCTAGAAATTTTAGTTTTTTCTTTACAAAGCAGCTTTGCATATGATAGAATGAAATCAATAAATACTGTGAGGTGTATTATGTTTATACAGTCTACTGAAAAAAGCTATTGGAAAAACGGTAAAGCAGCAAAGACAGAGGGCACTCGCCTTACCTTTGGTGAGGAAAAGCAGACAATACGTGGATTTGGCTGCTGCTTTAGTGAGCTTAGCGCGCTTGCACTTAATGAGCTTTCCGAAAAGGATAAAAAAGCTGTGCTTGACGAATTGTTTACGGAAAACGGCTGTAATTTTAACTATTGCCGTACTCCCATAGGCGCCAGCGACTTTGCTACGGATTTCTATTCATATAACGAAACAGAGGGCGACTACGAAATGAAGAATTTCTCTATTGAAAGAGATAAAAGGCTTCTTCTTCCTCTTATTTTGGAGGGCGTTTGCCGTCAGAAGAATATGCAGATGTTCGCATCCCCCTGGTGTCCGCCTCTTTGGCTAAAGACACATAAGGCATACAGCTTCGGCGTATTCAACAGAACAGAGGAAAACCTTAAGGCGTATGCCCTTTATTTTAAAAAATATGTTCAGGAATATCATAAAGCGGGTGTGCCTATTATTCATGTTCACCCACAAAATGAGCCATGCAGCAATCAGGTATTCCCGTCCTGCGTATGGCACGGAAACGAGCTTGCTGATTTTATCGGCGGATACCTTGGCCCTGCCCTTGAGGATGAAAACGTAGATATCTTCTACGGTACAATAAACGGTCCTGAGGGTGGTGACCGTTATGCGTGGACAAAATACTGCCACTATCTGGGCCTTGCAATGCAGGACGAAAGGGCAAGAAAATATATAAAGGGCGTTGGATATCAATGGGCAGGCAAGTTTGCCCTTCCTCAGACAAGAGATGACTATCCCGACCTTGAGCTTATCCAGACAGAGTCCGAATGCGGAGACGGTAAAAACACCTGGGAAAGAATGCTGGAGGTGTTTGGCTTAACACGTCATTATTTCCGTTTCGGCGCAACCGCATACGTATACTGGAACCTTGCATTAAAGGCAGACCAGCCAAGCACATGGGGCTGGAGACAGAACTCCCTTGTTTCCGTAAAGGACAAAAAAGGAACACTTACCCCCGAATTTTACCTTATGAAGCATTATTCTCACTTTGTAAAGAGAGGCGCTAAGTATGTTGAAATGAAGGGCGAATTTGCATCAAGCTGCTCTGCATTCCGTAATCCAGACGGACAGATGGTTGTAGTAGCATATAATCCCTATGATTTCAAAAAGGTTATTACCATAGAGGATAAGTCCTATGAGCTTGAGCCGTATTCTATTAATACAATAGTGTTATGAGTATAATTTATAAAGACGGCATAGGCATTATTGACACCCGTGCGCCTGAAAACAAGGTGATAAACGGAGATGAAATAGGCGTTTGCTATACCCTTGACAGTGACGATATAACGAAGGGCAAAAAGCCATGGGGTATTCCCTATATAGACAGGCATGATCCGTTCCTTACGAAAAACGGTGTACTGTATGCTAAGGAAACAGACACCAGTCTTGGGATTTCCCCAATTCTTGACGGTATTAGGCTGAGCATCAGCTCGAAAAGAGAAGACCTGAGTGAATTCGGCATAAATCTCCCGTTTAACTTTATGGGGAAGTTAAACGGAGGGGGCTGGGAGAATCAATTTCTTTTCAATTCCCCCTATACGTCTACTGACAAAAGGATAATTTATGCTTATCTGACTAATCCTAAGGGCAACAATCTGACAGTTGCCGTTTTAAGCGATAGTGATGGGTGGAAGATGGATTATTCCACTTATCTTTGGTCACATTACTTTATAAATCTTAAGCTTTACGCCAATTATGACAAGGTATTCGGTACAAAAAGACGGGAAAAGAAGCTTGAAATAGCTATTTTACCCGTTTCCGACTTTGGCGACTGCCTTAATAAGCTTAGTAAAATCTATGATGTACCATTTCTCGATTATAGAGGCGGAGGAGGCAAAATAGGTGACACTGTGTCGCTTATTCCCTACGGTGAGCCCGATTCTCTTATTGAAATTTCAGAAAATGGAGAAAGAGCTCTGCCGTTTTCAACGGAATACACAATAACAAATGAGTGGGAAACAACCTTAATCCCCGTAAAAAACGGCAAAAATGGCGCACACGTGTCTGTTTTTGGATATAAGTCCTATGAAAGCCTGTATAAAAAGTCCTTAGATACCGTAAGGCTTGATGTAATTATGGCTCGCACTAACGGTAACCTGTGTGAGCATCAATGCTGGGTAAGTGCTATGCTCAGATTCCTTATGAAGCACAAGAATATGCTGACTAAGGAGGAAACAGAAGCATATGAGAGCAAGCTAAGACATATCCTTTCCGTAATTACTGAGGAGGACGAAAGCAGGGCTGTTCCCGAAATTACGGTTTTAAAGACACCTCACGGCAGATTTAATGCATATAATGTGTATAAATCCTGTCGTGTACAGGAGCTTGCCTTCGGAATTACTATTCTTTTAGATGCTTATAAATATTTCAAGGACGAAAGATATCTTGAATATGCAAAGGGCGCAATTAATTGCTTTATTACCGATTATCAAAAGGACGATGGACATATTGAGGTTGCTTGGGATGATGGTAACAGAGAGGATTATACTACTGTTTGCTGTCCTATGATTCCTGTGTGCGATATGGCCAACTTTATGGCTGATAAGGATAAGGAGCTTTACCAAAAATACAGAAAATCTGCCAATAAAATGGCTGAATATCTGTACCGCCGTGGCATGAAATTCCCCACTGAGGGTGGAAAAAGTGACAAGGCTGAGGAGGAAATGGAGGACGGCTCAATTTCCTGCACCGCATTGGCTCTTTTGTATTACTGTAAAAATATTGAGCGCAGAGAGGAATATATAGCCAAGGCAAAGGAGATTCTTGACGTTCACGAAGGCTGGGTTATCAACACCCCAATCTGTCAGATGCACGGTTCATCCTTAAGATGGTGGGAAACTCAGTGGGAGGGAGACGCAGACGGCCCTGCGATCTGTGCCGGTCACGCTTGGAGCATCTGGCGCGCTGAGGCAGACTATCTCTATTATTATTTGACAGGCGATATCAAATATCTTTATAAGGCTGAAAACGGCTTTCTTACCAACCTTTCCAAAATCCACAGGGACGGCAGAAGCTTTGCAAATTATAATCCCGATGAAATAAACGGTGGAGGCTTCCACTCCAGAGTGGAGGAAACCACTCTTAAAATCGCTGACAGATTTCCGTCACATGAGGACTGCGGACTTTCTCGCTATGTATGGATAAGAATGAATGATACCCTTTTAAAATAAAAAAGTCGACCAAGTGTCGACTTTTTTGTTATTTTGGCATTTTAAAGCTGATTTTAAAGCCTCTTTGTCCCTTGGGAAGTATATAATCAAGAATATAGCAATCAAGAGGTGTTGAGCTGTCGTTATGATGTCTTATTTCCTTAACGGATATAACAGGCACGAGTCCGTCAGCGTAAAGAGCCATATCCTCAATAAATGTAGTATCCCCATTTATTACAGGCTTGGATAGAGTTATAAAGCGCTCCTTTATCTCTGCATCTCTTGTAAGCTCATAGCTGTCCTCAAGGATTATTTCATTCTCAAGAAATGTGAATTTTCTTGGCAAACGGCTAAGAAAATCAATACCGTATCCGTTTTTTATGTCCATTTTAATGGTGGAGCTTGATTTATCGTGGTCAATATACACATTTTCACGTCTTATTCCGTCCTCGCCGATTCCGTCAAAAATGGGAAGATTGTGGGAGTAGGCTGATGGGTGGAAGAATGTATATCTTAATTTATCGTGATAGCCCTTTTCATAGGGACCGGCTCCAAGGTCGCATATAATCTGCTTATTGTTTCTTGGAATTATAAAGTTGCCAACGTCAATATGGTTGTGGCTCTCACCGTTGTTACCACCCTTGGCTGCAAAGCCGTAATAGGGAGTCCTCTTTACAAAGATGGCGCTGTTTTCCATATTGTATTCCACATTTTTGGATATGTCCTCAGCCATATAGTCGGGGTTGAAATAAATATAGGACCTTAAAAGGAAATTGAAATGTGTATTATCCTCCATATGTCCGTATATGTAGGGTAAGCACTCAATATCATTCGGATAAATTGACTTTAGCATATGGACTAAGCCAAGGGGCATATGCTGATACATACCGCAATCGCTGAAGGATACAATAACATCTCTGTCAAGATACATTTTTTGCATGAATGTAGCGATTGTTTTTACCTTTTCATTTTTAAACCAGTCAAATTCACCCTTGGTAAGCTCTCTTTGAAGAGCTGCATAATTTACAAAAAAGCCAAAGCCGAACTCCCAGTAGCCCGTACCCTCAACGCAAACACCGTCATCGGCAAAGCTGTCAAGATAATTCTGCATTGACGCATCAAGGCGTTCCCTTTCTTTAAGATAAATTTCGGGGAACTCATACATCATAGCACCGCCCACTCCACCGGAGCAAACAGCAGTCCAGTTGTTGCCGTGATTTTCCCAGAAGAATTTTCTTGAAAGGTACGGGTCAATAGTTCTGCGCTTTATTTCGGCATGGATTCTGTCCTTTAAAAGCTGAGGGAATCTGTCCTGAAACAGATTTTTTATTTCAGCCAGTCCAAAGGCAACAGAGGCTGCAAAAATATCAATAAGACCGGGGTCATAATCGGCAGGAGTTCTGCCGTAGTAGCTGTTATAGTGACCGAGAGGCGCCCAGGTATATTCGTTACAGTATGCCCAGACTGTATTAATAAGGTCATTATAGTACTGCTCGTTTTCCGGGTAAATCAAGGAAAGAATGGCTGAGGACTGTAAATGGTCAAATTGCATTCTCCATAGGCCGTTATCGTTGTTATTTAAAATCTCCTCTGCCGAATGAGGACGGGGAGCAGATTTGCCAAAGGACTTTTCGTAAATGGTACTAAGCTCCTGTCTGTGAATAGCGAAATCCTTCGATGTGCGTACTCTTTCCCAAAATTCCTTGTTCCTTGCAAAATCTAACATAATTTCTCCTTATTCTGAAAGAAGGCTGTCAAGATATGCTTTCAGCTTTCCTGAATCTCCGTCAAAAAGATATGTGTGTATTCCGTATGCGTCAGCACCTGCAATGTTAGCCTTGTTGTCATCAATAAATATGCTTTCCTCAGCCTTAATATCACAATGCTCACAAAGATAATCAAATATTCTCTTGTCAGGCTTTACAATTCCAAGATAGCCTGTCATAACTATACTGTCAAATTCCTTAAGGCACTCAATTTCTCCGCTGTGGTCGGCAAAGTATTTTGAAATATTGGAAAGAAGACAGATTTTAACCCCGTAGGTTTTCTTAAGATAGGAAACCAGGTCCTTCATACCCTCAACCTCAGGAATATTGTATATCCAGTTGTAGTAGATTTTATCTGCCACATTCCAAAGGCGCTCGGGTAAGCGCTTACGGCACTCGGCAAGGGTCTCTTCATTTGTAATAGTACCTGCATCAAGCTTGTCCCAGTACAAACGGTCAAATACTACCTCCTCAAGAAGGGCTGCGTCCTCCTTATCCTGAACATAAACTCCAACCATATATTTGGGATTGAAATATACCATTACCTGACCAAAGTCAAAAACTACGTTTTTAATACTCATAATATACCTCAAAATAGGTTTTTTATTATTTTACCATTTCATTTAACAATAGTCAATAATATTGACTAAATTCCCTTATTTATTAAATATGAACATATGCACAGATATAATAAAAAGACAAAAGAACAGCCACCCTGCAAGCAAGGTGGCTTAATTTATTCCTGTTGATTTTGCTCCTCTGCGATGTATTCAACCAAATAGCTGATAATATCGCTTGGTGTATGGGCAATATTTGTTGCGCCTGCGTGACGCAGGGTTTCCTCATCACGATAGCCCCAGCTGACACCGATAAATTTCATTCCTGCATTAAGGGCGGTATCCACGTCAACATCTGAGTCGCCTACATACAGGCATTTATCGGGGCGCACGCCCATAGCCTTGGTAATGTAGCTTACGGCAGCGGGATTTGGCTTGGGAGGTAAATCCGTCTGACCCATGGCGCAGGTAAAGATATCCTCATCAAAAAGCTTCTCAACAATACCCTTAACGTATATGTCCTGCTTGTTTGAAAGGATACCAAGCTTAAAGCCTAAGCTTTTAAGCTCAATAAGCATCTCCTCAATGCCTTCATAAACGTGGGTCTTGTTGCAGTAATAGTTTTTGTATTCGTTATTGTAGTCGGAAAGTGCGCTTTCCACAATAAAGTCAATGTTCTGCACATCACGTGGCAAGGAGCGCTTAATAAGGTTTCTTGCACCGTGGTTTATAAACTTGTGAATGTCCTCACGGCTTCTTTCCTTGTAGCCAAGTCTTGAAAGCACTGCGTTAACACCGTCACGGATATCGTCAATGGTGTTACAAAGTGTGCCGTCAAGGTCAAATATAATAGCTCTTATCATCTTAGTCCTCGTTCTTCAGATACTCAGTAGGAGATACACCGAAGAAGCCCTTGAAGGAACGGTTGAAGGTACGCATGGTAGCAAATCCGCAAAGGGGCGCTATCTCAGCCATCTTAAGGTTACCCTCCTTAAGCATTTCAAGTGCACGGTCAAGCCTGTACGCTGTAAGATAGTCGTAGAAGGTAATATTTGTAGCCTCTTTAAAGATGTGTGAAAAATAGAATACGGAAAGGTCGCAGTATTCGGATACATCTGCAAGAGAAACATTTTCCTTGTAGTTTGCAGAGATAAATTCGTCAACAGACTTAAGAAGTGAAACGTTTGCGCTTACACGTCTTAACTCACTCTCATCAAGAGAGTAGCCTGCCTTTGCACGAAGAATATCACAGATAAGTGCGTTAATAACAGAGCTTACCTTTAATGTGTAGCCGATTTCCTTTGCATCAAGCTCAGCCTTGATTTCCTCTATGTATGCAACAGCCTTTGTGTTAAGGGATGTGTTCTTGTATAACCTGTTTTTTGCCATACGGTATGCAAAAAAGCTTACATTTTCAGTAATTTCCAAGGGAGAAGCAGACAAAATAAGCGCTTCGTTTTCATTTACTGACTTAAATGCGTGAATCTGTCCGGGCATAAATATAGCAATATCACCCTTACGAAGATTGTAGCTTTCGTCCTCGCTTGTTACGGTGGTATCACCTGATACAATATAGATTATTTCAATACCGCTGTGAGAGTGAGGAAAGTAATTAATGTTCTTAACTAAAGTAACCTGACTTGGCTTGCTGTCGCACATAAGGTGCTCATAATCGAAAAGTAATGACATAATTCCTCCTAAAAATTTATTTTACACTTATATAATATCATATAAAAAAATAAAAAGCAATAATTGTCTTATAAAAAATTTATTAAAGTGTTGAACTATTTTTTGCTATATGTTAAAATAGAGTAAGAAATAAGCTTTCTTTAAGGAGAAATATATGAAATACTTAATAGGTATAGACGTTGGCACATCTGGTACTAAGAGTGTGCTTTTTGACACCTTAGGCAACGAAATTGCATCGGTTACAGAGGAATACCCCTTATATCAGCCTAAAAACGGTTGGGCAGAGCAGAAGCCGGAGGACTGGTGGAATGCAGTATGTAAGACACTTAAGTTCTTAACCCCCTATGCAAAGGACGGAGAAATTTGCGGCATCGGTATTTCCGGTCAGATGCACGGACTTGTAATGCTTGATGAAAATAATGAGGTTATAAGAAACTCAATTATCTGGTGTGATGGCAGAACCACCGAGGAATGTAAGGAAATTGAGGCTGTAATCGGTCACGACAGGCTTATGGAGATAACCTGCAATCCTGCCCTTGAGGGCTTTACCGCAGGTAAGATTATGTGGGTAAAGAAGCATGAGCCCGAAAATTACGCACGCTGTAAGCATATTCTTCTTCCCAAGGACTACATAAGATTTAAGCTTACAGGGGAGTACGCTACCGAGGTTTCCGACGCATCGGGTATGCAGCTTCTTGATATAGAGGGCAGATGCTGGAGTGAGGAGGTATGCTCAAAGCTTGGCATTGACATGGCTATGCTTCCCAAGGTGTATGAATCTCCCGATATCACAGGTAAGATAACAGCCGATATT
>JAZQKP010000017.1:0-22115 GCA_045542275.1 Eubacteriales bacterium | reverse complement strand
TCTTAGCAAGCTGCTTAAGCTGATCATCTGTGATAAGATTCTTAGCGCCGCCAGCCGCCTCTGTCATCATATAGATCTGTGCAGCCTTCTCTACTGTCTCAACAAGACCAAAGGTCTCATCAAGGTCATGACCTGCGCAGTAGATACCGTGCATAGACCAGATTACTGTGCGGGAGAGAGCAATCTTTTCAGCAGTAGCCTCACCGATTTCGTTAGTACCGCAAAGCATCCAGGGAAGAACCTCAACGCCGTCGGGGAATACAACGATACACTCTGTATTCATCTGCCAGAGCTTATGTGTGAACTTAACTGTATCAAGGTCAAACATATATGTCATAGCAAGAAGATTTGTGGGGTGAGTGTGCATAATTACTCTGTTTGTAGGGTCAACTCTGAGTCTTGAAATATGGCTCATAAGGTGAGCAGGAAGCTCACTTGTAAATCTGCCACCGTCTGCATAGCCCCAAAGAAGCTCAGCATTCTGACCGTCAGCAGAAATTCTGAATACGCCTACATTGTTCTCTGGATCGCCAACAAAGTTCTTGAAGTACTTACCTGTACCGCTAACAAGGAAATATTTACCTGCAAGCTCCTTAGCATCAAAGCCAAGAGGGATAAGTCTTAAAACATTGTTTACATCGAGAACCTCTTTAACCTCCTCCTCTGTAAGAAGGTAGGAAATGTTACCACCGTTACGCTCGTCCCAGCCAAGACGGTACATATTAGCAGCAGTAGCACAGTATTCATTTAAAAATTTTGAATCAAGAATATTCTTCATTTTCAAGCTCCTAAATTAAAATGCTTTCTTGTAAAGGTCGAGAATGTCGCTCTCTGTGATTTCTCTGGGGTTACCACCTGTACATACGTCAGCGAATGCGTCCTTGGAGAGAAGCTCAAGTGCGTCCTCGGGAATGTTGATTTCACGAAGTGTCTGAGGAATGCCAAGGTCAAGAGAAAGCTTCTTAACTGCTTCAACTGCAGCCTTTGCGCCCTCTGCAACTGTCATGCCTGTAACGTCAACGCCCATTGCCTTAGCGATTTCAACATACTTAGCCTCACATGCGGGCATATTGTATTCCATAACGATAGGAAGAAGAAGTGCGTTTGCAACACCGTGTGCAATATCAAATCTAGCACCGAGAGGATGAGCCATAGAATGAACGCAGCCAAGACCTACATTGGAGAATGCCATACCTGCAACGTACTGTGCAAGTGCCATGTTCTCACGGGCAACCATGTTGTTACCCTCATATGTAGCTGTACGAAGGTTCTTAGCGATAAGCTCAATAGCCTTGATTTCAAACATATCAGAAAGCTCCCAAGCGCCCTTTGTGATGTAGCCCTCGATAGCGTGTGTAAGAGCGTCCATACCTGTAGCAGCTGTAAGGCCCTTAGGCATTGAAGCCATAAGCTCCGCATCTACGATAGAAAGAACAGGAATATCGTTAGGGTCAACGCATACCATCTTTCTGCCGGACTCTTCATCTGTGATAACGTAGTTGATTGTAACCTCAGCTGCTGTACCTGCAGTTGTAGGAAGTGCGATGATAGGAACGCACTTATTCTTTGTGGGAGCAACACCCTCAAGAGATACAACGTCTGCATACTCGGGGTTGTTGATGATAATAGCGATACCCTTAGATGTATCGATAGCTGAGCCACCACCGATTGCGATAACGAAGTCAGCACCGGAAGCCTTGAATGCCTCAACGCCGTCCTTTACGTTTTTAACTGTGGGGTTAGCCTTGAATTCTGCGAATACCTCGTAGGGGAAGTCAACGAGAACGTCAGTAACCTTCTGTGCTACGCCGAATTTGATAAGGTCCTTGTCTGCTACAACAAAAGCCTTTTTAAATCCTCTCTTTGCGATTTCCTCAGCAAGAACTGCTCTAGAGCCTGCGCCAAAGTAGGATGTTTCGTTAAGAATGAATCTGTTTGCCATGGGTGTGTTCTCCTTTTATATTAAAAATTTTATTCTATTTTAATTATATCACAGGGTAACCGGTGATTTCAAGAGTATTAATGAAAATTGATAACCCCTTTTAGATTTTTATGTGCAGTCCGTCATATGCGACTAAAGCGCCCATTTCATCAGCGATTTTCTCGGTTTCAAAATGAGACCTATGAAGAGATGGGGCAAGGTGAGAAAAATACACCTTTGTTTTATCTGTAATAGCCTTAACATTTCTTAAGGACGGAAGCATCGCCCTTAGCATAGGAATACTGTTATGCTCCCCTATTCGATAATCTCCAAGGTAGTCGCCCATTGTACAGTCAAAAATTGCAAGGTCAAGCTCTGACTTATTAAGTGCGTAGTATGTATCGTTAATAAGCCAAGCACCGTCACAGCCGTAGAAAAGTCTTTTGCCCTTTCTTTCTATCATCAGATGCTGAGGGCAGGAGCTTTTATCATGGTTAGCCTCAAGCCCTGTAACAGTACAGCAATCATCTATTCTGTACGGCTTATATAAATCCATTCTTACAATTTCCAAATCGCAAGATGTGTCTATATTTGCATCGACTCTCACATAAAGCTTAAGAGGCTTGTCTTTTGCCCTTGCAATAGCCTTTATATGCTCCAAATTAAAATGGTCATCATGCAAATGAGTTATTACAATTGCGGATATTTTGTCATAATCTATGCCGGCTATACGGAGAGAATCAAGGGTGTGAGTTCCGCAGTCCACAAGTATTTCGCCGTCTATTAGAATTGACGATGAGCGTCTTGCATCATAGTCAAATTTATCCTTAAGCTCATTTTCAAGCTTAGGCGAAAAGTCGCACGCACAGGTGCCAAGAAAAAGTATATCAAGCTTACTGTCCATATAATCCAACGGTATCGCCTCCTCGATTGAAACTACCTTGGCGCTAACCTCTGTGGCACGCTTAAGGCTTTCTTCTATATTGCGCCCCTTAAATCTGTTGACAAGATATGCAGCACCGAAGCTATCCCCTGCACCAACAGTTGATACAACGTTTGCCTCCTTAGCAGGAGCGTAGAAAATTTTATCTTCTGTGGTGGAAAAAGCATATGCGCCCTTTTCTCCGTATGTGACAACAATCTCCTCTAAATCAGGGTACGTGCTACACAAAAGGTGAAGATTTTGCGCCAAATTTTCATAACGTATAGTAAAAAAGTGGTCAAGAACGTAATCAAGCTCGTTATTGCTAAGCTTCAAAATATTCGCATTTTCAAGGCAGAATGACACTGTCTCCCTTGTATAAAAGGGGGAGCGCAGATTTATATCGCAGTACACCTTGCCAAAATTTTTGCTATCAAACAGAGCCTTCAGTTCTTTAAAGCTATGCTCATTACGCAAGGCAAGGGTGCCAAATGCTATAACATCAAAAAACTCTCTGTCTGCGTTTTTTAAGGATATATAATCGTATGCAACATTTTCCTTAACCTCAAAGGTAGGCACACCCTTATTATTAAGGGAAACAATGCATTTTCCTGTTTCAAAATCCTTATTTATGGACACGTGGTCAGCACAAATGCCGAATTTTTTAAGTAATTCCATAGCTTCACAGCCAAGCTCATCATTACCTACCGATGACAAAAGATAGGAGCTTGCTCCCTCGTGCGCAGCATGAGCAGCAAAATTAAGAGGTGCGCCACCTATACATTTTTTGTCAGGATAAATATCCCATATTATCTCGCCAAAGGATAGTATTTTCATATAAACTGTCCCTCCACAAGTGTATAAAGCCTGTTATATTTGATTTCCTTGTGGGATAAAATCCTTTTTGATTCCTTTATATCGTGGTCAATGCTATCCCAAACAGATTTGCAGAAGTCACATTCCTCATTTTTTACAAAAAGATTAAGCTCTGACAGCTGATTAAATGCCTTTTTTGTAATATTGGCAGAGCCAAAGGTGATTTCTTCCTCTGTTGCAAGAAGCTTTGTATGGAGCATTCTTGGTGAAAAATAGACACGTATCCCACCGTTTGTAGCTTTTAAAAGCTGCTTAACCGTCTTTTTGTTTGTGTCATCCTGATAATTTGCCTGTGAGGGAATAACTATGGAAACATCTACTCCACGCTTATATGCAGATACTATTGCATTAACAAAGTTATCAAGAGGGGAAAAGTATGCCATTGTAATATGCAGACGCACCTTTGCGCTGTTTATTAAGTCAAGATACTTCTTTTCTATTTCAAACACAGGAAAATTCGGTTCCTTGGAATTTATGCCGAAGATATAGCTATTATCAAGATCCTCGCCCCTTGTAAGCTTAGCCTTAAAGGCATCTACATAGGTGCTTCCCACCATCTTAACCATATAATCTCCGTAAGAAACCCCACGTACGTCCTGTCCGTTTTCCTTATCCTCAATATTAATGCCACCCATAAAAAGTATACTGTCATCTATTATGTAATACTTTGAGTGGTCGGCCTTAAAGATATGACTGCTTACAGTAATCTTAGGGTGCGAAATTATAGATTTATACAGCTCGCTTTCCTCATCCTCAAATTTACCCTTTGGGGTATTTTGTGGGTATCCTAAGGAAAGAATTTTTGATTTTAGCCTTTCGGCTACAGTTTGTGTTTTATGGAAAAAGGATTTTCTCGCTTCCTCGGATTTTTCAAGCACCACACCGTATCTGTCTACGGAAATATAGACACTTGCCCCGTTGTTTGCAGCCTTTAAAACAGCCTCTCCCATTCTTCTGCCTATATTATCATCACGCCAGATAAATATGTTAATATAGACACTTCTCCTTGCATTTTCGATACAGGAAATAATTTCGGGAAACGCTGCTTTACCGTCTACAAGCAGAGTGAAATCCTTATATGGCTCTGTATTATACATAATCTCTCCTTTAAGAGTTAATTATCTACTACCATTACCGCAACACCATCGGGTATTGCTACCACAGAGGGTGATTCCTTGTTTAAAATTTTCTTTGATATTATAAGTGCCTCATCAATGCTTTTTGCAGGTATCATATGTAAATCTCTTACTACATTATCGGGGGCATCGGAAATATAAATTACCGTTGCCCTTTTAAGTATTCTTAAGAAGATTTGTGTCTGCCACTGGTCAGGCACGGTTTCGTTTCTTCCTCTGTCAAGGAAGATTTTCATTGTCTTATCAATGTCGGGCTCGTCTGCAAGCTGACGGTAGAAGCCCTCGCCTCCGTGACCGTCACTTGACTTTGCCAGCATAACAATAACTCCGCCCTCATTTACCGTTGCTTCTGCTGCCGTCATACCCTTGACCGCCTGATAAATGTTCTGGTCAAGAGGGTATCCACCGTTAGTGGAAATAGCAATATCCGACATAATCGGCTTTGCTCTGCACTGAGAGGAAAGGAATTTACAGCCTGCAAGATGAGCCTGCTCTACATCGCCTGCAACAGCATAAATCGCTTCCTTCTTTTCGTTGATAACAACGTTTACTATGTATGCAAGCTTAGCTTTTTTAGCTGCCCAAAGCATATCCTCGTGAATAGGATTGCCCTCTAAAATGCCTGTCCTTGCAAGGGGGTGAGCAATAAACTCTGAGCAATGATTGGCAAGGACTGTTTCTCTTGCGGCAACACCGGGAAGCAAGCTTTTACGTCCACCGCTGAAGCCTGCAAAGAAGTGTGGCTCAATAAAGCCCTCGGAAATTAGCAAATCTGCCTCATAGGCAAGTCTGTTTATATAAAGCTCACCACCTGAGGGAAGTATACCGATTTTAACAAGATTAGCCTTGTCGGCGCAATCGTGAACTACTATCCTTTCGTTATTTACAATATCCTCACCGAATTTATCTACAAGCTCTTCTCTTTTTGTATCACGGTGGCAGCCTGTTGCAATAAGAAATGTAATGTCCGCATTCGGATTAACGCTTCTTATCTCATCAAGCATTGGGGGAATAATTATTTTACTTGGCACAGGTCTTGTATGGTCGCTTGCAATAATAACAATCTTATTTTTACCCTTTGCAAGCTCACAAAGTCGCTTTGAGCCGATAGGGCTTGCCATTGCGTCAAGCACAAGCTCCCTTGCCGATTTTTCGGGCTTATAGGAATGGAGCCTTGACACAAGAGTACCCTGAAAATTTTCGTTACTGAAATCGTAATCTATATATTCTTTACCGTAGGGGAATGAAACCTTAGTCATAATTTCTCCTTATAAAAGCGCTTCCTTATTTGTAAGGTAAGCGATATCGCATTTGCCACTCATCATCTTAAGAAATTCCTCGAATCTGTCCCAGTCATTGTAGATATCAAATTCGTAGGCATGTCCCCAAACGTAGAACACCTGCTTTTTATCTGTTTTAAGATTTATAAACTCCTCACCAAGCTGAAACATTTTATCCCATTCCTTATGGTGATAAACACTGGGGTTGAACTCGTGAAGGTATGTCTGTATATCAAAATTGTGGGTTGATGTAACGGTTCTGCAATACTTGATGCCTGTATTGTTTCTTATAAGCTCAGCAACTCGCTTATTATGTGTGCCACCCGGATATGCAAAGCCTACCACGTCGTAGCCACAAAGCTCTGAAAGACGGACTCTGTCCTCCTCTACCTGACGGATAATCTCATTATCGTCCTCTACAAGAGCAAGGGAGGGATGAGTAAGAGTGTGACCTGCCACCTCGTGACCGTCGTATATGTGCTTTACATCCTCGGTCTTAACCTTGATGTGATTGATTTTTCTATCCTCACGGATAAGGTAGTTTTCATCACCCAAAAGACCTGAGTTAATGTTGAAGGTGCATTTCATACCGTACTTATTAAAAAGCTCTACCAAGCGAATATCCTGTGTTACGCCATCGTCATAGCTGAATGTGAGAATTTTGTTTTTCTTGATTTCCATAATTACCTCTTGAATTTCTTAGCCATACCACCCTCCGATGTCTCACGGTAGATGACCTTTAAATCCTTTCCTGTTTCGTACATTGTGTCTACAATCATATCAAAGCTGATTTTTCTTGAGTCGGCTAAGAAGTCAGCAAGATTTACTGCGTTAAGAGCACGCATTGCGGCAATAGCATTTCTTTCGATACAAGGTATCTGTACAAGACCGCAGATAGGGTCACAGGTAAGACCCAGATGATGCTCTATTTCCATTTCTGCGGCGTACTCAATCTGGTCAATATCAAGGTCGTAAAGCTCAGCTGCTGCAGCTGCTGCCATAGCACAGGCTGTGCCGATTTCAGCCTGACAGCCACATTCTGCACCGCTTATTGATGCGTTGGTCTTGATGAGATTGCCAACAAGTCCTGCAGTTGCCATTGCGTGAAGGATTTCCGTTTCGTCAAAGCCACGCTTAACCTGAAGATACTTAAGCACAGCAGGTACAACTCCACAGGCGCCACAGGTAGGTGCTGTAACGATTTTGCCACCTCCTGCGTTTTCCTCGCTTACGGCAAAGGCGTAGGCACAGATAAGACGGTTGGTTTTTGTTTCCTCGCTCTGGTCAATATGCTTCTGTCTGAAAAGGTAGCGTGCCTTTCTCTGTGTTCCGAGGCCACCGGGGAGAATGCCCTGTGCATTTACTCCACGCTTGATTGCCTCCTGCATAACAACCCAGCATTCCTTAAGGTAATCCCAGATTTCCTCACCCTCGCATTCCTCAACATACTGCCAGAGTCTGATTTCCCTTTCCCGACAGTACTTGGAAATTTCGGTAAAGGAATCCATTTTATACACGTCTGCGTGGCTTTCTGCCTTTTCACCGTCAACGGTAACCTCGCCACCTCCTACGCTATAAAAACGGGTACGTATCGCTTCTTTTCCGTCATTTATACCGATTATGTCCATTGTGTTGGGGTGAACATCGGTTGGTGAATCATAATCAAATTCTATTTCGCATTTGCGTTCCTCAAAGGCATTTTTTGCTGCCACATCGGTCATATGTCCCTTACCTGTCTTGGCAAGTGAGCCGTAAAGAATAACCTTGTATTCCTCATACTCGGGATTTTCTGCAAGAAAGCGTTTAACTGCTGCAATTGGGCCCATTGTATGAGAGGAGGAGGGTCCGTTTCCTATTCTGTATAAATATCTTAAGGATTGCATCTTTATTTCTCCTTTGTGTCTGTATATGTATATACCTCACCACACTCGAAATAGCGAGTTTCGAACACGGGGTACCACTTTTTCATATTTTCAGCAAGAAGTCGCATACCGTCTCTCTCGGAGCCGATGTGACCCATTACAATAAGTGTCTTATTAAAGCCAAGGGCTGCTGCATCTCTTGCGTATTCGCCAAGCATCCATTCACAAGCCTCGCCTGTCAGCACAATTTCTATGCTTTCATCACGAAGCAAATCAAATACACCGGAGGGTGTGCCGAAGCATGCTGCTATACGTGTGGATTTTTTATTTCTTTCACCTGCGATGCGCACATGGGCTATGTTTAAGTCATTTTCCATTTTATGTGCAAGCTCCAAGGCTGTTATCGGGGTGTCTGAGGTGAAGATATATGATGCGCTGTACTGAGTCTTTTCAAGCTTACCCTTTAATCCAAGATAATGAAGCTCTCCCTCGGGGATTCTGTCCACATCTCTGTGGTGCATATAATCATGATAGCGATAGATTGTAATTCCACTATCCAAAATAAGCTTTTGCTTAGCACGTGTAACAGGGCTGTCTACCATATTTTCCATATGGTCATAATAGGTAGGCTCGTGAACTATCATCATATCTGCGCCCCATTCCTTAACCGCCTTAACGGTATCAACGGTGGCAAACATAGTAACGGCTACCTTTTTAAGCTCTGTATCGGGGCTGCCCGATTTGATTGTGTCACAGGTGATTTCTCCTGCTGAGCCACCCTTGTTTAATTCGTTAATAAGTTCGTAAGCTTTCATAATCCTTCCTCGATGCTCTGTCATTATTTTTTATTCTTATGCATTGTCATATTATCGTATAAGACAAACGTCATACTATGGTAAGTCAAGACTCCAAAATGTATATTTTTATACCAAAAATGGGGTTGTAATACCTTAAAGTCTCAATAATTCGCTTTTCTATGCTCAATTATTTATTAGCAAACATTGCAATGAGAAAAATAATTACAGGAAGACAAACAGCAATAATCAAATCGTTTTTTATTCTCGCCCCGAGTTCGTCTATCTCAAACTTGGCGTTTTTGCATCTTTTTTTAAGGTAGGCAATCAGAGCAACAGAAGGACGACGAATCACTATATGCTCTTCATCGTTTATATAAAGGGACAACTCTTGTGAGCTTGCCGACGTCCTACTTTTTATTTCCGGCAAATATAAAGTAATATATTCAATCGAGTCAAGGTTAAGTTTAGTATCCTTGTATTCTATGGTACATTCATCAAGAAAAACCGATGTATCTTTGAAACAATTTATAAGAGCAGTCACTAAAATTGCAAATAGCACTCCAATTGCAACAAGTGCCGTGAATGCTGCTAATACCATTCCTGCTATCGATCCCATTTTCGCATTGTCGGATATCGATAGCGCAATATCAAGTGTAATGACGCCGGGTAGAGATATGATAAATAATTCAGCAAAAAAGCAAGGCATGGAAATACAATACGTATGTTTATAGTTTTTCAAGATATTCCCTCCTGTGATTTTTCATCCGCTATGTTACACTAAACTGCTGTAAAATGAACTTTTGAGTCTTTCTCAAAAATCAATTTGTCCTTAATCGTTGCCTTTTGCGGTGGTGATAGAAGCGATAAGTAATTTTCGTATCTTACTGCATTTTGCAAACATATCCTTGTATTCTTCTTCGGTTATCATGTGTGTATCCTTGAACAAACCGAGCCAATAATCCGTTTCGTAGCATTCTTTTAAGGCAATTTGAAACTTATTAATAAAATCTGCTTTACTTGCCGCATAGTTGGCTTCGTGAATGTTTGCTCCGATACTTGTGCCGCTCCGCAATACTTGATTTAACAGTACATTGCTTTTGCGGTTTTCTTTTATGTCGGTACAGAGATTGACAATGTCAACAGCAAATTGCTTCGATAAGTCGACTAAAAAGTTTTCTTTCATTGTAAACTCCAATTTAGAATGATTTGACGGCGTTGCCGTCATGAATTGAAACTCCGTTTTCATGATTTCTCGCTTCGCTCCATGAATTGAATTGCGCGTCCAAACTTATGCGCCCGCAGGCGCAATTCATGGCGAAGCCAATTCATGAGTGCAACGCACTCAATTCATGCGCTCGCGCAATTCATTGTTGAATCTGTCGTTTGAGACAAACGACAGATTCAACATGCTGTGTATGAGGAAACATATCGACGCCTTGGATTTTGTTTACCTTATAGCCGTTTTTGGTCAGAGTAACAAGGTCACGGGCGAGGGTTTCGGGGTTGCAGGAGATGTAAACTATACGCTTGGGAGATAAGGTAATAAGGCTACGGAGAAATTGCATACTGCAGCCTGCCCTTGGAGGATCGGTAATTACCACGTCGGCGCTTTCACCGTTTTTGGCAAGGTCACTCATAAATGCGCCTGCATCGGCAGAATAAAATTTTGTATTCTTTATTCCGTTAAGCCGTGCATTTACCTTAGCATCCTTTATGGCATCCTTATTTACCTCAACACCGATAATCTGCTTTGCCTTATCTGCCATTGTAAGACCTATGGTGCCTGTGCCACAGTAAGCATCTATTACTCTTTCCTTACCTGTAAGGGCTGCGTAATCCTTAGCCAAGCTATATAAAATTTCTGTCTGCACAGGATTAATCTGGTAAAAGGAACGGGGGCTTATTCTGAAGGATAAGCCACAAAGGGTGTCCGTAATGTAGCCGTCTCCGTACAGAACCTCACTATCCTCTCCAAGCATAAGTGCAGTATTTGTGTTATTAATGTTCCAAACTATTGTAGTGATTTCAGGGTGACGGCGAAGAAGCTCGTTTACAAAGGAGCGCTTTGACTTAAATTCACCTAAGGCAGTTACAAGAACTACCATTATTTCGCCACTTGCAAAGCCCTTACGCACTAAAACGTGACGTAAAAAGCCTGACCCTGTGTTTAAATCGTATGCTTTTATCTTAAATGAGGGGCAAAGTACCTTTATAGTTTCAACTATTGCCTGGGCGCATTTATCCTCCAGCATACAGTCCTTTACCTCTGTTATTTTTCCTGTGGTGGATTGATACAAGCCTGTTATAAGTCTACCGTTTTTAAAGCCAAAGGCACTCTGCGACTTATTGCGATAATTATAAGGAGCTTCCATTCCTATAATTTCGTTTACGTGTCCGAATTTTCCAAGCAAGGAAATAAGCTTGACCTGCTTCATTTTAAGCTGCTCTTCATATGTAAGATTCTGAAGTTGACAGCCACTACACTTTTTTGCGTAGGGACACATGCTCATTTCTCCACCGCCTTTCGTTTATCTATATTCGTCAAGGACGCTTTTTAAAAGCTCCGGATTGTCGGTCATAATACAGTCGCAGCCCATTTCAATAAGCAGACGCATTGTTTCCGCATCGTTGATTGTCCAGTACTGAACTGCTATATTTCTTCTGTGTGCACGTTTAATATATGTTTTCTTGGCAAGATTGAGGGTTATGCCCACATCGTAATCTGTGGGAATCTGCAAGCAGGCAAAGTCACCGTTATCAAAGATATTTACCTTGAACATCTGTGTAACGATAAATTTAGCAGCTGTACCCATAGGCGCACCTCTCATAAGTGAGGGATACTTTTCCTTAAGCTCTACCTCGATTTCATCGTGGAAGGTGCCTATTACTATTCTGTCAAGATAGTTGGGATATTTCTGAAGTGTTTCGTAAAGAATTTTGCACGCCTCATATCCACGCTCTCCCTCATCCTTGATTTCAACTATAAAAAGAAGGTCGGGATTGGTTTTATAAAACTCCTCAAAAAGCTGTTCGATTGTTGCAATCTGCAAGCCCTTTTTTGCCAAATCTGTTTCGTTTTTATAGATACGGTTGCCGTTTTTATCTTCAAAATAGTAGCCGAAGTTATATTTTCTAAGCTCCTCAAGGGTCATATCCTTGATGTAATGACGCTTCGATTTATCCTTGCAAAGCTCCTTTACCTCGCTAAGAGAAATATCTCCGTTTACATTACAGGTTTCGTCTATGTAATCGTCGTGATTATACACAAGGTAGCCGTCCTTTGTAAGATACAAATCGCTTTCTATAATCTCAACATTATAGGTCTTTACTGCCTCACGGAATGCAAGCATAGTATTCTCGGGATTGCATTCTCCACCTCCACGGTGGGCAGCAATCATAGGTAGCTGACCCTTTTCAACTATAAAGGGGTTATTCTCAATATTCTTTTTGGGTGGAATAATATTTACTGTAAGCATAAACAAGGTTATGGCAAGTAAAATAAAGCCTATTACTGTTAATACCTTATGTTTTCTCATAAATTTATCCTTTTCTTATACAAGTATTAAAATTACAACTGCTGCGGCTACCATAAATATAGGGAGAAGAATTGAAAAAATAATTACCTTTTTATCAACCCTTTTCAAGCTATCTACTCTTTCATATTCGGAAAGCTTATCCATTATCGCCTCGTTTGAACGGGCAATACCTGCTGCAATAGCTGTGCTGATTGATGTTTTTGCTGTTACAATTCCTATTACAACAGCCAAAGCAATCAATGCTATGCCAACGCCTACGCTGCTTGACAGCTTTAGTTTACCTATTGCCTCAAGAACCAAAGCGCCGATACCGAAAATATAATTCATTACAAGAGTGGTAATTCTGCCTGCCTTACCGCTTCTCTGGTAGCTGCGACAGGCTCTGCTTAATTCTCTTTTATCGTTGTTATTCATGCTTTTCTCCTTTATTTCAAACGCCATTCAATGTCTATGATTACATCACCATAATATATTTCATCACCGGTAAGCTCCTTGCCTATATATACCTTCCAGCAATCATAGGTTTTGCCATGGGCAAGAACAAAGATACTGTCCTCCTTTACCCTTTCTGCATGGACTGAGGAGCTGACAGGCTTTCCGTCTACCATTATGGAGACACCGGAAATACAGCATCCTTCCTTCCTAAAAAGATGGTCGCCTATTATGATATAGCCACCGACTACTGAGCCTGAAACACTATTCTCCTCACTTGTAGGCTCACCGCCGTTTAAGTCAATTCTGTACTTAAACTCAGTTCTACCTGCGTCCTTTACTTTTTGACCGTATATCCAGTAGGTCCTGTAATGCTTTCTGTTAAAAGCATTTGTACCGATGGTTTCCCATGTGCCGTCCTCATATTCAATCTCTACATTTAATATCTTTTCACACTCGGCGCATTGACATTTAATTTTTCCTACTGTAAATTCCGATGTGGTCACATCATAGGTGGGTGGCACAAAATTACCAAGAACAACGGACTTTTCGGGATGCTCATCGGGATTTATCTCGGCGTTCTTTACAAATAAAGCTGCGTTGTTCGTCAGCTCCTTTGAAAAGGTGCTAAGAGTTACATCCTTGCTTTCACCGATAAGCTTGGCTTCATACCTCTTAAGGACTTCATTCCATTGACTTTGATTAAGTCGGTATTCTGTTCCACCGACGCTTATACAGGTGGCAGAAATATTTTCTGTATAGTAATTTTCCTTGTTCAGCTGAGGTAATTTGATTTCAAGCCTATGCTCTGCTTCCCGTGTGCAGATATAATAAAGCCTGTTATCTGTAACCTCATAGCTTTCGGGTGAATATTTATGTCCTCTTATACAAGCAGAATACTCAAGTGTAAGCTTATATAGGGCTGAGCGTGAAGCATTATAGTAGCTTTGCGGAGCCTTCTCTGATGCTTCACCGTCTGCATAAGAGCTGACAAGCTTATATTTCAGCTTTTCGCCCTCAACTTCTGTTATTGTATAATTTTCCTCTGCTGAAAGCTTTGGCAAAATAAAGCGAATATCCGTACCCGACTCGGACAGGTACGTGCCACATTCATCAAAATAGTCGCATTTAAGCTTAAGATATCCGTCCTTATCGTATGTAGGCTCTACCACCTCATAGCCCGAATGGTAGAATGTATGGTTTACCTTTGCCAGAGTAACATCCTTAAGGGTTATTTCCTCCTCATCGCTGTTGAAAATTCTTCCACAGGTGGAGCATTTAAGGTGAGCAATTACACCCTCTGTCTGACAGGTGCTCATTCTACCGAAAACCGTTTCATAGGTATGAGTACAGCCGGGAATTGTGGTTTCCTTTTTGTATCCACATACGGAACAAATATAGTAGCCCTCTCCGTCAACCAAGAGAGTGGCCTCCTTAGTAACGGTTAATTCACCATATGTATGTGATTCTCCGGATTCTGTATAATCGCAATTATCACATTGCAAGCTATGACAGCTTTCGTCTATAATATATTTATTTGAAAGAGCGTGATTCCCTCTTTCGCAGTCGGATAGCAAAATTCTACATGAGCTGAGAGCTATGACGGATAAGAGCAATATGCAAAATACTGTTCCTATAAATAGTGCTTTTCTTATGCCTTTCATAAATACCTCCTTAAGAATTTTTGCTTGCAAGCATTAAAGCTACGATTTATTTGTTTTTTGTAAATTTACATTTTGGATAATTGGAGCAGCCGTAAAATTCTCCGTTCCGACCGTTTCTTAATTTCAATGTACCTCCACAGACAGGACATTTGATATAAGACATTTCCTTTTTTGCAATAGCTATATTTTCGAGATGGTCTCTTGTTGTCATATTGGCTTTTGCGCTGATGAGTGTATTATAAATACTCTCAATTTCCGTATCGGAAAGGCTTTTTCCGTCGAAAAAGTCCTTAAGATAGGATTGTAGCCTGTCAAGATTGACTACGTAAGGCACATTAATCTTATCTGCGTTATTCTGTACCATAGCTATTACAGAGTGAACTCTGTATTTGTTTTGCAGCACAGCTCTTATCTGGTTAATGTGAGATCGGTTTTGATTTACGGGGTTTTTTAATGCTCTTTTTTCGTTGCCTAAATACTGATACCAGTATTCAGCATTTTCTGAGCCGTAGACAGAGCCTGAAAAATTCTTTGTTTCTATGCAGAATATGCCATTATGGCGAATTTCCACATGGTCAATCTGATGGCTACGGCCGTTTTTATCAAGGAGAATAAGATTATTAATCTGCTTATGCCCTGTGCCCGAAAACACAGGGCTAAGCTTATTTTTTACCTTTGTTTCTCCCTCTTTGCCCTTGATTTGATTGTCAATAGGCCTTACTATTTCATCTAAGATCAGCTTTAAAACACTCATTTTGGTGTTATTACCAAATGATTACACGCTTAGAGGGAGCAAGATACATCTTATCTGTCTTCTTTACCTTAAAGGTGTCGTACCATTCTGTAAAGTTTCTTGGCTGCATATTTGCACGGAGTACAGCAGGACCGTGAACGTCAAGGGAGAGTAAAAGCTGTAAGTATTCAGGCTTAGCCTTAATACACCAAACTCTTGCCCAGTTCATAAAGTATTCCTCATAGGAAGCACCCTCAGTTCTTGACATAATATCAAGTGTAACTGCCATACCACCGTTGTCTGCCATATTTTCGCTTACGATAAACTTGCCGTTTACCTTACCCCAAGGAAGCTCAATTCCGTCGAACTCCTTAATCATTGCGTTAATCTTCTTGTTGAAGCGCTTTGTATCCTCCTTGGTCCACCAGTTATTGATGTTACCGTTTTCATCGCACTTAGCACCGTTGCTGTCAAATGCGTGGGAAATCTCGTGTCCGATTACTGCACCGATACCGCCAAGATTTTCGCTTCTGGTCTGCTTAAGTGAGTAGAAGGGCGCCTGTAAAATTGCGGCAGGGAATGTAATATCGTTTACAAAGGGATTATAGCAGGCATTAACCATATGGCCGGGCATTGCCCACTCCTCTCTGTTAACAGGCTTTGTAAGATCAGAAAGCTGATTTGCATATCTGATATTTCTAAGAGAGGTTACGATATCGAAAAGTGACTGGTTCTCGTCAAATACAAGAAGGTCATACTTTTCGTCAACCTTATCGGGATAGCCCATCTTAACACCCATTGTGGAAAGCTTAAGAATTGCCTTTTCCTTTGTTGCTTCCTCAAGAAAATCGTTATTTTTGATACGGCTCTTATATGTGTCAACTATCTGGTGTACGATTTCGGTAATATCCTTCTTTGCCTCTTCGCCAAAGTATTTTTCGCCATAGTAAAGTCCAACAGGCTCAGAGTACATGCCTGATGCAAGCTGATATGCAAACTTTTCAACAGCTGTCATAGCAGGAATACCTGAAATAGCACGGTAGAACATACCACCCATTTCACGAAGCTCCTCGCTAAGATATGTACAGCAGCTAAGAAGCTCTGTTACATATGCCCAGTGCTTATACTGCTCAAAGGTATTTTCGTTAAATACCTCTGTAAAGCTCTTAAAGTATCTTGGCTCCTCAACAATAATAGTTTCGGGAACGAAGCCGAAAAGTGACTTAAGAAGCTTCTTAAGCTCCACAGGCTTAACTGAAGATGCAAAGCGTGCAGTCTTTCTTGGGTTGTATGCCTTAACGTACTCGGACCATTCCTCTCTGCTCTTTACAAGTCCACCAAGAACCTCATCAAATGCAAGAGTATCCTCAAGATATTTATTCTGCTCCTCCTCTGTAAGGTCTGTCTTAGCAAGAACCATCCTTGCCATATTTGACCAAATACCGATAAGGGCAACCTTCTGCTGCGCTCTCTCCGGCTTATAGTAGGATGCGTCGGGAAGAATTACACCGGGGCCCTGAATGCTGACACAGTGATGCTTTGTATCCTTCATATCTGCGCCAACTGACATAATAAATGGTAGGGGGAGTCTTTTAAGAATAAGATTCTTAAGCTCCTTATTAAATGTAGCTATGCTGTCAAGATTTTTAATAGGCTCAATATATTTAAGTGCGGGAGCAATGCCGTCAGCATTTTTCTTTTCCACATTCCTTGCAGCCTTGTAAAGTGCGCAGGCTCTCTTAAGATAATCATTCTTAAAGGACTCCTTTTCGCACATTTCATTGAATTCGCTCATCATAAGCTTTTCAACCTCTGTGTTAAGAGTTGAAAATCCGCCTGTGGTAGGCATATCATCGGGAATAACAAGCTCCTCTATTTTTTCCTGATTTACATAAAGATATAAATCGTCCTGAATTCTTACTTTTTCCATTTTTATTTCTCCAATTCTTTTTTATTTTTTATTTAAGTGCATCCCAAATTGCCTGATTATACATAAGACGTGCATTTGCCGAAAGGTCACAATGTCCTCTCTTGGGTACAACTATAAAATCTACCTTGTGGGTATTATTCATAGCCTTAACAAGCTTTTCGGAGTGATTTTCAAGATTAACTGCCATATCTCCGCTGCAATGGAAAATGGTATATGGGATCTTTGGCATTTTGTCTACAAGATGTAAGGGTGAGCAGCTGCGAAGAGCTGTATCCATATCTCCCTCATACAGATAAAATGCGCTGTACAGAGTACGTGGTAAATCGGGGCGCTCTGTAAAGTGATAGGGCAAGTCGCAAACGGGACAGTTGGCAACACAGGCGCAAGGTGTTATTTTTGCGTATGCGCAATACACAAGGGCGGAAAGTCCACCCATTGAGCCACCGGTTGACACAACCTTAACTGAGGAATCAAGTCCGTATTTTTCACATAAAACGGAAATAATTTCGTCTGTGTATTCCACAGCCTGTCTGTTCATCCAGCACCAAGGGTCATAATAAGGCACTACGTAAATTACACCCTTTTCGGCAAGCTCAATTGCATCACCGGGGTCGCTGTTATACATAGTCATTCCACCTAAGCCAAAGAAATTAAGCACTATGCCCTTTATTTCTCCGGTAATCAAACGGTCATTTGAATATGCGAAGCTACGCAAATTTTCATAAGTAATAATTTTTTTCATTTTAACTCCTTGCTGATTAAACTAAAAGCTCATATGATTCTGTAAGGGTACCGTTTTCGTAAACCACGGTTTTTACCTCATATTTGCCGAAGGAAAGAGGCAGGTGGGTGATGTTTACCCTGATGCCCGAATCCACGCTATTCTCTGTATTGTTTTGCAAACGGAATATGAGTGCATCCTTGCCGTATGCCTTTTTAACTGTTGGCATAGCGATTATATCTCCGTCAACGGAAATATCAAGAGGTCGGCAGCTTACACCCTCCATAGGAACAGGGAAAATATTAAGGCAGTAGGGCTTTTCTACAAATTCAGCCGTTCTTCTTTCAAGCTGATTGCGATTTGTAACGGTCAGTCTGAAGGAATAATTGTTCTCTCCCTGGTCTATCTTCTTTGTAAATCTGTCCATAGGTATAAGAGGTCTTTCGCCTATTGGATGGGCGCAATAGGTTACTCCACGGACAAGGGACATATAAAGGGCGCTGTTTTCGAAATGGCTGCCGTAAACGTCTCTGTTAAGTAACGCAAGACATGTGCCATTATTGTCTATTGCCACAAAGCGATGGGCAACGTTTTCTCTTGCGTCGGTAAAGAGCGCTTCTGTGCCGAAGGCTGTCTGACCGATAAGCTCTCCGTCGGTAGCTACGGGCAGCTTAAGCTTTATAGCCTTATTAATATCTCCTATATAGAGAGTTACGTCTATGTCAACATCGTCTGTGTTTTTATAAATTTTGTAAAGAATTCTTGCTCTTGTATTATCGCACTCAAAAAATGCTTCAATGCCAAGGTAGATAGCTCCGTTTTCGATTACCTGAACGCTGCTCATACCCTTAAAGGGACCGTCAGGCTTTTTAGAAAGAACAAAGGACCTTTCGTCTGTGCCTATACGGAGAAGCTGATTTCTACCCATACCCCAAGGGTCTGCATTATCATCAAAGCTACAAAGCCCGAAGCCTTCACGAAGATACTCTTTTCCCTCGATTTTGTATGATTTGAAAAGGCCTGTGTCCTTATCTATTTCCACGTGCTTTCTGCCGTTATCAAAGACAAATACATTTTCTCTTTCCACCTTTGTTGATTCTGCAAAATCAACATATATGCTATACCGTGTAAGAGCCATAGGCTTAAGTAATGATTTGAATATAACTCTCTTTCGCCAGTCAAGAGTAAGGTTGCTGTCCTCCTTTATTACCTGACTTTCAATAGTATTTCCCTTTTCGTCAACAACTCTGAGACGGGACGTTATAGCTTCACCCCAGTTCTGATCTGCAAGAGTGAATTCACATTCCACATTAGTTGAAAGCTCATAGGGGTGAGGGTTGAAGATAACAACGGGATATTCTCCCTCTGCTGCCGCCCTTTGCTTTGATGACAATGCAAAGTAGGCTTTAATCTTCACTCTTTCAGCCTCAAGCATACCGTGATTAAGGAATCTTAATCCGGCTTCCTCGCCACACTGTACCGATGTACCGGGCAAAACATCGTGAAATTCTGCATTGAGCAAATCCTCAACTGCAATCTTGATTTCTGATTCGGGATATGATGTAAGTGCGCCTGTTGCGTATGCAACCGATGCAAGCTTTTCTGCTACGGAGATTTCCTTTTCAAGCTGGGCGTGTAGCTTCTTTACACGGTACGTTGATGTATAGCAGCCCGGCATTGATATACGTAAGGAGGAATCAACCACGTCCTTGGGTGAAATACACGCAAAGAACCTTTCGGGGGTGGAGTGGATGAATTCCATGCTTGTTTCGGGCAAAAGCTGTTCCTTTATATCGGTAAGGTCCTTATGTGATGGACCACCTCCGTGATTGCCAACTCCCCAAAGGATAGCACCAACAGGGAACCTCTGATGCTCTCCGTCACGTCTTATGGAACCTGCGCTTTTTCCCAAGGGGGTATTGTATCCCGTTACACGAAGCGCCTTTATTTCACTTCCGTCAAGGCCACGCCAGATAAATTGCTCACAGGGTAGCGCCATTTCGGAACGGAAGGGGCGCATAAACATATAGCTGTCCTGACCGCATTTCTTAATAATCTGCACAAGGCCGACTGTGTGACCGAATGGGTCAAAATTTATAGCTGTGGTAGGCTTAACACCGAATTTCTCAAGAAAATAGCGCTCTCCCTCTCTTATTTGACGGACAAAGCTTTCGCCACTTGGCATATTACAGTCGGGCTGAAGATACCAGCCACCCATTATATGCCACTTGCCTGCCTTGACAAGCTCCTGAATCTTAGCAAAAAGCTCAGGCGCATACTCCTCCACATACTTATAAACTGTCACCTCATTGTGACAAAATATGTAATCAAACTCATCGCAAAGCCTTGCAGCAGAATAAAAGGTTGACAGCGTTGCGCTGACTCCCTCGGGCCAATCCCATTGCCATATAGGGTCAATATGGGCGTTGCATATCATATGTCTTTGCATAGGAGCCTTGTTATCATTCATTTTGATAGATTCCTTTCTTAGAGTTGTACTAAACTGCTGTAAAACGAACTTTTGAGAGTTGCTCGAAGGGAACATATATTCCATTAAAGGATATATGTTACTCTCGCACCGAGGGCGGAACTAAAACAATCGAAAAATGGGGGTTGTAATACCTTAAAGTCTCATTTTAGCAAAAATGTTTCTGCATTTTCATACAACAGATTGACTACCATATCAATTCGTTCCAAATTTATTGCTCTAAAAAAGCGTTCTTTAAAATATGAATCTACAAGTGGATTTTGGGTGATATTTGCTCTTGTAAAATCCTTTGTTTGTATTACACAATCAAATACGTATCCATCTAAAAACACTTCCACTCGGCAATCATTTAAGGTGTAAATGAATTCTCTTTCGGAATACTTTTGATAATATTTATATTTGTAACCACTGTCAATTAAGAATTGAAACCGACTTTCAATATACGCCTTGTCGACCTGAGTTTTATCAACAATGTATTTCTGTTTCTCTTTTTTTCTAAGAAAGCCAAGGAATCCCATAGCGATTCTCCTTTCATTTTCTCGTCAGACAAACGACACTCTCTACGTGGGTCATAAGACCAAAAGGTATATTTTTGTGCCCAAAACGGGGGTTGTAACGACAAAAGGTATATTTAACAATCATTCGCGCAGAGATATAACTCCGTTCAACACATCAATGAGTTCTTGTGTTTGCTCTTTACTTGTTGTCTGTATTTCACTTTTATGCCCGTTTGTAAAGATAAACAACACTTTATGAGTGTCCATTCCACCGTCCGAGTCTCCTTCTTGGAAGAAACTTTTCAGCTCCTTAAGTTCATCAAAACGGTATGTTTCTCTGCACATATTATATATGTTGATTTCTCGTTTTTCCGAGTCAATCACGACTTTCCCAAAGAATGTCGATGTAAATTTGGCAATGTTTGCTAACATGCAAAACGCATATACAACCCAAAACAAAGGGACATCTCTTAATTCTCCAAAAATGATGGGAAGCAAAATTCCTGCAAGAAATACCCCTGCGAAAATAACACAATTTGAAACATCAGGTTTTTTCTTGATCGTAATTTTGTTTTCATTTTGAATGATGTTTAATTTGCTTTTTTTCATGCAAACTCCTTTCGATATGTTATACTAAACAGGTGTAAATGAGAGTTTCGAGTTTCGCTCAAAATCATTATTTGTCCCAACGCAAAATGGGAGTGAAAACTCCAAAAAGTCTCAAATTTAAGAGAGGTCATAAGACGTATATCCACTATCGATAATGGCTTGCCTTAATGCTGCAAAGCGTTTTCTTTTTTTGAAAGCAAAAAGACCTCCAAACACAAACTTAATCGAAATGCTTGAGGAATAAAATTTGAAATACCATTTTGTAATATCTCGTTCTGCTACGCAAGATGCGGTAGGGCCATTCATTGCACAATCCTCAAAACTAATGAAATGCTTTCTATCAAATTCGTCTGCATAAGTAATACCTTCGTTAGTGATGTGGATAATGTTTGTATCATTTATTTCAAGTTCTGTTAAACCTTTTTGCTGTTCATGCACAAACTCCAAGGCATAGAAATATATATCTTGATCTTCCCACACGCCCGATTCTTTTTTGCCATTTAGATATGTACGGTACCCAAAATGGCAGGGCTCAATTTCAAGCGTATCGGAATAGTAATGAATAATGATTTTGTTGTTTTCTAAACCGATATTTAGAATGGCATCGCTTAAATCATCGTATAATTCTTCGATGTTTTTGTAATTTCGATGATATAACTTATACAGTTTTTCGTTGTCATTCATTGCCTTACTCCTTTCGATATGTTATAC
>JAZQKP010000016.1:0-95260 GCA_045542275.1 Eubacteriales bacterium | reverse complement strand
GGATTTATTGATATGATCTCTCTGTCAAAGGACGTGTCTATGGTTGAGATTGATGTGAAGGACGAGTGGTGCGGTAAGAATCTGATTGAGTTGAATCTCCGTAAAAAATACGGCTTCAACATTGTTGCTATTAAGAAAGGTGAGAAGGTCAACGTAAATATCAATCCCGAGCAGGTGCTTGATTCAGAAACAACTCTAATCGTTATTGCGAATACTGCAAAGCTTGGAAGGTTGAAATAAGCTGTCAAATTTCAATTTAACGAACAGAATAAAAGGACGCCGACGGATTTTCTGTCGGCGTTAATTGCTTGTGTATAGGGCAGCTAATCTGCATCTAACATGTTGACCTTCTTGCTTTCTGCCATATTGATATTTCTCTTTGCTTGTGATAAAATAATATAAAGACCTTTTGGAGGACGAAATGAAGAATACAACTCTTTGTTATATAGAAAAAGACGGAAAATATCTGATGATTCACCGTGTAAAGAGAAAGGGCGACGGCAACGACAACAAGTGGCTTGGCGTCGGTGGTCATTTTGAGGACGGAGAAAGCCCTTTTGACTGTGTTTTACGTGAAGCAAGAGAGGAGACCGGATTAACCCTTTTAAGCCCGAAATACAGGGGAATTGTGACCTTTGTATCCGACGAATACGAAACAGAGCAGATGCATCTTTTCACCTGTACAGAGTTTACAGGTCAGCTTACCGACTGCGATGAAGGCACCCTTGAATGGGTGGAAAAGTCAAAATTAAGAGAGCTGCCTCTTTGGGAGGGAGATTTTATATTTCTTGATTTGCTAAGAACAAGAAACGACTTTTTTGCCCTGCGCCTTGAATATAAAAACGATAAGCTGGTAAGCCATACACTCTATAACTAAAAAAGAGCCTACGTGCCCAACTTCCTTATGAGAAGTTGGGCAGTTTTATTCGCCTGCGGCGAGTTCTATTGCTTCGCAGTGATATTCGTCTTGCGACGAGCTGTATCACCAAAGCAACAAGAAATGTCTGAATCGGGGAAAGGCGCATTTAAAGGCTTTCTTAGCCCTGTCACGTTTACTTAGGTTGTTGTTAGTCATAACAGTTCCTTTTTAAAAGAATAAAACAATTCTACCACAGGTAAGATTAAATTTCAATATCACATTGAAATTTAAGAAAATTATTGTTATACTTAATATATAAACCGAAAGGAGAGCGCTATGGAAAAGAATCATATTTTTGACGGCTTAGAGGTAATCGACGGCCATTTACATATTCACGCCTGGGAGGATAAGAATACAGGCAAAACCTTTGAAAGTGGTATTGAAGAATACAAGGAAAAAATGGGTCTTAGAGCCTATTGCTTTGCCGCTATGGCATCGGGCTACCGTGATATTACAAACAATGTAATGTGTGCAATTTACAAGCTTTTGTATCCCGATACCTACGCATACGGCAGTCTTACATTCCCTATGTATCCCGTCGAGCCCGAAAAGCTTGGGGATATGGACCCCCTTACCCAGTATGAGGAGCTTATGGAAATAGGCTTTGACGGAATAAAGATGCTGGAGGGCAAGCCCAGTGTTTATTATTGCACAAATCTGCCCTTAAATCACAGCGTGCTTGACCCCTTTTACGAAAGAGCAGCTAAGGACGGCACACATATTCTTATGCACGCAAATGACCCCATAGAATTCTGGGACCCTGAAAAGACCTGTGAGGAGCATAAAAAGAAGGGCTGGTTCTACGGTGACGGAAAGCATGTTGCGCATGAGGAAATCTACCGACAGGTGTTTGATTTTATGGATAAGCACCCGGATTTGACTCTCACCGTTGCCCACTTCTTCTTCCTTTCGGAGCGCCCCGAAATTCTTGAGGACGCATTTAGAAAATACAAAAACTTCGGCGTTGATATTACCCCCGGCGGAGAAATGTATATAGGCTTTAATAAGCGATACGATTATTTTAAGGATTTCTTTACCAAGTATGCCGACAGAATTATGTTCGGCACAGACGGAGATTTTCCTCCCTGTATGGAGGCTATGGAGTGGCTTTGTGAAAGAATTTACAAGTACGTAGGCACAAATCTGGCGACAGATTCCTGGAGCGACAAGCCTCTTCGCGGCATTGATTTGCCAAGAGATAAGGTAAATCTTATTATGAGTAAAAACTTCCTTCGCAAGATGGGAGAGAAGCCTAAACCCATAAACAAGGACGCCCTTAAGCGCTATATCAAAAAATACAAGGGCACTCTCCTTGATAAATCCTACCTACCCAAGATAGAGGAAATGGTTAAAAAGTATCTCTAAGCCTCCCTCGTGGAGGGAGGGGGACAACGTTAGTGGTGGAAGGAGTGCAACGATGTCTTTGAAATATAACGGCAACAACATAATTTCTGCAAGGAATCTACGAAAAAATGCTACCCCTCAAGAAAACCACTTGTGGTATGATTTTTTATCTACTTATAAGTACAGATTCCAGAGACAGAAATGCATTGATAATTTCATTGCAGATTTTTATTGCCATGCTGCAAAGCTTGTAATAGAGATAGATGGTTCACAACACTATACAGTTAACGGTGCAAAGTATGATGAATTTAGAACCGAAATCTTGGAAGGCTACGATTTAACAATTATAAGATTTACAAACCAACAAATTGATAAAAAATTTGAAGGTGTATTTAATTTTATTGATAGAGTTGTTAATAACCTTATCAATTATTAACACTCCCTCAGTCACCTTCGGTGCCATCTCCCTCTAAGAAGGAGCCTTACTAAGCCTCCCTCATGGAGGGAGGGGGACCACGTTAGTGGTGGAAGGAGTTTGTAAAAAGATAATCACACAAAACACTCCCTCAGTCACCTCCGGTGCCAGTTCCCTCTAAGAAGGAGCCTTAGAAGGAGTGCTTATTGCATCCTCAAAAAACAAAGCATTTAAATAGAATATCTTGCTTTAAAGTATTTATAAAACAAGAAAAACAGCCACAGGAGTGGCTGTTTTTTACTTTTATCAGTTCTTTTTCATCCATGCTTTAGGGTTAAATAGCACAAGCATAGGTAAAATCTCAAGTCTGCCGAAAAGCATATCAAAGGAAAGTATCAGCTTTGAAAAGACAGAGTAGCCTGAGAAATTGCCCATAGGACCAACAACGTTAAGGCCGGGGCCTATATTGTTAAAGCAAGAAATTACTGCTGTTACATTAGTTGTAAAATCAAAGTTATCAACAGAAATTGCAATACAGGACACAATCATAATCACCATATACATCATAAAGTAGGTTACGGTGCTATGGGAAAGGGATACGTCAATAGGCTTGCCCTCCAGCTTGATTACAGTAACGGAGCGGGGGTGGAACAGCTTCCTTACCTCCTTTTTAAAGCTCTTTAAAAGGATAATAAGTCGGCTTACCTTTATTCCGCCTCCCGTTGAGCCTGCGCATGCGCCTATAATCATAAGAAGCACAAGTATGGACTTTGAAAGCTCGGGGAAGTAGTTAAAGTCCGTTGTGGCAAAGCCTGTGGTTGTAATAATGGATGAAACCTGGAAAAAGGCGTATCTGAAGGACTGGCCCTTAAAGGTCTTCATAATGTTAAGAGAGATTGCAAGGGTGGATATGCCCACAATGGAAAGATACCATCTCAGCTCCTCACTCTTTAACGCCTCCTTAACCTGTCCAAGCAGAATAAGGTAGAAAATGTTAAAGTTTATACCGAAAATAAGCATAAACACAGCAAGAACCATTTCAATATATGGGCTGTCATAATAGGAGATGCCCGTGTTTTTAACGCTAAAGCCACCCGTACCTGCTGTGCCGAAGGCGTGGCAGAGAGCATCAAAAAGGCTCATTCCACCGAAAAGCAAAAATATAACGCATACAAGGGTGAGCACAATATAAATACCGTAAAGTATCTTTGCCGTATCCTTCATCTTAGGCACCAGCTTACCTACAATAGGTCCGGGAGATTCTGCCCTCATAAGATAGAGGGAGCGCTCCTCGGAAAGAGGGAGTATAGCCATTACGAAAACAAGCACTCCCATGCCTCCCACCCAGTGGGTAAAGCTTCGCCAGAAGATAAGGCAATTAGGCAGCGCCTCCACGTTCGTAAGAATAGAGGAGCCCGTGGTGGTAAAGCCGGATACAACCTCAAAAAAGCTGTCCACGTAGCTGTTAAAGCAGCCGCTTAAGTAAAAGGGCAAGGCGCCGAACAAGGACATAAGCACCCAGGCGCATGCCACTATAAAAAAGCCGTCACGGGCGTAAATTTCCCTGTTTTTCGGCTTCTTGATTCCAAGAGCAAGACCAAGCGCCACAAGGGCGATTATCGGGGCGATAAAGGATGTTGTTGCCCCTTCCCAGTAGATAACGCCCACCGCCACAGAGGGTAGCATAAGGGCAGCCTCTACCATAAGTATCCTGCCAAGGATAAATAACACCATTTTTCTGTTCATATCAAGCCTCTAATATATCTGTAAGGGAGATAAGCACATGATTAGCATTTACCACAAGAACGCTGTCTCCCTGCATAATGCAATGGTTACCGCCGGGGATTATAACATCGTTTTTTCTTACAATACCTGCAATAATAAGGTTTTTCTTAAGCTTCAAATCCTTGAGGGGAATATTTTCTATTTCCTTAATATCGCCCTCAGCCACAAATTCAACAACCTCGGCTCTTCCCTCAATAATCTTGGAAAGAGTCATAATGTTTTCACTCTCTGCGCTTTCTGCCATAGCGCGAACAAAGCGAAGAATCATATTTGTGGTTACAACCTTTGGAGAAACAGAGGTTTCAATTTGCAAATCACGGGTTAAGGCAGTCATGCTTTCGCTGTCGGTCTTGGCAATTACCTTTTTAACTCCGCTGCGACGGGCAAAAAGGGCGCTTAAAATATTTCTTTCATCAGTGCCCCCAAGGGAAACGAAGGCGTCTGTTTTCTTTATTCCCTCCTCATAAAGGAAATCGTGATCGGATGCGTCGCCGTGAAGAACAACAGCAGAGGGAATAAGCTCTGCAATCTCCTCAGCAAGAGCTCTGTCTTTTTCAATTATCTTAATTGAAATATTCTTTCTTACAAGCTCACTGCAAAGGTGATGTGTAATTCTACCGCCTCCGTAAATCATAAGCTCCTTTACGGGGTTAATATACATATTCGCCTTTTTGAAGAATTTTTCAATCTGCTTGGGAGCGCCTGTAAGGTAAATTTCGTCACCCTCGCAAATCACAAAATCGCCTCGGGGAATAATCAGCTTATTATCTCTGTCAACAGCGCAAAGAAGAACGCTGACACCAAGGGTGGCAGTCAAATCCTTAAGCATCATATTACAAAGGGGGTTATCCCTTGGAATTTTACAGGAAACAAGCTCAAGCCGGCCTCTTGCAAAAAGCTCTACTCTTGATGCGGCGGGAAGTCTGATTATTCTGGCTATCTGCTCAGCAGCCGCCTTTTCGGGATTTATGGACATAGAAAGCCCAAGGTCGCTCTTAAGCTCATAAAGCTGAGAGGAGTATTCGGGGTTTCTTACTCTTGCTATTGTATTTTTTGCACCAAGCTTATGGGCGCAAAGGCAGGACAGCATATTTACCTCATCGGAAAGAGTAACGGCTATAAGAAGGTCGCATTCCTCAATTCCGGCAGACTGAAGCACGGAAAAGGATGCGCCGTTACCCACATAGCAAATAACGTCAAGGGAGCTATTTATTTTTTCTACAATGCCTTCATCGGAATCAATAACGGTAATCTCGTGTCCCTCACTGACAAGGGTCTTAGCAAGAGAGTAGCCTACCTGACCTCCTCCAACTATAAATATCTTCATCTTCCTTTTCCTTTCCTTTTCATGGTATTTTATATTATAGACCTTTTGTTTGTTTTTTTCAAGGGGAATTTAAAAATAGTGTCTTTTACTCTCTTTTTGTCCCGATTTTTCCACATTCGCAGGGGAAAAATATTACATTATCTATTGACTCTAATTAAAATATATAGTATAATTATATTTGTATAGGTATAATTAAATTAATTATACTTTTAATTTTATCTAAGTTATTTTGCGCCCACGCATATACGTACGAAAGGAAAGAATTATGACAGATCTTGATACCATATGGGGCTTTATGCTTGATATTTTAAAGACCAAACATAATGACACGGTTATTAAGCTTTGGTTCAGCGACCTTAAATTAATATCTCTTACTCCCGATGAGGCAGTATTTACTACTCCCACAGTAATCAAAAGGGATATTGTTACAAAGCAGTTTAGTGAGGAGCTGGGCGGGGCTTTGTTCCAGATAGTAGGCTTTATGCCCGAAATTGTTGTTCACTCCCGTGAAAACGGTGAGGCTGATCTCTCAAGGGGCAGCATTGAAAGATTTAAGAGAATGGAGAAGGGTGAGCTTCCCTTGGGTGAAAAGGTTGATGTTCCTGATAATTACAGGTCGGAGTACACCTTTGATAACTTCGTTGTAGGCTCCTCAAACAAGTTTGCCCATGCTGCCGCTATGGCTGTGGCTGACAAGGATTACAACGATAATTCCTTTAATCTTTACAATCCTCTCTTTATCTACGGTCCCAGCGGAGTAGGTAAGACCCATTTGCTTTACGCAATCACAAATAAGATTTCAAAGAAATATCCCGACAAGAAGATTACCTACGTTAAGGGTGAGGAGTTTACCAATCAGATGGTAGACGCTCTCCAGAAGAAGAATGCTACCCAGTTTCGCGAGAAGTACAGAAATGTAGACGTTCTTCTTATAGACGACATTCAGTTCGTGGCAGGTAAGATTTCTACTCAGGAGGAGCTTTTTAACACCTTTAATGCGGTGTATGAGGCGCACAAGCAGATTATTCTCACATCTGACCGTCCTCCGGACGAAATAAAGACCCTTGAGGACCGTTTAAAGACACGATTTATGTCCGGACTTATGGCTGATGTGTCCTTGCCCGATTTTGAATTAAGAGTGGCAATTCTTCAGCAGAAGGCGGTGCAGAGCAATCTTAATCTTTCCCACGATATTTTAAGATTCTTGGCTGAAAACGTTACATCCTCTATCCGTCAGCTTGAGGGTGTAATTAAGAAGCTTGGTGCTATTGCCCTTTTAGAGGGTGGTGCCCTTGACCTTGAAAGGGTAAAGAATTCAGTTAAGGAATTTATCAGCGTTAAGGCAGACGACGGAAAGAGAATGGATGAAATAGTTCTTGCTGTTTCCAAGAAATACGATATTTCAAGAGAGGATATTCTCTCCTCGAAGAGAAATAAGGAAATTGCAATGGCACGTCACATCTGCGTATACATAGCGCGCACCATTACCACCTTATCTCAGGCTCAGATAGGTAAGGCTCTTAACCGTGACCGTACAACCATTATCTCCTCTGAGGCAGTAGTTAAGGAGGAAATGGAGCAGAATAATGAGTTTGCTATGGAGGTAAGAGAGCTTATTCGCTCAATTACCACAGGAAATTAAGTATGTGGAAAACTGTGGAAAAATTTTCACTTAAATTACACCTTTCCTTTATAGTATAAAGAGGGAGAATAAAAAGTTTTCCACACTCACTTTCCACTCCACATACCTCTGTGGAAAAAAGGTAAAATTTTAGCTTTTCCTGTCGAATTTAAAATCTATTGATTGTCCACTAATTATCAACATTTGAAATGTGGATAAAAAATGAGGAAAAACCCCCGAAAACCTTAGATAAATTTGAGTTTCCACCTTTTCCATAGCCTCTACTAATAATTCTACTACTAAATCTATTACTATTTTAATTGAATAAAAAAACTAAAGCAAAAAGGCGATAGGGATCGCCGTCCATTAAGGAATTAATTAGTAGATTTATTTTATTTAATTCTTTGAATTTTATTTAATTTTTTAAGTTATTAATAGATTGATTTTTCACTAAATTTTATTTTTGATGAAAGGTATATAACATGATTGTATTATTTGATAAGAAAACTTTACTTGATGCATTGACACCTGCAATGTACACCGTATCCGGAAAAAACACAATGCCTGCTATTGAGGGAGTTCATCTTGTATGTACCTCCGACGATGTATGTAAAATAGAAACCTTCGACCTTGAAAAGGGTATTAAGACAAGCTTTAAATGTACTGTTATTGAGGAGGGCAACTGTGTAATCAACGCCCAGAAGCTTCTCCAGATTATCAAGGTTATGCCTGAGGGTGAAATTAAAATGACTGTTGACCGTTCCTTTAAGACAGTAATTGAGTCCGGTCTTTCCCATTTTGATATTAAGGCATTACCCGGTGAGGACTTCCCCTCAATTCCCGAAATTATCGGTGAAAAGGGCTTTGTAATTCCTCAGTATCTCTTTAGAAAAATGGTAAACAAGATTTACTTTGCTATCGGTCAGAATGACTCCCGTCCCGTATTCAACGGTGCTTATTTCCAGATTACCAAGGATAAGATGACCCTTGTTTCCTGTGACTCTAACCGTCTTGCTTATTGCGAAAGAGATGTGGAGCTTGAAAATAAAAACAGAGACGGCTCCAGCTTGAATCTTAAATTTATTGTCCCCGGTAAAACACTTGCTGAGGTTCTTAAAATGGTTAAGGACACCGAGGATGAAATGGAAATTCGTGTTACAAGAAGATATATGGTATTTACCATCGGTGAATTTACCGTATTTTCCAAGACTATTGATTCCGATTATATCAATTATGAAAGAATATTGCCTAAGGAGCATAGAATCACCACATTTTTAAAGGCTGAGGATCTTCGTTCCGCCCTTGAGCGCTCCTCGCTTATCGTTGAGGACCGTCTTGCAGGCTCTATCCGTTCCTTTGTTAAGTTTACAATTGATGAAAAGCTTTCTATCTCTACAAACTCCGCAAACGGTAACGTTTACGATGAGCTTGATATTAAAAAAGAGGATGACGGCTCTATTGTAATCGGCTTTAACTGTAAGTTCTTACTTGACGCTATAAGAGTATGTGATGACGGTGAAATCAAGATGTCCTATAACAATGCATTAACAGGCGTTCTTATTGAGCCACAGAACACAGAGGAAGGCAAATTTAAATATTTTGTAATGCCTATAAGAATGAATAACTAATGAGAATTAAAAGCTCAGAATTTATAGATTTCCGTAACATGGAAAATGAGAAAATCAATTTTTCTCAGGGAGTAAATGTTATATACGGAGAAAACGCTCAGGGAAAAACCAATATTCTTGAGGGGATTTATATTTTTGCAAGAGGTAAGTCCTTCAGAGCCACTAAGGATAAGGAGCTTATAAAATTCGGCAAATCAACAGCATATTCCCGTCTTGAATTTGAAAACGAAAGAGGAGAGTGTAACTTAGGAGTAGAAATCTCCTCAAATAAGCCTAAGCATTTTTACAGAAACAATATTAAGGTTGCAAAAACCTCCGAAATTATAGGAGAATTCCGTTCCGTTTTATTCTGCCCATCTCATCTTGGAATAATAAGCGATTCTCCCTCTGTAAGAAGAAACTTTCTTGATGTGGCAATATCTCAGCTTCGCCCTGTTTATATCAAGCTTTTATCAAAGTACCAGAATTATTTAATGAACAGAAACTCAGTCCTTAAAAAAGAGGATGAGGAAAGAAAAAAATTAATTGAGCTTATGGATATATATTCCGAGGAAATGGCAAGCCTTTGTGCCGATATATCGGTAATTCGTCAGGAATATATAGAAAAGCTTGATTTTTGGGTTAAGGAATTTTTTAAGGAAATGACCTTCGGTAGGGAGATACCAAGCGTTAAGTACGATGCCGACCATTCCTTAAAGGAAGATATAAGTAAGGATGCTATCTTAAATAAATATCTTAGCCTTTATAAAGAAAACAGAGAAAGAGAAATAAAATACGGCTCATCCCTTTTCGGCATTCATAAGGATGATATGAAAATTGAGATTAACGGTAAGGATTCCCGTCTTTACGCATCTCAGGGACAGCAGCGCTCCCTTGCCCTTGCTATGAAAATGGCAGAGGGAGAAATAAGCCGTGAAACAACAGGCGAATACCCCGTATTTTTACTTGACGATGTTTTAAGTGAGCTTGATGAAGCAAGAAGAAAATATATTTTATCAAGCATAGATAAAAGACAGGTTATAATCACCTCCTGTGAGATGTCGGTGTTTGACGGTAAGGGAGATAATTATATAAGGATAAAGGACGGTAAGAAAATATAATGTACGTTCATATAGGGCCAAGCAAGGCTGTAAGAAAGGAAGATATTATATCGGTTTTTGACCTTGATTCATCAACCGTTTCCGTCTTTACAAGAAACTTTTTATCTAAAGCAGAAAAGGAAAACAGAGTAGTTCTTCTTTCCTACGATTTACCTAAGTCCTTTATTTTAATGAGAGACGAAACAGTTTATCTGTCTCCCTTTAACAGCTCAACAATAATAAAAAATTAAAGTATGTGGCTTTAACCACTTTATAAAAAAATAAATACCGGTGGGTGCGTAACCACAAGGAGAAAAAATGGAAGAAATAAAAAAAGAAAACACATACGAAGCCGATCAGATACAAGTATTAGAGGGTCTTGAAGCAGTAAGAAAAAGACCGGGTATGTATATAGGTACTACCTCCTTACGCGGTCTTCATCATCTTGTATATGAGATTATGGATAACTCCATAGATGAGGCTATGGCAGGTTATTGCGACACTATTGAAATAGTGCTTCACCCTGACGGAAGCGTTTCCGTACAGGATAACGGACGCGGTGTGCCTGAGGGAATTAATGCAAAGACAGGAACTCCTACCCTTGAGGTAGTATTCCTTGTGCTTCACGCAGGCGGTAAGTTTGGCGGTGGAGGATATAAAATTTCGGGCGGCTTACACGGTGTTGGCGCCTCTGTTGTTAACGCTCTTTCCGAGTGGGTAGAGGTAGAAAACTGCGTAAACGGAAATCGCTATACCGAGCGCTTTGAAAGGGGTAAGGTTGCAAGACCCTTCAGCTATGAGGGTCCCGCCCCTGAGGGTAAGCACGGTCTTTACGTTCGCTTTAAGCCTGATGCTGATATCTTTGAGGATGTTAATTTTGACTATGAAACACTTCTTACAAGAATAAGAGAGCAGTCCTTCTTAAATGCAGGTATAAGAATTATATTCAAGGACCGGCGAGGCGAAGATGAGGTTGTAAATGACCTTTGCTATGAGGGTGGTATTATTCAGTTTGTAGAATATGTAAACTCTCTTAAGCATGCAAATCTTATTCACGAGAATGTAATATATATGAAGGCTGAGAAGGGAGATATTACCGCTGAGGTTGCCCTTCAGTATAACGATACCTATACAGAAAGCATTATAACCTTTGCAAACAATATGGCAACGGTTGACGGCGGTACTCACGAGGTAGGCTTTAAAAACGCACTTACCAAGGTTACAAACCAATACGCAAGAAAGCTTGGATTTTTAAAGGACAGCGACAAAAATCTTTCCGGTGAGGACGCACGTGAGGGTCTTTGCGCTGTTGTATCCGTTAAGCTTCCCGATGCTCAGTTTGAAAGCCAGACAAAGGCAAAGCTTGGTAACAGCGAAATAAGAAATATTGTAGATTCCATAGTTTGTACAAAGCTTGGAGAATTCTATGAGGAAAACCCCGATATTGCAAAGATTATTATAGACAAGTCCTGCGCCGCATCAAGAGCCCGTGAGGCTGCAAGAAAGGCAAGAGACCTTGCCCGTCGTAAGGGTGTGTTTGAAAGCTCATCTATGCCTGATAAGCTTGCTGACTGTCAGGACAGAAGAAAGGAATTTACTGAGCTGTTTCTTGTAGAGGGAGACTCTGCGGGAGGTAGCGCAAAGGACGGACGTGATAGCCGTTTCCAGGCGATTTTACCACTTAGAGGTAAGGTTCTCAATGTAGAAAAGAGCCGTCTTGATAAGGTATATTCCAACGAATCTCTTATTCCTATTATTCAGGCACTGGGTTGTGGTATAGGAGAGGAATTTGATATTAATAAGCTAAGATACGGTAAGATAATCATTATGGCGGATGCCGACGTTGACGGTAGCCATATTCAGGTGCTTCTTCTTACATTCTTCTTCCGTCATATGAAGGAGCTTATAGAGGAGGGACACGTATTCCTTGCTAAGCCACCTCTTTACAAGATTACAAAGGGTAAGACAGAAAAGTATGCTTACTCAGATGAAGAAAGAGATAAGATATTTGAAGAAATCGGCGGTGGCAGAGCAGAAAGATATAAGGGTCTTGGAGAAATGGATAAGGAGCAGCTGTGGGAGACCACAATGGACCCCTCTACAAGAACACTTATAAGAGTAGAGATAGGCGATGCTATGAAATGTGATGAGGTATTTTCACTTCTTATGGGCGACCAGGTAGGTCCTCGCCGTGAATTTATTGAAAAGAACGCTAAGTTCGTAGAAAATCTTGATATTTAAGGAGGTGCTGACATGAGAGACAGAGATGAATTGCTTGATTATGAAAATACTGAGCAAATGATAGTAAACAGGCAAATGGAATCAAGAGTTAAGGAGGCATTCCTTGAGTATTCCATGAGCGTTATTGTCAGCCGTGCACTTCCCGATGTAAGAGACGGTATGAAGCCGGGTCAAAGACGTGTGCTTTACGCTATGTATGAGGATAATCTTACATCAGATAAGCCCTTCAGAAAGTCAGCTACCACAGTCGGTAACGTGCTTGGTAGATACCATCCCCACGGTGACCAGTCCGTATACGGCACACTTGTAAGAATGGCGCAGCCCTTCTCACTCCGATACGTGCTTGTAGACGGCCACGGTAACTTCGGTAACGTAGACGGTGACGGCGCAGCTGCTTACCGTTATACAGAGGCAAGAATGTCCAAGCTTGCAAATGAGCTTATGTCCGATATTGAAAAGGACGTAGTTGATTTGGTACCTAACTTCGACAATACAAGAAAGGAGCCAAGCGTGCTCCCCTCAAGATTTCCTAATCTTCTTGTAAACGGAAGCGTAGGTATTGCCGTAGGTATGGCAACTAATGTACCCCCTCACAATCTTGGAGAGGTAATTGACGGTACTATTCACTTAATGGAAAATCCCGATGCCACAGTTGAGGAAATGATGGAATATATAAAGGGTCCCGATTTCCCAACCTATGCTACAATTTACGGCAGACGTGGTATTATAGATGCCTATACCACAGGTAGAGGCAGAGTAATGGTTCGCTCCAAGGCAAGAATTGAAGAGGAGCACAGAAGAATTGTTGTAACAGAAATTCCTTACATGGTAAACAAGAGCCAGATGATAAAGGCTATTGCAGACATGGTAAGGGATAAGAGAATTGAGGGTATTACAGACCTTCGTGACGAAAGCGGACGTCGCGGTATGAGAATTGTAATTGAGTATAAGAGAGATGCCAACCCACAGGTAATCTTAAATACTCTTTACAAGAATACACAGCTTCAGGATACCTGCGCTGTAAATATGCTTGCTCTTGTTAACGGTGAGCCTAAGACACTCGGTCTTCGTGAAATGCTTAAGGAATACATTCTTTTCCAGGAGGATGTAATCAGACGCAGAGTTAAGTTTGACCTTGCAAAGGCTAAGGCAGAGGCTCATATTTATGAGGGCTATAAGATTGCAATTGATAATATTGACGAAATTATTTCTATAATCCGTTCCTCCGAAAGCACAGCTGTGGCTAAGGAAAGACTTAAGGAAAGATTTTTACTCTCCGAGGAGCAGTCACAGGCTATTGTGGATATGACCCTTGGCCGTCTTTCCGGTCTTGAAAGACAGAAGATAGAGGACAGACTTAATGCACTCCATGCAAAAATCAAGGAGCTTACCGAAATTCTTGCTGACGAGGGCAAGATTAAGGATATTATCAAGGAGGAGCTTCTTGAAATTAAGAGAAAGTACGCAGACGAAAGAAGAACAGAGATTGTGGACAGCGAGGACGAAATCGACCTTGAGGACTTAATCCCCAGACACGAATGCGTAGTTACTCTTACAAACGCAGGCTACGTTAAGAGAGTTTCAACAGATACCTATTCTGCCCAGAAGCGTGGAGGCAAGGGTCTTATCGCTATGGGCACTAAGGATGAGGACTTTATTGAAAATATCCTTGTTGCCAACAGCCATTCTTATATTCTTATGTTTACCGACAGAGGTAAGATATTCTTGAAGAAGGTATATGAGCTGCCTGAGTCCTCAAGAACAGCAAAGGGCTCCAACCTTATTAACCTTATTGAAATCGAAAAGGGCGAAAAGGTTACGGCTATGATATCCCTTACAGATTTTAACGATGAGGAATATCTTGTAATGGTAACAAAGAACGGTGTTATCAAGCGTACAGCAGTTAAGGAATACGAATACAAGCGTAAGGGCGGTAAGATTGCTATTAACCTTGATGAGGGTGATGAGCTTATATTTGTAGGTCACACCAAGGGAGAGAGCGATGTTATTATTGCAACTCACAACGGTCAGGGCGCACGCTTCTCAGAAAATAAGGTTAGCATAGTAGGAAGAACAGCACGTGGCGTACGTGGTATTGAGCTTCGTGATGATGACTATGTAATCGGCGCTGTTATAGTTGATGAAAGCAAGGAGCTTCTTACAGTAACAGAAAACGGCTTCGGTAAGAGAAGCAAGTTTGAGGACTTTGAATCACGTAACCGCGGTATTTTAGGTGTAAGAGCCCATAATATTACCGAAAAGACAGGTAAGCTTGCTGCTATCGGCGTGGTTGACGATACACTTGATGTAATGGCTATTACAAATGAGGGCGTTGTTATAAGAACAGGCGTTGACGAAATTCCTGTATATAACAGAAGCGCAACAGGTGTTAAGGTTATGAAGCTTGATAAGAAGGCTAAGGTTGCTAAAATGAGCTTTACAACCAAGGATGAAGAGGATGAGATTAACGAAAACGGTGAGGCTAAGGTAGAAAATACCGATAACGTGGCTGAAATCACCGAAAATTCCGTAGCTTCCGATTCTAACGAGGTTACACCCGAAAACGAAAATTCAAAAGAATAAAGGGTCAAAAATGAAGAATATTTTAAAAGCTACATTTTGCCTTATTATGATACTTACTCTTTCATTCCCCTTAATTTCCTGTGGGGGAATGGAGGATAGTGAGGCTAAGGCTATTGTAAAGGAGCTTGTAGAGAAATCTACCGTAGTAAATGAGGTGCTTTACGGCAAGGGTATGGATTATGAAAAGAGCCTTGACGGAAAATACCAGACAATGTACTCAAGAGTTACAGACGATGCTCCCTTTAAAACACGTAAGGCTTTGGAAAAGGAAATCAAGTCTATATTTACAGCATCCTATGCCAATTCCTTATTAAATCACGCCTTTACCTTAACAGTAGGTATATACGGTAACAGCTCCTACCCAAGATATCAGGAGGGCAGCGATGAGGTGCTTACCGTAATGAGAGATTATGAGGCAAGAGAAATAACAGTATATAATTTTGACACCATAGTTATAGAAAAAGCAACAAAGAATAAAATTGTTGCTACTATTATGAGCACAGAAAACGAAAAGGTTTATGTGTATCTTATAAACGAGCTTGACGGCTGGCGCTTAGATTCTGCTACCGTGTAGCAGAAGCTGGCATTTGCAAAGCAAATATATCGTGTGGGACACATATCGTGATGTTTGAGGCATATCGTTTTTTGTTCGGCTTTGCCGAAGCGATATTTCCCTTCGGGAAGCGATATATCTGCAATGCGATATATCCTTATAGGATACGATATACCCTACGGGTGCTACTTATAAATAAACAAATTAAAGGAGAAAAATAATGGCAAAGAAAGCTACCAAGGCGACAGAAAAGAATGATGCCGTAAATGATAGAAAAAAAGCATTGGAAACTGCCCTTGCCCAGATAAGAAAGGAAAACGGCGATGAGGCTATCGTTCGCTTGGGAGACCAGACCAAATCAAAGGTCAGCGTAGTTTCCTCAGGCTCACTTAATCTTGACCTTGCCCTCGGCGTTGGAGGATTTCCCAAGGGTAGAATTATTGAAATATACGGTCCTGAATCATCAGGTAAAACCACAGTTGCGCTTCACGCAGTTGCAGAAACACAGAAGGCAGGAGGCACAGCAGCCTTTATAGATGCTGAGCATGCTCTTGACCCTGTATACGCAAAGGCTATCGGCGTTAATATTGATGAGCTTTATCTCTCTCAGCCCGACAGCGGAGAGCAGGCTCTTGAAATTACAGAAACACTTATTAATTCAGGCGCAATTGATATTGTGGTTATTGACTCTGTTGCAGCCCTTGTACCCCGTCAGGAGATAGAGGGTGAAATGGGTGAGAGCCATATGGGTGTACAGGCACGTCTTATGTCACAGGCGCTTCGTAAGCTTACTGCCATTGTTTCAAAGACAAGTTGTATTGTAATCTTTATTAACCAGCTAAGAGATAAAATCGGTATTGCCTATGGCAACCCCGAAACCACCACAGGCGGTAAGGCGCGTAAGTTCTATGCCTCTGTTCGCCTTGATGTAAGAAAGACAGAAACACTTAAGCAGGGTAGCGAATCCTACGGTAACCGTGTTAAGGTTAAGGTAGTTAAAAATAAGGTTGGCCCTCCCTTTAAGGTTGCTGAGTTTGATATCCTTTACGGCAAGGGAATTTCCAAGTCCTCTGAGATTGTAGATATGGCTGTAAGCCTTAATATAGTTGAAAAGAGCGGCTCCTGGTTCTCTTATGACGGGGCAAAGATTGCTCAGGGAAAGGATAACGCAAGAAAGTTCTTTGAGGACAATCCCGAGCTTATGCAGGAGCTTGAAAATAAGATTAAAGCAAAAATTGAGAACGGAGATGTCGTAGAAAGCGACGAATTCGACATAGACAGCGATTTCGATTTAGATTCACTTAATTTGGATTGATAGAATATGAGTAAAGAGATTTATTACACCGTAGAAAAAATCAGAAAATCCCCACAGGGCTATACCTTTTTTATATCATCCTCAATGGGCACAAGGTTTGAGATGCTTCTTTCAAATGACCAGTACGAGAGATTTGATATTGCAGAGGGCGAAATAATAGACGATGAGCATTTTCTTAAAATAAGAGAGGAGATGCTCTTCGATAACGCACGCCGTCACGCATTTACCATTCTTTCCTATGGCGATAACAATAAGAAGACTCTTGTTACCAAGCTTATGCAGAGGGGCTATTCAAGGGAGCTTTGTGAGAATGTGGCGCTTTATATGGAGCACCGAGGCTATATTGATGAGAAAAAGCAAATGGGCATTCTTCTCGATACCTGTCTTAAGAAGAAATACGGCAAGATAAAAATCGTTGAGGAATTTATAGTTAAGGGATTTAAGAGAGAGGACGCAGTAGAATTTCTTAAGGGCGCCCTTGATAGGGTTGATTTCGGTGCTAATTGCGCCTTTATCATCGCGCAAAAATATAATCCGTTGCCTAAGGATAAGGACGAGCTTAGTAAAATGATGGCGTCCTTAATGCGCTACGGATACAGCATTAATGATATCAAGGCGGGTATTCGCATATTCGCCGAAGGAGAAAAGAATGGCAATTAAGGTAGGATTTGTATCCTTAGGCTGCCCGAAAAATCAGCTTGACCTTGAGGTTATGCTTGGCCACCTTGTAAAGGAGGGCTGTATGATAACCGACTGTGAGGAGGCAGATATTGTAGTTATAAATACCTGCGCCTTTATTCTTGATGCAAAGCAGGAATCAATTGATAATATTCTTGATATTGCTTGGCTTAAGGATAACGGTCAGCTTAAGGGTATTGTAGTTACAGGCTGTATGGCTGAGAAATACCGTGAGGAGATTCTTAAGGAGATGCCTGAGGTAGACGCACTTCTCGGTACAGGCAGCGTTCACAGCATTGTTGAGGCAGTAAGGGCTGTGGCTAAGGGTGAGAAATTCACAGAATTCAAGGATAAAAATGAGGTAGAGCTTGGAGGCGACCGTATAGTTACCACAGGCGACGCTATGGCATATCTTAAAATATCCGAGGGCTGTGATAACAACTGTACATATTGCGCTATTCCAAAGCTGAGGGGTAAATTCCGTTCAAGAAAAATGGAGGATATTATTACTGAGGCAAAGGAAATAGTCAGCCTTGGCGTTAAGGAGCTTGTAGTAGTGGGACAGGATACCACCTCCTACGGTATTGACCTTTACGGTGAGTACAGCCTCCACACCCTTTTAAGACGCTTGGCAGAGGAAACAGATGTTGCTTGGTTAAGGGTGCTTTACTGCTATCCCGAAAAGATTATAGACGCACTTATTGAGGAGTTTGCTACTAACCCCAAGCTTGTAAAGTATATTGATATCCCTGTTCAGCATATTTCCGACAGGATTCTTAAGAGAATGAACAGAAAGGGTAACGGCGCACTTATCCGTGATGTAATTTCCAAATTACGCACACGTGTACCGGAAATTTCAATCCGTTCAACTGCAATTGTGGGCTTCCCGGGAGAAACTGAGGAGGATTTTAATGAGCTTTGTGAGTTTGTAAAGGAAGCGAAGTTTGACCACTTTGGCGCATTTACCTATTCAAGAGAGGAAAATACCCCTGCTTATAACTTTGATGACCAGATAGATGAGGAAGTAAAGCAGTTAAGATACGATATAATTATGAAGACACAGCTGTCCTCCACCGAAGCTTATCTTAATTCCAAGATAGGCAAGGAGGTAGACGTGCTTTGTGAGGGCTATGACCCCGTCAGCGAAAGTCACTACGGCAGAACAGCCGATAACGCACCGGAAATTGACGGCAACGTGTTCTTTATTTCAAGAAAGAGAATACCCGAGGGCACATTTGTACGTGTTCGCATAAAGGATGCTCTTGAATATGATTTAACAGGAGATATAATATGAAGGAAAACAAAAAGAAAATGAATCTTCCGAACAAGCTGACCATTCTTCGTGTTCTTCTTGTTCCCGTATTTGTGGCATGTATCCTTTACATACCTAATATAATAGTAAGAGGACTTGTGTCCGCCGCAGTATTCGGTCTTACAGCATTTACAGATATGCTTGACGGTAAGATTGCAAGAAAGTATAAGCTTGTTACTAACTTCGGTAAGTTTATGGACCCCTTGGCAGACAAATTTATGGTGTTTGCCGCACTTCTTTCAATTACAGTAGTGTCAGAGGGACTTCTTCAGTCCATAATGGTTTGGGTAAGCTCCATTGTGTTCTTCCGTGAGCTTGCTGTTACATCTATTCGTCTTGTATGCTCAGGCACAGGCGCAGGAGTAATTGCTGCCAGCTTCTACGGTAAGGCAAAGACAGTTACACAGGTTGCCTGCATAGTTGTAATGCTTCTTGAGCCTGCAGTTTGCGCTATCTTTAAGTGGACAGATTACCACATTGCAAGCTACGTTACAATGGCAGCAATGACCTTTATGACAGTAGCATCAGGCATTGACTACTACAAGACATATTCTAAGTATCTTGACCCCAACGAATAATAAACTAAGTTTGCCATATGGGCAAGTGAAGTTTATTACATAAGTGAAGTTATCTTAAGGATAGTGAAGTTTTGCCTTTGGCAAAGCGGCAAACTTAACTTCACTTGTGTGTAACACAAACTTCACTACTTAGTAACTTCACTTTCGCATTAGCGAAAACTTCACAAAATTAAAAAACCCGACACGTGTCGGGCTTTTTTGTTTTACAATTCAATTACAGCAACCACAGCATTATGGTCGGAATAGAATTTTCCGTCCTCCATAATATCCTCTACCTTATAGGAATTTATACATTTTCCGTCGGTAAAGATGTAGTCAATTTTAACCCAATCCTCCTTTGGCCACTTGCAAAAGGCGTGGAAGGTAGTGGTAAGTCCCTCAGTACAGTCAATTGCGCCACGGTAATCAAGGGCGCTTGTAATAAGCTTTATTTCCTTTGTGTCGGGAGTAGCGTTAAAATCTCCTGTAAGCACAAATTTTTCATTCGTCTGAGAAATAGCCTGTACTATCTGCATAGAGCCCAGATAACGGGCATTTTCGCCCTCATGGTCAAGGTGTGTGTTAATGAAATTAAAGCACGTATCTATATTTTTGTGCTTTAGCTTAGCAACTGTGTACATTCTCGGACAGCCACTCTGGTCCCCTCCGTATCGGGAGCCGGGGATATTCGGAGTAGTGGAGAGCCATACATTTTCAAGAGAGAGAAGCTCGCAGTCGCCGTGCTTAAAGGCGATAAGCATAGCCTCATCCTTTAGCTCTTTGCTTCTTCCGCAGCCTACAACTGTGTAGCCCTTAAGATTTTCACGCATTACACCGCGCATATAATCGGTAACCTCCTGAAAGCCGATTACATCGGGATTTTCCTTTTCGATAACCTCCATAACTCTGTCTATTCTGTTTCTGAATCGGTTTATTCCGTCATATTCTGTGTCCATTCTTAAATTAAAGGACATTACTTTAATTTGGTTAGTCATAATATCACCTCACTGTAATTATTGTAGCACTTTTTAATTTAGGTTGCAATATAAATATTAAAATACTTGACCAAGTGGCAATAAGGTGGTAAAATAAATGCAGATCATTTATAAAAGGATTAGGATTAACGGTTGAGGGAGTACTCCTTCCACCACTATCGTGGTCCCCCTCCCTCCACGAGGGAGGCTGTTTGGCTACAAAGTGGTAAAATAAATTAAGGCTCCTTCCGGGAGGGAGCTGTCACGAAGTGACTGAGGGAGAAAGCGTAAAAAATATGAAATTCAAATTATTCAGGCATCTACATACAATCGGCAGACACAGAAGACAGGTTATCCGTCACTGTGCCAAGGCGGGAATTTTTTTAAGCGGTCTTTTTCATGACCTGTCCAAGCTTTCCCCAACGGAGCTTATCCCAAGTGTAAAATATTATCAGGGCAACCGTAGTCCCAACGAAAGGGAAAGAGAGCTTTTTGGCTACTCTAAGGCGTGGATGCATCATAAGGGCAGAAATAAGCATCACTTTGAATACTGGGTAGATTTAAACCCTGTAACAAAGATGTATGAGCCTGTGCCTATGCCCATGCGCTACCTTAAGGAAATGTTTTGCGACAGGGTAGCGGCAAGTAAGATTTATCAGGGCAAAAGCTATAAAAACAGCCACCCCCTCCAGTATTTTCTCCGTGGCAACGCAAGAAAAAAGATGAACGGGGCGACGGCAGATGTTCTTGAAGAGTGGCTTACCATACTTTCGGAGCAGGGAGAAAGGGCTGCCTTTCGCCATATAAAGAAAATAAAGAATAATTTTGATTATACCAAAGATATAAAAAATATTGAAATTGAGCAAAAGATGTGATAAAATTTTTTTATTCAATATTAAGGAGCAATTTATGATTAGAGTTGGGATTTACGGATACGGTAATCTTGGCAAGGGAGTTGAGAGCGCTATCCGTCAGAATAAGGATATGGAGCTTGTTGCTGTGTTTACCAGAAGAAGCCCCGAAAATGTAAAAATTCGCACACAGGGTGTGGCAGTTTGCCACGCTGATGATATTTTAAGCTACAAGGATAAGATAGATGTTATGATTCTTTGCGGTGGCAGCGCAACGGATTTGCCCGTGCAGACTCCCGAAATATCAAAGCATTTTAACGTAATTGATTCCTTTGATACCCATGCACGCATTCCCGAGCATTTTGCAAATGTGGACGCCAGCGCCAAGGAAAGTGGCAAGGTTGCCATTATTTCCGTAGGCTGGGATCCGGGTCTTTTCTCACTGAACCGTGCATACGGTATGGCGGTTTTGCCCGACGGAAAGGATTATACCTTCTGGGGCAAGGGCGTTTCACAGGGCCATTCAGATGCTATTCGCCGTGTTGACGGTGTTCTTGACGGAAAGCAGTATACTATCCCTGTTGAGTCAGCTCTTGAGGCTGTAAGAGGTGGCAAAAACCCCGACCTTAGTGTAAGAGAAAAGCACGTACGTGAGTGCTTTGTTGTAGCCAAGGAGGGCGCAGACAAGTCAAGAATCGAAAAGGAAATCAAGGAAATGAAGAACTATTTTGCTGATTATGACACAACAGTTCACTTTATTTCCAAGGAGGAGCTTGACCGTGACCACGGTGGAATCCCCCACGGTGGCTTTGTAATAAGAAGCGGTAAGACAGGCTTAAATCTTGAAAACAACCATATTATTGAGTACAGCTTAAAGCTTGATTCCAACCCCGAATTTACCTCATCTGTTCTTGTTGCATACGCAAGGGCAGCCTACAGGCTTAATAATGAGGGAGCACGTGGCTGTAAAACCGTTCTTGATATAGCCCCAAGCTACCTTACCGAAAAATCAAACGAAGAGCTTCGCCGTATGCTCTTGTAAGGAGGACCTATGGCAAATAAAAATAAAAAGCTGGTTGGCGAGTTCCGTCAGTTTATCGCCAAGGGAAACGTAGTTGATTTGGCAGTTGCTGTGGTAATCGGTGCAGCCTTTAACAGAATTGTAAGTCAGATAGTAGACAGCTTTATCACCCCTCTTTTAGGTCTTGTTCTTCGTGGACTTTCCCTTGCCGAATGGAAATGGGTAGTTAAGGAGGAGGTCCTTGACGAAATGGGAGAGGTAGTGCAGGGCGAGATTGCAATTACCTACGGCCTTATTTTACAGGCGATAATAGATTTTCTTGTTACAGCCCTTGTGGTATTTGTTGTAGTAAAGCTTTATAACCACCTGCGTAAGCGTATAGAGGAGGAGGGCAAGCGTATTTACGATGAGCTTAATCCTGAGGAGGTAGAGGCACGTGCAAGGGCTGAGGCTGAGGAAAAGGCAGCTAAGGAGAAGGCAGAGGCAGAGGCTAAGGCGCTTCAGGAAAAGGAAGCAGCCGAGCAAAAAGCACGTGAGGAAGCCAAGATTGAATATTTCAGACAGCAGCAACAGCTTCTTACAGAAATCCGTGATTCACTTAAAAAGTAAAAAACAGCCACATACGTGGCTGTTTTCTTTTGTTTAAAAGTTAATTCCGTCATATCCCCAGACAGAATGCTCTGAGTATTTGATATATATTCTGTCGGGTGAAACGCCAAGAATTTCGGATACGTCCTTACAAAGCTTATTTGTCAGCTTATCGTAGGTATCACGTGTAGCCTTGCCGAGAATGGAAACATCTATCATAGCCGTGGGCTTGGTGTCATCACCACGAAATGCCATTTTACAATCCCCTGTAAAATTAAGCATAAGCCACTCCTCGGTTTTTCCCGGGATTATTTCAATATCCTTGCCGTATGCATTCTTAAGTGCGCAGATTTTCTCTTCAGTAAGGGTAACTGTTGTTTTGGTTTCAATAAAAGGCATATTATTCTCCTTTAAGGGTTATTTATAGCTTTAGTTTATCATATTAAATTTAGTGTGTCAATTTATAATTTCCAAAAAATAATTGTTGACAAATAAAAATCTTTGTGATAATATATTACATTATAATTATAAATAAGAAGGAGGCGCACAAAAAATGAAGAAGATCATCTGCAAGAAGGAATACGATACAGAGAATGCAAGCATTGTTAAGAAGGTTACTTCCGGTGAATTTGGTGATTCCACAGGCTACGAAGAAACACTTTACGTAACAAATGATGGCTATTATTTCCTTTACACAAACGGTGGCGCTGACTCTGCATACCCTGTTGAGAACATTAAGAGAATGTCCAAGGCTGCAGCAGAAGCTTGGCTCGCCGAATAATTATACCTGAATACATAGCAAAAGAAAAAGCGACCGACGGTCGCTTTTTTTGTATTTTACAAGGCTAAAAATGCAACTTGCAGATAATGACTTGACTTTAAAGGATTATTAAAGTAAACTAAAAATACAAACAGGCAGGAGGGCGAAATGAAGATAACAATTGATAGAAACGAAGCCTACAGAGAGCCGGAGGTACTGATAAAATGCTCCGAGATAAGTGGAGAGATACAGGAGATTATCTCCTTTGTAAGCATTGCGGGAAAGAATCTGGCAGGGGAGATAGAGGGCGAAACCTTTTTTATTCCTCTCAAGGATATATATTATTTCGAGAGTGTAGACGGCAATATTTTCTTTTACACGGATAAGCAATTTTATAAGTGTCAGGCCCGACTTTACAATCTCGAGGAGGGACTTAAGGACACATTCTTTGTCAGAGTATCAAAGAACGCAATAGTTAATCTGAGAAAGCTTAAAAGCATAAAAAGAGAAAAGAACGCCCGTCTTTTAGGAACTCTTGCAAACGGAGAAAAAATCTTGATTTCCCGTGGATACGTATCTGAAATCAGAAGGAAGCTGGGGGTGTAAATATGAGAAAAAATATAAAAAATCTTATGGAGAACCTTCTTAAGCTGCTTGGATTTTATTTTTTGCTGTTCAGCGTGTGCAGCTTAATAAATCCAAGCTTAGCAAATAGAAGATTTGCATGGTTTATGGTAATTCTAGCAGCTTTGGTTACAGCGGCAGTATTTCTTGCCAACAAAATATCAACTAATATCTATAAGATAAGCGCTATAGCATCTATCTTGACTATTATTACAGTTTTTATTCTCTATATTCTATTCTATGGAACAAAAAGGTTTTGGTTTATTGTTATCTCTTTTTCATCAGCAGGAGTCCTAGGATTTGTTTTAAGTATAGTTGAATGGAAAATCAGAAACTGGCATATCGAAAAAATAAATAAAAAGCTTGCAGAGCTTAACGGTACCGAAGATGACAAGTGAAGTAAGACAGAAGTATATTGAAAAAATAAGAAAGCATTTGCCAAAGGAAGCATATCGGGATATAAGCTTGAAGCTGGAGAGTGCAAGGGAAGAAGCCATAATAAGAGTGCTGAAAACAAAGCTAAAAAACACATACATTACCTTAATTTTGTCAATTTTTTTTGGAATTTTCGGTGTTGACCGACTGTATGTGGGGGATATCAAGCTGGGAATAGGAAAAATGGCTTTGGGCATTGTGGGATATATCTTCGGTGGCTTTGGTACTGTGGGATTTGCCATAAGCTTGCTATCTTATGTTTGGTGGATAGAGGATATATTCTTTTCCTATCGCTTGGGCAGAAGAAAAAACGCAGAGAGACTTTACGGAATTCTTAATAATAATTAAAAAAGGTGCAAATTTTGCACCTTTTTAATTTTATAAAAGTGCAAATTTTGCACTTTACATATTGACAAAGAGGTGCAAAAATGATAATATATAAACAGAAAGGGGCGATGATATGTATACTTTAAAGGATTTAAGAGTGTCAAAGGGAATGACACAAAAGGAAGCCAGCGAATATCTTGGTGTCTCCTTGCGTTCCTATAAAATGTATGAAACAGAGAAAGAAAAAATCGGCAGCTTCAAATATAAATATATGGTAGAACAGCTTGAAAAATATATTGAGCTGGACGAGGAGCACGGAATATTATCTATAGAGGAAATAAAAAAGGCTTGCAAAGAGGTATTTTCTGAATATTCTGTAAAATATTGTATATTATTTGGATCTTATGCGAGGGGTGCTGCTAATGAAAAGAGTGATGTGGATCTTCTTGTTTCTACAGAGGTAAAGGGTCTCCGTTTTTTTGGTATGATAGAAAAGCTTAGAGTAGCCTTGCATAAAAACGTAGACCTTCTTGATTTAAATCAGTTAAAGGAAAATCAAGAGCTGCTTGATGAAATTTTAAAGGACGGTGTAAGGGTATATGAATAACATAAAGGACGACAAGTACTATCTTAATAAAATATTGACGGATTTGAATTTTATAAAAGAGCATATGCTGGATGTTAATGAAAGTGAGCTGGAAGCAAATGAAATACTTTTAGATTCCATGCTGTTCCGATTGATTCAGGTGCAGGAAAACACAAGAAAGCTATCAGAGGAATATAGAGACGAACACAAAAACATTCCTTGGACTGACATATCGGGCTTAAGAAACAGAATTGTGCATGATTACGGACACGTAGATCTTTCAGTAGTGTATGCTACCCTTACCGAGGATATCCCTTGGCTTATAAAAGAGCTTGAAAAATAAAAAACAGCCACAGAAGTGGCTGTTTTTTGCGATATATACTGCGTATACGATATATTTGCTCTGCAAATTCGATATATCGGCTGTGCCGATACGATATATTCCTTGAGGAATACTGTTATTTCTATTTGTGGACACAAATAGAAATAAGGGGAGAAGCAACGTTTAGCTCTACGTTAGGGAAGCCACCCTGATTAAGCACGTCACGGGTAATGGAAAATGCTCTGTAGGGAGTGTTATTCTCACGGCTTAGGTGGGCAAGGGTAATTGATTTTGTGCCGTTTTCGGCAAGATAGAGGGATAATCTTGCGCATTCCTCGTTACAAAGGTGTCCACGGTCGGAAAGAATTCTTTGCTTTAAAAAATAGGGGTATGGGCCACTTTTCAGCATACCGATATCGTGGTTTGATTCGATAACTGCGTAGTGACAGCCCACAAGAGAGGAAAGAATTTCTTCGGTTATATGCCCCATATCCGTTGCCAAGCCAAATTTTTCGCCCTCATCGTTTTCTATAATGTAGCCCACGTTTTGCATACTGTCATGGGGAATCTCAAAGGATGAGATTTTAAGAGTGCCGATTTTCAATTCGTATCTTACCTCGTGTCCCTTGGCACAGGTGGCAAGATAGGAATGGGGGCTGACACATCTTTGATAGGACGGCTCCGTCATATGTACGGGAACGTGGTATTTCTTTGATATAATTTCCAGTCCGACGGTATGGTCTGTATGCTCATGGGTTAAGAAAATACCCTCAATATTGCTAAGACAAGAGTTAAGCGCAGTAAGCGATTTTTCAATTGCTCCTGCGCTTTTTCCTGCGTCTATTAATATTTCGGTATTCTTATCCTTTACATACACACAGTTTCCGCTGGAGCCGGAAAATAATGTGTAAACAATCATTTAAAACCTCATTGTGTATTTAAACCTTGATTGCACCGTAGGGACGGATACGAAGCACGTGGCAAGCGCCCTTGCCGAACGCCTTTTCGATGTTAGTCTTGTAAAGCTCAACATAGCTATGGGGAACAAATACCTGAATTGTACCTGCAAAGCCACCGCCGTGAACTCGCCAAGCTGCACCTGTGCCGCTAAGAGTCATATCTGTAATGCAAAGGGCAAGTGAAAGACCCTGCTCAGATACGTTCTTAGTTGTAAACACGTTCTGAAGATACATATAAGAGGACTGTCCGGACTTAAGAACATACTGAAGGAACCTTGTAAGGTCGTTACACTTAAGCGCCTCTGCCTGAACCTCAACTCTGTCATTTTCGTTAAAGAAGTGGGCAGCACGGAGAATAGCACGGTCGCCAACAGCCTTACGAAGATTTTCAATATCGGACATAAGTGTTTCTCTGTCCATTTCGGCAAGCACACTCTTACCGTAATACTTGGCAACAGACTTCATCTCTGCGGGAACAGATGCGTAGTCCTCATTCAAGTCTGCGTGGTTTCCACCTGTATTGATAATACAGAGGGAGTAGCCTGCGCCACTTAAATCAAAGTTAATCTTGTTTATAACAGGGGACTTGGGGTCATGAAAATCAATATGTACAAATCCACCTACGGCACACGCCATCTGGTCCATAAGTCCACAGGGCTTACCGAAGAATACATTTTCGGAGAACTGTGCCATCTTGGCAATTTCCACATTGTCTACCTTGCCGTCATTGTAGAAATAGTTAAGGATATTACCAACCATAACCTCAAATGCAGCAGAGGAGGAAAGGCCGGAGCCCTTGAATACGTTTGATGTGGTATAAGCCACATAGCCACCCTTGGTGTAGCCGTTATCGGTAAACGCTTTTGCCATACCTGCAATAAGCGCACCGGAGGTAAAATAATCCTTTTCCCTTGGGGAGGTGTATGAATTTGTATCAATTACGTCCTCAGGGAAGCCCTTAGACTTGATTTTTATAACACCGTCATCGGTCTTGGCTGCAACAGCAATAATATCAAGGTTAATAGAGCCGGCAAGGACCTCACCGTGATTGTGGTCGGTGTGGTTACCGGAGATTTCACTTCTGCCGGGAACAGAGAAAAGCTCTGCCTCAATCTCTCCGTAAATTTCACAAAATTCGGAAATGGCATCAAGATAGCGCTCCTTCTGTGCAGCTACGTTTTCTTCACCGTATATATCAGCCAAGCGAGCATTGAGCTGACCGTTCTTTACATATTCCAAAAGCTGGGTAGTTTTCATTTTAAATCCCCCGTAAATATAATATTTTTGCACGAAACGCCGTGCCACGTGTCTGTATTTAACTCAAATAATGCGCCCTCAATAGAGATTTCCCCCTCGGCAAAGTCAAATCGGGACATCATTTTTGTTTTCATCTTGTGAATTACTGCCTCTTTTTTCACCCCAAGGATAGAATCGGCAGCGCCACACATACCAAGGTCGGTAATGTAAGCGCATCTGCCCTCTAAAATCTGGGCATCGTTAGTCTGCACATGGGTGTGAGTGCCAAAGGCAACGCTTATTCTGTCGGCAAAATTATAGGCGATAGCCTTTTTTTCGCCTGTTGCCTCTGCGTGAATATCCAAAACAGCAAAATCGTATTCTCCTGCGTGATAGGAAAGGGCCCTTTCCACAGCCTCAAAGGGACAGGAGCTTGCGTCCATATAGGCAGAGCCAAGGACGTTTAAGCAGAGGACACGCACACCGTCAATTTTAATAATGGTAGAGCCGTGACCGGGGTTGGCTGACGGAAAATTTAAGGGACGTAACAGGTTTTTTTCGTCATCAAGGTAGGAAAACACGTTATTTTTGCGCCAAACATGGTTGCCTGTGGTAATAACGTCAACGCCACCGTCAAAGAGAGCGATTGCACTTTCCTTGTCGATTCCGTTTGGCTCAGCGCAGTTTTCACCGTTGGCAATAACCATATCCACCTTCAGCTCTTTTCTTATTTTCCAAAGGTGAGAGGCAACATACTTAAGGGCTCTTGGTCCGCATATATCCCCAAGAGCTAAAATTTTAAAGGTTTTCATTTTTTAATTTTTCTTTCTACTGCACGTAATATCAGGCTCCCTCGTTGAGGGGGCTCCTACGTAGTAGGTGGGGGAGTAACTCCTTCCGTCACGCTACGCGAGCCACCTCCCTCTGAGATGGAGGCTCGGTTTAATGCGTGCATTTTGTTTAAGAAAGCGAAGTCACACAGGCTTCGCTTTCATTGTTTTCATATTTATTACTTTGCGTAATCTACAACTCTGCTTTCACGGATAAGGTTAACCTTAATCTGTCCGGGATACTCAAGCTCGGACTCAATCTTCTTAACTATATCACGTGCAACAAGCGCCATTCTTTCATCATTGATAAGCTCGGGCTTAACCATAATTCTGATTTCACGGCCTGCCTGAATTGCAAATGTCTTTTCAACTCCGTCAAAGCCACCTGCGATTTCCTCAAGCTTTTCAAGACGCTTAATGTAGTTTTCAAGATTTTCACGGCGGGCACCGGGACGTGCAGCTGAAATTGCGTCAGCAGCCTGAACGATAACCGCAATGATGGAGTGAGGCTCAACGTCACCGTGGTGCGCCTCAATAGCATGGAGAATTTCCTTGCTTTCCTTATATTTCTTAGCCACGTCTACGCCAATCTGTACGTGGGAGCCCTCGATTTCAGCTGTAAGAGCCTTACCGATATCGTGGAGAAGACCTGCGCGCTTAGCAAGAGTAACATCTGCGCCAAGCTCAGCAGCCATAACACCTGCAAGCTCTGCAACCTCGATAGAGTGGGTAAGCACGTTCTGACCGTAGCTGGTTCTGTACTTAAGTCTGCCAAGGAGCTTAACAAGCTCAATATTAAGACCGTGAATGCCTGTGTCAAAGGTAGCCTTTTCGCCTGCCTGCTTAATAGATGCTTCAACCTCACGCTTAGCCTTTTCAACGCAATCCTCAATTCTTGTAGGATGGATTCTACCGTCGGAGATAAGCTTTTCAAGGGCAAGCCTTGCAACCTCTCTGCGAACGGGGTCAAAGCCGGAGATTGTAATTGCCTCAGGTGTATCGTCAATAATAAGCTCAACACCTGTAAGGTTTTCAATAGTACGGACATTACGTCCCTCACGTCCGATAATTCTACCCTTCATCTCATCGTTGGGCAAGGGCACAACGGAGATGGTAGCCTCAGAAACGTGGTCGGCAGCGCAACGTGCAATAGCAAGAGAAATAATATTCTTTGCCTTTTTGTCTGCCTCCTCTTTAAATTCAGCCTCAAGCTCAATAAGCTTCTGAGCCTGCTCATACTTAACATCATCCTCAAGGTTCTTGATAAGCAGAGCACGTGCCTCATCTATACTGTATCCCGAGATTTTTTCAAGCAGCTTAAGCTGTTCATCACGGGCCTGAGAGATTTTTTGATTTAATTCTTCTGTTTCTTTAATTTTCTTGGAAAGAAGCTCGTCCTTCTTTTCTACGGCGTCAATCTTTTTGTCGAGATTTTCCTCTCGAGTATTCAAACGCATTTCCTGTCGGCTAAGCTCAGCTCTACGCTCCTTAACCTCATGCTCGTGCTCGTTACGAGCAGCAAGGATTTCTTCCTTAGCCTCAAGTATTGATTCCTTGCGTTTTGTTTCAGCAGCCTTGATTGCGTCCTCAAGGAGCTTCTTCGCCTGCTCTTCAGCAGAGCCTATCTGTTTCTCGGCAATTTTCTTACGCAAAAGAATGCCTAAGAGAATACCGATAACGATACCAGCGACTGCGCCGATAACCGCATATAATACTTCCATTTCTACCTCCTTTTCATTTTATTTCCGTATGTAATGCAATATGTAAAAGTCTTACATCTGTATAATAAGACATAGATACACATTATTATTTTATATTATAGAAGCAATTATGTCAAGAGAAAAACGGAAATTTCTCGCATTTCTGCCCTCAAAATAGTATGTAGGTTTGTATACAAACATACATAAAAGCTGAAGAAAAACACCGAATTTCACTGAATTCGGTGTTTATTTCCTTACCAATTTTTATAGATATCCATATAGTCCTGCTTGTTTACTGTTGTGGTGGAAACATAGTAAAGCTTTGCGCCGTTTTCGGCGATGTCATAGATATATACGTATCCGTCCTGATAAACCATAATGGAGTACTCGTCATCAGTACCCTTGTTAAAGGTAAATAAAACATTTTCAAGCATAAAGGGAACCTCGCCCTTCAAAAGCTTAAACTGAAGATTTTCGGAGGCAAGCTTGTCTGCAACTCTGTCAATTTTAGCGGACTTTTCTGACGATTTGGGGAAATTCATTATAGAGGAGAGGCTTCCCTCATAGTAGGATACCTCTATATTACGTATCCTTTTAGAGCCCGTAACTATGTACTTATCGTACATTTCAATTCCTGTTTTTTCTCCCTTGCTGCAGCCTACAAGAATAAAGGCTGAGAGGCAAAGAGAAATAAGTAAAGCAATACTTATAATTCTTTTCATAGGGGACCCCTTTTAAAAATTATACCATTTTTTATAAAAATCCTTGTAGGCTTTAAAATCTACTGTGGTTGTAGATTTAAAGCATATTTCTTCATCGTTTTTATCGGTATCGTAAACGTAAACATATCCTGTTGTTGCTATTCTGATATAGCAGTATTCATCCTTGCCGTGACACAGACGAACACCAAGATGCTCAGTAACCGTCAGCTCACTAAAGGACGTGTCCTCCTCCATAGCCTCAAAGCTGAGACCTTCGCTTGCAAGCTTTTTAAGAAAATCCTCTATCTCCGAGGAATCGTCGGTGTCTGCTGTGGCTGCAAAGTCCACGATTGAGGAAAGAGTTCCGTACATATGATGTAATTCTATTTTATCTACGTCAACCGTGCGATTGACTACGTATTTGTTGTAAGTAACGCTTTCATTTTTTTCTGCACTGCAGCCTACATGAATAAAGGCTGACAGAGAAAGAGCCAAAATCAAAGCTATACTAATAATTCTTTTCATAAAACCCTCCTGTGCCACACAGGGCATATCTTATCGAAGTTATATCGCAAATTTCGAAAGAGATTTATATCGCTGCGTAGTGGGACGCTGCACTTTAGTGCTTACCACCGAGGCGAACGTAAATATCGAAAAGGTCAGCGTAGCTTGTCTTATCAAGGGACTGATAGTTTTTGTTTACCACGTAGCCGGAAAGGGAGTAGATGTAGCCTGTATCGTAAACAAAGTATCTTGCAACGTAGCTGCCGCCACTCTTTACGGAAATGCATATGTTAGCATCGGAAAGGGTAAGCACATCTTCGTTTGTAATTTCCTTAAAGCCGTCCTCTGCGTCCTTAAGAAGAGTAAGAATGTCTGCAATTACAGCCTTATCGGTAACATCAATGGGGAAGAATGTGTTTGAGGAAAGAGCGCCCTCGGAATAAAGAAGAGTTATAGAATCAACCGGCTTTTCTTCATCAAGAACAATGCTTTCGTAGTCCTCGGGATATACCTTGTCGCCACAGCCTGTAAAAGCAAGAACGGACAAGGAGAGGACGATTACAAGAATTAAGCTTAAAAATCTTTTCATTTTACTATACCTGCTCTCATGGCGTCAAGCATAATCTCGGCGCTTTTGTAGTTTGTAGCCAAGGGAATTGACTGAACGTCGCAAAGACGGAGAAGTGCGGAAACGTCAGGCTCGTGAGGTTGAGAGGTAAGGGGGTCACGGAGGAAGATAATAAGGTCAAGCTTGCCCTCGGCAACCATGGAGCCTATCTGCTGGTCACCACCGAGAGGACCGCTTTTCATTCTTGTTATCTTAAGACCGGTTTCACCCATTACAAGTGTACCTGTTGTGCCTGTTGCGTAAAGCTCATGGTCCTTTAAAATATCCTGATACTTGATTGCAAGCTTAATCATTGTATCCTTTTTCTTATCGTGTGCAATAAGTGCAATTTTCATATTTTTCTCCTTATAAATTACAGGTAAGTGTTCCGTTTTTCTCACTTACGGTAGCTACATCGCCGTTTGGCATATAAACTACCTTGTCGCAATCGTTTACAGAGCTTACATTAATAATAAATGTGTTGTTTTCCTTCTTCCATTCAACCGTAACATCTCCTGCAATAGTGGAAACTGTGCCACGGGCGTAATCTCTGTCCTTGATGTAAGGCTTTACGGAAATAGATTTTTCAGCTACGTTTTCTGTTCTTACACCAAGCACAGTAGCGCTGAACTCGTAAAGTGCAATAGCGCCCCAAGCGTGACATTCGCTTCTTGATTCCTCAGGGGTTTCGGGTACTGTTGTGCAGTTAAGCTTAAGAAGTCCGCGGTAGGAGTCCATCATATCCTCGGTATATTCGTAAAGACCGCAGGACTCAAGGGCACGGAAGTAGAAGAATGCAAAGGCATAGGTGCTCTTGGCATCAAGATTACGGGAGAGAGTCATAATTTCCTTAGCCTGCTCTCCACGGACAACACCGGCAAGAACACACCAGGTCTGCATATGCTGAGAGTAGTAGATGTGGTTTACATCGTCTGCAAACAGCTTTGTTTTCTTATCGTAGAAGTATTTCTTTGTATTCTTAATAAGAAGATTAGCGGTTTTAATATATTCTCTTGCAACATCACGGCGACCGCAAAGCTCGTTAAGCTTAGCGCCAACCTGTAAAAAGTATGCCATCATAGGATTGTAAAGACCGATATTGCCCTCGTATACTCCAAGGGGAACACCACCCTCACAGCCACGTGTCTGGTCGTAAACCCAAGGCTTAGCCCAGTCAACAAAGTTCCAGTACTTGCTCTGACCAACCATTCCGTCCTCGTCGATAAGAGCAGTAAACCACTCAACAACACCGTCAATTGCACGAAGATGCTTTCTTACAAGGGACAGGTCGCCAAATCGAATGTAGTGCTGATATACCATAAATATAAAGTAGAACTGGAAGGAGGGAATATGCTGATCGTAAACACAGGGGTAGCGTGACGGCATAAGTCCGTTTGCCATCTGCGCCGCAGCGAAATCATCCATTGCCTTTCTGGCAAGGGCGTCATCATCGCAAAGCTGATAGTTAAACAGCATCTGAAGTGAGGTATCCATTGTGTACTGAAGCTGCTCATAATAGGGGCAGTCCTCATAGGTTTCGTGCATACATCTCTGGAGAGTGCGTACGCTTATTTCCCAAAGCCTGTTGTCATCATCTCTGCCGAAATCGTAATCCTTACGGATAGGCATAGGATAATTAACCTCAAGGAATTTATCAAAGGAAACGGTAACATCGCCCTCAGTCTTGATTGCTACATAACGGAAGCATCTGAACCAGAAGGGGGAATACTTAAGCTCGCCGTCAACTGTAACCGTGTCAGCAAAGAAGTCCTCATAGCCAAGGGAACGGTCAGCACGGTCAGCCTTGGTGTTAGTGGGATAAAGCTTGCCAAAGCACTCAAAATATTCAATTCTTACCTTGCCCTTACCCTTAATGGTAAAGAAGGGGAAGCCAAAGGTAATATAGCCTGCATCGTAGTAAAACCCATCATACGTAATGGGGATTTCGGTCATTTTCAGCATGGGGATAGGTCTTTTTGAGAGGAAAAGATTTGATGTGCCACCCCACCAGAAGTGGTCATTTTCATTGTTATGCACATCGCAGCGCTTTACAGCGTTTTCGTATTCAACAGGGTAGCTTTCAAACTCCTCAAGGAATGAGGCTGAGTTTGCGTGAATAGCGGAAAGCATTGTAAGTCCCTTTTGCTCACCGCAAAGCCAGCTTTCGTCAGCCTTGATTACTGTATCGCCACAGGTAAGCTCAAAGCAGAGGGCGCAAATACCTGTACGAAGCACACCGTCAGCAGGAGTAATACCGCCGTCGGAATCTCTGCCGTAAAGCTGAATAACCTCTACAAAGATTTCGTTTTCACCTATCTTAAGATAGTCCTTAACATCTACCGTATCAAAGAACACCTGCTCACGTGTGCCCTTACATGGGCCAAAGGCGCAGAAATGTCCGTTTATATAAAGTCTGTAACGGCTCTGAGCAGAAATTTCAACCACTCCCCCGTCAATTTTATCAAGATTAAAGGTTTTCTTGAAGTAGTAAAGGCGATTATGAGAAACGCCTGAGCCCTTTTTGGTAATCCAAATACAGTTTTTCATATTTTTCTCCTTATATCTTATTTCCGTTAAATCCGTTATAGTTGCACATTGCGGTGTCAAAATCACCCTTTAAAATAAGAGTGAGAATATGGGGCACCACCTCTAAAACAGAGTAGAGCGCCTTTTCATTTTCCTTGGGAATTCTGCCAAGCACCCAGTCGGCAAGGTCATATTCGGGTGTAGGCTTTTGTCCTACGCCTATACGAATCCTTGGGAACGTGTCTGTTTTTAAATGCTCAATTATAGATTTTAACCCCTTTTGACCGCCTGCACTACCCGATTTACGAACACGGACTCTGCCGATGTCCTGTGCCACATCATCGGAAATGACAATTATGTTTTCGGGGGGTATTTTATAAAAGGCGGCAGCCTCGGATACAGCCTCACCCGATGAATTCATAAAGGTCTGGGGCTTCATAAGAAGCACACGGGTGTTACCGATTACAGCCTCTCCTGTCAGCGCCTTAAACTTAACCCTGTCGCACTTAACGTTAAGCTTCTCTGTTAAATAGTCAATAGCAAGAAAGCCTGCATTGTGCCTTGTAAATGTATACTTTTCGCCCGGATTACCAAGTCCTGCTACAATATGGGTAACAGGAGCAGTGTTAACAGGCTTTTCAATCTTCTTAAATAAATCAAATATGTTTGACATAGTATCCTTTCATAGTGAATGAATTGACACGGGTGTGTCATGAATTCTCACTTCGTTCCGTGAATTCTCGCTTCGCTCCGTGAATTGAATTGCCTATCCTATGCACCGCAGTGCAATTCATGCTTTGCAATTCATGGCGAAAGCCAATTCATGCCGCAAGGCAATTCATTGAAGCAAAGCTCAAGCTTTGCTTCTTCGTCTTGCCCAGCCGTCGTGATTTGACTGATACTCACGGGCGATACCGAGAGAGCCTGCGGGCACGTTATCTGTAATTGTGGAGCCGGCAGCTGTAAATGCACCTGTGCCGATAGTTACAGGAGCAACAAGAATAGTGCCTGAGCCGACAAATGCGCCCTCGGAAATCTTAACTGCGTTATTCTTGCGTCCGTCATAGTTTGCACAGCATACGTGACAGCCGATAAGAACGTGAGGGCCTGTTTCACAATGGGCGATATGGCTGTGAGAGCCGATTTCGGAAAATGCGCCGATAAGTGACCTACGTACCTCGGTAAACGCACCAACCTTAACCCTGTGTAGCATACGTGTGTTATCGTCGATGTAGGCAAATGGGCCGATTTCAGCCTCACTTTCTACAAAGGACTGATATATCTGTGATGATGTAACCGTACAGTCATTTCCCAAAACGGAGCCGGAAACCACGCTGGATGGTCCGATTACACAGTGTCTGCCGATTTTAGCACCTGCGCACACCTGTGTGTTGGGAAGAAGAATAGTATCTCTGCCTATTTCCGTATTGGGAGAAACCACCACAGAGCCGGGGTTTTCGATCTTTATACCTCTTTTGTTAAGATAGGTAAGGAATTCAGCCCTGTATCTTTCCACCCTTACATCATACTCGTCACGGCTGTTGCAGATTGCATTTTCACCTTCGCAATAGCCACGGGGATTGCACTTTGCACCGCACGCACCGATGCTGGATATAAAATCGTAGGGTGAATTAAGGGTTGTATCATCAATAAGCATCTTTCCGCTACCGATAACGGCGTAGAGGCTTCGCATAGAGCCGACAGTAGCATATCCAAGGTCTGTTGTAAGGGCGTAATTAAGCGCAAGCTCTACATCATGGGCAGGGGCAAGAAATGCAAAGGGACTTGCAAAAATAATAATATCGTCCACGTCTGCGGCAATTTCCTGAGTTGCGCCGGTAAGCTCAAAGGTGGATTCATGAAGCACCTGACAGTCAAGATTAAGAGAGAAGGCTGCGTCCTCGAATTTTCTGAATGTGTGGTCATAGAGAGTGGAAAAGGCAAGAAGCTCCTTTTTAGTGTCAATATAAGCCACATCCTCGCTTTGACATACAACTACATGAATTTTATACATAACTACCTCCAATGTATGAAATAGCAGAGCTATAATCTGCTAATACTTCCCATTGTACTAAGTATATCATAATTTTGATTTAGTTGCAAGAGTAAATATTATAATACGTGTGTGCTTGCGACAGCTTATTTTTGTATTCTCTTGATTTTTGCAGACAAATCAAAGATACATATCCGAAAAAACAGACACGTGGCGGCACTTTTTTACTACTTTGCTGTTTTTCGGCTCTATGTATTGCATTTTATTAAAATTTCTGTTATAATTATATAAATATCTTTATAATTTTAGGAGGAATTCCTTAATGTATAATAAACAAAGAAAGGTTAAAAAGCTGCTTTTGAGGGCTTACGGATGTGCTGCCTGCGGTGTACTTGGCTTAGGTGCATTCCTTGTTGCTGCAACCGTTGCAATACGGCACCCTGAGAGAGTATTACTTATTTCTCTTATTACCACGCTTATTTATGTGGCTGCATGTGTGGGTATATTCAAGCTTTTTGACTATATAAAAAAGAAAGCCGAGGTAGGCAAAATCTCAGGACCTATGCTTGGTACTATAATGTATGATACCGTAAATACGGCAAAGGAGCCTGCCCTTATCTGCGACGAAAGAAACAAGATAATCTGGTTCAATCGCTTTGCTGCGGAAATCTCCGGTACATCCTCACTTCTCGGCGCTAAGCTTGAGAACGTGATGGAGTTTGGAGAAATCAAGGAGGGTGAGGAAAGAAAATATCCCTCTGAGGTTATTCTCGACAATAAGCACTATTCTCTTGAGCCCACAAAGATAAGGAGCAACGATACTGTTTACTATCTTCTTAAATTCAGAGATATTACAGAGACTGTGGAGCTTAAAAATTACATCAAGGATGAGGATGAGGTTTGCGCCTATATCATCATTGATAACCTTGAGGAGCTTATGCAGTTTGAGCAGGAGAGATACCGTGAAAGCGCCGCAGAGGTTGAGCAGCTTCTTCGTGAGTGGTCTGCAAGCGTTGGCGGCGTGCTTAAGGAGTATGAAAGAGATAAATATCTCTTTATGTTTAAAAACAAGGACCTTGAGGTATTTACCAAGGAAAAATTTGAGATACTTGACAAGGTAAGAGAAATCCGTGTTGGTAACGGCAAGGTGCCAATTACCGTTTCTATCGGTGTAGGTAAGGTAAACGGAGACCTGTCCGACAAGGAAAAGGCTGCCCACGTGGCGCTTGATATGGCGCTTCAGCGCGGTGGCGACCAGGCAGTAGTTAAGTACGGCGACAAGATTGAGTTCTACGGTGGACTTACAAACTCTCTCCAGAAGAGAACAAAGGTATTTACCCGTGTAGCATCTACGGAGATTCTTGCCCTTATTGCCGCAGCATCAAACGTGATTATTATGGCGCATAAGTTCCCCGACTACGATGCCTTTGGCGCATCTGTGGGACTTGCCCGTCTTGCTATGTACTGCGGAGTTAAGGTAAATATAGTTACCGATTTTAAAAACCCCAACGTTAAAAAATGTATGAAGATTATCGGCGATAACAAGGTTTACAAGGGAATGTTTATCGACGCTGCAACAGGACTTGATATGGTTTCCTCAGAAACTCTTCTTATCCTTACAGACGTTAACAACCCTGCCATGTTTGAAGCCCCCGATATTTACGATAACGTATACAAGGTGGCAGTTATTGACCACCACAGAAAGGCATCGGAATTTACAAGAAAGCCTATATTTGAGCTTATTGAGCCCTCTGCCTCCAGCGCAAGTGAGCTTGTTTCCGAAATGCTTGACTTCACACTTCAGGAGTCGCTTCTTACACCTGTTGAAGCAAATATGCTTCTTGCAGGTATTACTCTTGATACAAGAAACTTCACCAAGGGCGCAGGTACAAAGACCTTTGCTGCGGCAATGTATCTTCGTGATAACGGTGCGTCCTATGATGATATTCAGGATCTTTTCAAGGCCAACATCGCAGACTACAAGCAGGAGTCTATGTTCGGTCAGAAGATAGAGATCTATCGCCATTGTATGGCAATTGCAGTAAACGAATTCGGCTCTGATGCAGGGGATAAAATTCTTGCATCAAGAGTAGCAGACAATCTCCTTATGGTAGAGGAGGTTGTGGCATCCTTTGCCCTTGTTCAGATTGGAGACAGCGTACACGTGTCTGCCCGTTCCAACGGTACAGTCAATGTTCAGCTTATCCTTGAGTCCTTGAACGGCGGTGGACGTTACGATGCGGCAGGTGCCGTTGTAAGAAACGGTATGCAGCAGGCGCTTCTTATGCTTAAGGATGCTATTGATAAATATTTAGACCCGGAGGATTAAGGTAAAATGAAGGTTGTATTATTACAGGATGTAAAGGCACAGGGCAAAAAGGACCAGATAGTTGAGGTATCTGACGGATACGCAAGAAATTTCCTTTTCCCTAAGAAGCTGGCTGTGCCTGCCGATGCAAAGGTAATTAATGATATTAAGAGCAAGCAGTCCTCTGCCAAGCACAGAGAAGAGGTGGAGAGAGAAAATGCAAGAGCCCTTGCAAAGAAGCTTTCCGAAACTACAGTAAAGCTTACAGCTGAGGCTGGCGCCGACGGAAGATTCTACGGCGCTATTACCTCTAAGGATATTGCAGAGGCCCTTAAGGCTCAGGCAGGAATTGAGGCAGATAAGCGTAAGATTCTTCTTGACAGCCCCATTAAAGCATTCGGCACATACAAAATAGAGCTTAAGCTCTATGCCGATATCAGCGGTAAATTCAATGTTACGGTAACGGAGAAATAAAATGGACGGAATGCAGAGAAAGATACCCTTTTCCGTAGAGGCAGAGCAGTCTGTCCTCGGCTCTGTACTTATAGACCCAAGATGCTACGACGATGTTGCCCAGATTATCAAGGCTGACGATTTTTATATTGAGGAGCATAAGGACATCTTTTCCATAATGCACGAATTCAATCTTGCAGGCAGAGATATTGACCTTGTTACTCTTATAAATCAGCTTGTGGTAAAGGGCGTATACGCTGATGAGGCTGCGGCAAGAAGCTACATAAGAGTAATTGCCGATATTGTCCCCGGCAGCGCAAACGCAAAGGACTATGCCAAAATCGTTCACGATAAAAGCATACTCCGTAGGCTGATTGAGGTTACAGACGATATTCAGGAAAAGGTTTACACAGAGGGAGAAAACGTTTCCCATATTGTAGACTACGCTGAGCAGAGCATCTACGATATTGCAGGTAATAATGAAAGATCCGACTTTCAGCATATCAAGGATGTAATCTTTAATATTTATGACCGTCTTAATATTCTTAAGGACGGCGCAACTGAGGAGGTCATGGGCTTAAAGAGTGGCTTCTCAGGTCTTGACCAGTATATTGTGGGCTTTGGCAAAAGCGACCTTATAATTGTAGGCGCACGTCCCGGTGTAGGTAAGACAGCCTTTGTGCTTAATATCGCCACCAACATTGCCAAGAGAAAGAAAAAGGCTGTTGCTATTTTCAATCTTGAAATGGCAGCAGAGCAGCTTGTACAGAGAGTTATCTCCTCTGAGGCGCTTGTAGATTCCCAGAAGCTAAGACAGGGGAACCTGAGCGCTGACGACTGGGAGAAGATTGCAAATGCAACCTCAGAGCTTTCCGAAACAGATATTCTTATAGACGCAAACCCCAGCATTACAGTTACATCAATGAAGGCGAAGCTTCGCCGTGTCAAGAACCTTGGACTTGTGGTGGTTGACTATCTTCAGCTTATGCAGTCCGAAAGGAAGAACGACCCAAGCCGTGTAAATCAGGTTGGTGAAATCTCCCGTGGTCTTAAGATTATGGCAAAGGAGCTTAACGTTCCCGTAATTGTATGTGCACAGCTTTCCCGTTCCACAGAAAAGGAGCATAAAAAGCCTATGCTTTCCGACCTTCGTGAGTCAGGCTCTATTGAGCAGGACGCAGATATGGTTATGTTCCTCTCCCGTGACTATTACGGTGACGACCCCGAAAAGGCGAACCTTGTGGATGTTATTCTTGCTAAAAACCGTCACGGTAACGTAGGAACAGTACAGATGAGCTGGCTTGGTCAGTACACAAAGTTCTCCACCCTTGATGAGAGCTCCGTTGAAAGATAAATATAGGCTCCCTCACCGAGGGGGCTCCTGCGTAGCAGGTGGGTGAGTAACTTCTTCCACCACTAACGTGGTCCCCCTTCCTCAAAGAGGACGGCTAAAAAACAGAAAGAAGGATAATATTATGGCAGAGAAGAAATTTGTAGACAAGCTTTTTGAGGCTGATAACAACGAGAACATTATTCTCTATGATGAGGACGACAATAAGACCGAGTTTGAGCAGGTTGCAGTTGTTGATTTTCAGGAGAAATATTACGCAATCCTCCACCCTGTGACTGAAATTGAGGGTGTCAGCGAGGATGAGGCATTCGTTTTCGAGATTAACGAGGATGAGGATTGCCTTGAAATAATTGACGATTTTGATTTGGCAGAAAAGATTTTTGAGGAGTATTATAAGCTTCTTGACGACGAAGAATAAGAGGTAGAATATGGACTTCAGAGTAAATCACCCCATTATATTTGTAATGGTGGGACTTATAATTGCCGCTGTTATTGCACAGTCCGTTTATTTCCTTTTAAGAGCCCTAAGGCGCGCAAAGGAAAAGGGAATGGATATGGCAAAAATCAAGAAAACTATGATTTCATCGGCAGTTTTCACCATTGCCCCTGCAGTATCCATACTTGTAGGTGTAGTTGCACTTTCCGTCAGCCTTGGCATTCCGTTGCCCTGGCTTCGCCTTTCTGTAATCGGTTCACTTTCCTATGAAACCATTGCAGCAGAAAGAGCCCTTGCAGCCTTTGGCATAGATTTGTCACAGGTAATTACCGACCCAAACGTATACGTAACAGTAGTGTGGGTTATGACCTTCGGTATTGCGGCAGGACTTCTTCTTACACCCCTTTTGGCTAAAAAAATCCAGAACGGTATGGCAAAAATCGAGCAATCCGACAAGAAATGGCGTGAAATCTTTACTAACGCAATGTTCCTTGGTATGATTTCTGCATTCCTCGGCTTTGTATTCTGTGATGTGGCAAATGTATTCAAGGGCGACACAAGCGGTCTTATCCCTGTTGTTGTATTCTTTGCATCTGCTATTGTAATGGCTGTCTGCGGCGTATGCGCTATTAAGCTTAAGCAGAGATGGCTCAACGACTACGCACTTCCCATTAGCTTGGTTTGCGGCATGGCAATCGCCATTCCCGTAACAGCGTGGTTAGGCTGATAGGAGGGTATTATGGATAACAAAAAAGAAATGACTTATCTTGATTCCGTTCACCGTGACGGTAGAATCTGGGGCTTTAGCATTCTTGCTGTTTTGTTCCTGTTCCCCGTAGTGCTTTCGCTTATCTTCAGCGCAGTTCCCGACTGGGGCGCACTTGCAAAGGGCGTTCTTGCCGTTGCTCCTATGTACTGGGCAGTTGGCGTTGTTGAGGTTATTACCTATGTGCCTATGCTTGGCGCAGGCGGTGCGTACCTTTCCTTTGTAACAGGTAATATTTCCAACCTTAAGCTTCCTTGCGCCCTTGACGCAATGGAAAAGGCTGAGGTTAAGGCTAACTCTGAGGAGGGAGAAATCATCTCCACTATCTCTATTGCTGTGTCCAGCATTGTAACAACAGTTATAGTAATCCTCGGTGTAATTCTTATTATCCCCTTGACACCTATTCTTGAGTCCCCTGTGCTTACCCCTGCATTTGAACAGATGCTTCCTGCGCTTTTCGGTGGACTTGGCGTAGTATTTATTTCTAAGAATGTTAAGCTTGCAATTGCGCCTATCATTCTTATGCTCGCCCTCTTTATCTCTATCCCCGCACTTAATTCGGGTACAGTAGGCATTATGGTTCCCGTAGGTGTTATCTTTACACTTATCGTGGCTCGTATTATGTATAAGAAAGGCTTGATTTGACAAGTCAAATCAAGCCAATGAATTGCCTTGCGGCATGAATTGCCTTGCGGCATGAATTGGCTTACGCCATGAATTGCAAAGCATGAATTGCACTGCGGTGCATGGGATAGGCAATTCAATTCACGGAGCGAAGCGAGAATTCATGGAATGAAGTGAGAATTTATGACACGGAGTGTCAATTCATCAAATCCGACAAATCAAGCCAATGAATTGCCTGAAAGGAGAATCTTATGGCTAAAGTAAATTGGAAAAGCGGAGCCCTCCTTGCCCCGTTACCTGTAGTAATGGTAAGCTGCGGAGATATGAAAAGCTCTAATATAATTACTATCGGCTGGTGTGGAATTTTAAACACTACCCCCGCCAAAACCTATATTTCGGTTCGCCCTGAAAGGTATTCCTATGATATAATCAAGGAAAAGAGGGAGTTTGTTATAAACCTTACCTCAGACGCACTTGCCAAGGCAGCTGACGGCTGTGGAATGCTTACAGGCAGAAAGGTTGACAAGTTTGCAAAGTATGGCTTAACCCGTGAAAAAGCGCCAAACCTTGATTGCCCCATGATAGCCGAAGCTCCCATCGCCATTGAATGTAAGGTTACGGATATTGTGCCTCTCGGTACTCACGATATGTTTGTTGCCGATATTGTAGGTGTAAACGTAGATGAAAGGCTTATTGAGAAGAATAAGCTTTGCATTAACCGTGCCCACCTTTGCGCCTATGCCCACGGCGAATATTATAAGCTTGGACAGAGAATCGGCAAATTCGGCTTTTCAGTAAAGAAAAAGCGTCCACCCAAGGAAAAAGAGTCTAAATAAACAAAAAAACAGCCACTCACGTGGCTGTTTTTGTTTAGATATTTCTTTGTCGGCTAAATTACTTTTTAATAATTCTTCCACGACCGCGAAGAAGCATTGTTTTCTCATCCCACAAATCCTGTGACAAGTCAACGTAGTAGTTATGAGGATTCTCAAAGCGGAGAACCTCATCCCACATGGATTCGATTTCCTTCTTGCAGTAGTCACGGATTTCGGACACGCTGGGGCTGTTATATACACATTCGCCGTTCTTGAAAATAGGAACGAGAAGCTTTCTTAATGTGTAATTTGTCATGGTCTTTCTCTTCCAGATGTGGTTGGGGTCAAAGAGCTCATAGTCCTCATTCTCATCTATAGCCTCACCGTGAAGAGTAAGGAGGTCAGCCTCTGCCTTGCCTGTATCCTTGGAGTAGAATCTGTAAAGGTCCTTAAAGTCGGGGTTAGTAATCTTAGCAGCGTTTTCGCTGATTTTAATCTTAGGTATAAGATTTCCGTCCTTGTCCTCAACTGCACAAAGCTTGTATACACAGCCGAAAACAGGCTCACTCTTAGAGGTGATAAGACGCTCACCAACGCCAAATGCGTCAACCTTAGCACCCTGCATAATAATATCACGGATAATATATTCGTCAAGTGAGTTGGAAACAAGAATCTTAACATCTGTAAGTCCGTTTTCGTCAAGAATCTTACGGCACTTCTTTGAAAGGTAGGTAATATCACCGGAGTCAAGACGGATAGCTGCACGCTTTATCTGCTCGGGAGTAAGAAACTCCTTAAATACCTTGATTGCGTTAGGCAAGCCACTTTCAAGAACGCTGTATGTGTCTATAAGAAGAGTGCAGTTGTTGGGATAAAGCTGACAGTAGGTTTTAAATGCCTCATATTCAGAGTCAAACATCTGTACCCATGCGTGTGCCATTGTTCCGCCTGCGGGGATACCGAACATCTGCTCTGCAATAGTGCAGGCAGTAGAGTTACAGCCACCGATATAGGCAGCCCTTGCGCCGTAGATGGCAGCATCGGGACCGTGGGCTCTGCGTGAGCCAAACTCAGATACGGCTCTGCCGTTTGCAGCCCTTACAATTCTTGATGCCTTAGTTGCCATAAGGCACTGGTGGTTGAATATAAGAAGAACAAAGGTTTCAATAAACTGCGCCTCAGGTGCGGGAGCGCGTACAGTCATAATAGGCTCATGAGGGAATACAACAGTACCCTCGGGAACAGCCCAGATATCGCCTGTGAAACGGAATGAACGGAGATAGTCAAGAAACTCCTCACTAAAGATATTTTTCTTACGTAAGCATTCAATATCGTCATCATCAAAGTGAACGGACTTAACATATTCGATTATCTGCTCAAGACCTGCTGCGATTGCGTATCCACCTCCGTCAGGAACCTTACGGAAGAACACATCAAAGTATGCAATCTGGTCCTTAAGACCTGATGTGAGATAGCCGTTTGCCATTGTGAGCTCATAGAAATCACAAAGAAGTGTTAAATGTCTTTTACTAATATCCATAAAAATACCTCAAATTCCATTTTCATCTTGAATTTTAAAGCTTGTAATAATATAATAGAATAAAAGAAGTTTAATTTCAAGTGTTTTTCTAAAATTTTCTGCTGTGGTAAAGCAAAAGGCAGATATAAGGAGGATAAAAAATGTACGTTTTGTACGGTGCTTTAGGTGTGATTGCCCTTTTTCTTGGGGTAATTCTTGTGCGAACCCTTACCTTTAAGCCGAAAAAGTCGGTGGACGTGGATAAAACAGAGGTTGTTTTTGATAAGGACAAGGCGATTTCCAATCTTCAGACCCTTGTTAAATTCAAGACAATTTCATATCAGGACAGCTCCCTTGAGGACGACGGTGAATTTCAGGGGCTTATTAATAAGCTTCCGGAGCTTTATCCCAATGTTTTTGCAAAATGTGAGTATATGACCTTGCCCGACAGAGCCCTGCTCTTTAAATGGAAGGGCAAAAGCGAGGGCACAGCCTCAGTAATGATGTCCCACTACGATGTAGTTCCCGTAGATGAAAGCAAATGGGAAAAGGACCCCTTTGGCGGTGTTATCGAGGACGGAGTTCTTTGGGGACGTGGCACTCTTGATACAAAGGCAACCTTCAATGCCGTGCTTACCTCAGCCGACCATCTTATTTCGGAGGGCTTCACCCCTGAGCATGATGTGTATTTCGCCTTTTCCGGTGGCGAGGAGATAAACGGTAAGGGTGCTGTTAATATTGTAGACTATTTCGAAGAAAATCATATAGATGTTGGCTTGGTAATTGATGAGGGTGGCGCAGTAGTAGCTAACGTGTTCCCCGGTGTCAAGGCTCCCTGCGGACTTATCGGTATTGCCGAAAAGGGTATGATGGATGTGGAATATAAGGTGGAAACTAACGGTGGCCACGCATCTGCACCTGCTCCTCACACTCCTGTGGGCGTTCTTTCACAGGCTTGCTGTAATATGGAAAACAAGCCCTTTAAGGCGCATTTGACCGCCCCTGTGGCTGAAATGTTTGATACCCTTGGCAGATACTCCACCTTTGCATATAAGATGATTTTCTCAAATCTCTGGTGCTTTGGTGGCTTACTTGATAAGATTTGTAAGTCAAGCGGAGGCGAGGTCAACGCACTTATGCGTACAACCGTTGCATTTACCAAGATGCAGGGCAGCAACGCATCAAACGTAGTGCCTACTGAGGCAACAATGGTGTCAAATATCCGTCTTAATCCTATGGATACTATGGATAGCGCCCTTGAATACATTAAGAAAACCGTTAAAAATGATAATGTTGAGATAAAGAAGCTTAAGGGCATTAACCCAAGCCGTATCTCCCGTACCGACTGCCGTGAATACAAGATTGTGGAAAGGGCTGTTGCATCTACATGGGAGGGCGCCCTTGTTTCTCCTTACCTTATGGTACAATGCTCCGATAGCCGTCATTACGGTAAAATCAGCGACAGAGTGTACAGATTCAGCGCTATGGACCTTACAAGCGAGGAAAGAAAATCTATCCATGGCAACAACGAAAGAATAAGAGTGGAAAGCATTGCAAAATCGGTAGAATTTTATATAAGAGTGCTTAAAGAGTGCTAAAAAAGGAGAACGGTTATGATTTTTCAGAACAAGGATAAGATTTTATTTACAGGCGACTCGGTAACTGATGCAGGCAGAAAGCGTCCTGTTGGCGAAGGTCTTTGGGAGGGCCTTGGCACAGGCTATGTAAGAATGGTGGATTCCATTCTTGCCACAGTATATCCCGAAATAAGACTTCACATCTGTAATACAGGCTCCGGTGGAGCTGCCAGCTGCGATATGCTTGCCAACTGGGAAAGAGATGTAATGGCTTTAAAGGCTGACTGGGTGTTCCTTATGATAGGCGCAAACGACGTATGGCGCCAGTATGATGAGCTTAATCTTGATAATGATAGATATATGCCCGAAAGATACAGAGAAAACCTTGAAAAAATGGTTTCTCAGACTATGCCCACAGTAAAGGGAATGTTCCTTATTTCTCCCTTCTATATGGAGTCAAACGATAATGACGCAATGAAGAAAAGAATGGTGGAATATTCAAATATCGCTAGGGAGGTGGCTGAAAAATACGGCGCAGGCTTTATAGATGTTCAGCCTGACTTTGATGCACACCTTCAGCACAGATACCCTGCCTACATCTCCTGGGACAGAGTTCATCCCGGCTGGGTAGGTGGAATGATTATCGCACGCAGAATCCTTAAGGAAATCGGCGCTGACCCACTTTATTAAAAAGAAAAAGTAAAGCTGCTACACTTCGGTGTAGCAGCTCTTTTTTATTCTAATGCGAATTTTGTTATCCTTTTGCCTATGGCAACTCCGGCATAAAACGCCATTTTTGCAAAGTCCTCAGTATAGCAATCAAGGTCTTCTGTCAATTCTGCGAGTACTACATCACCAAGCTCGTCGCTAACATACATGGCAAGCTCACGCTTTTTTGTATCTATAATACCCTCTTTTTCTGACAAATCCTCCTTGATTTTACTGTGGAATCCGTTTTCTCCGTTCCAGAACATATCAATTACTTTGTTCATAATTTTTCTCCTTTGTGTTAAATTTTTTAATACGTATCCGTGTTTTTTGTACCGTTTTTCCGTAAAAACTTCTGTAATGCGTCAATTTTTCGTGTTATACGGGCGGTACATTCGTTTTTTACAAACATATATGCTTGCATCATTTGTGTAGCGCCGAAGATAAGATAAATGGCAATCTGTAGCGATGCCCATACCACAGCATCAAGCCCTGCGTTTTCTGTTAGATAAATTGCGTAGTAGCCGAAAAGCAAGCCAAACAAAATCTTGCTTGTCAAATCGCTACCGCTTTTCGCCCTGAGATACTGGCTTTGGGTTTTGCCAAAATCGTAGGGGTCAAGGTACTTGCTCCCGTCCACGGAAAGAGCTTCGGGAGTTAAGGGCGTGATGCTGACTCTCAGCGCTTTTTTAAGCGCCTTTCTTTTCCTTTTAAGCTTTTTTCTCTCCTCCTTGGGAATACCCTTTGGTATAGGAATATGAAAGATTTTTACCGTGCCGTCAGAGGCGAAGCACTCATCATAAGTAAGCCCACCGGCTGAAAGGATTCTTGTGCGAATGCCCTCAAGGGCGCATCTGTTTTCCTCAGCGCAAAAGCCCTCCAGCTTATCTATATTCGGGGCAGCCTCATCAAGAAGCTTTAAGTGAAAGCTTTTGGTTTTTACAACCTCAATATCATCGTTGCCGTAGTTAAGCCCCGTCTGCCTTAAAAGGTGGCCTATGATAAACCCCACAGCGGCGGAAAGCGCACCGTCACCTATAATCTGGGCAACGGTTTTTCCGCTTTCCCCAAGGGTGTAAAGCCCCTTAACAATGTAAAGGGCCGACACCAGCGCCACTAAGAAAAAGCCTATGTTTTTAAACATAAATTTTCTTAAGTCGTATCTCATACTCCACCTCGGAAGTATCTTTCCATAGCCTCGCTAACCTTGTCGGCTGTAAGGGTGGAAAGCTTTTCGTTTTCAATATTTTTCTTCATTTTTGAAATGGGAATCATAAAGAATACCTTATCTGCGATATCGCCTATAAGAGCAAGGAATGAGAAAACAAGAAGGTCGTCCGTAATGCTCTTTAAAAGGTATGCAAGAAGAAAAACAATACCAAAGGTAACAGTTGATGAGGGGAGCTTAAGCTTGCCTATAACCTTAAGGGCAAGAAGCACTAAGCATATAAGCCCACCGAAGCAAAGCTTAAAGGTGTCCTCATAGGACTTGATGTATTTTTCCGAATTAATGGCAAAATATACGACAATAGGCGCTACACTACATACAAATGAACATATGTACAGAAATAATATTAATACTCTTTTCTTCATTATTCATCTGCAACCCCCTCAGCAATAATAGCAATTTTTCTGGCGTTGCCACTTTTTACAGCCTCGGGCAAAACTTCAAAGCCAAGCTTTAGGGCGTCCATAAGCTCCTTGTTCTGCTTTAAAAGCTCGCTGTAGTTATTTTTAAGCTCAGAGTAGCTTTCCTTAAGCTCAGGAATTTCCTTAACCTTGGTCTGTACCTCGCAAAGACCCTTTGCAAGCTCTGTCTTTACATTGTCAAGTGTGCCCGACACCGTATTTTTTATCTCCTTAAGGCTCTCGTTCGAGCTGTTAAGAGAGGAAAGAGAGGACTTGATTTTATAAATTGTGCCACCAAGAGCCACAATAGATGTTGCAACGCCTGCCACAACGGGAAGAATTTTTTCTGTAAGATAAGACTGAATATCAAAGTCCTCAAAAGACTCCTCGGCATTGAGTGTGACAGTCTCACCGTCTGTTACGTCAATAGACACATCTTGCTTTTTGTCTGCGATTGTTGTTTCTGAAATCTCGCCCTCATCTGCATAGCTTACTACTGTAAGCATAAGGAAAAGGGCAAGCATAAAAATTATAATTCTTTTCATTTTATCTCCTTTACTGATTGTGACTGAACACGTCCATAATAAATCCGGACAGCTCATCTGTAATATCAAAGCTTTCTGTTGTACCACCTACAAGCGTTACGTTAAGCTTAAATGTACCTTGACCGTTGTAGCTTGAATTATAGGTGGCAGAAATGCTTTGTACACCTCTGTCGGCTCTTGCTCTTGCGCTGTCTGCATTATTGTTAGCCGTCTGTGCAAGCTCTTTTGCATCATTTGCAACAGCTTCAGTGCTGGCTGCCATATTCAAGGCATTATTGGCAATGGCTGATGCGCTGTCTACATCTGACCGGAGGGCGCTGTGGGTGTAAAGCGCGTTGCTTTTTGTTTCATAGGTATTAGCTATATTTCTTCCCTCACCGTCGGCTATTGCCTGATTGGCAACAGATGCAGAGCCACCTCCGACATATATGCTTGAAAGGGGTGTTAATGTAACATTAGCTGTATCCACGCTTTCCACCTTCCAGAAGCAAAGATATGCTGCGTTACCGTTTGATGAGTCAAGATAGGTATCAATAACAATATCCTCTGCATAAACGGGAGGATTTGCTATAATTCCTGCTCCTCGAATTTCTTTTTGTCCGTCTGCGTTGGCAAGAGTGCCGATTGATTCCACAGTGACCTTAATGGGATTGCCTGCGTTTAACAGCTGAGTCAGTATTTCTCCAATGGTGCGATTTGAAATCTTACCGTTATCATCATAATACTTAGCCATTTCGGCTGTACCCTTAAGGTCTCCGACAAATTCCTTAGCCCCTATAGCATCGTTTGAATTAAGCGTGTATTCAATTTCATAGGGAACGCCGTAGCCATACTCATTTTCAAATGTAATCGTGCTACTTCCCTCAATGCCGATAATATTCGGAAGCTCTATATCTGTTTGTGAATATCGGGGAATCCATACACCGTCTGAAATATAACCGAAGGAAATAAATCTTTGATTTTTCAAATCAATATAGTTATATTCGTCGGCATTATCGGGATTGCCCTGTCCGTATCCCTCTATATTCAATACATACTTGGGAATGGCAAGGATGTGCTCCTTGCCGTCCTTAGTGCATCTTACAGAGGTTACCCCTGCACTATACAAGCCTGTAAAGTACGGCTCAAAGGGAAGTGCAGTCGTGCCCTCGTTTACCATAACTCTTATGGTATCGTTTTGGCTCATACCACTAAAGGCTTGGATATATACTGTCCACGTTTCGCCTGAATTTACTGTGAAGGTGTGGGGTGCATTACCCTTAGCAATATTTAAGTAAATTGCACCGTTTTTTCTAAGAACTACACGTGTCTGATTCCAGGATTGCTCTGCATAGATGGTGTAGGATTTACCTGCCGTGACATCTAATGTACAGAGCCTTCTATCTACATCGGCGGTTGCCACGCCTACCAAATGAATAATTTGAGTTTTTGGGTCTACCGTACCCTTTATGCCATTAACCTCAAATGCGTTATCTGTAAAATCGTAATATGGGAACTTGACCAAATTCCTACTAGTGTAGCACATACCCCCGATTTTATTAAGCCGAGCATAAGGTGCTGAATTTACAGGAACGCTTACGGTGTATCCGTTGCCTCTTGCAATGCATTTTTCCCCAAGGTCTGCTTTTTTCTCAAGGTCCAGCCTTGTGGCAAGGCCCTCAATCAAGTCCTCAATGGGAACAGATGTATAGCTTCCGTCCTGAAAATAGAGGATAAGGGATTTATCCTCGTTATTGTATTCACCGCTTACAATAGTCTGCTCAAGAGGGAAGTCTACGATTTTTGAAAAAAGCTCAGCCCCGTATCTGTTTTTAAGAGCGATTTTAAGCTTGAAGGGGTTTTTGCCATTCTCCATGGGCTCCCAGTCAATAAGCATACCGTCACCGTAATTTGCGCCGATATATTCCTTAAGCTTTGTATCGTAATAGCTTAAGGCTCTGTCTGTTACTATAATGGGATTATTCATACGTCACCCCCTTAATTAAATAGCCCATCAATGGCACTATGGCTCATTTCCGTAACCGTTATGCTACCGTCGGTATACAGAAACTGAAATTTATTATTGAGCAGAGAAATAAGCATTCTTACAGGCTCCGATAATGCTCTTTTTATCTGAGATGGACGAAAGCCCCTTTCACTTGGGTTATCGGGAAGAGCACGTGCAGAGGAAAGCATAATTTTCTCAAGCTCTGTGTCTGTAATTAAGATTTTTTCATTCATTATCTAACCCCCTGTATATAGTTGTTTACTGTGTAAAGACCGTAAATTTCATTTATGGCGCAGTCCTTGTTTTCCTTTGATGAGAATTTAAACATAATATAATTGAAATTCCTCTCAAATACCCGTCTTTCATAGACCTTTGCAAAGGGAAACTCAAAAGAAAGCTTATCAAAGTCAAAGCTTGCAAAATCAAGACCGTCAATGCCGTCAATTCTTGACAAGGTGCTTTTTCTTGTATCCCAACCGAAATTAACGCTGCCCGAATCCTCATTTGCTGAAGAAACCCCTATACGTATAAGGGTTTTTGTACGCATTGGCTCATCAAAATTAAGCATCGGGGTGTAAAATTCAGCCTCAACAGTATGGCACTCTATAAAAAACAGGTCATAGCATTCATGCCAGTGTACAGCCTTATCCTTATAGTAGGTTACGTACACGTCCCCCTCTTTTTTAAGAGTATACTCTCTGTTGTGGGTTTCCAAAAGACAGATTTCGAGGATGCTATCGGGATTAATATCGCTTATATCCTTATTGGGTAAAAGAGTTAAGGCTCCAAGCTCATCATACTGAGGAATTGTAACTAATGCAGCGGTAAATTCATCGCCGTCAGATAGCTTAATTACCACATTGTCAAGCTCCCTTGCCTGAGAGTAGGGATTATCGGTCATAATCTTAAGTATTCCGTTCTCGTATGATGCTGTAAATTCGCCATTTTTGAGAAATGAGCGAACGCCCTTAAGCATTAATTTAGTTGAGGCCGTAAGGGGAATGCTTTCATTAATATAAAAGCCACCGTCCTTATAGACATAGTCGCCGTCCTTGGCGCTTTTAACTATCTTAATATCACGAAAATCCTCACCCTGTGTATAAATTCTGCCGTCCTCAGTGCCCATATAAAGCTTATCCTTATACTTGACAGCGCATCTTACCTTGGGACAGGTCCACACCCACCACTCATACTGATAGTGAGAGCCAAGGGCTCCACCCTCACGAAAGGTGTATCTTGTATCTGCCACGTAAGCTCTGTTTCCTATAAACAGGTAGTATCTGCCGTCAAGCTCACAGCCTACTGCATTTAAAATATCCTCGTAGGAGTGTGTTTTGAGCCCACCTTCTATATTGATGCTTCGCTTTGCAAGGTATGATCTGTCACTTGAGGAGCTGACATCTGTAATGCCAAACACTCCGTCGCCGTCAAAAACAAGGTAGTCTCCGTTTGATGTGGCGCACACGAAAGGGGAGATACACCCCTGATTATCCTGACTTTCGTAGCCGTTTATATAGATCTGCTCATCAAGGGCGCTCGCCTTGGGATAATGATAAATTGCGTATCTGAAAAAGCTGTTTTTCTTAAAAACACCCACGTAGGTGTTACTAAGGTTGTAAAGTGATGTAACAGGTGAGCCGTCTCCTACGTAAAATCCACAGGCTTCGGGAAAATAGTTAATACCGTTATTGTTAAGTCCGTCGGAGAAGCAACAGAAATTCGGAAATTGACCGTTACCGGAGAGGACAAGACGTGTGCTTCCTCTGTTATCCTGTGATAATGCCCCCATAATACAGTCCTGCACCGTTCTGCCTTTATCTTCCGTAGTCGAATATTCAATGAGAATATTGTATTCGTCCTCTGTTGAGGGGGTAGCATTAAAATTAAAGGTAAAGCCACTTCCTGCAAAGAGAGTGGAGACAGTCGGATAGACCACAGTGTCAGATGATGTGGTGCTATCAAGGAAATAAACTCTTTTTCCATTTGATATTACAGGCTCTGCATCTATGGGTAAATTCAAATCAAGCTTTTCCTCTGTAATGTGGAAAATCACAGTCACATCGTTGGAAACAAGGGAGTCTGTGTCTGGATTTGGGCTTTCTCCCTCACAAATACGAAGCTCGTTATGAATAGGGGAAAGGGATACGGTAATTGTAATTCCCTTGGTGTAATCTGCGTTTGTATCAAGCTTAAGATATGTATTTCTTTCGTTTTCAAAAAGCTTACCGCAAAAAAGCTCTTTTCGCTTGGGTGTAAGGTAGTTGGGGCTTTCCATATACTGTCCCTTGTCATAGCGACAGTCATAGCTTTTACGTATTGTAGGCACGTAGGGAGTGATAGATGAGATTTTTTCTCCGTTAAAGGTATAAATTCCACCGCAGCCTACAATAATCATCTCCTTATCTGTGCAAAAGGCTTGGCTTTTTGTATCGGAAACAGACACGTCTTTCGGGATTTTATCTCCGTTTTCCTTATAAAAGTCTGTGCCTGCATGGATAATAAGCTCCTCCTTACCGTTAAGAGTGCAAATATGAAGCCCGTTTATTTTTAAGGGCGTATCATTTATAGAAAGAAGCTCATATATCTGATGAAAGCCCTTGCGCTTATGATTAATTCCACCGTAATTAACCATATTTTTCATATACGTAGCGCGATTTTTCTGTACATTTGCAGGGTGAGAGGTCAAATCCACACCACGTAAGCTTTCAATTTTAAAATTGTGTCTTGTGCTTTTTATTTTTATCACCCCATTTTATAGATTGAGCGCACCATTGAGGAATATAGCCTTTCCCCATCCTCAATATCGCTGCAAAGCTCATTAAAGATTTTTCTTGCGGTCTCAGCCTCCGTAGGGTCATCAACCCTTAAAATATCGCTTTTGATATAATAGGGCATAATCTCACAAAGCCTGCGTGGCAGCTTAAGCTCATAGGTTTCGGGCGTTGCCTGACTTATTCTTTCTCCCTCGGAGTGATAGAAAACCGTGTAGCTTTCCCCTACGTTAATGGGCGCAACCTGAATTTTTCCGTTGCCCAAATCAGCAAACTCCCATTTGTGAGGTAAATCGCCGTAGGGATAGGTAATAACTCTGTCAGCCTTATAAAAATCATTTGCAAGGGAAGACATATCTATAATAAAGCTGCCGTTGCTTACTCTGTCCTTGGAAAAGAGCACGGTCACGCTTTTTAAGGGGAGCATACCCTTAAGCTCAAAAAGTGAAATGCATCTGTTGATTGCGCCAACTGTGGCATTTAGGTAGTCGGAATAGTTAGGGTCGTCCTTAAGGCTTGAAAGTGCTTCTGTAAGCAGGGTGTCATCGTCGGTGTCGACGTAAAGCTGCGGGCTTGGGAAGCAGAGATACAATGCTTCAAGTTTTATATTGCCTAGCTTCATTTTTTCTCCTTTCTGTATTTTAAATTTAAGGGCAACAATTGCTTGCTGCCCCCAAAATTAAATTACGCGTACTTTACGTTTACGTTAATGATTTCGTCAGGACGAACTATTTTGCCGTCAAAGAGGACAAAGCCCTTAACTGCGTCTGCAAAGGATTTTTCGGGACGGTATGCCTCTGTATGTGTAAGAGGGTTTACAAAGGCGATGGCACGCTTGGTTCTGATCATCATATTATCGGTGTCGCCTGTCCTTGCAACATTCTTTGACATACGGATAGTAACTGCGCCATATCTTGCTACCACACCGTTTTTAAGGAACTCGCTGTTGTCCGTATCCTTTTCAATGTAGGCTCTCTTAAAGAGCTTATAGAACTTAGGCGAGATAGTAATGCTTACACCGGAGGAAATGTTTACATCCTTATCCTGAAGCGCCTCGATAGCATCATCAAGAATATCAAGGACATTATCCTTTGTTACCACCTTATCCTCGGTATAAAGCTTTGTTGCCTCTGTTGCCATATTAGCAACAAACTTATCCATTTCATTGGAAATGCCCTCTGCTGTCTCCTCGGAGAGCGCATCCATAAGGCCGCCAATTGCCTGAGCCTTATCAATATCGCCAACCTTGTAGTTGAAGTAGCGAATCTGGTTGATGTTAAGAATAACGGAGCTGTCTGATACCTCCTCGGCAGCGTCGATTTCACCGCTTGCGTTAGCTCTTTCAAGAGTCTTGATAGTGGGCTTACCTACGCCAAGGATATGGACGGAGTCGCCCATCTTGGATACATCGCCCTCGTACTGTCTGTTACAGTCCTGAACGAAAACGCATTCTCTTTCAAGACCTCTGTTAATAGCCTCTGACCACACAGAGGGAATAAAATTTTCATATGCCATAATAAATTCTCCTTTTCATTTTTACTGCCATTTTTCCTGGCTTTTTCTTATTTTTTCATAGTTAGCCTTAATCTCGGCACGGCTCATGCCCTTTACCTGCTCCCTTGTGAAATATGTATTTTCGGGAGGGTTTGAGTTGTTAAGTGCGCCAACGGAGGAAAGCTTTTTTGCAAGAATATCTGCAGCCTTTTCCATTTCACGCTTTCTTATTCTTTCCGTTAAGTCAAGATAGCCACGGTACACCTCCGACAGCTCCTCGGCTGAAAGACGGCTGCCTGCAAAGAGATTGAATTCCTCATTTGCAAGAAGCTCCTCCTTGTTTACGTCGGGATAGAGAAGTGCAAAGTCGCTATCGTGAATATTATTTTCGTCCATTTGAATACTCCTTTGCTATAATCTCCTTAAGAGATTTATTTTCGCTGATTATAGCTGATACACGGCTGACAGTGCTTTCGTTTTCCTTAAGCTGAGCTTCAAGACGTTTAATCTCCTCCTTATAGGAAATCGCCTCAGCTTCCTTTGATTCCTTAATACGTGCAAGAAGCTTTTTCTTGTCTGTAAGGGCGCTGTCGGGGTAAGCGCCGATGTACGCCTCAAGAGAAATCTTGCCACTCTTTAAAAGGTTGTCAAGCATTGTAATATCTCCTGCCACAGATGCGTTTGCGCCAAGGACGGTTTCTACAATGATTTCAAGGTCCTTGCCGTCGTAATCATCGGGATCAAAGTGGGCGATAATGCTCCCTTTTTCCTCAGAGGAATACTCAAAGGTACATTTTGGGAAGTAGAGCTTATAGAACTGAGCAAGAACTCTGCCTTGCTTTCTCTTGACTGCCATAAAGGTAGCACGTAAATCCTCAATGGGAAGAAGCGCCTGAGACTGAAGCCTTGCAATTGCCGTGCCCGACATTCCTGCGCCCTCTACCTCGCCTGTCATAAACTCAGATGTTCCCGTTACGCTTCGTGTAAGGTCGGTAATAGTCTTTACCAGCTCAACAGGGTAGGACTGCATATAGCTTTCCTGCATCTTTTTAATGCCGTTGCCTGTGCCTGTATAGTCAACAAGAATCTGCCCCGGGGCATTTGTAATAGTCTGACCCTTAAGGGCTCCGGGCAAAGCGATATACTTGCCCCACGCCACCTCCTGTGCGTTTAAAAGGGACATGGCGATATTGAAGTTAATAGCCTTCTGATTAGGGATAAGCCCCTCTACCTCGCTAAGTCCATATATACATCTGTCCCTTTTTTCATAGTAGCCGCACACAATAGGGTAAAGCGTTGCAAAATTTTCGGTACGTTTGCTGTTTTTCTCTACACCAAGCGCCTCATAGGCAAGATTTTTGTTAGGGGAAATAGGAAATTCCCTCTTAATTACCGTGTTCTTTACGGAACGGACACAGAAAACCTGATTTTCCTTTTTATAGTACATTGTAAGAACGGTGCACATTTCCTTGGACGGGTTAGAAGCTCCAAGCTCCTCATCGGGCAAAATCTGGGTTTTATCCACACCCTCCTCGGCATTTTTAATTACATTTTCCACCTTATCCCTTGTTGAAATAATAATCCAGCCCTGCTTTTGCTCATCAAGCTGACAGGGATTTTCAAAAAAGATGTTAAGTGGGTCAATAAGCTCACAGCGAAGAGCACCGTCCTTAAGCCCATAGGCACTTTCTCCCTCGCTATCCCAGTAATAATGATAAAAGTAAGAGCCCTTTTTGGTTGCATCGTCAATAGCATTCTTATCAAGTGCGTCCTGGTCAAGGTCCTTAAGGACAGTGTCGGAAAAGGCGTTAAGAGGGTCTGTATCCACACGCTTATCCTTGGATTTATATAAAATCCTTACGGGAGTGGATAAAATCGCACTCTTTTTGTTTCTGCAAATCATTTTTACAATGTTGATAACGGGACGGGGAAGATTTCTTGTATTCCTTGTTGGCTCAGGCCATTGCTTTCCCTCATAAAAGCGCACATATTCGGGGATAAGACGGCGAAGCCCAAGGCTGTTCTGATACTCAATTCCGCTTTCGTACCGTTCATAGATAAGAGCTGCAAAATCCTTATCGTTCATTTTCTCCCTCCCTTCCGTTTACCCACTCGTCAATAAGACGGGCGCAGGTAATGCTGTTATTTCCGTCTCCTCGCTCAAGTGCGTCAATAATTCTTTTGTTTTCATCTTTAAGGCGTGAAATCTCCTCCTCGGCTCTTTTAAGCCGAGCCTTAATAGTTCCTTTAAACATTTTTACCACTCCATATAACTGTTATTTTCTTTTGGCTCAAGGGTGAAATTACGGGGGAGAGTGTCGTAAATCTGCTTTTTCACCCTTAGCTGACAATCGTAGCCAAGGCCTATGTACCTTGCAATTGCAGAGGATATAACAAGGTCATCGTGCTTACCGCTTACAGCCTGTGCCTTGCCTGACGGACTTTTAGCGAAATCAAGCATTTCAAGTAAGGTATCCCTGTCGGTTTCAAGGCTTATACAGTCACGCATTACGCTGACAAGGTTGGCTATGATAATAGGACGGGTTACGGAGGTGGTAAGAAAGCCACAGTATTCCTCGGTGTTGGCGGAATAGAGATTTACATAGCCGAGAGAACGTAAAACACGCACAGGGTGACGGGAATAGTTTGTTTCCACACCCAAAAGCGCCTCATTGTAGTACATACCAAGACAGTATAGCTGCTCGGAAAACAAGTCCTCATCAATTTTCTGCTTGTGGAGAGAAGCCACGCATTTTCCGTTTGTGTTGTCAATAACCTTGGCAGCAAAGTAGTCACTGCCTGTGCCTGAGGTATCAGCGCCGATTACGTAAGGTCTTTCCTCGATTTTGTCGGAGTACTCTCGTCGGTAAGGCAGCTCCACGATTTTTATATACCCGTTATCGCTTTTTTTAAACCTTATGTTAGTTATACGCTTGTGGTAGTGGATAACTCTGCCGTCCTCCGAATAGATAGGCACATTCTCCTTATCATAGATAAAGTAGCCAAGAGAATACTCAGGCAGACCCTGTGCCATATGCTGAGAAATGCTGTCTCTGTCAAAAATGGATTCTGCTGTGGAAATAAAAGCCTCCTCACTTGTGCAGGGATATTCCTGCTTGATTGCGCTTTTGTCTATGTAGGTGCTGTATTTCCACACGTACCAGTTGATTTTTTCTTCCCTTAAGCCAAGGGAACGAAGAAGCTCTATTCTTTTTTTAATAAAGGAATCCATTTTTATTTCGGGCATTGTGTCCCTTTCGTACTCATCACTCAGCCACCACTCATAAAAGAGGTTTACACAGGCTTCGCTATCCCACAGCTCCTTTGATTCTCCGTAGCCGTTTGCCGTAGTTTCGTAGATGCAAAGGGCATCGGGAATAAGACACTCCTGTAGGGAGCGCTGCAGAGAGGCAAGAGAGCATTTAAAGAATGACGCCTCGGAATAGTGGATAAAGGAAAGAGTACGGCTTCTTCCAAGATTTTCCGTGGCGCAGCTTACTCTCCAGGAGCTGTTAAGCTTATCAAAATAAAGCTCATTTGAGGAATTAAAGCGTTCAGTAGGCTTAAGCCGTGAGGGCAGACGGGAGTACATAAGCTTAGCCTTGTCAAGGAAAATCGATTTAACATTATCGTCCCTGTCTGCTACGGTGAAGCCGCTGAAATTTCTTCTTACTATGGCAAAGGAAAGCTGAATAGCTGTAATAAGGGTTGTAAAGCCCTGCTGCCGCCCCTTTAAGATAAAGTAGGGCCTTTTGGTTCCGTGCTTTTCGAGACGGAAAATAAAATCTCTTTGCACGGTGTTAAGGAAAAAGGGGCAGTCCCTTTTTTCCTTGCTTACAAGAGAGAAGCAGGGCTCAATAAGCAGATAGGGTGATTTTATTACTTCATCTCTCAGATGTGGTGTGTCAAGAATTATGTCGGCATTTTCCCTACATATTCTTTTATCCAGAGAGATGCTGCCCTTAGTCTCCCAAGCCTCTCTTCGCCTTTTTACAAGGGAGGAAATAAGCTCTCTTGCATTATCCATATAAATCCTCAAACTTTATTTTTACCTGCTCACCCTCCTTGATTTCCGTCCTACCTGTCGGCTCCCTGTCGCCCATACTCTTTATAAGGGAGACAAGCTTTGTAATATCTTCAATTCGGAGGGAATCAAATTTTGATATTATAGTCTTGCTTTTTCCCTTATCCTCGCACACCTCGGCATGATGGAGAAGCGTCTGCATAAGGCAATCAAGCTCCTCCTCACAAAAGAGAGCCCGTTCTAATCTTCGCTTTATAATCGCCTGAGCCAAGCCTACAATCTCCATAGATTGCAGGGCGAAACGCTCCTTACATTTTTCGGCGCTCCTCTTTGTTACCTTAATCGCTTTTACCTTTTTCATTGTGCATCTCCTTTCCCTTTGTGTCGGTTGTCCCCCGCAACCTTATTATTGCATAACCAAAGCGTTAGAAAACGTTAGACTTTTACTTAATTTATTATATAAATTAAGTAATTTTAAAAAAGTGCATTTTTTCTCAAAAAATCATACAAAATCACCCTGCGTTCACCTACGCACACGCACGTATGTATGTAAACGTACATACAAAAAATTTAAAATAAAAACAGCAATAGGACAGATTTCCTATTGCCAAAAGAATAAAAAAATGATATTATAATTTCAGTAATGTATTTAAGGAGAAAAATATGTTGTTTGATAAAATCACACCCGAGGCTGCCGGTGTTAAAAGTAAGGCGGTAAAAAGATATATAGAGCTTCTTGAGCGCAGAGGTATCCCTATGCACAGCGTTCTTATGATGAAGGGAGACTCTCTTTTCTGCGAGTGCTACTTTGCACCCTTTAACAGAAATAAAAACCACCGTATGTATTCCCAGACAAAAAGCTTTGTTGCTATGGCAATCGGCTTTCTTGCCGATGAGGGTAAGCTTTCTCTTGATGACAGAATAGCTGACTTCTTCCCCGAAAAAATAGACAAGACTCTGCCTGAGAATATACGTATGCAGACTATTCGCAATATGCTTACAATGAGCACTGTGGGCTACGGTCAGCCTTGGTTCGGAAACGAGGACAAGGACAGAGTACATCTTTATTTTAACTGTAACAGAAGCCTGAGCCGTTATCCCGGTACTATCTGGGAATACGACAGTCAGGGCTCCCAGGTTTTAAGCTCACTTGTTGAGGATTTATGCGGAACTACCTTATTTGATTATCTTAATAGGAAGCTTTTTTCTCACCTTGGCACATTCAGAAATGCTGAAATTCTTAAGGTGCCCACAGGAGAAAGCTGGGGCGACTCCGCAATGCTTTGCACAAGCCGTGATATTATGTCCTTTGCCCGTTTTGTGATGAATTACGGCAAGTGGAACGGTAAGCAGCTTTTGAGTGAGGACTATGTGCGTACTGCCACATCAAAGGTGGTTGACAACAGAGAGGCGCCAAGAACCTACGCATTCCACCACGGCTACGGCTATCTGATATGGCGCACAGAGAGAAACGGCTTTGCCTTTGTGGGTATGGGTAATGAGCTTACGGTGTGCCTGCCCGATGACGATGTGATTTTCGTATGCACAGCCGACTGTCAGGGTGACGAGGGCTCAGGCAGAGAATATATAATCAACCATTTCTTTGAGCTTATTATGGATAAAATGAGCGCCCACCCCTTAACCGAAAACGAAAAGGCTTATGAGGAGCTTACAGCCCTTACCTCTACAAGAGAGCTTGTGGCTATAAAGGGTAATGAGGATTCTCCCATGCGAGAGAAAATAAACGGTAAGACCTACGCCCTTGAGGATAACAGAATGGGCATTACCGAATTTACTCTTAATTTTGATGGGGACAGCGGTACACTTCGCTACATAAATGAGCAAGGCAAAAAGGAGCTTCATTTCGGGATTAACAGAAACGAATTCGGTAAGTTTCCTCAGCTTGGCTACTCAAACGACGTGGGTGGAGTACGTACCACCGATGGATTCATGTATGATGATGCTGTATCTGCCACATGGCTTGACGATAGCAAGCTTATGATTTATGTGCAGATTATTGACAGATATCTTGGCAACTGTAATATGACCTTTGCCTTCCGTGACGATAAGGTTACAGTAGTTATGCGTAAGTGCGCCGAGGATTTCCTTGAGGAATATTACGGCTACGCAGCCGGCTGCCTGAAATAATAAACAAAATAAAAAACGGACACGTGGGTGTCCGTTTTTTCTATTAGTTATGAATTGATGTGTCCACATCGTGAATTGATGCTATGCATCATGAATTCTCGCTTCGCTCCATGAATTGAATTGCTTTTTCCTTATGCACTGCAGTGCAATTCATGTGTAGCAATTCATGGCTTAAGCCAATTCATGCCTTTGGCAATTCATTGCGATGGAACATCGCTTAAAGACCAAGGTCCTCAACGAAAAGCTCACGTACTGCGTTTTCGTCTACGGCAGGCTTGTCACGTTCAGCCAAGAACTTAGGTGCAACCTGTGGGAAGAGTGCGCAGGAGAGAACGTCCTCATCACTCTTTGTTACGTCAGCATACTCAGCACGGTACTTTTCAAGCTCAGGCTCAAGAAGGTCAGCAGGACGGCAAGTGATAACCTCAGCATCGCCGATTGCCTTCTTTCTTACCTCTTCGTTTACCTCACCGGGAAGCATACCGTACTCACCACGGAGAAGGCCCTTGGATTCCTTAGTTACCATCTTGTATCTTTCACCGGAAAGAACGTTGAGAACAGCCTGTGTACCAACGAACTGTGATGTGGGAGTTACAAGGGGAGGATAACCGAAGTCCTTACGTACTCTGGGAATTTCAGCAAGCACCTCATAATACTTATCCTCTGCCTTAGCCTGCTTAAGCTGGGAAATAAGGTTGGAAAGCATTCCACCGGGTACCTGATAGAGAAGTGTGTTGGGGTCAACGTTAAGCACCTTGGGGTCAAGGGAGCCCTGCTCCTTAAGCTTTGCTGCTACCTTTCTGAAGTGAGCAGCTACATCGCTAAGGTTGTTAAGGTCAATGCCTGTATCGTATTCTGTACCTGCAAGTGTAGCAACCATAGCCTCAGTAGAGGGCTGTGATGTACCGTTTGCAAGGGGAGAAAGTGCAGTATCTACAATATCAACACCAGCCTGGATAGCCATAAGGTATGTCATATCGCCTGTACCTGTGGTGTTGTGTGTGTGAAGGTGGATAGGAGCCTTAACCTTTGCCTTAAGTGCCTTAACGAGTGAATAGGCATCATAGGGAAGAAGAAGGTTAGCCATATCCTTGATACAAATTGTATCAGCGCCCATTTCTTCGAGCTTCATAGCGAGATTTACAAAGTATTCCTCATTATGAACAGGGCTTGTTGTATAGCTGATAGCAGCCTCAACGTGTCCGCCGTATTTCTTTGTAGCCTTGATTGCAGCCTCCATATTACGGGGGTCGTTAAGTGCGTCAAATATACGGATAACGTCAATACCGTTTTCAATAGATTTCTTAACGAAAGCATCTACAACGTCGTCTGCGTAGTGCTTGTAGCCAAGAAGGTTCTGACCGCGGAGAAGCATCTGAAGCTTTGTGTTAGGCATAGCCTTACGAAGCTGACGAAGTCTTTCCCAGGGGTCTTCCTTAAGGAAACGCATGCAGGAGTCAAAGGTTGCGCCGCCCCAGCACTCAAGTGACCAGTAGCCTGCCTTGTCAAGACCCTCACAAGCGGGGAGCATATCCTCAAGACGCATTCTTGTAGCAGCCTGAGACTGATGTGCGTCACGAAGAACAGTATCTGTTATAAAAACTTTTTTAGCCATTTTAGTTTACCTCCATTAAGCGCCAAAGAGTGCGATAAGTACGCCTGCCGCAATTGCAGAGCCGATTACACCTGCAACGTTGGGACCCATAGCGTGCATAAGCAAGAAGTTTGAGGGGTTTTCCTTCTGTCCTTCCTTCTGGGAAACACGTGCAGCCATAGGAACAGCAGATACGCCTGCGGAACCGATAAGGGGGTTAATCTTCTTACCCTCAGGCAAGAATACGTTCATAAGCTTAGCAATAAGAACACCGCAAGCAGTAGCAACACCGAATGCAACTACGCCCATGATAATGATCTTGATTGTGTTAAAGCTTAAGAATGTAGTAGCAGTAGCAGTAGCACCTACGGAGATACCGAGGAATACTGTTACAATGTTCATAAGCTCGTTCTGTACTGTCTTTGAAAGACGGTCGCAAACTCCGCATTCCTTAAGAAGGTTACCAAACATAAGGCAGCCAACAAGGGGAGCTGCGCTGGGTACGATAAGAGCAACAAGGATAGTTACGATAACGGGGAAGAGAATCTTCTGTACCTTTGTAACCTCACGGAGAGGCTTCATTACGATTGCTCTTTCCTCCTTGGTTGTAAGCAGTCTCATAATAGGAGGCTGAATTACAGGTACAAGCGCCATATAGGAGTAAGCCGCAACGGCGATAGGACCGAGAAGGTGGGGTGCAAGCTTTGATGTTACGAAGATAGCAGTAGGACCGTCAGCGCCACCGATAATACCGATAGAGCCCGCCTCAGCTCCTGTAAAGCCCATGGCAACGGCAGCAGCATATGTAGCGAAGATACCGATCTGAGCTGCAGCACCGAGAATAAGGCTCTTGGGGTTGGCAATAAGGGGACCGAAGTCTGTCATTGCGCCAACGCCGATAAAGATAAGGCAAGGATAAATACCAAGCTTAACGCCGAGATAAAGCACGTCGATAAGGCCGGGGGTAATTGTATTGCCTACATTTGACTGAAGATAAGTAATAACCGCAGAGGAGGGGTCAACCTTGTCTACGTTAATAAGCGTATCAATAAGCTCCTGAGTGATGGGCTCACCGCCGAAAAGGTCCCAATGGACATGTCCGCCGGCAAAGAGAGCTTCATTGTACACGCCTGCGCCGGGTAAGTTGGTAAGAAGCATACCGATAGCGATGGGGAGAAGAAGCAAGGGCTCAAACTTCTTATGGATAGCAAGCCAGCAGAGAAGACAGGCAATAGCTATCATAATAAGATTCTTCCAACCCTGGCCTACAGTGAAGAACTGGTAAAAACCACTCTGTTCACCAAAGTTGATTATATAGTCTAACATTTACTGCCTCCGATTATGCAAGTGTGCAGAGAACAGCGCCGGCTTCAACAGAAGCACCTGCGTTAACATTTACAGAGGAAACTGTACCGTCGTTGGGAGCCATGATTTCGTTTTCCATCTTCATAGCCTCAAGAACCATAAGAACATCGCCCTTCTTAACAGCCTGACCGTTAGAAACGTTTACCTTAAGGATAGTACCGGGCATAGGAGCGCTGACAGTTGTAGCGCCTGCAGCAGCAGGAGCAACGGGAGCAGCAGGAGCAGCGGGTGCAGGAGCAGCAACAGGAGCTGCGGGAGTCTTGATATCCGCCTTGTCAATTACTTCGAGTGTGATTTCATAAACATTACCGTTTACAGTTACTTTATATGCTTTCATTTTTCTTATTTCCTTTCTTAATTAAAGCTTTTTAAATGATACAACGCGGATAGCCGAAATATCGGTGCCGTTTTCTTCCGCTACAGCAGCGCAAACAGCTGCTACGATTTCCTGACGATTTTCCAAAGGTGCAGCTGCAACAGGTACAGGTGCGGGTGCAGCCTGAGCTGTGGGAGCATTGTCTGCCTTCTTCTTAGCAAGCTTGTCGCATACTCTGTTCATTACCTCAATAATGCCGATAAGAGCTGCAAGACCTGCGAATACGACTACAACGCCGAGTAAGCAAACAATCCAAGTAGCAGGATCACCTTCATTCGCCGCGAAAAGCAAAAATTTATCCATTTCCTCCACTCCTTTTTATACGGGGCATCACCAGGCGTTTTCGCCTCACCTGATTTAACCCAAATTTTTTTACATTTTACCATACTTTTTATACAAAGTAAATACTTATATTAAATAATTTAATAAAATTTTACATATGTAAAGGGCGAAGAGAATTATTATCGTTTTATTAATGAAAATTTTGTGAAGAAAGTTGACAACTTGGCTCTAATATGTTAGAGTATAAGTGAAGATTAATGCTTTAGAATGGAGATTTTATTATGGAAACACCAAAGGTATTTGAAAGTGAATATCGTTTTTGTCTTATTTTGTGGGAGCATGAGCCTGTAAAGAGCAGTGAGCTTGTTGCGCTTTGCAAGGAGCAGCTTGGCTGGAAGCCTACAACCACATATACGGTTATTAAGCGTCTTTCCGACAGAGGAGTGCTTGTAAACGAAAATACAATTGTAAGGGCTCTTGTTACAAAGGAGCAGGTACAGGCTGCGGAAATTAACGAAATGGTGGAAAAGACCTTTGAGGGCTCACTACCTGCATTCATCGCTGCCTTTTCCAAGCATAAAAAATTATCTGAAAAGGAGCTTGACGCTGTACAGCAGATGATAGATGACTATCGAAAGGGTATTAAATAATGTCAGCGATTTTTCTTGAGATTTTAAATATGAGCATATCGGCAAGCTATCTGATACTTGCAATTGTGCTTTTAAGGCTACCTCTTAAGAAAGCGCCAAAATGGATATCCGTTGCGCTGTTTGGCATAGCGGCAGTGCGACTTATTTGTCCCTTTTCCATTGAAAGCGTTCTTAGCCTTATTCCAAGCGCAGATACGGTCAGCTCCGATATTATGGTGACGCCCACCCCCGAAATAAATTCGGGAATACCCATTATTGACAACACCTTTAACCCTGTAATCAGCGATGCCTTTAAGCCTGAGCTTGGCGCAAGCGTTAACCCCTTGCAGATTATTGTGCCTGTTGCCTCAGTTATCTGGCTTTGCGGTATTGCACTTCTTACGGTGTACGCCCTTGTTAGCTATTTGAAAATCAGAAGCAAGGTTGCAACGGCAGTTCTTGTCCGTGATAACATTTATAAAAGTGAGGGCGTTGCCTCTCCCTTTGTCCTTGGAATTATTAAGCCGAGAATTTATTTGCCCTTCAGCATCAGCCCACAGGATGAAGCGTATGTTATTGCTCACGAGGAAGCCCATATTCGCCGTCGTGACTATCTGTGGAAGCCCCTTGGTTTTCTGATTCTTTCAATTCACTGGTTCAATCCTCTTGTGTGGCTTGGATATATCTTGCTTTGCAGAGATATTGAGGGTGCCTGTGACGAAAAGGTAATTAAGGAGCTTGACGGTGAAAGAAGAGCAGACTATTCTCAGGCGCTTCTTAACTGCAGCGTAAGCAGACGTATTATTTCTGCCTGTCCTCTTGCCTTTGGAGAGGGCAGAGTAAAGGAAAGAATCAAATCCGTGCTTAACTATAAAAAGCCTGCCTTCTGGATAATCGTTGTGGCTGTTATTGTAAGCATTGTGCTATCCGTTGTATTTCTTACAAATCCTGTAAGCCACACCGACGACGGAAAGAAATATCTTACTGAGGATAATTTACTTTACGCAGGAGAGGGAAGCTTCTCCGATTACGATTTCAGAACAACAGCAAGCAGATATACCGGCACCTGTGAAAATCTTGAATGGTCAAGCAGCGACGGTATCTACATAAAAACCGATTACAGAGCCGTAAGCGTAAGCGCCCGTATCTTTTCTCCCGGGGCGTTGGAGGATTACAGCACAACTGTTCCTGATAAATACTTTATTGCTCCAACAATCCACGGTGATAAAAGCGTGTTTATAGATATCGGCTGGTTCTACCGTGCGTCAAGTGAGGATCAGCGTGGAAATCAATGGTCATATCTTGTTATTGTGACAGATGAAAACGGTGTAAAGCATAATTATTATTTCAGGGTGAAATATGACCTTTCCCTTGCTGATGAAAAGAGAACGGCAGATTATATAGCCTACGATATTGACGGAAACGGTAAGAACGAAATCTGCGAAATAACAGAGGAAAGAAAGAACGGAGAATATAAGATTTATCTTTCCGTAACAAAGGATGATAACGTACCAAAAATTTATAAAGAGCTTGGCAGAGGACACGCCTTTAGCAAATTTACTGTAAAAACAGACGGATTGTATATTGACTGCCCAAATTATACATCCAGCTTTTCTCATATGCCTATAACTCGTTATCGGGTTTCCCTTGAAAACGGAGAAATAGAATTAACAAAAATAAACACATTTATAACGCCCTACTATCCCGCCCTTTCATCGCTTTGGAAGAAGGATTTTGGCACTAGCGGAGGAAAAACAGAATTTAAAGCAAATTTACTTTTGCAAGAAATCAGCTTATCCTCCTCCTTTGGTATAGATATCAGCATAACCGATAGTGACATTTATTTGAACGGAATTTTGTATAGGGCATATGCTGAGCCGAACGATAACGTAGTATATGAAGAAGCTTTATTGCTGGATGCAGATGCCAAAGGGCTTAAGGACATTCTTAATAAAATAAAGGATGTAGAATACTTCTATGAGCTTCAAACAGAAAATGAAGCCTCACGTATTGGCAAAAGGGTAGCAGTATACGAAATTGAAGGAGCTTACTATTTTCTTGCCTTTAATGAAGACGGAAAGGTAATGAGAATTCATTCTGCAAAAATACCGTAATAGGTGTCTGAAAAGATGATTAAAAGGAGGATAACAATGAAAAAGCTTACATACGTGTTTATAATTTTGTCTTTGTGCCTATGTGCGCTTATGCTGTCCTCTTGCGAAAAGACTTACGAAATAACATACGAGCTTGACGGTGGAGTAAACAGCGCTGATGCCCCTACTAAATGTAAGGAAAGTGGCACTGTCACACTTGAATTTCCCGAAAGAGAGAATTATATGTTTCTTGGTTGGTATACCGAGCCAACATTTGAAAACAGAATCGATTCAGTGACCGAGCCTAAGAATGACATAACCGTTTATGCCAAATGGATATCTCATGATGAAGCCTTTTTGTTTGTTGAGGCAGAAGGTGGGTACCGCCTTGAAAGCTGTTTGTCAAGAGAGCATACTATTATAATTCCCGAAAAGCATAATGGATTACCTGTAGTGGAAATAGGTGAAAAAGCCTTTGCTACACCGGGCACTATCAAGCATCTTTATATCTCTTCATCAGTAGAGATTATTGAAACATACCAGGATTTAAAAAGAGGATTTTTTTATAACCCGTCACATACACTTGAAGAAGTAACCGTTGATGAGGAGAATCCCTTGTACAAGTCGGTAGACGGAATTATGTATAGCAAGGACGGCAAGACACTGGTTTGCTATCCATCAGGCAGAAAGGACACTGAGTTTTCAGTTCCTGAGGAGGTTATCGCTATTGGCGATAAGGCGTTTTGTCGGAACTTTAATTTGGAAAAGGTGATCCTTGCAAATAATATAAAATCCATCGGGACCAATGCCTTCGCTTGGTGCAACAAGTTGAAGGATATTGAGCTTCCCGAAGGCATTACAACTATAGGAAGCGGCGCGTTTTATCAATGCACAGCTCTTGAAGTGATAGAAATTCCTGATATGGTTACAGAAATTGGCAGCCACGCATTTGGATATTGCATAAATCTTAAAAAGATAACACTGTCAAAGAATCTAGAAAAAATCGATAGACATCTGTTTAAAAGCTGTTTTGCTCTTAGAAATATAACTATTCCCGAGGGAGTTACATCTATAGGCGACTATGCTTTTCATTATTGTTCTGGGCTAAAATATATATCTTTACCAAGCACACTTAAATCTATTGATAAAAACGCATTTGATCATTGTGATACTATTGCGAATATAACTATTCCAGAGGGCGTTATCTCTATCGGGGAGCGAGCGTTCAGATTCTGCGATGAACTTGAATCTATAACATTGCCGAGCACACTTGAATCCTTGGGCAAAGAGGCATTCTTCAGATGCGAATCTCTCCCTGAAGTAGATCTTCCGGACAGTCTGATATCAATAGGCAGCGCTGCCTTTAGTGGATGCTACAATATGAACAAATTGGACATTCCAAATAATGTTACATCTCCTTTGCTTGATATTATTAAAAATTTCAAAAACCTTCATGAGCTTAAAATTGGCGCAGGCGTGTCTGAAATAGATCCCGAATGCTTTGATTTTTTGCGAAGTTCTCTTGAGAAGGTTACTGTGGATGAGGGAAATAAGTATTTCAAATCCGTAGACGGCGTCCTTTTCAGTAAGGATAGTAAGACACTTATTCTTTATCCCTTATGGAAGCATGGCACATCTTATACAATTCCCGACGGTGTTACGGTTATAGGGCGCGCTGCGTTTTACGGATGTATAAACCTTACATCTATAAATATTCCAAGTAATGTAACAGAAATTGGTGAAGGAGTATTTTGTAACTCCCAAAATCTTGTAGTATATTGCGAAGTAGAATCGAAGCCTGATAGCTGGGATGACGAGTGGGCGCAAAATGTAAAAGAAGTAATCTGGGGATACAAGGGAAACTAAAATCATATATAAGGAGGTCATTTCGATGAAAAAGCTCACATACGTGTTTATAATTTTGTCTTTGTGCCTATGTTCGCTTATGCTGTACTCTTGTGACGGTAACGATGAAACCACAACTACAGAAACTCCTCCTGTTGAACCTAATCCGTCAAGTGAAGGGCTAGCTTTTGAAATGAATTCTGACGGCAAATCATATGCTGTGGTTGGCATTGGAGAATGTAAGGATACGGTAATCCATATTCCCGATGAGTATAATGATCTTCCCGTTACTTCTATTGGTAGTATGGCTTTTGAAAATAATAAACAAATTACACACGTATATATTCCGAATAGTGTAACGAATATTGATGCAGTTGCATTTATTTCTTGTTCAAATCTTACTACGATAGTAATTCCCGATACTGTTACTTATATTGGCGAAAGTGCATTTGAAGGTTGTAGAAGCCTTACCGATATAAAGCTTCCTGATAATCTTACTTCCATCAACGCAGGGCTGTTTGCTTATTGCGGAATTGAAAGCATAACTATTCCGGATAGTATTACGTCGATTGAGCAAGGTGCATTTATCGGCTCTAAAATTAAAAGCGTAAATATTCCAAATGGAGTTACCTCTATCGAACGCGCTGTATTTTCATATTGCAAGGAGCTTACAAGTGTAACTATTCCAAGCAGTGTTACGTCTATTGATAGCCGTGCGTTTCGCAACTGCGAAAAGCTTGAAAGTATAATTATTCCGTCCAGTGTTACTCATATATCGAAAAATGCATTTTACGGTAATGAAAATCTTACAGTGTATTGCGAAGCAACATCCAAGCCTGACGGTTGGGATGATGAATGGACGGGAGATGAAAGAAAAGATATAAAAGTAAAAGAAGTAATCTGGGGATACAAGGATAATCAGTAGTCTGTATCCTTATAGAGCCTCCAAAAATAAAAATCCCCGACACGTGTCGGGGATTTTTGTTTGTATGTTATTTTTCATCTTCCTTAAGAGTGCTTTGAATATACTGATGCATGGATTCGGCAACCACCTTACTGTGGGCAACGGCCTCAACCACGCTTCTGGCACCGCTTACAACGTCGCCGGATGCGAAAATACCCTGTCTGCTTGTATGACCGTGCTCATCAGCACGTAAAAGTCCTCTTTCGTTTACGTTAAGACCTGTGGTGGAGGAAACGATTACGTTTCTGGGGCCTTGGCTTATGGCGATAATTACGGAGCTGGAGGGCTGGAACACATCGCTACCCTCAATTTCTGTAAGATTACCGTTTTCGTCCTCCGTAACTCTACGGAAAATAACACCGTCATCAAGGATTTCAACAGGCTTAAGGTTGTACCGGAACCCTACGCCCTCAAGGGTTGCGTATTTGAATTCATACTCACTTGCCGCAGCCTTACCGGTAATAGAGAAGCAGGTAACATTCTGGCTTCCGTTACGGATAGCTGTTCTTGCCACGTCCATAGCAGCATTACCTGCGCCGATAATAGTAACATTATCCCCCAGCTTATAAACGTCGGGGTTGGTAAGATAGTTAATGGCAAAGTGAACATTACCAAGGGTTTCACCCTTGATATGCAGAGAGTTGGCACGCCATACGCCTGTGCCGATAAATATAGCCTTGTATCCGTCACGGAACAAATCGTCAATGCCGATTGCATCGCCGATACGGATATTTGGACGGATTTTTATACCCTTTAATTCAATATGTCTGTACTGCAAATCCTCTAAAACTCGCTTAGGAAGACGGAATTCGGGGATACCGTACCTTAAAATTCCACCGATTTTATCCTTGCTTTCAAAGATAGTAACCTGATAGCCGTATCTTGCAAGAATAATGGAGATTGTAAGTCCTGCAGGGCCAGAGCCTACAATTGCAACCTTATGGCCGTTTGAGGGTGCAGGACCCTTGACCATTTTAGGTGCGTAGGCGTTTGAAATATAGCTTTCGATTGCAGAAAAGTGAACGGGATTTCCCTTTTTTGCAAGGACACAGTGACCCTCGCATTGCTTTTCGTGGTTGCAGATAAGACTGCAGATGGTTGTAAGAGGGTTATTGAAGAAAAGCATTCTTCCTGCCTCATCAAGCTTGTTTTCCTTAAGAAGCTTTATAACCTGTGGAATAGGCGTACCTATGGGACAGCCCTTTATACAGGTTGGATTTTTACACTCAAGGCAGCGATTTGCTTCATCAAGAATATGTAATGCCATTTGTACTCCTATCCTTAATTATTTGTTTCTTTTTTTCTTAAAAAATTCAGTTAAAAGAGAAGCGCATTCCTCCTTAAGCACCCCACCCTCAACCGTAGGCTTATAGAGGGGATACTCCGTAAGATTAAGCATAGTTCCAAAGGCTCCTGCCTTATCGTCATATGCTCCGAAAACTACTCTTTCAATACGTGAATTTACAATTGCCCCTGCACACATAGGACAGGGCTCAAGGGTTACGTAAAGGGTGCATCTTGTCAGTCGCCAGCCTCCTAAAGCCCGACACGTGTCGTTAATCAGCTTTATTTCTGCGTGGGAGAGAGGATTTTTATCTCCCTCACGGCTGTTTCTTGATCTTGCGATTATTTCACCGTCACGCACCATAACTGCGCCAACAGGCACTTCATCGCTTTCGGCAGCAAGACACGCCTCCTTCAGCGCCTCCCTCATATATAAAATGTCAAGCTCACTTATCATATATCGGCAAGGTCCATATACTTTGCGCCGTTTTGGGCGATGAATTCCTTACGTGCCATAATATCGTCACCTAACAGAGTTTCAAACATAATTCTTGTCTGTTCCTCATCGGCGGGATTTACCTGAATAAGACGGCGTGTTTCGGGATTCATAGTTGTCTGCCACATCATCTCAGGCTCATTTTCACCAAGTCCCTTGGAGCGCTGAATTGTATATTTCTGCTCCCCAAGCTCATCAAGAATCTTGGATTTTTCCGCCTCGCTGTAGGCAAAGTATATCTTATCCTTAGAGGTTGTGATTTCGTAAAGAGGAGATTCGGCAATATAAACCTTGCCCTCCTTAATAAGAGTAGGCAACAGACGGTAGAACATAGTAAGAAGCAAGGTTCTTATCTGGAAGCCGTCCTCGTCGGCATCGGTGCAGATTATAATTCTGCGCCATCTTAAATTGTCAAGGTTAAAGGCGGAAACCTCATCCTTCTTCGCCTTGACCTCAGCGCCACAGCCGATAACCTTAAGAAGGTCAACGATAATATCGTTTTTAAATATCTTGTCGTAGGTGCTCTTAAGACAGTTAAGAGTCTTACCTCTTACGGGGATAATCGCCTGGAAGTCTGCATCTCTGCCAAGCTTACAGGAGGTAAGGGCAGAGTCACCCTCAACTATATAAAGCTCACGCTTGTTAATATCCTTTGAGCGACAGGAAACAAACTTTTCCACATTGTTTGAAAAATCTGTGGTGGTGGCAAGCTTCTTCTTTAGGTCAAGTCTTGCTGTTTCGGCTCTTTCACGGGAGCGCTTGTTTACTAACACCTGATTAGCAAAAAGCTCTGCCTGTGCTGAGTTTTCCGTAAAGTAGATTGAGAGCTTTTTACGCATAAAGTCGCAAAGGGCGTCCTCAATAAACTTATTTGTAATAGACTTTTTAGTCTGGTTTTCGTAGGAGGTCTGGGTGGAAATACTGTTGATAATAAGAACAAGACAGTCCTGAATATCGGTAAAGGTTATTCTTGATTCATTACGTGAGTATTTTCCGCTTTCCTTAATAAATCTGTCAAGCTCTGTGGTAAATGCACGCTTAACAGCCTTGTCGGGTGAGCCGCCGTGCTCAAGGAAGCTGGAGTTATGATAATACTCAAGCTTGCTTACGGTGTTTGACACGCAGAAGGAAATCTCAGCCTGAAGGCTGTAGTCCTCTTTATCCTCACGGTCACGGCCCTTAGCCTCCATAGTCCAAAGGAGGGGAGGAGTAAGGGTATTATCGTTTGTAATCTCCTGAATATAGTCGGAAATACCGTTTTCGTAGTAATATTCCGTAGTTTCAAACTTGGTTTCTGTCTTCTGGAAGCGAAGCACAAGCTTAACGCCCTTATTTACAACTGCCTGCTTATGAAGAACCTCTTTAAAATGCTCCTCGGGGATTTTAATATCGGTAAATACCTCAATGTCGGGGCGCCAACGGGTAAGAGTACCTGTGCGCTGAAGCTTTTTATCCTCAATGGGAGTAGTCTTAAGCTCTCCCTTTGCCTTACCTTTTTTAAAGTGCATTTCGGACACAGTATCCTTTTTAAAGGAATACACGTCCATAAACTCAGAGGAATACTGGGTAGCGCAGGCGCCAAGACCGTTTAAGCCAAGGGAGAACTTGTACGCACCCTTGTCGCTGTTATTGTTATACTTACCTCCTGCGTAAAGCTCACAGTAGATAAGCTCCCAGTTATATCTCTTTTCCTTTTCGTTATATCCAAGGGGAACACCGCGTCCACGGTCGTCCACCTCAATAGTATGGTCCTTGTATACCGTAACGGTAATAACCTTACCGTAGCCCTCACGGGATTCGTCAAGTGAGTTTGATAGTATTTCAAAGAAGGAGTGCTGACAGCCCTCTAGTCCGTCGGAGCCGAATATAACCGCAGGGCGTTTACGCACACGGTCAGCGCCCTTTAAGGACGTAATGGTCTGGTCATTATACTGTTTAGTAGCCATATTTTCCTCCTGTAAGTAGTCTAACATATTTATTTTAACATAGTAAAATTTATTTTTCAAGTATAAAATATTTAGGGTACAGGGCTGAAATCGGGACAAAAGCATTATTGCCATATTCTTTTAACTTGACAAAAAAAGATGCGTATAGTATTATATTATTAGCAAATACGTGGCTAAGCCAAAAAGGAAAAGGGTAGGATAATGAAAAAAATATTTGAGCTTTACAGAAAATACAAGGAAATATTCTGGTATCTTGTGGTAGGTGGACTTACTACTCTTGTTTCCTACGGCACCTTTGCCCTTTTTGTAAGCCTGTTTAATATGAACGCCACCCTTTCAGAGGCGCTTTCCTGGGCGTGCGCTGTTTTGTTTGCTTATCCCACAAATAAGCTTTTAGTATTTGAAAACCACTCTAAGAATATTCTTAAGGAGTTTTGCTCCTTTGTTCTTTCAAGGGTAGCAACGGGTGTATTCGGAGTTTTGTTTATCTTACTCTTTGTAGATACTCTCGGTGGCAACGAATATCTTATGAAGGCGATTTCCAGCGTAGTGATTTTAGTCCTCAACTACGTTTTTTCAAAGCTTATTACCTTCCGTAAGAAAAAGGATACGGAGGATAAGGAATGAAGAGCTTTTTTGAAAAGAGAAGCATTGAGCTTTATGCCCACGTTCCTCTTTCCCGATGCAAGATAATAAAAAGATACCTTCTTGAAAGAGAGGGATTTTGCGAAAAGGATAACGTAATTATGATTTTGCTCCCGTACAGGAGCAAAAATCAACCGAAAAATCTGTCGGTCTATGCATCGGTAAGAGATTACCACAAATATGTGGAAAATTTACGCAGAGAGCTTATTGAATATATAAAAAACCGATACCCTGTGGCTAAAATTCAGCTTTTTGCCGACCATTCTCCCATTGATGAGGTCCATGCAGCCTGTATAAGTGGACTTGGCTTTATCGGCAGAAACGGTCTTTTGATTAACGAAAAATATTCGTCCTTTGTTTTTCTTTGCGAGATTATAACGGATTTATCTCCAAGGGAGCTTGGAATTGAAGAATATAGAGAAAAAGGTGTTAGGACGTGTATGAATTGCGGTGCCTGCGCCCGTCTATGCCCCTCTAACTGTATGGACGAAAGGGACCCCCGTCCAAAGACGGAATGCCTTTCTGCCATTACACAGAAAAAGGGTGAGCTTACAGATAGGGAAATAGAAATGATGCTGAAAAACGGCAGCATCTGGGGCTGCGATGTGTGTCAAAATGCCTGTCCGTATACAAAAAATGCGTCCTTTACTCCCATTTCCTATTTTGATGAGGGCATAATTACGGAGCTTGATACAGCTACACTTGATAACATGTCCGAGGAGGAGTTTCTTTCCCGTCCCTTTTCGTGGAGAGGCAGAGGTGTTATAAGACGCAACACCTTAATTTACGATAACAGCAAGAAATAATGCTGAGAAAGGAGAAAATATGCTTACTGTTTTATACGGCAAGGTGGGTACAGGTAAAAGCACCCGTATTCTTGAAATGATAAAAAAGGATTGCGAAAATAAGAAGCAGTCCTATCTTATAGTGCCGGAGCAGAAGACGGTTATTTCCGAAAGGGATATTGCTGCATATCTTTCTCCCTCTGCACAGCTTTACACCGAGGCTATAAACTTTACCCGTCTTTCAAATAAGCTGTTCCGTATTTACGGTGGCTTAAGATATAACTACATAACTAAAAACGGAAAAAGCCTTATTATGTACAGGGCGCTTTGCGAGGTGCGTGAGAGCCTTTTTGAATACAGAATCGCAAAGGGCAGAGAGCGTACAGCTGTTAAGATGTTTCTTGATGCCATAGGTGAGCTTAAGACCTACGATATTTCTGAGGATATGCTGCTTGATGCCATGGAAAAAACGGACAATCCTCGCCTACGTAACAGGCTTAAGGACTTGATTTTGGTAAACAGCGTATATGAGCGTATTCTATATGAGCGCTATTCGGATCCCTATGACGATATACTTATGCTTATTAAAAAGCTGCGTGAAAACAGCTTTTTTAAGGGCGCAAATGTTTATATTGATTCCTTTTATGGCTTTACGGGAGGTCAGCTTAAGGTAATTTATGAGATTGCAGCCCAGTGTGATAATCTGGTAATTTCCCTTGATATGCCCCTTGACGCGCAGCCTCTTCAGTACGCAAGAATAGGCAAGACTGCCGAGCAGCTTGAGCAAATGGCAAAGCGTCTTGGCACTAAAATAAACAAGATAAGCCTTGAAAGAGATTATCAGCATACTAACCCTGCAATAGAGGAGCTTTGCGATAAAATCTGGGATTTTTCCGCACAGAGTGTGGATAATTACGAAAACATTGAGCTTATTTTGCCTGAGGACGAGTTTGATGAGTGTGATTATGTAGCATCAAAAATCAGTAGCCTTATAAGGAAGGGCTACCGATATTCCCGGATTGCTGTTGTAATGCGTAATGCAGAGGCATACCGTGGAATTATAGATTTCGCTCTTGATAAATACAAGATACCCTTCTTTTTAAGCGATAAGACAGGCCTTATGTCAAAGCCCCTTGTGCGTATGATTTTCTCAGCTCTTGAGTCAATTAACAGCTACGGGGTACAGGATATCGGAGCTTTTATAAAGAGTGGATATCTTGATATTGACAAGGGTGCAGGAGATGAGCTTGAGGAATATATGTATCGCTGGAATATACAGGGCAGACGAAAGGTGGAGGGCGACGAATACTGGAGCGCCAATCCCGACGGATACGTTGAAAGCCCCACTATACAGCAGATGGACACCCTTGCAAGAATTCACGAGGCGAGAGACAAGGTGCTTACCTCACTTGCTCCCTTACGTGATGCATTTGATAAAAAATTAAGCTGTAAGGAGCTTCTTAAAGCCCTTTATAGCTTTCTTGAAAGCTTAAAAATAAAAGAAAAGCTGGATAAGGAAATAAAAAACGCATCTAAGGATGAGGCAATAGAGATTTCCCAGCTTTATACAAAGCTTATAAATACCCTTGATACGGTTTACGATATTATGGGCGACGACATTTTAAGCCCCGAGGATTTTGCATCTGTATTAAGATACGGTCTTGACGGCGTATCTATCGGCTCTATCCCCACAGGAGAGGACAAGGTTACAGTAGGCGAGGCATCGGGCATTCGCGCAAAAAACATCGGACACGTGTTTGTTTTAGGCGCAACTGCAGGGTCTTTCCCTGCCGATATAGCTGATGACGGCTTCTTTAGCGATGTGGATAAGACAGAGCTTGAATCAATGGGTATAATTCTTTCCTCACTTAATGATGTAAGGTCGGACGATGAGCTTCTTAATTTTAAAAATGCTCTTGCCCTTGCATCGGAGGGAATTACGGTTTTGTCACCGAAAAGCAGCATACGTGGTGGAAAAAATGAGCCATCAATGGGCTTTACACGTATAAAAGAGCTTCTTTCGGGAATTACACCTACGGATACAAGCAGACTTCCCTTATACGAAAGAATATATTCCGAGGATATAGCAAGAGAATATCTTTCCTTTGAAAAATCTCCCACCACAGAGGCAATTTCAAATATTCTCGGTGAGAAAATCGAAAACGGCGGCTTTACAAACGATGAGGTTTGTCTTGATAAGGAGGATGCTGGGCGCATCTTTACAAATTATTTAAGCCTTAGCCAGTCAAGAATAGAAACCTATGTTAAGTGCCATTTCAAATATTATTGCGACTACCTTTTAGGTCTTAAGGGCGCAAAAAGGTACACCTTTGGTATGGACCTTATAGGCACACTTACCCACAGTGTGTTTGAGGGATTTTTAAAGAGGGTAAAGGAGGGCAATCTGGCTCTTGATACCCTTACCGATATAGAAATCAACGAAATGGTGGATAAAATAATCGAGGAGCAGATAGGCTACCTTTGCAGTATAAACAAGGCAAAAAAGCTTTCAAGGCTTATTGAAAGACTTCGTAGCAATCTTTACATTTTTGTTAAGGAGCTTGTTTCCGAGCTTGCACAAAGCCGGTTTACCCCCGAATATTTTGAATTGCCTATGGGAATGAAAAACAGTGAGGTTCCCCCCTTGCTTTTCAAGGTTGGAGAGAATGCCAAGCTTTCTCTTCACGGCATCTGCGACAGAGTTGACATCTTTAAAAAGGACGGCAACACCTATGTGCGTGTTGTTGACTATAAGTCGGGCAGTAAGAAATTTACCCTTTCCGATATTTCAATGGGCAAGGGGCTCCAGCTGCTTATATACCTTTATTCCCTTTGTAAAATGGGGGAGTGCGAGTTTAAGACAAAGCTTGCAGACAATGGACAAATCTTGCCGGCAGGAATTATGTACTTCCCCTTACAGCTTGATAAGACAAGGCTTGATAAGGAGACCGACCTTGATAGTCAGGAGGCAGACGGTATAGAAAGGTCTGCTGTGTCCGAGGGCATAAGACGCAGCGGTATCTACCTTGACGATGTGGAAATTCTTCGTGCACAGGATAGTGAGCTTAAGGGCAGATTTTTACCTAAGCACGATGCAAGAAGCAAGTCCTCCTTTGCATCATACGAGGAATTTGAAAAAATCTATGAGGATTTGTCCCTTACTCTTGATGAGATAGGCAGCGCCATGATATCGGGAGATGCCACGGCAAAGCCCAAAATGGAAAATAACAGAAGCATTTGCGATTACTGTACAAACAGGGCAGTTTGCAGAAGGAGGAAATGATGGCATTTACACCTGAGCAGCTTAAGGCTATAAATTTTTCAGGCGATGACCTTATTGTTTCCGCCGCCGCAGGTAGCGGTAAAACTACCACTCTAATTAAAAGAATTACAGAAAAAATAGAAAATGGCGCAGATATTTCCCGTATGCTTATTGTAACCTTTACAAAGGCAGCGGCAAATGAGCTGCGTACAAGACTAAGTGTTGCCCTTTCAAAAAAGCTTAAGGAGGATAAGGGGAATAAGCATCTTATCTCTCAGATAGTTAAGGTGGGTAGCGCAGATATCTGCACTATTGACTCATTTTGTATCAAGATAGTGCGCCCTAACTTTGATAAGGTAGGTATTGATTCTGCCTTCCGTATCGGTGAGGAAAGCGAAATTGCCCTTCTTTGCAAGGAGGCGATGGAGGATACTATTGAGCTGTTTGCTGAGGCAGACACTCCCGACAGGGATTTTTATGTAGTAAGCGATTGCTTCGGTAATATGGGAGATGATGAGGCGCTTTCCAAATCATTGCTTGATCTTAGAAGAAAGCTGATTTCCACCCCTCTTTCAATAGAGCTTCTTTTGAATAACAGGGAGCTTGACGGGGATTTCTTTGACAGCGCCTACGGTAAGGTGCTTTATGAAAGACTTAATATGCTTGTCAGCCATTACAATGCAATCCTTAATAGAGCATGTAAGGAGTGCGAAGGAGAGGTGGCTACTGTAAAGACCTTAAATGCTCTTTACTCCGACAGAGAATACCTTAGCCGTCTTGACTTGGCTTTAAAGAGCCCTACCTATGAGGGAATCAAAAAGCTTATTAATGAGTATGAGCCTGTAAGATTTTATTCTCCAAAGGGCGAATGCTCCGTTGATGTAGCCATCATCAAGGCAGACAGAGACAGCTTTAAAAAATCGATAGCAGCTTACAGGGACAAGTATTTTTCCTCAGAGGTAAGCGCTGTAAGGTCTGCATTTTTGCATAACGGAAAAATCTGTCAGTCCATTTACAAGGTTCTTCGCACCTTTGAAAATGAGTTTGAAAGACGGAAAAAAGCCCACTCTGTGTGCGATTTTAACGATATTGAGCGCTATGCACTTAAAATTCTTTACAATGAGGACGGAACGGTGTCCTCCGTTGCAGAGGAGCTCAGAAGAAAATACGACGAAATCTATATAGACGAGTATCAGGATACAAACTCCGTACAGGATAAGATTTTCTCCGCTATTTCAAATCATAACAGATTTATGGTTGGCGATATTAAGCAGAGTATTTATCGCTTCCGTTCGGCTGAGCCGGAGATTTTTGCCCATTACCGTAATACCTTTACCCCAATTGATTATCACGAGAATGGCAAGGGCGCAAGTCTGTTTATGTCAAATAACTTCCGTTCCGATAAGGGAGTTATCGACTTTGCAAACCTGGTGTCCGACTACACCTTTATGCACTCAAACGGTATACCGTATTCAGCAGATGATAAGCTGATTTTCTCAAAAACAGGCGGGGAAGTGTACGAAAAAGCAGAAATTTATCTTCTTTCAAGGTCTGATAATGAGGAAGAGGGAATAAACCGTGAGGCAGAGCTTGTAGCCAAAAAGATACGCACTATGCTTGATGAGGGCTACCTCCCAAGCGGTGAAAAGATAAAGGCTGAGCATATCTGTATTATGCTGCGTAGTCTGCGTAATCTTAACGATTATCTTAACGCACTTAAAAAATACGGTATTCGCAGCGAATATGTAAACGAGGATTGCTTCTATGAAAGAAGCGAGGTGCTTTTTGTCCTTTGCTTGCTTAACGTTATAGACAATCCCTCACGTGATGTATATCTGGCAGGAGCGCTGCGCTCCCCGATTTTCAACCTTTCTCTTGCAGATGTGGTTGATATTAAGCGCTATTCCAAGGATGCGCCGTCTCTTTATGAGGCGTGCAGACGTTATGACGGAGATGAGGAGATTTCAAAAAAGCTGTGTAGATTTTTTGAAAAAACAGAAAAATACCGTACAGAGTGTCCCAAATTGCCTACACACGAGATAATTTCCATGCTTTATACCGATGCAGGTATTCTTGCCTCAGCAACAAGAGGAGAAAGAAAAAATCTTCTTAAGCTATATGACGCTGCAAGGTCCTATGAGGGCAATTCCTATAAGGGACTTAGCTCTTTCCTCAGGTACGTAGACAGGGTTTCTGCACAAAATGACAAGGAAGAGGTACGGGAAAGCCTGTCAGATAACGTGCGAATTATGACTATTCACGCATCAAAGGGCTTGGAGTTTGAAATATGCTTTCTCTGTGAGGCAGGGAAGCAGTTTAACAAAATGGACAACTCCTCTCCCCTTTTATTTGAAAGAAGCCTTGGCGTGTGCGGATATCTGTACCGTGAGGACGGATACGCAAAGTATGATACCTTAATGCGTAAATGCACAGCCCTTGCCGTTGATAAGGCAGGTGTGGAGGAGGAAATGCGTATTCTTTACGTTGCCCTTACCCGTGCAAGACAGAAGATGATAGTTACTGCATCCTTAGGCGATGTAAGCAGACTTGTAAGAGAAAGGTCCAAGAGCAGTGGCAACGCATCCCCCTATTCCATAATCAAGGCAATGAGCCATATTGATTGGATAGTAGGCGCTTGGGCAACGGATATGAGCAAGGCGGATTTGCATATTATAGAAGATGAGGAGGACGAAAATAAAGTCCTTGACACAAGAGAAAATAAGCTGTATTATGATAAGGCAGAGGTTGACAGGGTTGAGGCGATTTTAAGAAAGCGCTTTGATTTTCGCTATGAGTATGAGTATTTAAATAAGCTCCCCTCAAAGCTATCCGTGTCCGACCTTTATCCCCGTGTCCTTGACAGCGAGGATAATGAGGAGATTGAGCAGAATATATCTCTTGATATAATGCCCGATTTTCTTAACGAAAAGGGGGATGCTTCAACAGGAGCAGAAAGAGGCACGGCAACACACCTGTTTATGCAGTTTTGCGACCTTGATTGCCTTAAGGAAAAGGGCAGCCTTGCTGAGCTTGAAAGACTGTATGAAGGCAGCTTTATTTCAGCAAGAGTAAAAGACCTTGTAAACCTTAAGCACATAGATGCCTTTATAGGCTCTGAGCTTTTTAAGGCTCTTTCGGACGCTAAGCAAGTTATAAGAGAATTTCGCTTTAACGTAATGCTGCCGGCTAAGGAGCTGACAGATGAGCCGAAGCTTGAAAAGGAAAGAGTGCTTGTACAGGGCGTTACAGACTGTATCTATGAAACCAAGGACGGTAAGCTGGTCCTTGTAGACTACAAGACGGATAGGGTATCATCCGAAAATTACAGGGAGGAGCTGCTTGCCCGTCACAAAAATCAGCTTACGTATTACAAAAAAGCTTGCGAAATGATGTTTGAAAGACCTATTGACAGGGTTATTATCTACTCAGTACCGCTGGCGAAAAATGTGGAGGTGGAAATATAATTGAAGCTTATAGTTTGTCTTGACGAAAGAAAAGGAATGATGTTCAATAACAGACGACAGAGCAGAGACAGAGTGCTTATTGACAATATTGAAGCAATGCTTGACGGAGATAAGCTGTTTGTCGCTCCCTACTCTGAAAGTCTTTTTAAAGATAACGAAATAAAGCTGAAGGTCAAGTGCAACCCCTTAAGGGCTGCCAACAAGGGCTGGTGCTTTATTGAAAATTTACCCGTGGCAGAATACAAAGATGAAATAGAGGAGTTAGTCATCTATCATTGGAACAGACACTATCCCGGCGATTTCTTTTTTGATTTGGAGCTTGATTCCTACAGACTTATATCCAGCGAGGAGTTTGCAGGCTCATCCCACGAAAAGATAACTAAGGAGATTTGGAAAAAATGAAGAAAAGACTACTTTTACCCATACTTGCCCTGATTTTAGTGGCAGTATTATCACTCACATCCTGTACCCTGCTTGAAGAAATTATGGGTCAGCTTGGCTTAGGCGATGACACAACCACCGATTCCGGCTATACCCCCGGTGAGCCAAGTAATATTGTAATTAACGGCGAAGCAATTCCCGAATTTACAAACAAGCCCTTTGTTAACGTAAACGGAGGCGTTCCCACCTTTACAGACAGCGAAATCACAACTAAGGCGTATGAGTTTTACAGCGAGCTTGACTCCCTTGGCAGATGTGGAGTGACCCACGCCTGTCTTGGTAAGGAGCTTATGCCTACTGAGGACAGAGAGGAAATCGGCTCAGTTACACCATCAGGCTGGAAATATAACGGAAAGAGCAACAACAATAAGTACGATACAAAGCTTGTTGAGGGTGGCTATATTTACAACAGATGCCACCTAATCGGCTTCCAGCTTGCAGGTGAAAATGCAAACGATAAGAACCTTGTTACAGGCACACGTTACCTTAATATTGAGGGTATGCTCACCTTTGAAAATATGATTGCCGACTACATTAAGGAAACAAATAACCATGTTATGTTCCGTGTAACTCCTATTTATGACGGTAACAATCTTGTGCCAAGCGGCGTACATATGATGGCATACTCTGTTGAGGATGAGGGCGACGGAATTTCCTTTAACGTATATTCCTACAATGTTCAGCCCGGTATTGTAATCAACTACGCAACAGGACAAAACTGGCTTTCCGACGAAGCGCCTGAAATTGAGGATATCACCACTCAGGACCCCAATACAATCACCTACATTCTCAATAAAAAGAGCATGAAGTTCCATAAGGGGGACAGCGCCTGCGGCGCCAGCGTAAAGGAAGAAAATAAGGAAACCTATACAGGTAACCGTGAAAATCTGATTAACGATGGTTACTCACCTTGCGGAACATGTAATCCATAATTTAAGCTTCGCTAATGCTTCAGATTTCTGTGTTGCTCCTCGATTGCGACCTTGACGTACACAAAGTACGCCCTCGTCCGCCCTCTGCGGTGCGCCTTGAAATCCTTGATTATCAAAGCTTAAATGCACTACGTATAGAAAATATAAAAAGGAAGATGCCTTTGCATCTTCCTTTCTTTTTGGAATAATAGAACGGTACTCCTTCCGTCACGGCACTTGCCATGCCACCTCCCTCCGCAGGGAGGCTATCCTATATTTTGTCCATTGCTTCAAAGACGTCTTTAAGCTGCTCTGGACTACGCACACTTGTGATGGGGAGCGTAGGGTAGTCCTGTCTTGCAAGGTAGATAAGGGAGGCAGCATGGACGGAGCAGCATTCCTTTTCTGCAAGAGCAACCACCTTTTTGTAGGTATCCCTTGTTTTTTCGTTATCGTATGCACGTACAAGAGAGTCGGAAACAGTCGCCCCTGTGGCTTTTTTTGCAAAATATCCACGGGCTGTGGACTGATAGGGGATAAGAGGCTTTTTCGTTTCCCTGTGAAATGCTTCTTCCTTTTCTCCGTGTATTACAAGGGTAGGGTCGGGGTTAGTATTAAAGCCCGGATTTACCGTTGCTGCGCTATGCTGATTTGACACAGCGCTAAAGCCTGTAATATTGTTTTCCTTGGCATACCTTTCAGCCTCAAAAAGCCTGTCTGCACAGAAATTTGACGCACCGTATAAGAGAATTTTACCCTCACGGCGCAATTTTTCCATTGTGTCAAGTATTTCACCAATCATCATAGAGGGGTCATCTCTGTGTAGCCAATAAAAGTCAATACAGTCCTTGTTAAGCGCACGAAGGCTCTGTTCAAGGTCAAGACGGATATCCTTTTCCTTAAGGCGCATAACCTTTGGTGCATCAAAATTGTAGTGTGCGCCCTTAGTGGCAATAACTACATTCTTTTTTGTAGATTTCAGCCACTCCCCAAGGAATTTTTCACTTGCGTTGCCTGCACCCACCACCCATTTTCCGTACACGTTAGCTGTATCTATGAGGTTTCCGCCGTAATCCACGTACATATCAAGTATACGTGATGCTGTCTTATTATCCACAGCCGTGCCAAAATGGTCAGCTCCTATGGAAATTACCGACACGTCAAGGGTGTTTTCCAATTTAAATCTGTTCATTTTTTATCACCTAAAATTGATAATAATCTTTCCTTTGAGCTCCTGACCGAAGAACGGAAAAGAGTTCTTGTAATGATTTGAGGAATTGCATACATAAAAAATGCAGTAAGCGGCACATAAAACATTCCGTCTGTTATTGTCATAATAATTCCAATGACAAATATTAATGCTAAGCCAAGATTCCAAATTAATTCAAAAATCAGGCTTGGTATATTAAGGCGCATTTTTATATCTACTGTGCATCCTTCGGGGGTATCGTTGAAGTTCCCGATTATTGTAGGAGAAAGAGGATTTCTTCTAAAAGTAGTCAGCTTGTTTTGATGTATTTTAAAGCCCTTTTCAGACACGTTACCGACAAAAACGTCATAATCAGTAGAGGGGGACCATTTTTTCTCTACCATTTCGTCAAGGCTTCTGCTAAGCTCGGTTGATTTCCTTGCGGAATTTATTGAAAATTTTTCAGAGGGGAGAAATATTCTCATGGCTACTCCTTTCACACCACCTTGAACTGACACATAACTGCCTTGCCGAGAATACGTACATTTCCGCATTCAATCTGTGTGCTATCCACAATTATAGGCGCATAGGCAGGGTTGGCTGGGTTTAAAATCATTCGCTTGTTATCCTTATCAAAGTACACACGCTTAAGGGTAGCCTCATCATCAATAAGAACAACAGCAATCTGCCCGTTATCAACGGTGGGCTGACTCTTAATAAACACGATGCTTCCGTCACGAATGCCCGCATCTATCATACTGTCCCCCTTGGCGTAAAGACAGAAATCGGCATTAATGTCACCGTCACAGGACGCATATCCGTCAAGATTCTCCTCAGCAAAAATAGGAGCGCCACAGGCAATACTGCCAAGAATGGGCAGGCTCTTTCTCTTAACGGGGTGAACTCCGTTTATATCCATAATATCCTTTATGTATCCCCCACGGTTATCGCTTTCACCCAGAAGAAACTTACGGGATACATTAAAGTACATAGATAGCATTGTAATCTTGCCCATAGTAGGGTTGGCAGTCTTCATATTGCTTTTAAAATTCTTACCAACTCCACTTTCCAAAAAGGCTGTATTCATGGAAATTCCACGCTCACGGCACAGAGTACCTATTCTTTCAAGTATAACTGTCTTATTCATAGGACACCTTCCTTCAAATTCAAAAAAGTTACAGTATTGCTATTGACATATTACTAAATTAGGAATATAATTAGGTCATAGCCCTGTTATGATAAGATTATATCACTTAATTTAGGAAATGTCAAGGAAAATCGGGAAAGGAGCATATTACGGATTACAGGTGTCTTAATTGCGGTAAGGATTTCTACGAGGACGAAGCGCTTTTTGAGCATTACACACAGTTTCACCCCTACTTACAGGGGTATGCAGATGAGGAATTGTGCGAGATGCACTGTCCCTTCTGCCACAGTAACGAGCTTGAACAATTATATTAATAAAATCTTTTTGCTTGCGGTGTGGCAAAAAGCTTTGCAAGGAGGTTTTATGAGGATTGAACAGATTAAGGCGGAGCTAAAAGAGCTTAAGCATCTTGAAAAATGTATAAAGGTACGGGAAACCATAAGAGACATAAGAACAAGAAGACTTGAAAGGCTAAGGTCCATGGAGCAATCTCCCGAGATTACAGAGGAAATTTCCGAGATTGAGGATATACTCAAATCACTGAAAATCAACGAATACATAAGAAAAGCAAACAGGCTTGAGAAGAAATATCTTGGTATAATATCCACTCTTACACCAAGTGAGCAAATCATCATGCTTGAATGCTTTGTCAACGGAGACAAAACCTATTGGCAGGTAGGGGAGCAGCTTGGTTACTCAGATGAATGGGTACGTGCCAAGGTGCGTGAAATACTGCCAAAGCTTGCAAAACGTATAACATCAGCATAATTGACAGTAAAAAACGACTGCACAAAAGATGCAGTCGTTTCTATTTTTAAATTATTCAGCGAATGTGGAAATAGCTGTCTTTTCAACATCAAGGCAACGCTTAAAGTCTGTAAGAAACGCATTGAAGCCGTCAATATCTTCCTTATCAGCCATAGTTTCCACTGTCTTGCAGGATGCGAAAATCTTATTGTCAAGATAATCGGGAAGCGCTTCGCCCTCTGCCTTATCAAGCATATATGCAGCAAGGAGCGCCATACCGTAAGGTCCACCCTCACCGGAGCTTTCCATTGTAATAACGGGAGCGCCAACAGCAGCGGAAAGGAACTTAGGTCCTGTTACGGGAGCCTTGAAGTAGCCACCGTGACCGCAGATACGGTCAATCTTAATGTTTTCTTCCTTAATAAGAATGTCAAGTCCCATCTTAAGAGTTGACAGACAGGAGTAGAGATGTGTTCTCATAAGGTTAGCAAAGCTGAAGTCTGCATCGGGTCTGCGCATAAGCACGGGAATACCCTTTGTAAGACCTACGTTTGCTTCACCGGAATAGTAGTTGTAGGAGATAAGTCCACCGCAGTCAGCCTCACCTGAAAGCGCCTTTTCAAACATAAGATCCATAAGCTTGCCAGTAGGGATATCAACACCGAGACAGGATGCAAAGTCCTTAAGCATATTTGCCCAAGCGTTAAAATCAGATGTACAGTTGGAGCAATGCACCATAGCAACGGGAGCGCCGTCGGGAGTTGTAACAACGTTGATTTCCTTATGAAGCTTAGGTGTCTTTTCTGTAACCACCATTGCGAAAACAGATGTACCTGCAGAAACGTTACCTGTACCAACTCTTACAGAGTTAGTGGCTGTCATACCTGTACCTGCGTCGCCCTCAGGAGGTGCAAATTTAACACCTGCCTTAAGTGTACCGCTTACGTCAAGAAGCTTAGCGCCCTCCTCTGTAAGATAGCCGGCGCACTCACCTGCGTTAAGCACACCGGGAAGAATTTCCTTAAGTGTCCAAGGATAATTTTTATCCTTTATAAGATTTGCAAAAATTTCAAGGCAATCATCTCTGTAGTCGCACTTTTCGCTGTCAATGGGGAACATACCCGATGCTTCACCAATTCCGAGAACCTTATTGCCTGTAAGCTGCCAATGGATAAAGCCGGCAAGAGTAGTAAAGTGTGCAATATCCTTAACGTAAGATACGTCCTCAAGGATATCCTTATAAAGATGGGCGATGCTCCATCTCTGAGGAATAGCAGAGTTGAACGCCTTGGTCAGCTTTTCAGAGGACTCTGCGGTAATAGTATTTCTCCATGTTCTGAAGGGAGCAAGAAGATTATTGTCCTTATCGAATGCAAGGTAGCCGTGCATCATACCGGAAATACCGATAGCGCCGATGGTGGTAAGCTTTTCGCCGTATGTATTCTCAAAATCTGTACGCATCTTTGCGTAGCAATCCTGAAGGCCACCGATAATATCGTCCATTGTGTATGTCCAGATTCCGTCAACATAACGGTTTTCCCAGGTGTGACCGCCTGATGCGATTACGTTGCGATTTTCGTCAAGCAAAATTGCTTTAATTCTTGTAGAGCCAAATTCAAGGCCCATTGCAAATTTTTCAAAATTCATAGTACACCTCATTATGCCAAATTAATAAGCTTCATCATATCATCGTAAAGGTTCTGGCTGTTTGCCCCAAGGCGAGATTTCATACAGCCGTACAGAGTATTAGCAGCTACAAGGTCATGGTAGTAGCTGGAGCGTCTTTCTATCTTAAGTGCAAGGGTAGCAAACTCCTGACTTAAATAGAGCTTAGACGCTGTAAGAAGCTTGCTGCTTCTTAAGTTAAGATTATGTGTTGCCTTAAGAGAGGAGGTCTCAAGGAACTCAGATGCCTTAAGCCTGTCAATAAGTGCAATACAGGTTTCCATAGTGTCGCATTTCTTCGCCTCAAAGTAGTAGAACATAATGTCTGCATACTGCCAGTAATCGGGGGATAGCAGTATACCGTGCTGCTCAAGCATTGAGGAATAGATATCCTTAACATTAAGGGTGCGAACTGTCTTTTCATTTTCAAAAATCGCTTCAAGCTCTGCATGGCGAGGATAAAGCTTTTTTACCTCAGCATCAAGCTGCTTAATAGTCTTTTCAAGTCGCTTACATTCCTTTTCAAGGTCACGGATAAGGGCTCTGTTGGGCTTTCTGTAATTCTTACCTCTTGGAACAATAATAAATGAAACAATAAATGGAACAAGAATGGCAAGTGCGGCGACACCGTAGGAATAAAGCCTGTATTCCTCCATAAAGTAAAGCACAACTGCGCCAACTGCGAATATTACAAAGAAAAGCGCTAAAAGATTACGGCGTTTGCTACGCTTTCTGAGGACTGCGCGCTCCTCGGCGATTTCCTTTTTAGTTTCCTTAAGCTCCTTTTCTGTTGCACGTAAGGAATTAAGGTTATCCTGATAGTCCTTGTCGTCGCTTAAGTACTTAGCCTCAGCATTATCAAGCTCTTCCTTTTCGTTTGAAGCAAGAGATAAGCCTGCACGGAGAGAAAACAGCTTAGATATGATATATCTGACATTGTCTGTCATTATAAAAACCTCCAAAAAATCCAAGTTACAAGGATATTCTACCATTATATTTATAAAAAAGCAATTAAAAACATAAAATTTTTTCAAAAAAGGTATTGACAAATAAAAAATACTATGTTAAAATAACTTGCGTCGCAAGAGATATGCTGGTGTGGCTCAATGGCAGAGCAGCTGATTTGTAATCAGCAGGTTGATGGTTCGACTCCGTTCACCAGCTCCAATCTTGCGACGATTTTTGGGGGAATTCCCGAGCGGCCAAAGGGGGCAGACTGTAAATCTGTTGTCACTGACTTCGCTGGTCCGAATCCAGCTTCCCCCACCAACAAAAAAGGACACCATTTCGGTGTCCTTTTTTGTTTATCCATTGCGAAAGCAATGGCATATCATCACGCTTCAGCGTGCATATCATCGCCGCAGGCGTATATCATCAACCGCAGGTTGCATGGCTTTCGCAATGATGATATACAAGGCTTTGCCTTGATGATATACAATTCCTGTGGAATTGGTGATATGCAACGGCGTTGCCGTTGATTTTGTCACAACAATGTGCTATAGTATTCTTAAAGAGGTTTGCGCAGTTACACAAAATTCTTCATATTGGTTTGGGATTTTCTCAGAGCTGTCAGATTAAATTTAAAACCGACTTCCCAGTCGGTTTTTCTTTTTCTATTGAAAGATTACATTTTTTGTGATAAAATAAACAAAGAAATTATCAAGGGAGACACACTATGAATACTAAAGCAAAGGAGAGATGGCTCTTTGCTCTTGGCATTGTTATATGCTTTGCCGTGGCAGGAGTGTCTGTTTTTTTGGAAAATTTAATACCCGGAGGCCTACTTGGCGCATCTATTATCGCCTTATTTATGGGAACTATAATAAACAGCTTTTTCCACCCTGCGTGGATGAAGCCTGCCCTTAAATTCACATCTAAAAAAATATTGAAGGTGGCAATTATCTTGCTTGGCGCATCCTTGTCCGTAAATACAATTCTGACAGTAGGCAAGATGACATTCTTTGTAATGATATTTACCTTCGCTATGTGCTTTGGCGGTGGATTTTTTATTCGCAAAATGTTTGGACTTAACTGGAAGCTCGGCAACCTGATTTCTGCAGGAACAGGCATTTGCGGTGGCTCTGCCATAGCGGCAATTTCACCTGTAATCGATGCAGACGATAAGGATATTGCCTTTGCTATGTCCTCAACCTTCCTTTTTGATATGGTAATGATCGCACTTTACCCCATAATGGGTAAGGCGCTTGGTATGACAGATATTGCCTACGGTATATGGGCAGGTACATCGGTCAACGATACTGCCAGTGTTATTGCATCGGGATATGCTTTTTCCGAGATTGCAGGCGACTTTGCCACCATGGTTAAGCTTACAAGAACTATTGCAATTATTCCCACTGTGTTGGTTTTTGCCTTTGTTGGCACACGTATAAAGCAGAAGGAAATGCAAGCTGTCGGAGAGGGCAAGAAGGTAAAGCTTGCTAAGATTATTCCTTGGTTTATAGGGGGCTTCCTCTTACTTGCCATTGTAAATAGCTTAGGTTGGATTCCCGAAGCGGTATCGGGAGCTACAAAGACCTGCAGTAAATTCTTAATGGTTACAGCTCTTGCGGCTATCGGCCTTGGCACAAGCATAACCGACTTTAAAAAGGCAGGACTTCGCCCCATGTTTTACGGAATCACAATTGATACACTTGTAACCCTTACCGCCCTTTTGGTTATCTGGTGTATGGGATTGATGTAAGCCGAGATAGGAGATAAATATGACCGACATTATTTTTTCATTTGATACAGAGGATTTTACCTCAAACAGAGCTGCAAATGCCATACTTGAGGAGGCGCAGCTTTTTACAGAGGAGGGAGTTCGTGGATGCTTTTGCCTTGTGGGACTTCTTGCCGACCAGCTTGTAAGGTGGGGCAGAAGCGACGTGCTTGAGGCGCTTAAAAATCACGAAATTAACAGCCATACCTACGGCCACACTCTTCATCCTATGATAAATGAATACACCGACATTGAGGACTTTGATGAGGCAGTAGACAGGGTAGTCAAGGAAGAGAGCTTGGCTGTTGAAATGATAAAAAAAGCCACAGGAGTGGATAAAATTTACGCTGCTGTGCCTCCCGGAAACCAGAAATCCTACGCTGCAATGTATGCTTATCATAAGATGGGAATTCCCATTTATGCCGACACCTTCTGCGACACCGTAGACGGAGAGGGTACATATTACTGTAATATTTACCATGTTGCCTACTATGAGGCTATGGAATGCTTCTTTAACGGCGATGAAAATGATGTTAAGGCGCTTCTTGAAAAGGTGGCGAAAAGAAAACGTGCAGTAATTTACACACACCCTAATTCTGCTGCATCTATCGGCTGTTGGGATATTCTCAACTACGATAAGGAAAACCTTGTGGAATTCGGTAAATTCCTTGAGTGCCCACCTCAGCCAAGAGAGGCAACAGAGAAATTCTATAACAATATTCGCACTATGCTCAGGCTTGTAAAGGCGGATCCCCGATTCAGAATTACCACCTATGAGGAGCTGACACGTGAGCTGTCCCGTGAAAGCGAAAGAGTAGTAACACCTGCCCACATTCCCGAAATTGCGAAAAAGCTTAATAATTGCTTTGAGAATATAAGAACTCCTGTGTCCCTTTCCATATCCGATATTATGCTTGCCTGCAGAGATTTCTTGCTTGGCAAAAATGAGCATAAATGCGGTGACGTATATGGCTTTTTGACAAATCCTTACGCCATAAGCCAAGAAATCACCTTAAGCGCTGAGGAGATTACCAAGGGTGCAAATCAGATTAAGGACGGAGAAATGCTGCCCGAATACATAAGGGTGGGAGAAAAGAAAATCGGCCCTGCCGACTGGCTCTTTGGCGCGCTTGAGGTGCTTCAGGGAAAGAGTGAGGTAGTTCTTACACCGAGAGCTCAGCTGCCAAGCCTTGATGTGCTGCCCGAAACCCGTGATGCCTACTTTAAGGGTACATGGCGTCATAGTGACTCCTTTGAGGATAAATATCTTTCTGACAGACTGAGATTACAGGCGTGGACCCTTCGTTTTCCACTCTATAAATAAGAAAAACCCGACACTGTGTCGGGTTTTTTCTGTTTTTATCTTAATTTATTTCTGCATTTTCGTCTTTGGCTAAGTGAATTTTCAGCTTTCCGTCTATTTTCTTAAATTCAATAGGAAGCTGAGAAAGAATAATACCTATAAACATAAGTGTGCAGCCGATAAGCATAGTAGTAGTGGGCAGCTGCTTTTTGAAAATACATTCTGCAACTACGGAGAAAAGGCTTTCCGTTGAGAAAAGCAATGCTGCAATAGTTGGGGGTGTCAGCTTTTGACCGAGAATCTGGCAGGTATATGCAATACCTGTGGAGCCGATGCCGCAGTAAAGAATAGGAATAATTGTGGCAACTATACCCTCCCAGGTTACATGACCTACAAAAAGACCTGTAATAATGTTAAAGAGAGCCACGGTGTAAAACTGAACGGCTGAATATTTAAGGGCGCTTACCCTGTTTATAAATTTATCAATAACAATAATATGGGCTGTAAAGCAAAGAGAGCAAAGAAGCAATAAAATATCGCCAACCGAAACAGTAAAGCCCTTTCCACCCATACAGAGAAAGTAAAGACCGCCAAGGGCAATAAGGGCAGCGCCCCACACAACAGGTGAAGCCTTTTGCTTAAACAGGATAAAGCTTGCAATGGGAACGAAAATAAGGTACATTCCCGTAATAAAGCCTGCCTTACCGCTTGCCTGAGTTATCTGTATACCAAACTGCTGAAGAGTAGATGCTGCAAAGAGGATAGCGCCTGTTATAACACCGTAAATTACGGTTTTCTTTGTTTTGATTTTCTTTTCCTCTCTTGGCAAGCCCTTTTCCTTTTCAAAAATGAGAATAAGTGGAATAAGGGAGGTTGCACCTACGGCAAACCTGATGCCACCGAAGAAAAAGGCGTCTATCATATCTGAGCTGTTAGATGCTATCTCCTGAAAGGAGAAGGCAAAGCCCCATACTATTGCCGCAATAAGACAAAGCATAGGGGATAATATTTTCTTTTTCATAGCTTTAACTGTTTTCCTTTGCTAAAAAAGATAAAATGTCATAAATTTCCTTATACGTATCGGCAAAATTAAGCTTTGAACGGGCATTTGCGCTTGATTTTAAGCCCTTTGTGTAGTGAGCAATATGCTTTCTTGCTTCCTTTACACCCATTTCCTCGCCCTTTTCCTCACACATAAGACGGATATGCTCAAGGGCAACATCAATTTTTTCGGAAATAGTGGGGGGAGTGTACGGTTTTTTATCTAAAATATGCTTTATTTCATCAAAAATAAAGGGATTGCCGATAGCCCCTCTGCCAATCATAAGGCTATCTGCGCCTGTTTCCTCAAGCATACGCACAGCATCGTCGGAGGAATAAATATCTCCGTTACCGATTACAGGGATAGAAACTGCGTCCTTTACAGCCTTAATATGCTTCCAGTCGGCATAGGGCTCATACATCTGCTCCCTTGTACGTGCGTGGATTGCAATAGCGGCAGCACCGTTTGATTCTGCAATTCTTGCAATCTCATCACAGTTTACACTGTCCTTATCCCACCCTGCACGGATTTTTACCGTTACAGGCACCTTACTTGCCTTAACGCAGGCGCTTATAATTTCCCCACAAAGCTTAGGGGATTTAAGCAAAGCGCTGCCCTCGCCGTTTGACACTATCTTTTTAACGGGGCAGCCCATATTAATATCAATAAAGTCGGGGAGAGTGTCGCTTATTTTATGCTCATAGCTGCCTGTTGAAAGCGCATAGGCAGCCTCAGCCATAATCTGTGGCTCACTACCGAAAATCTGGACGCCAAAAGTACCCTCGCCCTCATAAATGCGAGCGAGAGTAGCAGTTTTCTTATCCTTGTAGTGTATGGCCTTGGCGCTTATCATTTCGCTGACTACAATATCAGCACCGTATCTTACGGCAAGATGCCTCATAGGATAGTCGGTAAAGCCTGCCATAGGCGCAAGTATCAGCTTATTTTTGAAATCCATAGTTAATTCCAAGCCTCCATCACCGAGGGAGGTGGCACGGCAAAGCCGTGAC